>DYND01000028.1 GCA_020721255.1 Chlorobium chlorochromatii
GACGTATCGGCAAAAGACGAACTTTCAAAACTTGTTCTTGACAACGTGCGCAAAACCGCGCCCCTTCTTGAATACATCCACTTCTTTTATAAAACTGGCGGTTCCGCTCTGATTCGTTCAGATGCCGATGTCAACGCCAACGCGCTCTTCCGTACCGTTTCTGCCGACTTTGCTTCCAAGGTTGATGCTGTACCAAGCTACGCCGCCTTTGCGCTGAAGATTCTGGGTAAAACCATGCGCCTTGACCGTGCTTATGAAGAGCGTGATGAAGACGTACCAGGCGAAATGAAGCGAGAGTTGGCTGCATTCGGGCAAACCCTTGGGCGCAACATGAGCAACTACTTCATCAACGGCGATGCCACCCAGACACCGGCACAGTTCAACGGCTTGAAAAAGACCGTGACCGCGTTACCGGCAAGTCAGACACTCACCGCGTGCGGCGTTAACGGGTTGCAGGTTTTGACGGGCGTGAGTGACACTGCCGTTTCCAGCCAGCAGAAACTCGTTGAGGCGCTACAGGTGCTTATTGGCAGTGTAGCCAATGGTGCACAACTGTTGGTTATGAACAGTGGCGCATGGGGGCGGTTGAGTTCCGTAGCTGCTGCGCTGTGTACGACAACCATTGACCAGTTCGGGCGACGGATTATGACCTTTGCCGGTGTTCCTGTTATTCATGCAGGCTTCAACTATGACGGCAGTGAAGTACTGCCACAAAACGAAACAAAAGGCACCAGCACCGACTGCACAAGCATCTACGCGCTTCGTTCAGACGAACAGGCTTACTACTCGCTGATGACCACCAAGAACGGGCTGAAGGTATATGACATGGTTATGAACGGGAACTTCTACGAAACCACCGTAGAACTGCAGGCTGATTCACAGGTGTTAAACGCCCGTTCCATTGCTGTTCTTCCAGGTGTACGGCTTGGGTAGTTGAGTGTAAGAGTGTAAGGGAGATCGGCTGTTTTATTAACGTTCAGTATCACAAGGGGAGACGTATGGCAAAGACCACAGGTTCATGGAGTGACGTGATTTGTACGGTTCCCGCGCTCATGCGCTCCATTGGTGGCGGCATTGCTGCTATGCCTCTCGCCTCTGACACTGTGGAAGATCACCCTCTGCCTGCTGACGCGACGTACACCATTATACGCTGCCTCAGTGGGGCGTATATCGCTTACAAATTCAAGAGCATCGTTGATACTGACGATGCTCAGTATTACAACGGCGGTCCCTTTCTTGACTTCGTGACTGTCGGCAACACCAATATCGAAAAGATACCGGTTGGAGCTACAGCCATTTCACTCGTTACAGGCGATGATTCATCCGTTACCATCTCATTCCGTTAACCCGACCGCACTATGCCATACTCAACCGATGCGGATCTCCTGAAGTATCAACCCTACGTTTTTGAGCATGGTGTTCCATCCTTCACGGCTTACCATACCGACGCTGAAGCTGATATCAACCGCGACATTCAGGCGCTCTGGATTCCTACACAATCACAGATAACCGTACCCTTGCGCCCATCGGTTGTTGAGGGCACGGTAGAAGGGGCGTTCGATGCAACAAAACTGCACCCTGCGCAATGGATGAAAGCCTCAGTGTATAAAGTGTTAGCCGGTTACGTTCTGCCATCGCTGGCGGCTTCCGTTGGTGGTGAAGGGTTTGTTACCATGATATCGTTCTACGGGCAACTCTACAAAGACGAATTGCAGCGAATCTTTACTGCTGGCGTTCAGTACCACGACGGCACGACATACGCTGTTATTTACAGCACACTCAACCAACCGCCACAACGTTTGCAGCGATGAGCAAGACCTATAACGAAGCGCTCACCTCCGCCAAACCAAGAGGGTTTAACACCAAAGGGCAAGAGACACCTGCAGGCGCATGGAACACCCGTGTTTATTTGCGCCAAGTGGTCGGCATGTACTGGGAGATTGACCTGCCGGGAAGCCGGACGTTATCCCTTGAAGGCACGGGCGCTATTGTTATTCGGTGGGGTAAAGGTTTTCCGTTACAGGTGAAGTATCTGGAGCAACACTACACAACCGTGTTCACTGATATCGGGCGGTACGATTTGATCATTAAAGGTGACGTTCACTTGATAACCAAGTTTTCAAACGCTGGATATCCCTCTCTACGCGGTTCAGTAAAAGGCATCAAAAATATGGAGAGCCTTATCACCTTAGAGCTTGAAGGTGGCGGGTTTACCGGCGAACTGGATGTTTCAGCGTGCCCTTTGGTGACACTCACCATCCCTGAGTCACTCATTGCCGGTAACTTCGACCTGCTGCCTGCATCGCTCATGCACATCGACCTTCGCGGTGCTACAGGGTTAACAGGCGACCTCTCGAACATGTACCGCTTTGCTGGGTTGCGATACCTGGACGTGACGGGAACATCGCTGACGTATGATATCAACGCGCCTTCGACACTGCCGGCATGGGCTGATGGCATTCATCTTGGACTGGCTGATCTCTCCCTCACCGTCGAACAGCTTCTGTTACTTGTGACCAAGCTGGTTGACTCCTCGATACAAGAGGGGTACTTGGACATGAGCGGGAACAATGCTGCTTTTCCGACTGAGTATATGGAATTGATTGATGGCCTGCGCCAAAGCGGCTGGACGGTTTATTGTAACGAGGCGATTCCTGCGCCTGGTCAACCGTGGCATGGTGGCATTTTAGCTTACCTCTACCAAGCCGGGGATGCTGGATATGTTGCCGGTGAGCTTCATGGTATTGTTATCACCCCGACTGACGCGCCGGACAAGCCATGGAGTAACATCACAAACGCCTTCGCTGGAGCAACGCAAATGGCGACCGGACAAGGGAACGCCAACACTGATGCAATTATTGCACAGGCTGGGCACACCAACAGCCCTGCACAATATTGCCATGACTACGTTTCGCCTGACGGGTATTCCGACTTCTGCTTACCCACTCCTGAAGACTGGGTAAAGATTAACACCAACACGACTGCTATTGGTGGTTTTACCAGTAGCATTTATTGGACATCTGCAGAACCTGAAGACAACGGGTACAGCCTGTTTGAGACAGCTTACGCTATCTACCTTTCTTCAGAGGATGGATACCCACCAGCAATTGAACAGGAAAGGAAAGAGTACGATTACAACTTCAGGGCAATCAGATACTTCTAAAACAGCGCAATACCACAATGGAACGAAACGACTTTTTCGGACTGATAGCCTCCGGCATGATAGGCGCATTGACGAATGTGGCACATGCTCTCTACAAGAGAACCTGCGTTGGCAGGCGTGAACTGCTGATACGCCTTATAGTGTCGCTGCTGGCAATCTTTCCATCGTACCTGCTGATTGAGTACATGGACATTGAGAGAGACCTTGCGTTCATTGTCGGGTACCTTGCCGGCGTGCTTGGTGACAGAGTTATCAGCGAAATCTACCGGAGAGAGAAAGAGATTTTCAACTTTTTCAGCAACAAAACAGGAACGGGGAAATGAATGCAAACCACAATCACGTAACACTTTTATTCTGATGATCATGAAAACACTTGCTCTCTTTCTTGTAATGCTTTCAGTTGGAGGCTGTAGCCTGACTCCGCATATAGCGCAACAGGTTGACTCGGTTGGAGTGCCACCAACACAAGCCACACAAGGCGTAACCTTCAACAAACTTTACGCTGGCAGTGTGGCGACCTGTGGCTCACTCTACACGGTCATTGAAACGCTGTATAGAAGCGACAAAATAACCAAAGCTGAAGCGGTAGCGCTGATGGGGCGCGTGGACGGGGTACGTGCCGCACTTAATGAGGCTCGTGTACTGCACCTGACTTCCTCCCCCCGTACAGGGATGGCTCTCTCTTCAGCACTCAACTCCCTTTCTATCATCCGTGAAGAGGTGATGATTTTCAAGCAGCGCCTTGCTGCGTAACCATTAAAACACAACACCATGAATATTGTTAAAGCTCTTGCTTCGCTTACAGAAATCATTTCGACCATTGATCTCGTAACTGCTCAGATTAAAGCTGTTGTATCAATGACTGATTCTGTGGCGGTTCAAGTGACCACTGCCGTTGAACTCATAACTCTGGCATCGCAAGAAAAGAGAGACATTACCGATGCTGAGTTGCAGCAGATCATTGCGCGGGCTGACCTGTCGCGAGTCTCTCTTGAGGCTGCGCTTGCCGGATGAGTGAAGATATCTTCACCATCAACAAGACAGGGATGCTTCCGCACCAACGCGCTTTCTGGGAGCTTCCGAACTTCGTGAAGCTCCTTATTGGCGGGTATGGCAGTGGTAAGACCTATATCGGCGCACTCCGCGCCATTTACAACAGTTACATCAACTCTCCCGTACCCCACCTGCACGTCTCACCCACCTACAAGCAGGCACGTAAAACGGTCATCATCACCATTAAAGAACTTCTTAACAATGCGCGAATACCGTACACCTTCAACAAAACGAACCATGAATTTCTCATACGAGGGTGGGCGGGCACTATCTGGATAGCCTCCGGTGATGATCCTTCGAGCCTGAAGGGACCAAACTTAGGCACGGCTGGAATTGACGAACCCTTCATTATTGACGGCGACATTCTCAACGTGGTACTTTCGCGCCTTCGCCACCCGAATGCTGTAGTGCGAGAACTCTTTATGACGGGCACGCCTGAACAGCTCAATTGGGGGTATGAGCTGGCACAGAATACCGATGATCGCTATGACCTTGGCACTGTTGTAGCACGGACTGCTGATAACACCTACCTGCCGACTCAGTTCATTACAATGCTTGAAAAAGCGTTCGATGAGAATCAGAGGGCGGCGTACATGAACGGGCAGTTTGTGAACCTCACCTCCGGCAGGGTGTACAAATACTTCGACACCAAAAGCTGTGTTGTGGTACGACCGAAACAGAACGGGATTATGTATCAGGCAGGCATTGATTTCAACGTCGATAACCTGACCGCTGAAATATTCACCGTATTTGCTGATGGGACAGTTCACTTCTTTGAAGAGATCCACCTCACCAACTCAACCACGTATGAGCTGGCTGATGCGCTGCATGAGCAATATCCAGGCATTACGGTTTTCCCTGACCCTGCAGGGCGGGCGCGTAAAACGTCATCCGATGCAACGGACTTCAACATCCTGAAAGCAAGAGGGTTTCGTGTAGAAGCGAGTCATGCGCACCCGCCGGTGAAAAGCAGGGTGAATGCCGTGAACAAGCTTTTGCGCGATGGGAAGCTGACGGTTGGCAACTGCCCCCACTTGATCAAAGATTTTGAGCTGGTAAGCTGGAAGGGCGGCGACATTGACAAAACCAACGATGCGCTTACCCATGCTTCCGATGCTGCCGGATACCCTATTGAAAAACTGTTCCCTGTTCGGATGCCAAAGAGGGAGTACGTACAACCAACAAACTGGAGAGTATAAGCCATGGCTACAGGGAGCGACATCCTGAAAGTGACGAACAAAGTTTATCTCGCGAACATCACCAAGTGGAAACAGAACAAAGCTGCGTTTCAGGGCGGGGATGAATGGAAGGCACAGAAGCTGTTGTATGAATACCGCTCTGAATCGTCTGAAGATTACGATACCCGCATTAAACAGACACCGCTGGAGAACCACTGCGAGAGCGTGATAACCACCTATTCAGGGTTCATCTGGCGTGACCCTCCGAAACGCCATTTCGGGAAGATGGACAAGAACTATAACCTGAACAAGCTCATTGTTAATGCTGATATGGATGGTACGCCACTGCACGAGTTTATGAAGACCGTGCAAATATTCGGCGGCGTGTATGGCGTGGTGTGGGTAGTGATGGACAAACCCGCTCTTGAACATGCGACCAAAGCCGATGCGCTGGCTTCAGGGGTTCGCCCTTATGTGCGGATGTTCACTCCTGAAGATGTGATTGACTTCGAGTTTACTGCTGCGCCAAATGGTGCTACACAGTTAAGCTACCTCAAGACAAAGAGTGAGAACGATACACGCCAAGGCAGTGCCGTGACGGTTATAGAGTGGACGGCGGATGAAATTGTTACGACAAAGCTTCTGGAAGGCACGGTAATCAGCATGGAACCCAAACCGAACCCGTTAGGCTTGATCCCTGCCGTGCTCTACTCTAACCAGAAATCCACGGTTCGAGGCAAGGCGCTTTCTGACATTGAAGACATTGTTGGAATGCAGGTTTCCATTTACAATGACTATTCAGAGCTTACCCAGATGATAAGGGGGAGCAACCATAAAACGTTGGTGAAGAATCAAGGCGACCAAGCCACTACTGGCGCAGGTGGCGTTATTATTATGGATCCCGATTCTCCATCGGATAAGAAACCCTATCTCTTACAGGCGGACGCTGAAGCGATTGTAGGCTTGCTCTCTTCCATTGAGAACAAGACTGAAGCGATTAACCGCATGGCGCACTTGACACCGGTGCGGACGTACCGGGCACAGGTTACATCAGGGGTTGCCATGGAGACGGAGTTTCAGATTCTGAACACGCTGCTTGCCGGCAAGTCGGCTCAGTTGCAGCTTTGTGAGTATCAGCTCTTTAAGATATTCTGCGCATGGGAAGGTGTGGATGCTGAAGCGGTGGGGTATGAAGTGACGTACCCGCTCCGGTTTGAGTTGAGAGACCGCAAAGCTGATTTGGAGTTTCTTGCTGCTGCGCGTGATGTGGCTGAGAAGATTAAATCGGCGACGTTGATCAAGGCGCTGAACAAGGAGCTGGCGCGGGTGAGTTTGTCGGACGATACGATGATTGAGAAGATTGATCGGGAGCTGGGGCGGAAGGTGGTGGCTCCTGCTGCGGCGGTGGCGTAGGGTGGAAAATAAAACAGCCCGTCATGGAAGACGGGCTGTAACTCTTAACCTTTTCAGGCTACCATTGCGTGCCGGGAAGTTAAGCCGCCGCTGGTGCAATTAGAAGATGTTGAATCGTTAAGATTCTCTTAACAGTTCATCAGTTTGTTTCAATTCCACAACGGTGCAATTATATAACAGTATTTTACGAAAAAGATTTTAAAAACCAAAAAGTTTTGGGAACAGAATAAGATGTGACTGGCGACGGTGTAGAGCAAGGCTGTATTCCAGCGTTGCGGTCTGGAAGCAAACCAGAGGCGGGCGGTATTCCGCTCGCTTGTGGTTTAGCGGTGTTAATGCAACCAGATTTACCCGAATGCCGCATTCGATATCTTTTCGACCATCTCTCGTATATCCTCCTCACGCCATGCGACTGTTCTTTCAGAAAGCTTGACCGGCTTCGGATATTTACCTTCTGATATACCACGATAAAATGCCGCTTTCGATATAGGGAAAAAACCTGTGATACCTTTCTTTCTATCGCCAATAACTTCTGGTAATCTATAGAGCTTTTGAATATCTCTCATGTCCTGTTTCTCCCTTGATGTTATCATATAATCTCTTGTTTGTGCATGGAGTATATTAATAATAACACTACTTCAAAAATTCACAAGACGGGGTTATCAACCTTGAAAAAACGATACTTCACAGGGTTACGTTTCTCTTCATTCTATATCGCAATGGATTCTTTTCAATTACTTTTTATCACACTATTTTCGACATTACTACTCTGTCGAAAAAATATTATTTTTTTTGAATAAAAATATATTCAGCACAAAGATATATATAATAGCATGTTAGATGTTCTTTATTAATCGGTTTTGAATAGAATTATAAACATCTGCTTTCAGACTGTCAAGAAAATCACTCCACGCCTGCATCATTCTTGTTCTTTCTTCCAAATGCTTTGTTCTGTTATAAGCATTTCCTAAACGGTCTGGCACGGTATGCCCTAATTGTGCCTCTATTGCATCAGGTGAAAAGTTAAGCCTTTCATGTAACATGGTGCGTGCCGTCGCCCTGAAGCCGTGCCCTGTTATGGTTGCTTGATCATATCCCATTGTTCGTAGTGCGCTGTTTATGGTGTTCTCGCTCATCACCCTTGCCGATGACCTGCCGGGAAAGACATATTTACTACTTATCGTGAATGGTTCAAGGTCTCTCAGTATCTTGACCGCTTGCGTTGATAATGGCACTGCCTGCGTTTGACCTTTACGGCTTGCTTTTTCTTTCAGGGTTAGCTTTGTTGCCTCAAGTGGTAACAGCCAAACAGCTTTATCTAAATCTATATCCTGCCATAAGGCGTGCCGTAACTCGCCTGGACGCACAAACAGCAACGGAGCAAGTTTCAACGCGCATATTGCCACGAAAGAACCGTTGTACCCATCAATATCAAGCAAGAGCACTCCCAACTTTTGCGGATCTACAATAGCCGCCATATTTTTTTTTATAGGTTGTTTAAGCGCTTTGCCCAGACCTGCAGCCGGATTATTTACCACATCAGGAATACTGCTCACTAACGCAAAAGTAAACACTTGCCCTATGATGGCTTTGATTCGGTGTGCACTCTCAAAAGCTTGACGCGCTTCAACCAATCGAAGAGCTGCAAGAATATCGGCTGCCGTGATTTCAGATATTAACCGCTTGCCTAATGGTGGAAATACATCTCTTCTCAATCGTGATATTATTGTAACTGCATGGCTATCACTCCACTGGCTTTTCGTAGTGTTAAACCATTCCATCGCCACTTTCTCAAACGTGTTTCCCTGTACTGCATGAGAGCGCTCTTCATTGGCTCTCTGCTGTTTCTTTACTTCCTGTGGATTGATTCCATTAGCAAGCAAGCTTCTTGCCTCCTGCCGCTTCTCTCTTGCAACATGCAGGCTCATTGCCGGATACGCACCAAATGACATTAGAAACGCTTTACCTTGAAAGGTGTACTTGAATCGCCATAGCTTTGAAGCAGTCTGTTGCTTTCCGTCGGTATATTTTTTTTCAGACATGTACAAGAATAACCCATCACCGTCAAAGAATGTTTGCGGTTTATCTGTAGCCTTGATGGTCTCTATTTTACGAACTGTTAATGGTATAGATTTTTTAGGCATAGCTACTTTTTTAGGGCTATCGTTGGTATAGCACAATCAAGAATAAACTCCCGATAACGCATTCTATACCATGCAATATACTAAAGAAGTGTGGGTTTCAGTGTAATCCTTTATACGCAGTTGGACGTGGGAAATAAAAAAGCCCTTGTTTTACAAGGGCTTAGGGGCTTTATGATACGTTAAAAAACTGCTTATTGGTGGAGATGGCGGGAGTCGAACCCGCGTCCAAAACATTGCTCAATAAAGCTGCCACACTCATCTCAGGTGTTCGTTGTTTCATGAACCGGTGCTACACCTGTAAAGTTCGGTTCACTATCCCTCTTTGATTCACCCGCCTGCCTTTTCAGGCAAAAGCAGTTGGGGCTTACTTGCGCGAACCGAAGCTCAAGCGCGGATTATGCCATTCAGTGGCTTCAGAGTAAGCACCTCCCCCACTGAACGATGGCTGATTAATTAACTTGTGCTAATCAGGCAGCCATTGCATACGAATAATCGTCTGCATGTAATGTTGCATAGACTTCTTTTACGAGTCCATCCATGCTGAAACTCGGAGTGCAACTCTATCTTACACCTGCCCTGTCGAAAGCCTGTCATCCCCAGAAATATCAAAAAACAGATGCTCTAAAAAACCGCAGCTATATATATACTTTTTACAGTTACAGAACAAACGCCAATCAGTTTAACCCAGGCAACTCCGGCGCATTTGCTACAAGCTGGTACTCGCCACCTTTTGAACGCACCGAGCGACTCCACATTCTTTCATAAGCGTCGCCAAACACAATACTCCTCGATGCTTCAGCCGTGTACCAGGCTCCCTCCTCAAACTCCGCCTCAAGTTGTCCGGCACTCCAGCCAGCATAACCGAGGAAAAAGCGGATTTCTGAAGGAAGCATAACGCCGGTATTGAGCAGAAAACTCAACTCATCTTTATCGCCACCCCAGAAAACTCCCGGAAGAATCTCCTGCGAACTCTCGATAAGATCTCCTCTGGAATGGAGAAAATGAACTGTATCAACCTGCACAGGTCCGCCGTTATGCAGCAGCTCTTCAATCTCCTCAAAGCCAGCGATAGCCTCACATACTTTGAATTCCAGTGGACGATTCAGAATAAAACCCAATGAACCCTTCTCATTATGCTCACATATAATCAAAACCGTCCGCTTGAAATTTGACTCCAGCATATTTGCTGAAGCCAGCAGAAGTTTGCCGCTTTTAAGCTTCTCAAATTCGTTTACGATCATCTTCTTTCAGGTTTTTGCTGTAAATAAGCAAGCAACTCATCCGCATGTTTTTCAGGACTGACTTTTGGCCACACCTGTTCAATCACACCCTGTTCATCAATCAGATAGGTCACCCGACTCGTGCCCATATACTCTCGACCCATAAATTTTTTTAGTCCCCACACCCCGTACGCCTCAACAATGTTTTTATCCGAATCAGAAACCAGTCTGAAGGGAAGATTATACTTCTCGACAAACTTTTTATGCTTGCGTTCATCATCAACACTGACGCCAAGCACCTCAACGCCAATAGTGTTAAATTTAGGGAAATTATCACGAAAAGCACAAGCCTCCTTCGTACATCCCGGAGTATCATCTTTCGGATAAAAGTAGAGCACAACCTTTTTGCCACGGTACTCATCGAGTGTTACGAGCTTTCCTTCCTGATCTTTAGCAGATATGGGTGGTGCCGGAACACCAGCTTGTAAAAGGGTTATTGACATAAATGAAACATATCTTGTGTTGGTAAAAGCCTTCTCTGTGTTGTATTTTCTTCTCAATAAATCAATTGTCGCCACAAAAAGTTTCTTGACGCAACCATGAGAGCTTATTCATACTGTCCGCACTGCAAGACAACACTTGGCAAAGAGATGATCGACGGACGCGAACGGCTCTTCTGCCCCTCATGCTCATGGGTGCACTATATCAATCCGCTTCCGGTTGCAGTCGCCTATACTGTCAACAAAAAAAATGAGTTGCTTGTGATACGCCGAGCGCATGAACCTGCACTCAATGAATGGGCACTGCCAGGCGGGTTTCTCGAAGCGGGAGAAGAGCCTTTTGAGGGTTGTCTGCGCGAACTGATGGAAGAAACTTCGCTCAACGGGAAAATCGATCGATTGATTGGTCTTTACCATCGCGAGGTCGAGATGTATGGCTCACTGCTGGTAGTGGCGTACAAGGTGATGGTGGATGATGATGCCATAACGATCAATCACGAACTCTTCGACGCCGGTTTTTATCCCCCACACCTCATTCCAGAAGTGCGGATTCCATTACACATGCAGATTATCAAAGATGGCGCAGCGCTGGATTAGCGGCAACAATGCGCATCTTCGCCAAACCGCCAACAAAGTTACTCCCCTGCTCAATCACTCCGCCTGCTTCTCCGTCAAATATTTCCAATACTTCATCGGCATGTTGGATTTTTGTAAACGAGAATTTTTGCGATCAGGGATAGCGATGGTTTTAAAAAAGGTCTGCCATAAAGCCTGCACTTTTTTTTCATCCTCCGAAAGTGCTGGCGTGGTAAACTGTTCTATAGTACCAAACTGCAGTACACCATTGCTCCAACGAGCAGCAACGCGACGTTTGACATCGTAAAGAAACCAATGCTGCGCCCTCAGCCTGGTACGAAAATGGTTGGCAAGCGGCTGTATAATATTATTGTCTGGCTCCATTTTGGCAAGATATGCGCCATCCTGAAGCTTTTCAAACCGAAGAAGCCCTTTCATCCGATGCAGCTCCCGCCCAGCTTTTTTGGCAACAGAAACAATATCGCGCACTGCCGGATGAGTCAGATAACCATTGACCTTGTCGCCATAGGTAAAAAGCAGCGAAACGTAGTGGAGCAAGCTACTACTCTCCATCCCATGCTGCTCAGCCAGCATGAACATGTAGATGGTGTATGCCGCATCAGGCGCACGATGGCGAAGTCGTGAAAAAAGCGACTCAGCCTGAAGAGCATTGGTGTTGATAAAAAATCCTTCTTCGAAAAGCGTCTGCTCACGCTCAGCAAGAACCACCTTTTCCGGTTCAGGCTCCTCTTGAAGAATCCACGAAATGGCTGATAAAAGCCCATCGGCAGTTCCGTCGTAAAGATATCGCTTCATGGCTGACATGAGTAAAGTCCGGGGAAAACAAGCTGTCGAGGCGGTTCCACCACGCGCGCTTCGCCAAGCAGCAGTTGCTGGCTGATGATCGCTGGTGTCTGGTCATGTTTTTCAAATCTCCGGCCAGAACTGGTAATAAAATATTTTGCCCGCTTCATTACCACACCGATTTTTTTCATTCCTTCGGGGGTAATTGCTGAAAACCGCCGTGCTGCTATAATGCGTTTGGCGGAGGTGACTCCAATGCCCGGCACACGCAGCAAGGTAGCATAATCGGCGCGATTGATCTCGACAGGAAAAAATTCGGGATGTCGCAATGCCCATGCTGTCTTGGGATCGAATGTTTCATCGAGATTAGGCAGATCATCCGAGAGAATCTCCTCTGCCGTAAAGCCGTAAAAACGCAACAGCCAGTCAGCCTGATAGAGGCGGTGTTCGCGCAACAACGGCGGCGCCGCCAGCGCAGGAAGCCGGTTATCCTCGCTGACTGGTACGTAAGCCGAGTAATACACCCGCTTGAGATGCATCTTTTTATAGAGCCCTTGAGAGAGGCGAAGAATCTGAAAATCGTTTTCAGGACTCGCGCCTATAATCATCTGCGTACTTTGACCAGCCGGTGCAAACCGTGGTGCCCTGCGGCTCGTCGAGCGCTCAATAAGACTGGTGTTAATCTCCTGACCAATCAGCTTCATTGGTTCAAGAATCGCCGCCTTGCTCTTTTGTGGCGCAAGCCGCTGGAGCGAAACTTGCGATGGCAGCTCAATATTAACGCTGATCCTGTCGGCATAGAGTCCTGCTTTCCGCACCAGTTCGCTGCTGCAACCGGGAATGATTTTGAGATGAATATAGCCGCCAAACTGCTCTTCAGTCCGCAGCGCTTCGACAACCCGCACCATTCGCTCCATCGTCACATCAGGGCTCTGCATGACGGCTGAGCTTAAAAAAAGTCCCTCAATATAGTTGCGGCGATAAAAATCAAGAGTGAGATCAACCACTTCCCGTGCCGTAAACGATGCCCGCGGAACCAGATTGGATGAGCGATTGACGCAATAAGCACAATCATAACGACAATCATTGGAGAGCAGAATTTTCAGCAGCGAAATACAGCGACCATCATCCGACCACGAATGGCAGATACCGCTCTGCGAGGTGTTACCAACACCGCAAGAGGAAGCTTCACGTTTACTGCCACTTGACGCGCAAGAAGCATCGTAACGGGCAGCTCCTGAAAGAATCTGTAATTTTGCCAGAATATCCATGCGCAAATATACAGAAGAGGAAAGAATAAAATGGAGGTATAAGAGTCGGCGTAGCGGGATTCGAACCCACGACCTCTTCCACCCCAAGGAAGCGCGCTACCAGGCTGCGCTATACGCCGAAGTCGATCAAAAAGGGTAGTGATTATAAAAAAATCCGCGAATTATAAATAATGTTTTTTTGAGAGTTGCCGACTTTTCCACACCCAATGGGGAGCTTATACGGCTCCATCCTGTTCAGATATTATAAGTTATCCACATTTTCACTATGTATAAACCGTCCTCAACAACTCCACTTTAGTTATCAACAGCCACACTCAACGATAACGTAATCCACAATAATCCATTTTTATAGAATGACTTACAGCTATCAAAAAAAGCTGTTTTTCACCAGATTTCACAATAGCATCAACATAAAACATCGCACATCAACAAGTTATCAACATTCCGTAAACATTGTTAATAACATCGCGTGCTGTAACACTGGTTAACATGATAACACGCTAAGCGCAGCAGAGTAACCAGCTAAACGGTCGAAAGATAACGCCAATCGAGCAACGCGACAAAGCACTACAGAGTCGGCTGAAATGCGGCTCTACTTGCTTCCATGATGCTTCAGATACTCAATAATTGGTGGCAACAGCGAAACACCGATAATAGCAAAAATCAACAGCTTGAAATTATGCTGAACAAACGGCAACTGCCCTAAAAAGTACCCACTGTAGGTGAACAGCCCAACCCAAAGCAGGGCACCAATTACATTATAGAGAACAAATCGGCTGTAAGTCATAGCGCCGATACCGGCAACAAATGGCGCAAAGGTTCTGATAATTGGCACAAAGCGAGCGATGATGATAGTTTTGCCGCCATATTTTTCAAAAAAGGCATTGGTTTTAGCAAGATGACCAGCATTAAAAAATCGCGAATTTTTATGCTGAAATACCTTGGCTCCAAGTTTATGACCAATCTGATAGTTCACCGTATCACCCAAAACTGCAGCTACAAAAAAAAGTAAAAAAAGAAAATGGGGATTAAGCGATGAACCAGTCACTGAAGCGAGTGAGCCGGCAGCAAAAAGGAGTGAGTCACCCGGCAGAAAGGGCATAACCACCAAACCGGTTTCACAGAAAATAATCACAAAAAGAATACCGTAAAGCCAGAGCCCATACTCAGCCACCAGAACCTGCAAATGCGTATCGATATGCAAAATAAAGTCCACGAGCGTGGAGAAGAGTGCGGTCATTGAATAATCCATTATCAATGGTTGTGATGACAGGAAACAAACGTCGTTCTTGAGAGCCATGTTTTTTTGCTTGCGAGCTTCTTCGGCGTTTAATGTAGTCATTGAACGAAAGAGTCACAAAAGCGTCTTGCGAAGCTTCCCGATTTAGCGATTCTTGAAAAATGAAGAAACGTTCGTTTATGTTATATTGCTTCATTGTTTTTGAGAGCACAACCAGTACAAACAGTATCAATGAGTTATTTAGCCTCCCAACGCTGCAAGCTTTATTATGAAGATACCGCGGATGTCGATCCTGCAGGACGCGAAAAACCAGCCTTACTGTTTGTGAATGGCTGGGCTGTTTCCTCCCGATACTGGAAGCCGCTGGTCAATTTGCTTTCACCAGAGTATCGCTGTATTACGTACGATCAAAGTGGCACAGGGCGAACCCTCACAAAAGGATATAAGCCAAGTTTGACCATTCAGGGCTTCAGCGATGAAGCAAGTGAACTGATTGAGCATCTCGGACTGAACAAATCACGCAATCTGCACATTATCGGGCACTCGATGGGTGGTATGGTTGCTACTGAGCTTTGCCTCCGTTATGCTGATGCACTGGTATCGGCAACTATTATTGCCTGTGGTATTTTTGAGGAGACGTCGTTCACCTCGTTCGGACTGTTAATGCTTGGCGGGTTGATTGATGTGTCGCTGAATTTCCGCGGCATCTTTCAGGTTGAACCGTTCCGCGGCATGTTTATTAAACGTGCTGCCACAAAAGAGATTCCCGTTGAATATCAGAATGTACTGATTGAGGACTTTACACAATCAGACAAGGATGCCACTATTGCCGTTGGAAAGTTTTCTATTGATCGCGACGTTTTGCGTACCTATACGCGCCACGTCCTCGCTATTTCAGCACCGGTGCTCTGCTCGGTTGGCATGGCTGATAATACCATTCCGCCCGAAGGCACCGTTACACTCTATGAAAAACGTAAAGCAGCGTCGAAATCGCCCACACACTTGGCAAAATTCATGGAGCTTGGCCACTTGCCTATGCTCGAAGATACTGCCTGGTTTGCCCGCGAGCTGACTGCACATTTGGAACGTTCTCAACAATACTGCAAGCTTCAATCTTAAGAGTTTATCGTGAGTAATATTTTGACCAAAACGCCTCTTTTTTTCTTTGCTGTTCTTATCGCCCTCATGCTTGCAATGCCAGCAAAACATTGCGATGCTCGATCATTCATGGGGTTGCCAAGCCTTGAAGAACTGGAAAATCCGAATCCAGCTCTCGCCTCCCTTGTTTATTCGGAAGATGGTGTGCTGCTGCATAAGTATTTTCTGCAGAATCGCACCTTTATCCCCCTCAAATCGATTCCACGTTCAACCCGCTACGCCCTTATTGCTACAGAGGATGTCGAATTTTATAACCACTGGGGTGTTGATCTTCGCCGACTGACACTCGCCATTGGTGAAAATATCATTAAAGGACGCCGTCGCTGGCAGGGGGCAAGTACCATAACACAGCAGCTTGCCAAAAATCTCTATTTGACGCAAGAACGCACCGTAACGCGTAAAATGAAAGAGTTTATTACTGCCATTGAGCTGGAAAAAACTTACACCAAAGATGAAATTCTGGCGCTCTACCTCAATACCGTCTATTTTGGATCGGGAGCTTATGGCGTTGAGGCTGCGGCTCGCACCTATTTTGGCAAACCTGCATATCTGCTGACACTGCCCGAAAGTGCTACATTGATTGCTACGTTGAAAAACCCTACAGCTTATAATCCGGCAAAGAACCCGACAAGCTCAGTTGGCAGACGCAATCTCATTCTCTCATTGATGGAGAAGGAGAAGTTTATTACCCCTGCACAAGCAGCTCGTGCAAAAAAAACTCCCTTGGTGCTGAAATACACTCCAGTCAGCCATCAAGGCCTGGCACCATATTTTACGGAGTATGTTCGCCAGACCGTGAAGCCTGCGACAATGATCGGCAATGTTGATCTTTATCGCGATGGTTTAACAATCCAGACAACGCTCGACAGTCGTATGCAGAAGTATGCCCAGCAAGCTGTGGCAGAGCATCTGATCAATTTACAGGCATCATTTGACCAGACTTGGAAGTGGACTGAGCCACTGAAAAATCAGATTATCCGCGAGAGTGAACGCTACAAAGAGATGCTCGATAACGGCACGAGCGAACAACAGGCAATGGCTCGTTTGAAAGCTGATAAAGGGTGGCTCAACAATATTCTACGCGAAAAAACAAGGGTACAGATTGCCTTGGTCGCCATTGACCCCGCCAATGGTCACGTCAAAGCTTGGGTGGGGGGCAGCAACGGTGAAGCTGACGATTATAAATATCAGTTTGATCACGTCTGGCAAGCAAAGCGTCAGCCTGGTTCTACTTTCAAGCCATTTGTTTACACTGCGGCTATTGATAAGGGGCTGCCCGCAAACTTTCAGGTGCTTGATCAACCGCTATCGCTCAACAGTGGAGGCGGCATCTGGTCGCCACGTAACTCCGATGGTTCATCGGGCGGCATGACCACCTTACGTTCAGCACTGAGTCGCTCACTCAATCAGGTAACGGTGCGCCTCGCTTACGAGCATCTAAAAACATCGGAAATTATAAGCTATGCGCGCAGAATGGGGCTCAGCTCACCAATGCCGTCAAACCTCTCTATCGCGCTTGGTACTGCAGAGGTAACGCCGCTGGAGCTTGCCGGTGCATTTTCAACATTTGCCAACAATGGTTATTGGAACGAACCAATATCTATCCTGAAAGTTGAAGACAAACATAGTCGTATTTTATCAGAATCCACCCCAAACCGACGCTTTGCCATCGACTCCACAACGAACTTTGTGATGGTCTCAATGCTGAAAGATGTCATTAACCGCGGCACAGGCGTCGCTGTTCGTGCGCGGTACGGCTTTAATGTGGAAGCTGCCGGTAAAACAGGCACCACGCAAAGCTTACGCGATGCGTGGTTTGCCGGATTTACACCTCAACTTGTTGCTGTTGTGTGGGCTGGTTTTGATGATGAACGCATCAAGTTCACTTCGATGGAGTACGGTCAGGGCGCACGCGCAGCTCTACCGGTGTGGGCTGGTTTTATGAAACACTGCTATAGCGACCCAACTTTGAAACTTGGGAACAAATACTTCCATATTCCTGAAACGGTTATTGCCGTGCCAATGTCAACCCAGAGTAATGCGCCGTCTGAACTGCTCGGCAGCAATGTCTATATTGAATATTACACGCCCAAAGGGTTTCAATACTATCAAAGCCATACCGCACAACGCTCATTAGACGTTACTGCACCGGCAACAGAGGGCAACGAGGTTGCTCCTGTCATCAGCAATGGCGCACTTAAACCACAAAGCACTCCGCAAGCTCCAGTTTCTGTACCTGCCGCTGCGCCAACTGCAGCGCCGAAACCAAAACTGAAACAGGAAAAAGCATTGTGACGCTCCAGCTCAATTAACTATTACAACTTTTCTCAGCCATGGAATCGGTCTTAGTTCTGGATTTTGGCTCGCAATACACCCAGTTAATCGCCCGTCGTATCCGCGAATTGGGTATCTATTCTGAAATTCTTCCTTATAACACTCCATCGGAAAAAATTCAGGAACATCAGCCAAAAGCAATAATCCTTTCCGGGGGACCGAACAGCGTTTACGATCAGGCAGCATTTATGCCTGATGCTGCCATTTTTTCGCTCGGCATTCCCGTACTCGGTATCTGCTATGGTCTTCAGGCCATTGCCAAACATTTCGGTGGCGACGTAGCAAGCTCCGACAAGCATGAATTCGGGCGCGCCACCATCATAGTGAAGTATCAGGACGAGGCAGAAAACCGACTCTTTCGCAATATCCCCGATTCCGACGTATGGATGAGCCACGGCGACAAGGTAATGCGTCTTCCCGAAGGCTTCAGAGCAACCGCGAGCAGCGCCAACTCCGAAATCTGCGCCTTTGAAAGCACCGGCATCAACAACCCCGCCAACATTTTCGGGCTCCAGTTTCACCCCGAAGTACAGCACAGCATCTACGGGAAAGAGCTTCTCTCGAACTTCTTGATTGATATTGCCGGCATCACGCCCGACTGGTCATCAAAAAGCTTTATCGACCATCAGATTGAAGAGATTCGACGCAAAGCGGGCAATGAAACAGTTATCTGCGGCATCAGTGGCGGCGTTGACTCAACCGTTGCGGCTGTTCTGGTTGGCAAGGCAATTGGCAAACAACTGCACTGCGTCTTTGTCGATAATGGCCTGCTGCGAAAAAATGAAGCAGATAAGGTGATGAACTTTCTTTCGACACTCGATCTCAGGGTATCCCTCGTCGATGCTTCCGATCTCTTCCTGAAGCGGTTGAAAAATGTTGCATCGCCCGAAAAAAAGCGTAAAATAATCGGGAAGACTTTTATACAGGTTTTTGAAGAGCAGATGGCTCATGAAAAGTTTCTGGTACAGGGCACTCTCTACCCTGACGTTATTGAGAGCGTGAGCGTTAAAGGTCCATCCGAAACCATCAAATCGCACCATAATGTCGGTGGGCTTCCAAAACGGATGAAGCTCAAGCTGATTGAACCACTTCGTGAACTCTTTAAGGATGAAGTGCGCGCCGTCGGACGCGAACTCGGTATTGCAGAGGATATTTTGATGCGCCACCCCTTCCCCGGGCCCGGCCTTGCTGTCCGAGTACTTGGCTCCGTCAGCAAAGAGAGACTTGATGTATTGCGGGAGGCTGACGAAATTTATATTGACGAGCTGAAATCCAGCGGTCTCTACAGTAAAGTATGGCAAGCATTTGCGGTACTGCTACCTGTCCAGTCGGTTGGCGTCATGGGCGACAAACGCACTTACGAAAACGTGCTGGCACTTCGGGCAGTAGAATCAACCGACGGCATGACTGCCGACTGGGCACCATTACCACACGATTTTCTTGCACGCGTTTCAAACCGCATTATCAACGAAGTGCGCGGGATTAACCGTGTCGCTTATGATATTTCATCGAAACCACCAGCAACTATTGAATGGGAATAATGGCAGCCCGTTGAAATTAAATCATCCTGTCATTTCCCCATCAAATCACTATTTTCAAAAAAATTATTTCCAGAACCACAGCTATATCCATGCCAGAGATTATTCCACTCCCATCAGGATACGCCGCATGGCTTGCAGATCTTAAAACCCGCATTCATTATGCTCGCCAGCGGGCGACGCTGGCCGTTAATCGGGAACTCGTGCTGCTATACTGGAAAATTGGGCGCGACATTCTTGAGCGGCAACAGCACGAGGGCTGGGGCGCAAAAGTGATTGAACGGCTGGCGCAGGATTTACGCAGCGCTTTTCCCGATATGAAGGGATTTTCCCGCGCCAATTTAATGTACATG
>DYND01000008.1 GCA_020721255.1 Chlorobium chlorochromatii
GATCATCAGAATGATGTGCTCGGCTCCCGCGTTTTCGGCAGCGTTCAGCATCGCCGTGTAGATCTGCGTGTTGTCGATGATATCCGTGCCATCGTAAATCTGGCCCGCAAGCTTGCCGAAGTACGTCGCCCCAGCGCCGCGTGCCGTGACCGTCACCAGTTCGTTGGTGTGTCCACCCGATGCGTAGGTCACGTCTGTACCCACTACACCGAGGTCGCCGATGCCAAGTACACTCTCGTTGCGCATGTAGCTGTTCGAATGGTCGCTGGTTACAATCACCAGCGTGTTCGACCAGTCGATGCCATTGGTGCCCTCGACAAAGTCCTCCACTTCCTTCACCGCCAGATCAAGATCATAGACTCCGCCAATCATGGCTTCGTAGTCGTTGGCGTGGTTGCTCCAGTCGATGTCGCCCTGCTCGAACATAATAAAAAAGCCGTCGGCATTCTGGTTTAACACACTCAGCGCCGAGTGCGCCATTTCAGCCATCGCCGGGTCTTCGTCAACCGTCGGAGTTCCGTCGCCCTTACTGCGCGTGATGCTTACCGTGCCCGGCGTGTCCGCCACATCGTAGTATTCAAAGTTGCCGCCTGACGTGCCGAACAGACCAAAAAGCCTTTCACCCGCAGACAGATCAACGTTCGCCGCCGCCGCCGCCAGCGTGTCACCACCGTCAACACCCGCTTCGCGCTCCACAAACTCCACGTTTGCAGTGTATGCAGTCACCGTACCATTGTGGAAGGCATCGTACTCGTCATTGAAGCCGTTGTTGTCGGCATCTGAGTCGGTATCTGTAGGCGTCTTCGACACCCCCGCCTTGGCGAAATAACTGTCCAGGCCTGCGCCAATCACCACTTCCGGTTTCGTCTCCGTCAGTATCTCATGCGAAATGGCCCACGTATTCCCGCGATTCACGTTATGGCTTACCACCCCGGCTGGCGTGGCGTGGGAAAACTCCACCGTACTGGCCACACCGATGGCGAAGCCGTAATCCGCACGAAGCGTTTCGGCGATAGTCGTCAGCGCTCCGTCTGCCGGATCGCCCGTCGCCCACGAGAGGTTTCCCGCATCCGTCTTCTCGCCTGTCACCATCGCTGTAATCGCCGATGCCGAGTCCGTTGCCTTCGCTGCCGAACCACCAGCAAGGAAGTAATCCTCCATGGTTTCAAGATCGTGGTGCGACGTATCGAACTTCAGCCATTCAGGCAGCGCAGATCCGTCCGCCAGCGTTGCCGTGTATGTCAAGCTGTCTCCCGCATCCACATCCTCGAACGCATCGGCCAGAATCCGGTAATCAAGATTTCCATCTTCCGAAACCGTTACGTTTTCAATCTCCCGACCAGTATCTGGATTGAGCACTGCTTCATCCCGCTCGTTGAGGTTCTGGATGCGAAAATCTTCCGATGCGCCAGTATCGGCCTGATCGTAAGCGGTGGCTTCAGTGGCATGGAATGCTTCCATGTAGGTCTCGAATGCGGCCTGCTCTGCAAGAACCGTGGCACCATCCGGGACACTCGACGAAACCGTGAAGTCGAGGCTTTCGCTGACCGCAGCGCTCAGCGTGTAACTGCCATCAGCTTCAACGGTGATGTAGCGGAAATTGCTGCCACTGGCTTTCATCGGATAGCCGTCCCCACCGTTGGCAAGGAAACTCAGGGTAACAAGAGAGATCGTGTCCGGTACATTGTCGAGCAGCTCCCCGTCATTGTACAAGTTGATATGATAGTCATCCCCGACAAGCGCAATGTCACTGACCCTCGAGCCTGCCGGAAAATCGGGGTCCCATGAGAAGGCAACTCCACCGATCTGCGGGAATCGCCCTTGAAGAGTGCCTGCTGCAACACCATGTTCGAGTATGGCCTTCAGCCCTGCTGCGGTAGTATCGAACATCATCAACTGGTTGTTGAAGCGCAGCGAGTTCTCGACATCGAGTTGGGAAACCGAACCATCGGTTGGAGGAAGCTTGTCAACGGTTCCGTCAACCGGATCGGGCGCTGAGATCGTGCCGATCTGGGCCCTGATCCCACCACCGTTCTTGAGTGACACAATAAACGTATCGTCAGTAGCCGCGCCGCCCAGCGCCAGTTCAGCAGCATAGGCGTTGGCATCGGCAGAAAGGTCACCAAGATTGCTCTCTTCTGATCGAACCGTTGCCCGTTCGCCTTCGAGATAGACATCGGAGTAACCGTAAACATTGGTATCCTTGACATCGATCACCTCCTGTACCGCCATGACCAGGCTTTCGACGGCATCACCCCGCGTACCTTCGGCAAACGCGGTTGTATCAAGTTCATCGACAGTAACACCCCACGCATCAGCAACACTCTCTTCGGTAGCCGCATAAGCTCCATTGATTGAGACGTTCCCGGTAAGGCTGCTGGTGATGATATGGCCATTGGCGTCGAAATCGACCACAAGGCGACCGAGGTAGGTGAACTCGTTGTCGGTGTTGACAATCAACGTGGTGTTGCCATCCTTGTCACTCATCTGGAGAGGATAGGTGTCAGCAAAGGTTGCTGCATGGCCCTCGAAGGCGACCGCTTCGTCATCGACGTCACCGAGACGGGTGTTCGATCCGGCAGCGAGAATAATGTCCACACCAGAGAGCTTACCCGCAAGGCTCTTTTCATTGGCGATCACCTGAAGATGCGACATGAGGATGATCTTGTTCACCCCCTGTGCAATGAGATCATCAATCACCGGCTGAAGCGCTGAGGCGAGCAGCTCCATGTTGTCGCTGCCAGTGCTGCCATCATCAACCACAGTACCGGAGGGCGATGAGATGACCCGAAGCAACTGGGTTGTTGCACCCACAAGACCAATCTTTTCACCGTGCTCGGTGATGACCGCCGATGGAACGATCTTGCCGTTCAGGGTCGATGCTTCCTCCAGACCGGCGGTTGCCATGGTGTTGACATACGTAGTTCTCAGGTCGCTGTCACCTGAAAAATCGAGGTTTGCCGAGATATAAGGGAAATCGGCACCGGTCGTCGTCGAGGCGAAAGCATCTTTCAATACCCTCGAACCGAGATCGAACTCGTGATTTCCGATTGCAGAAGCTTCAACGCCGATAGCATTATGAATGGCAATATCCACCGCGCCAATCGGCACCGTCGCGGTCGGGGAGAGACTTGAGCCGTTTGCCTCATTCAGTTCGTCGATAACGCTGCTGTCTGTACCGGCTGCAAGGAAGGGGCCGGGAATGAAATTATCGCCACCAGCCAGTGTGATGCTGTTGGCATAGTCATCCTCAAACCTGTCAACCAGAGCGGCAAGGTTCGGCGCTGTTTCGAAGGCGAGCAGACCCGCCTCGGCATCGGCAAAGTGGAGAAGCTGAAGGGTATAGGTCGGAATCGCATATTCCGGAAGAGAATAAATCGCAAGACCAGGCGTTGCTTCATTGGAAATAATAAGCATTCCGTCGCCGGTGGTCAGCCCTTCAGGAGCCACAAATCCGGTATCTCCTTTGACATCGATAAGATCGAGATAGCTGACATTGTAGGGGTTGGTGACATCGAAAACCACCACACTATTGGCACGCTCGAGACCAACATAGGCATAGACATGGCCATCAACTTCGGCAAGCGTGACATTTTCCGGCTCTGTACCCTTGTCATCCGAACGACCATCATCATAGACACCGGCAGCAATTGCCGCCTGCTCGATCAGGTCGCCACTGTCATAGACAAGGTTACCCTTGCTGTCCATGATGGAGATCGAGCGCCCACCGAAACCGATGACCTGTTCGGGAGCTTCGTCTGCAGCAGATTCATCAGAGAGATAGACCTCCGTATTGACCGTCTTGAGGCGACCGATCTCCCCGCTCTTGGTTGCTTCATCCTGCAGGTACTGATTCAGTTTCGTCAGATCGTCGTAATCGACAAGGCGCGTTTCATCTGACCAGAAATCATCATTCGACAGCCAACCGTACTTCAGTGTCAGGAAATATTCATCATCCGTTTTCACATAATGGGCAGCGGGGTCACTACTGACTGAAAGAGTGATAAAAAGGGATTCGCCAGTCAATGGATCGGTAATGGTGTCAACCAGCGTAGCCCCATCAGGAAGCGTCTCCGCAATGGTGAGATACGTCTTGTTATCGGCTGACTTAACGGTAAAATTCGCCACGTCGGAACGTATGCGGCCATCACCTTCGTTGGCCATGATCACGAAGGTCTCGCCGTTGAACACGTAAGAATCGACGCCATCAGGCATACGCATACCGTAGAATGAACGGTAACCGGGATCGATGACGCCATCCTTGTCCGAGGTATCAACGACAAGGGCGTTATAGTCGATCTCGACAAGAATGTTATCAGCCCGTCCCTCCACATGCAGAAAATCGTTATCAAAGGCTACCACCAGTGAGCCATCCGCCTTGAGCGCCAGACCTTCGCTCTTATCGAAGCGTGCGTCTATACCAAGCGAAGGAATGTTCAGCAGCTCGTTTTTGTGTACAAAGGTTACCTCTCCGGCAAGCGCATCAGCAAGACTCTCGGTATGAGCAAGCTCAGGCTGAGTCACCCCGTCGCCAAGCAGCTCTTCCCAACTGTGACCATCCTGCCCAATGGTGTAAGCGAGCGTATCGGTCGCACCGGTAAGGTTAACTTCGAAAATCGATTTGTTCGCATTCGACGTTGCCCCTGAATCGCGCTCGATCACATAAAAGAGATCACGTTCAGCATCATAGACCGCATCACCAATCTTGTCCTGCCCTTTCTCGCCGCTCAGTGCGTAGAGGAATTCGTGAACAGCCTCACCGCTGACCGGATTGACCGCCACAATGCGAATGACCTCCTGATTGTCATAACCGACCTGATGCAGCGGGCTCTGAATAAAGGTATAGAGCAAGCCATCGTTGCTGTTGTACGCCATCGCCTCGAAACCACGATTGTTGTTGATCGTGCTGTAAATGGACGGCAGCGTCTGAAGCGTGTATTCCGGTATGTCGGCATAGCCGATGTTGGTTGCTGCGGAAAAGACAGTACCGGCTGGCACAATACGTTTAACCAGATTGCCGGTAGCAACATCGAACAAGGCAATCTGTGGGCCGTATTCGTCTGCCACGGCAAAAACAGGATTACCGCCGTTCAGGCCAGCGATCGTCAGGTGCAGTACCGATTCGGTATCAAGGCCGAACTGGTCTTTGGCGAGCAACTCATAGGTGTTATAGCCCTCGGCATCCTGGCCGGTAAGCTGGTAAGCCGCATCGTTTCGGTCAAGCTCGCTGAGGCCGGTAGCATTTCTGAAACCACCCGCACCATCAGGCACCTTCAGGGTTGTGCTGCCAAGCGAGACCACTTCGCCATTGACCTGACCCAGCTTGTACACCGTGATGGGAAAATCCGGATCGTCAAAGATTTTGCCCCCTGTTGCAGGGTCAGAAGGATTGTCACCATCGCGATCACCGATACTGGCCGCCTGCGGGCCGCGATCGGTGATGGTATAGTAAATATCATACTCCGTCCCGTCGATCGTCTCTTTGCCGTCATACCAGAGACCCGAAAGACCACCGGCAGTCACCTCTTCATTATCGACAACACCATCATGGTCGAAGTCCGGCCTTTGCCCAGGATAGGTAATATCAAACTCAAAGGTCGTCGCTTCGGGGGTACCGCGCTCCCAGTCCTTGAGCCCAACAGGATTGATTGCGGTAATCACTTTTTTAACCAGATCAACCACAGCGATGGCATTGTTCTCCTGAAGCGTCACATAGGCTTTGGAGCCGGAAATGGAGACATATTCAGGCTCCATATCCTGCGACACCAGATTTCCGGGCACTCCATCGGCGGCATCATCACCAGAAATGCGAACCCCTTTGTTACGCAACTGCTCGAGCTGATCGTTCCAAGCGTCAAACCCGAGGGTCGTCACGACCGACAATGATGGGGTAGCCGTGTTAACCTCGATAATTGAGATGGTGCCAACCGGATCCATCGAGTCATCATCGGTACCGTAGAACAAGTTCGGTTCACCTTCATTGGCAGTCACCAGCAGTGTGCCTGAGTCGTTGAACGTAATCGAGTCTGGCAGAGAACCTACCGTCACCTGGCCTGCGGAGTGCACTCCGGTAGCATCTGTCGTAAAAAACTGCACCAGACCGTTGGCATGAAAGGTAGCGGTACTCCCGTCAACCGTGGCCAACTGATCCACGGCAACCGCAATCAGCCCGTCAGCGTTGACTGTAACGCTCTGGGCATTACCAGCCAGCGTTATGGTACTTACAAGCACAGGAGTCGAGGGATCGGCAAGGCTGACAACGTACATCTCGTCGCTGCCACCAATGACGAACGCCGTTTTACTTCCCGAATGGTAGGCGGTTATTTCAGAACCCGGTAGATCAATCGATCCGATGAGAACATGTTCTCCGATAGTGATACCCATTGCGTCTCCGTAAAGTTGGTAATGTTGAAAGGGGGTGAGTCCATACTCCTCTGCGAGCATCTCTCCGAGATCATCGCTCGTCATCTCTTCCCAGAAATCGGGAATGGAAATGGTGGTGTTATTGTCAGCCGTCATACTGTCAGTCCAGAGCGATTGCAGTGCTCCAGCAAGCTGCATCTGCATGGCATCACCGGAAGTAGCCAACGCCTGTATGGTAGCCAAGGTTGTTGCATCGGGCTCTTCGTCGCCCATATAATGCGCAACCATGGCAGCGGCAAAAAGCGGAGCCACCTGGGCAGCACTCTCCTGTGTGATGTCGAAGGTGGTCATGAGGTAGTATGTCGCCAATTGCACAAGGCCGGTATGCAGAAAATCGGTGGCATAGGCCTCGAAAGTCTCGAATTCGCCGAGATCGTAATCGATCTCCGTTACTGACGTTGAGGTGACCTCCACACTTCCGTCCCCGTTAATCGTCACCGTCCGTACCGGACTCGGCCAGGTGACCAGCGAACCGGTCTCGATTTCGTAAAGCCCGCTATCGGTAACCTGCACAATGTCGTTGGCATGGTAGTGGCCGGTAAAAATCATGCTGAGGCCCGCTGCGGCAAGATCGTTCGCCAGATTCACGCTGTCGTCGATCACATAGTCACCAAACAACTCATCCTGCAGGGAATAATGCTCTACAAGGTTATGATGCATCATACCGATGACGGTAATCCCCTGAAGCTTAGCCTCGGCAAGCTTTTCGAGCGCCCAGGTCTTAGTCGCCGCGCTCAGGCTGCCATCGGTCTCGGGCGCACCGTCGGCAATATTGGTGTCGTATTCGCAACTGTCGATACCAAGGATCCAGAGGTTTTCTCCTGCCTCGGCAACATAGCTCAGAGAGTTCGGATCGCGGTAGAGGGCTTCACCGTAGCCGAAATCGTCGTAGATGGAGGCAAACTGTTCGGGAGTTACCGATGCAACCGGAGTGGCACTATCGCCACTGTAACTCATGGCCTGTGGATTGTTGATATCATGGTTCCCTGGAATAACGTAAACCTTGGTGCCTGTGGCTTCGATGCCGGCAAGGTATCCGGCAAATGCCTCATGGCTTACCTTTTCGCCGTCCTTTGTAAGGTCGCCAGAGATGAGCAGGATATTCGGTTTTTCACTTTTAACGATCTCTATCGCGGATTGAAGAATGGCATCGCTTTCCGCGATCATTTTGCGGTCGCTGGCAAGATATGCCTCAAAGGCGGCTCCTTCCGCGCCTAATGATGGCGCGTAATAATGAGGGTCTGATATAACCGAAATAACGGTTTTGGATGGCACGGCAGACTGGAGATCTGCAAGAAGATCCTGAAGGTAATCCTCTTCATTAAATATATTTAAAGGCATTCTCAACTCCAGTTGATAAATTTATGCAAAAAATCTTTAGTTATAATTCCAGAAAAAATTATTTCAAGAATTATACAATTCACCAAAAGCATTATTATTAAGGCTTTGTGAAGTTTTCGTGTGGGGAATGAAAACTTTTTTGCATTAGTATCTGAGGCACCAGCACAAATCGGGCACCGTTTTCGGAGAGCATTGCGACTTTATCGATGAAGTTCAGTGCCCGTTCGATGGCACCACCGATGGAGATGTTTCCCCGTATCGACAAAACCGGCTTGAGGTTTCTTTTGTAGATCGCGGAAATGATTTCATTGCCTTATGTTGAGAATTCATTCGCGACAAAAAACCGCTATCCGGCTAAAAAATACGACACTCGACGATTCGTTTTTCCGAAGACTCTCAATCTCCTTGAGATGATGGAAAATGGTGTCCTTCTCCTCTTCAGCCTGTACACTTTTTTCGCCGAGCAGGTCCGCATCAAAAACAATAACCTTTATTATTAACACAAAAAGATATATTCATATTAATTAATATTGAATTAGCATCATTTTATATTAATTAATTAACTTTTTTAAGAAAAATTTCTTACTATTTAAAAAGTTGTTGGGGATTCGATAACCCGGCACTGACTAACCCGATTACCCTTGAACCTTTGTACACAACCGATAACAAAAACAACTTGTCATACAACTCTACGGAGGAATAAACTATGGAAACAGTAACACGTCCACTTGGAACCGTCGCCCAGCTTCTTGAAGAGCTTGGCCATGAAATCAGCTACGCTTACGATGATCTGATTTTTGTTAATGAGAATGATTTCCTGCTGCAATTCAGCAATACAGGGCATGTGCTGAACCTCTTTTTCAACAAAAGCTGCACGAAACAGAGCGCCGACCATATTGAACAGAGCGTCATTCCGGCAGCAGATAAAATGGGACTATCAATTGTCACAAAAGGGCTGTACAGCGTCACCGGCGATGAGGATGAACAGTTGCGTATAGAGTTTTTCAACAACTGAGCAAAAAAAACGCCGTTCTGGCTGTAATTACTGTAATTTCAGACAACACAGCAGCGCGTTTGTTTAAACTCCTGATAAGCTTTTACTACATTGCTCTACGATTATCGTGCTTCTTCCCCAAAAGAGGAAGCACGATGAAGCCCCGGAAGCCCATTCAATAAACCCTAAAGAGCAATGCAATATTCTGAAGCACAACAGGGACGAGTGTTTATTATCCGACTGGAAGATGGAGATATCGTCCATGAAAAACTTGAACGGTTCGCCCGTGATCACGCGTTTACACGAGCGTCGTTTATTGCTGTTGGCGGTGCAGACAAAGGAAGTTTACTTGTGGTTGGGCCGGAAGAGGGACGAAGCCGTCCCGTTATTCCGATGACTCATGAACTGCACGATGTCCACGAAATAACCGGTACAGGCACCATTTTCCCTGATGAGCAAGGGAACCCGATACTGCATGCTCATTTCGCTTGCGGACGCGAGGAGAACACCGTAACCGGCTGCATCCGCAATGGCGTTAAAGTGTGGCACGTTATGGAAGTGATTATGACAGAACTGCTCAACAACAGCGCAACCCGCAAGCTTGATCCTCAAACAGGATTCAAGCTGCTTGCGCCCTGAACTAACGCTTTATCGCCCTTTGCCTGGTCGTCCAGACCGCCGTTTTGCAGTACTTGTTGCCGGTGGTTTTGGACCAGGATGACCACTATTGCCTCTCCCCTGCTGCTTTGGAGCTTTTACCGGATTATGATCAATCAGCGGAAATGAGTGGTTATCAACAACTGGAATTTTTTTTGCAATCAGCTTTTCAATATCGCGCAAATACTCTTTCTCCTCCGCATCACAAAATGAGATTGCCGTACCTTTTGCGCCCGCCCTGCCTGTTCGCCCGATACGATGCACATAGGTTTCGGCAATGTTAGGCAATTCGAAATTAATCACATACTCCAGATCATCAACATCAATGCCACGTGCAGCAATATCAGTTGCCACCAGCACACGCGTCGTTTGCGCTTTAAAGTTGTTCAGCGCCCGCTGACGTGCATTCTGCGCCTTGTTGCCATGGATTGCTTCCGCCTTCACATGGTGCTTATCCAGCAGCTTCACCACTTTATCAGCACCATGCTTGGTACGGGTAAAAACCAGCGCTGTTTTGATGTTCTTGTCCTGCAGAATATCAACAAGCAGCGCGCTTTTATTGCCCTTATCTACAAAATAAATGGCTTGATTGATAATCTCCACGGTTGAGGAGACCGGCGTTACTGAGACGGTTGAGGGATTATGCAAAATGGTAGCCGCCAGTTTCACAATCTCAGGCGGCATGGTAGCTGAAAAGAAGAGCGACTGTCGCTTTTTCGGTACCAGCGCAAGGATTCTTTTAACGTCATGGATAAAACCCATATCAAGCATCCGATCTGCTTCATCAAGCACGAGAATCTCTACATCGCGCAAATGCAACACTTGCTGCCCCAGCAAATCCAGCAATCTGCCTGGCGTAGCAATAAGAATATCCACCCCTTTACTAAGGGAAGCAGCTTGCGGATTCTGGTTCACACCACCAAAAATCACCGTATTGGCAAGCCCTGTGTGGCGGCCATAGGCTTTAAAGCTCTCGCCAATCTGGATTGCCAGTTCCCGTGTTGGCGTTACAATCAAGCTGCGAATTTTGCGCTTTCTGTCGTACACTTTATTGGCAGAAAGGAGTTGCAGAATAGGAATTGCAAACGCCGCCGTTTTGCCGGTGCCTGTTTGCGCACAGCCAAGCAAATCTTTGCCATCGAGAATAATCGGGATTGCCTCCTCCTGTATTGGAGTTGGCAAGCTGTACCCCTCTTCCTTCAGCGCTGTTAATATTGGATCAATAATATTCAGTGAATCAAATTGCATATTGTCGTAATAGAGTTATCAAGATTTTTCAGAAACCCACGCAGGAACATATTTCCATGCGCTTGCCATATCACTCCTGTGAAGCTGCCATAAAGGATCGTGCTGCTGCACAAGCGCCCAAAATGCTCGGGAGTGATTAGGATGAATCGTATGGCACAATTCATGCACCATAACATGGTTAAGAAGATGCTCCGGTAAAAAGAGCAGTTTAGTGTTCAGAGTGATAACGCCACTTGAGGCGCAACTCCCCCAGCGCGAGTGCAGCAACCGCACTTTTGCCTCACCGTACGAAAAACCATGCCGGGCAGCAAGTTGAGCAAAAAGAGGAATCAGCAGCTTTTTTGCACGATGCTTTAGCCATGGACGCAGCAGTTCACGGCAAAGCGGCGCATTGGCAACATCGCCTGAAATCAGCAAAGTCTGACCGGAACGCTCAACCATCTCAACCTCCCCAATCACACTCTGGCAATACTCAACGCTCCACTCCTCCGCAAAATGAGGAAAAGCAATCGAGTTGGGCAAACCATGCTCTGTGACAGGCTGCGGCTCTGGACGATGCGCATCAAGTTGAGCAGATATCTCGCGTATCCACGCCTCATGGCGTTGCAACAGTGCAGGAATCTCCTTGTTGCTGAACCCTTTCGGCAGCACCACAATCAACCCCTCATGCGGCATCATCTTCAACCGCGCATATTTGGCTCGCGGACTGATAACCACAGTATAAGGCGGTGGAAAAGAGTCGGATTGTTGATTATGCGATCTCATGCTCATCAACCTGAAACAGAATAACGCTTATGAGGAAAATTATAACCGCAGAACAAATGTGGTGAAGTTAGAGGTGAGAAAAAGTATAGTTGCGAATGTGTGAAGTTACAACGATTCTGGGTGAGTTGATCAAAATTTCATGCAATCTCCATTGGAAAAGCTGAAAAACCGGCGATGAGCAAAACAACGGTAGCTTCGGCTCCGCTCAGCCAACAACGAAATGCGCCACAACGTTGCCTGAGCGAAGGCAACAAATCACGTTTTGCCTCATTCTGCCATTTTTTCATTACCTTCGCTAAAAAACAAGCGCACACCTCCAGAGGTGTTGCCTGTCAACCACAATCTCTTTCATGACGTGATTATCAGCCTTTATGAGATTAGCCATTAATATTGACCACATCGCCACGTTACGCAACGCCAGAGGCGAACAGGAACCTGACCCGATTGCCGCGGCGCTTCTCGCTGAGAAGTCCGGTGCTGCAGGCATCGTGTGCCACTTGCGCGAAGATCGCCGCCATATTAAAGATAACGACCTTGCGCGACTCCGTCAGGCTGTAACCACCAAGCTTGACCTCGAAATGGCAATGACCAGCGAGTTGCAGCAGATTGCACTGAACACAAAACCGGAGCTTATCACGCTTGTGCCGGAAAAACGTGAGGAGTTGACAACGGAGGGCGGCTTTGATATTGTCCGCCACTTTGCGGTAGTAACAGAATTTCTCAAACCAATCAATGCGGCCGGCATCGAAATCAGCCTCTTTATTGAGCCTGACCTGCACGCTATCGAGCTGGTGGCAAAAGCCGGTGCCGATATTGTTGAACTGCACACCGGACGTTACGCTTTGCTGCACGATAAAGCGAAAGCTGAGGAGCTGACGCGCATTCGTGAAGCAGCAGCATACGCCAGAAGCATTGGCTTGAAAGTGGTTGCCGGTCATGGACTTCATTACAACAACATTGCGCCATTCAGGGAAATTACTGACATTGAAGAAGTAAGCATCGGCCACGCAATTATTGCCCGTGCGGTGATGACCGGGCTTGATGAGGCGGTAAAAGAGATGATCCGAATTATCAGCTAACCGCCAATGAATACAGAAACCAACAACCGGATTACCATCGTACTTGCCACCGGCAACCGCGATAAAATCAAGGAGCTGCGTCCACTGCTCGAAAACATCTCGCCGCTCTTTAACGTCTTCAGCTTGCCTGAGCTTGGTGTCAACGTCGAAATTGAAGAGACGGAAACCACGCTTGAGGGCAATGCGCTTTTGAAAGCACGCGCAATCTTTTCGCTGCTCTCTGAACGTTTTCCCTCCATGATTGCGCTTGCCGACGATACCGGCCTCGAAGTAAATGCACTCAATGGCGCCCCAGGCGTCTTTTCAGCACGATATGCCCCAATGCCTGAAGGTCAGTCGCCCACCTATACCGACAATGTCAACCACCTGCTGCACAGCATGACTGACATCACGAACAGATCTGCACAATTCAGAAGCGTTATTGCGCTGAAAGGCTCGCTGAACGCCACACAAAGAGTTGTTGGCTTTGAAAAAACAGCCGAGGGCATTGTCACTGGCTCAATAACAGACGAACCACAAGGTGATGGCGGCTTTGGTTACGATCCTGTTTTTATGGTTGATGCTTTTGGCAAAACGTATGCAAACATGAGCATCAACGAAAAAAACAGCATCAGCCACCGAGCACTTGCTATCAAAAAAGCAATCGCCACACTGCAAGAGCTGCTTGCAGAACACAACATTTCACCAACCGATACTATGGCATCAGTATGAGCCTCATTGAAGCAATTCTTCTCGGCATCGTTCAAGGGTTAACGGAGTTTCTGCCAATAAGCAGCTCGGCACATCTCAGAATCGTGCCGGCATTGATGGGATGGAGTGACCCGGGTGCAGCGTTTACCGCCATTATCCAGATGGGCACGCTGGTTGCGGTAATGCTCTATTTCCGCCACGACATTACTGCTATTGTAAAAGGTGTGCTTGAGGGATTGGTGAAGCGAAAACCACTCGGTACAGCGGAAGCAAAAATGGGGTGGATGATTGCCGCAGGCACGCTCCCGATTGTCGTGTTTGGTTTGCTCTTTGCATCAGAAATTGAAACAAGCCTCCGTTCACTTTACTGGGTCAGTGGCGCACTTATTGGGCTGGCACTTATTCTTTCGCTTGCTGAATATCAGATAAAACGCAGAGTAAAAAGAGGTTTATTACTGAAATCAATTGAACATATTGGCTGGAAAGAGGCGTTGTTGATCGGTCTGGCGCAAAGCATTGCACTGATACCCGGCTCATCACGCTCAGGAGTAACCATAACCGGAGGGCTGTTTCTCAACCTCTCACGCGAAGCTGCGGCACGTTTTTCGTTTCTGCTATCGCTCCCATCGGTCTTTGCCGCTGCTCTCCTGCAACTCTATAAAACATGGGGCAGCATTACAACCTCCTCTGAAAACACCACAAATATTCTTATAGCAACTATCGTTTCCGGCATTGTGGGATACGCATCAATCGCTTTTCTGCTCAGCTATCTCAAAGAACACACCACAACAATCTTCATTCTCTATCGGCTTGCGGCTGGAGTTGGCTTGTTATACCTTGTTTTTACAGGAGCACTGCAACCATGAATTCTCAAGTGATCAAGCAACTTATTGCAGACGAAAATAATTCTCTTTTCCGCAAAGCGGGCGGAATATTTTTCTTATAATAGAAGCAATCTAAATTAACGTATTAATCATTCAGCCATGCCAGACAGCTTCATAAGCGAAGGGCATAATGGCTTTGAAAAAGCAGACTTACATATACACACGAAATGTTCTGATGGCATTTTTACCCCCGAAGAGATTGTTGAAAAAGCAAGAATTGTCGGGCTTCATGCTATCAGCATTACTGACCATGATTCTGTTTTAGGTATTGACAAAGCAAAGCCAGCCGCCTTGGAAAAAGGTATTGAGATTATTCCCGGCGTAGAGATGAGTTCAACCTATAAAGGGCATGATATTCACGTACTCGGATATTTTTTCGATTATCAACATTCAGACCTCAAGGAATATCTTGACCATTGTCGCCATCTGCGCACCGAAAGGGCTGAGCGCATGGTGAGCAAACTTGTCAAAATGGGGGTAAAAATAGGGATTGAGCAGATCATCGTCAAAGCGCAGAACGGCAGTGTCGGACGTCCTCATATTGCAGCCGTACTTCAGGATGGCGGGTATGTCAAAAGCTTCAGCGAAGCCTTCAGCAAATATCTTGGAGCGCATAGTCCTGCCTACGTCAAAAGCATTGAGACGCATCCTGCCGATGTCATCAGCCTCATCAACAAAGCGGGCGGGCTCTCATTCCTTGCGCATCCGGCGCAGAATGTGCCCGATGAAATTTTGAAACAGTTGATCACCTTTGGACTTGATGGCATAGAAATTATTCACCCGTCGCACGATACCTATCGCCAGAATTACTATCGCGAAATTGCCAATGAGTACTTCCTGCTCTTTTCGGGAGGCTCTGATTATCACGGCATGAGAGAGCGGGATAATGAGGTTTTTGGCAATTTTACCATACCGTATCAGTGGGTTGAAAAAATGAAAAGCAGGCTGTTACACGCATGAAGAGTTCACCATCATCAACACGTGCCTTTGGGCTCATCCCGCTCTTGCTGACAAAGTTCAACAGAGAGGCGAAGGAGTTTTTTTTCACCATGCAAGAGTTTTTCTGGTTTTCGCTCAAAGCCTTTCTTGCCATTCCAAAAGCTAAACGCTATTGGCGCGATGTGCTCGATCAGGCAAAAATTTGTGGTGCCGACTCACTTCCTATTGTCCTCGTCAGTGCAATCTCAATCGGGGCACTGCTTGCCATTGAGGTAGGAAATCTACTTGAAGATTTCGGAGCAAAAACCATGCTTGGGCGCTCAACCTCAATTTCCGTTATCCGAGAACTCGGTCCGCTGCTCATGGGACTGATGCTCTCAGCCCGCTTCGGTTCAAGAAATGGTGCCGAACTTGGCGCCATGCAGATATCGGAGCAAATAGACGCGCTTCGCGCTTTTGGTACCGACCCGATTGCCAAGCTGGTAACGCCGCGCCTTGTTGCCGCACTCATCATGTTCCTGCCACTCACTGCACTTTCCGACTTTGCCGGCCTGCACAGTGCCGCCTACATGGCAGAACACTACCATCGCCTTGATCCTGGTATTTTCTGGAACTCGGTTTATCCGCGTTTAGCGCCAAAAGATTTTGTTGTTGGCTTCCTCAAAGCACCGGTCTTTGCAATTATTATCACCTTAGTCAGCAGCTTCAATGGTTTTCTTGCAAAAGGAGGAACCGCTGGTGTCGGGCGTTCAACCATTAAAGGCATTGTGGTGTCGTCAGGGTTAGTCCTTATAGCCAATTTCTACGTTTCAAAGCTTGTGCTGGAAAACATGTAAACGCATGATTGAACTTAAAAATATCAGTTTGAAATATGGTGAACGGGAGATTCTCAATAACGTCTCACTTACTATCAACGACAACACCATCAAGGCAATTCTTGGACCGAGCGGTGTTGGCAAAAGCACCATTCTTAAACTGATGCTGGGTCTCATCAAACCCAACAAAGGGCGAGTTATTGTTGATGGTACCGATATTACCAACATGACGGAGACAAGCCTTTATGAAATTCGTCGAAAAATGGGAATGGTCTTTCAGGGCAATGCGCTTTTCGATTCAATGACCATCAGCCAGAATCTTGGCTTTTTTCTGCGCGAAAATATGAAGCTGCCGGAGAGTGAAGTAAGTCGGCGAGTTACGGAACAGATTCAATTTGCTGGACTTGAAGGGTATGAAGAGCAGTTGCCGGAGAGCCTCAGCGGCGGTATGCGACGACGTGTTGCTATTGGCAGGGCACTGATTTTCAAGCCGCACATGATTCTGTTTGATGAACCAACTGCCGGTCTTGATCCTGTCAGCTCAAAAAAAATTCTCTCGCTTATAAGCTCGCTGCGCAAAAACAACAACCTCGGAGCTGTTATTGTAACACACATTCTCGATGATGTCTTTAATGTAGCTGACTCTGTTGCCGTGCTCTACAAAGGAGAAATCATTTTTGACGATGTTACCGACAAGTTGCACGATGCACAGCACCCTTTTATACGTTCGATTCTGTCCGACAAAATTCTCGAATTATAACTTCACCAAAAGACCTTCATTCGTATGAAAAACCCGAACGCTTTGAATTGGGGCGATCTCAAAACTGGAATATTTTTTATTGTAGGTATCGGTTTTGCTGCTTGGCTTGGCTTGGCTATCGGCAAAAACACGAGCCTCTTTTCCAGCGTCACAACAGTGAATATTCTTTCGAACGATGTACAGGGATTAGCCGAAAACAACTTTGTCTCAGTCTCCGGCAAAAAGATTGGTACCGTCTCAAAAATGAACTTTGTGCGTCGCAACGATTCGCTCTTCGTGGTTGCTGAACTGAAGCTGAAAGAGGAATTTGCGCCATTAGTCACCAAAGATGCCACAGCATCCATTAAATCACTTGGCGTTCTGGGCGATAAATATGTGGACATTACTACAGGCAAAGGGACGCCCGTTACCAATGGCGATTTTATTGCCCTGACCAGTGAAGATGGCATGGCAAGCTTGACAGGAAGTGCCAGCAAAGCATTCGATAAAATCAATGAGCTGCTCGATAACCTCAATAACGGCAAAGGGATGGCTGGCAAAATCCTTACGGATGAGAAGATGGGTGCTGAACTCTCGGAGACCATTACCAGTTTGAAAACGACCTCCAATGAGCTGGCAACATTATCGAAGAAAGCATCCAGCGGTGACGGACTTCTCCCCAAATTGCTGAACGATAAAGCAATGGCAAAAAGCACGACCGAAACAATTGAGCGCTTGAATAAAGCTGCTGCAAAAACCGAATTGCTGATGGCAAAACTCAATAACGAGAAAGGTACTTTAGGACAACTCTCATCTAACCCATTATTATACAATAACTTAACACAAACACTTTCATCGCTTGATTCACTGCTTACCGATTTGAAAGCGCATCCAAAACGCTATGTAAAGTTCTCAGTCTTTTAAGTGCACGTAAAATAATGGTGTTGAGTCGTATCATTATCGCCGCAATGGCGCTTGTTGCTTGTTTAACCGCCGCTACACCTTTCAAAGCATTGGCGTACAACTTCAAACCGCTTGAACAGGTTATGCAACAAGCGGTTCGTGATTCAGTTTTTCCTGGCGCAAGCGTTGCCGTACTCTTGAAAGGAAAGGTTGTATTTCATCAGGCATTCGGCCGCATGACCTACCAGCCAGAAAGCGCTCCGGTAACAACATCAACCATATACGATCTCGCCTCTCTCACAAAAGCTATTGCGACTACAAGTATTGTCATGCAGCTTGTCGAACGCGACTCGCTTGCACTCAACGATCCGGTGAGCAGATACTTTCCAGCATTCGGGCAGCGCGGGAAAGCAAACGTAACGATTGAGCAGCTTCTGCGCCACACCTCCGGTCTCCGCGCCCACACATTCTTCTCAAAAAGCTGTGCAACTGCGGATGATGTGATAAACGCCATCGCTGCCGACACACTCTTCTCCGCGCCGGGAACTGAAACTGTTTACAGTGATCTTGGTTTTATAATGCTTGGGATGGTTGTGAACAAAGTGACCGGCAATTCTTTAGCAGCAAACTTCCACGAGCGCTTTGCCAAACCACTTGGCATGACCTCAACCATGTTCACACCACACAACTCGCTGAAAGGGGAAATAGCGCCAGTTGAACACGATGCTTTTTGGCCACTCTGTACACCACGCCCATTAGTCCACGACCAGAATGCTGCGCTGCTCGGCGGCGTTGCCGGACATGCAGGGCTATACTCAACCACAGGCGATCTGCTCCGTATGACAGCAATGCTGATGAACGGCGGCACCTTTGATGGACGGCATTATATCAGCAATGAAACGATGCAGCGATTTATCGCCCGCGCATCATATCCGCGAGCGTTGGGATGGGATTTGAGATCACCAAGTGGTAAGTCGTCAGCGGGTGACTATTTTTCAAGCGCATCGTATGGTCATCTCGGCTTTACCGGTACAAGCCTATGGATTGATCCCGAAAAAGAGCTTGCGGTAATTGCGTTCAGCAACAGAGTTTATCCAACGTCAGAAAATATCGGCATTCGCAAATTTCGTCCGCTACTGCATAACACCGTAGCGCAATGCCTCGGATTCCAGCTCAAGCAAACAGCCCGTCCATCGGCACAATAGGCAGCGCCGTCGGATTGAGTGACTCGTTGCGGAAGATAGCGTTTGCAGCCATTCGTCCAGTAAACGCAGCCGCCTCCATCAAAAAAACAGGCGCATCAACCTTCACCCAATCTCCTGCAAAAAAAAGGTTTGGCAACGGCGTTTCAACACCAGGCCGATGAGCGTGGTCACCCGGCGCCCATCGTGAAAAATTTGATTGCTGCATAAAGAGTTCATGCAGAATTGCAGCACTCTTCGCCATTGGAAACATGGTATAAAACTCTTGCAGCATCGTAGCTTTCACCTCCGCTTCAGGCTTCACATCCTGCGGCGCAATAGCATAAGCGTGCAACTCAACAACAGTGCCACCATGCTTGTTGCCCCACGAAATAAATGGCTCCTGAAAATGAGAGTAGAATGAAATCGAGTCGGTATAAGTAAAACCTGATACCGTATAAAATGGAAAATCCGCCGATTCAATCGGCTTATCAAGCCAGAGGCGATAGACCGCATAAGGGTCAGCCTCACCAAGCGCTGCCACATTGCTCTCAAACTCTGAAGAGTGTAAAAAGGAAAGATTCGAAGCTTTCATCAAGGAGCGAGTACCGCGTACATCGGAGGCAACCACGCAATAGTCGCACGCAAGCAGCTCACCGTCTCCAACTGCAGGTTTGGAGTTATGGACAACAAGCACATCACCAACCTGCTCCACAGTAAGCTTCGGCAACGGTGCTTCAGGCGGTCCACTTATCGGCACACCTGCAGCATTGTAATGGCCAGCATGGCATGGGCAATAAAATCCACCCGTCTGCGCGTCGGGCGTTACGGGGCACCCCATGTGAGTACACCGCCCATCAAACGCCAGATACTTGCCATCTTTGCGGCCAACCATCACCGGTACACCTTCGGTCGTCGAAAATGCCGCAAAACCATCGTTCGGCACCGCCGCTGCATCAACTTGCAAGCGAAGGTTTCCACCACTCTCCGCCGAAGCCGCCACCACACCACACACCTTGCCACCATCCACCGTCAAGCTCTGTGCCATACTCCCCTTGCGCAACGTCACCCCAAGCTGCTTCAACCGTTGCTCAAGCGGGTCAATAAGCGCCGTCATGCAGTCACGGTTCGTAATCTTAAAAGCCAATCCTTCAGGACTTCCCATAAAATAGAAATGGAAATAGCGCAACGCCTCTGCTGCCGAAAGCACCTCCATACGGTTCATTGTTGCATCAGCAAAGGGATGAAGTACCGTATCAACAAAAACTGGTAAAATGTCGCGCTGGCGACAATAACTCATAAAATCAATCGAGTCAAATGAGGCAAAACTCTTTGCATACTCGTATCTGAACATATCCACCAAAGGGGGCAACCCACGAAAGTGCTGTAAAAATGATGCCATATCAAGCCGCTTCGACTGGATAATAATGGAGAGCACATTCAAGGGAAAATACTTTGATGCCTGCCCGAAAACCTCTTTAGGGAAATCTTTAAAAATAATGGGATAACCAGGAGCCGCAGAAAAAACATCCGGCTTGACACCAGCGGAAGCAAACATCTCGTTGAGATTGTAATACTGGTCGAAAAAGCCATGAAACCCATGCTCCACCGGAAACCGTTCGCCAAGCGCATCAATATCCCAGCCAGTTAACTTGCCGCCAAGCGATGCCGATGCTTCGAGCAGCGTCACCTCAAAGCCACGGCTTGCCAGCTCAAGGGCAGCACTTATGCCAGCCAGACCACCCCCAACAACCACGACTTTCTTGGGAACATCGAGCCGATCCTTACCATTGGCAACAGCTTGCTGCTTGTACAACTCCTTTCTTGGTTGATAATAACCAACAAGACCAGCAGTAACACCAGCACCAAGACCAGTACGCACCAGCATTTTTTTTATAAACTCACGTCGTTCCATAAAAAGACAAAGAGCATTAACGCATTAAAAATCTCAACAACAACAAATTACTCACCCTTATCCATCTGATCCAGCAACAACTGCCACGCATTATTACCACCCGGCAAACCAAGCTGCTCCGCAAGCGACTCCAACTCAGTCAAAACATCGGATAAATCCATTTCACGGGCAAATTTATACAACGATGTCCACGTTACTGCTGCCTGCGCCATATCTTTCTTCTGCAAATAGAGATGCCCTAAATTAAAAATGGATGAGCTGAGCCCCTCAACATCGTTGATTTCGTTTTGAATCGCCATCGCCTTTTGCAAATAACCTATCGCATTATCATACTCCTCGCGGGCATTACAAAGCTGCGCAAGATTATTCATCATCTCCGCTTCAGCCTCCTTGTCACCAAGCTCCTGCACCAGCGTCAGTGACTGCTGCAAATACTCCTGAGCTTTATCATATTCAGCTTGCGCAAAATAGCAGGATGATATGGCATGGAGCGACTGCACCACGCCGATTTTGTCGCCCTGCTGCTGCTGTTCGAGCAGCATATCCTGAAGATCGGCAATAAGGTTCGTCTCATCTTTTTCGCAATTGCCGCCATGCGAGCACTGCGACGTTCCAGAACAGTGATGTGTACTCATATATCAGTTCATAATCAAGACATTATAAAAGGGTGGAATATACTGCGGCTGAGTGGATTATAGAGCAACTCGAGGGAGAAAAGTATGCTTGTCGAAAAAGAGCGCCTCAATACGGGCTTGCGCCCTACTCGGCGACCGGATGCCATACAAAACCCACCCTACCACGAAACCACCCCGTCAGGCTTCGCCTGCCACCCCGCCTTGTAAAGGAGGGGAATTGGGAATGTGCTGAGATTAAAAAACTCTCCCCCTGCAAAGGGGGAGTACCCCGAAGGGGGAAGGGGGTAAGCTCAGAGTTCTAAACCGCGCTGACAGACGACGCTTCTCGGCATTCCCCCGACCAACAAATATTATCTTTTCGCATAGTATTCAAGAACCTTTTTGAAATCCCATTTCTTCATTAATATCCTCACTATTTTAAGGTTATTACAAATCAAATGTTAAACCATCGCAAACCGACGATGTTTACTACTGTTACACAACACAAAATATCGTTTTTCTCTACCCACGCCAACTGCAGAATATTTTCAATACATTGCCAGACCTGACCAATCATCTTCTCAAAACAGCCATCATGCCATGATTGACCCCAACCCCTCAACGCTTGCGCTCCAGATCCGCAAAGAGGCTGCACGGCTTGGTTTTGCGGCTATTGGGTTTGCAGCGCCAACACCACAACCTCTTGCGCTGCAGAGAGTTAATGCTATGGTTGATGAGCATCGGAATGGCGAAATGCACTACCTCGAAACCAACATGGCTGAACGCGCCAATCCCGCCCTGCTGTTACCGGGTGTGCAGACCATCATCTCTGCCGCTATCAGTTACAACTATCCTGTCGAGTATCGCAAGGGCTTCCCCCAAATTTCCCGATATGCGCTGATTGAGGACTACCACAGAGTGGTGCGGACAAAATTGGAAGAGCTTCTGGCGGCAATGCAGCAGATTGTGGGCGAACCACTTGCGGCATTCATTGCTGTGGATAGCTCACCTCTGCTTGAAAAAAACTGGGCGGAAGTGGCAGGCATTGGCAAAACGGGAAAAAATACCCTCTTGAAAGTACCTTCTGCCGGTTCATACATTTTTCTTGGGGAGATATTGCTCGATCGTGAGATTCATTCCACGCCACTGACGTTGCCTAACTATTGCGGAAGTTGCCAAGCCTGCCTTGAAAACTGCCCAACGGGAGCGCTCATTGCCCCGGGCAAAATTGACGCATCAAAGTGCATCTCTTACTTGACGATTGAACTGAAACGTGATTTTACACCTGAAGAGGCAAACATGATCGGCGACTGGCTCATCGGCTGCGACCTCTGCCAAGAGGTTTGCCCCTACAACCAGCAGGCAAGTATTTCTGCAAATGCAGCATTTACCATTCACCAAGAGCTACTTAATCTCTCAACGGAAGATATCCTTAATTTAACGAAATCGAGCTTTCGGAAGCTCTTTTATGGCTCACCGATTTTCCGTATCGGCTTGCGCCGGCTGAAACGTAATGCGCGGGCTGTTGAGGAGAATTTGAAAAAAATGGAAACGATCTAAAAAAAAGGTCAGCGGACAAGTAACACTCAAGTGTAAGGTAAAATGGATTATTGATAATCGTTCTTCACCCCAACCTGCAGATCGTTGGGGTGAGAGACGATAAAGATGCTTTACTTTGTCAATGCTTGAAATGCCTCATGCCGGTAAAGACCATGGCCAGATTATTAGCATCGGCCGCTTCAATCACTTCATTATCACGAATTGAGCCACCCGGCTGAATGACTGCAGTAACGCCCGCTTCAGCAGCAGCCAAAAGACCGTCGGCAAAAGGGAAGAAGGCATCCGAAGCCACCACCGATCCATGCAGGTCAAGGTTCACTTCCGAGGCTTTCCAGCGTGCAATTTTGGACGAGTCAACACGCGACATCTGACCAGCGCCAACACCAAAAGTCTGGCGGTTTTTAACGTAAAGAATAGTGTTCGACTTGATGTGCTTACATATTTTCCAGGCAAACATCAGGTCTGCAATCTCTTCTTCGGTTGGCTGACGTTTTGTCACCACTTTAAGATCCTCTTTTGCAACAATCTTGCTGTCACGCTCCTGCACCAGCATACCAAACGGCGTGGACTTGAACTCCCAGCCACCTTGCGGTAACGCCTTTTTCTGTATCACAAGCCGACGATCTTTCTTTTTCATCAGCAACTCAAGAACGCCATCCTCAAAAGATGGTGCAATAAGAATCTCGGTAAAAATCTCATTCACCGCCATTGCTGCATCCATATCAAGCGGACGATTAAAGGCGATAATCCCGCCAAACGGCGCTTGAGTATCGGTTGAAAATGCACGGCGATAAGCTTCAACAAGCGTCGGTGCCTGCGCGACACCGCACGGATTGGTGTGCTTGATAATGACGGCCGTCGGCTCTTCGCCACGGAACTCTTCGATAAGAGAAGTTGCTGCGGCAATATCGAGCATATTGTTGTAAGAAAGCTCTTTACCATGCAGTTTCTCAAAAAAGTCATCAAATGAACGAGTCCCATTGCTGTCGGTCAGCCGATACAAGCCTGCGCTCTGATGAGGATTCTCACCATAACGCATATCAAGCTCACGTTCCAGCTTAACGCTCATCGTCGCCTCAGCGGCCTGCTCACCAACGCTAACAGCGTTCGTCAAATAAGCAGCAATAGCATTATCGTAGCGTGAAGTGAGTGCAAATACTTTTTTAGCTAAGGAGAGACGAGTCGCACGTTTGGTGGCACCGTTATTCTCCCGCATCTCCTGCAGCACCAGCGCATAATCAGCGCTGTCGGTGACCACCGTGACCGACTCATTATTCTTGGCAGCACTGCGCAGCATTGATGGACCGCCGATATCAATATTCTCGATAGCATCCTCAAACGTAACGTCGGGCTTTGCCACGGTTGCCTCAAATGGATAGAGGTTCACCACAACCATATCAATAAAGCTGATACCGTTCTCAGTCGCCTGCTTCACATGGTCGGCGTTCTCTCTGACGGCAAGCAATCCGCCATGAATTTTCGGGTGCAATGTCTTTACTCGGCCATCCATAATTTCAGGAAAACCGGTGATGGTTGAAATGGAAGCGGCACTGACGCCCGCATCCTGAAGCGACTTCAGCGTGCCGCCTGTTGAAAAAATTTCGACACCGAGATGGGAAAGCTCCCGGCAAAAATCCACAATACCGGTTTTATCAGAGACCGAGACCAGCGCCCGCTTGATGACAGGATCAGACATGTGTAGAAAATTTATTTATCGTTGTGTGGCTGTTCAGGTAAAGGCGAAAGGTAAGAAATAATCCCCAATTATGGGGGATTATGGATATTGAATTTTAGATGGGAACACGCTCTGAAAATATTCGCTTCAACGTTTCATTGTTTGAGCAATCACGCCACCAATGCCCATGCAGATAAAGCTTTGCGCAAGAGCAAAAGCGAGGCTTGCCAACGATATCGGCATTTGTAAAATTATCGAATTAACAAGCAGCGTTGTTATGGCAACACCAAGCGCCACAACAGCGAGATGCTTCCAAAGCAATGATTTTTCGATAGCGAATGCTGCCCAGAAAAAGAGAGCAATAAGGGCGATAGTGCCGACAAGAAGAGCGCTGGCCATAAGTGTCTCTTGATTGGCACCTGTTGATGCCATGAGAAAACCGACAAAAAAACCGATGATATTCAGCACAAACTGCAAGATACCAATCTGCTTTATCACCAGACTATAATTGACGTTGCCACTTGCTGGGGGAGTCGATGGTGTGGATGATGCGGATGGATTCGCTGGCGTTGGAGAATCCTGTGCCGAAGCAGAGGATTTATGAAGATCCATGCGTTTGGAAAGCAATTGAAACATTCCGGCAAGAACACCAGAAACAATTGTCGTTAACAGTGCATCAGACATCTGCATTCTCCTTTGCCATAACGGTCGTGAATGGGTTAACTCAGTAATCAAGAGGATGGCGTATTGCCAACCATATCATTAGACAATGAAAGGTAAGGATAATGCCTCAAAAAAAGGAACGATTTTCGTCCGGCAAGGTACGTTGCCAATAACCAACATCCTGCCACTGCCCGAATTTGTACCCAACCTCAGAGAAATGCGCAACCTTACAAAAGCCACAATGTTCATGCAAACGAACACTTGCATCGTTCGGCAACGCAATGCAGGCAACCACAACATGAATGTCCATACAGGCAAGAGCATCGAACAACTGCGTATAAAGCGCTTGACCATACCCTTTGCCAACCGCATCTTTTTTTACGTAAACGGTTGATTCTGCAGTGTGGCAATATGCGCTCCGCTCTTTCCATCGTGCTGCATAGGCAAAACCCACAACGTCGCCATTATCGCAGCAGACAAGCCACGGATAGTGCGGCTGAATCGCCTCAATTCGCGCCTGCATAGCCGCAATAGAAACTGGCGCTTCCTCAAACGAGATAGTTGTGTTACTGATGTAGTGATTGTAGATTGCGCAAATCTCCGCAATATCTCTGCTCTCACAGGATCTTATCTCCATACTGCAAAACGACTTATTGCATTCTTCACAAAGTGATCAAATTCGCAACTGCCCATCTTATAGCAAAGAGACGCGCATTGGTAACGGCAGCGTTGATTGATAGCCACATTTCAGATGCCAGTAAGCCCACGACCGCGCGTCAAAAATACCCGACGGAGCATGTTCCAGAACTTCACGGTACTCCTCAGTTCCCACAATGTCGTCCAGTGCAATGATATCCTCAATCGTGCCAAGCGTCATAACATGCGCTAAAAAATGGAGCGGATCGGCAAGCGCCTCTTCTGGTGGTTTGAACCAAACAACGCACGATGCAACTTTGAGGAGTTCAGGAGTAATGGGTAGTGGTTTCATGGGGTTTCTCAATCAACAAAAGGAATTTTTTAGGTATGTTAGGCTTATCAAGTTGTCGAATCAAGGTTATTTATCCGCATTTTCGTTTAATATATTCTTCAATAAGCCTCTTTGGAACGTCGAAATCCTCTTCATTATGTATCGGATAAGGAGACCAATGATTTTCATTATTATATGTATAAATAACAAAGTGCCTTCGACGTGGGCATAAATATGCGACCACTCGATTATCAACCTTTAAGGAAATATCTTCAGCAGTTGGATCAGCAGAAGATCGTCCTTGCCAATTAGTTAAAATCCAAGTAATAACAGATTCCGCTCTGATTTGTATCACCGGATCAGTGATGTAAGAAAGTATAGCTGATTTTTCATGCACAACAGGAATTTCTTGAACTGATGGTATCGATTGCTCAAGGAAAACAGGTACCCGCTCTTTCATTGTTTCGAACTGTAAGCACGAATAAATAAAAAGAGATATCTTTGCATCAATCCATTTACAGCGGTTCAGCAAGGTTTGAGAAAAACTTGGCGCGATTAACAGTATTCGCACTGGCTGCGCTGGATCTATATTATACTTAGAATACATGCGAGCATATGTTTCTACTCCAGAAGAAACATAATCAAAATAGTCGAGGCATTGGGTAAGCATGGCATCATCCTCAACAACTTTTAGTTCAGCAACAACAAGAGATCGACCACTATCAGTCAATAAAACATCGAGTCTACCATTGCGCGTGTTGTTTTGATGGGCAATATATGTTAAGCCCTCTTCTATTAGATTTGCATTTTTACGAATTAACTACTCAAGTTCTCTCTCAGAAATATCAATTTTTGATACATAATTTATTTCTTAATATTTTTTGTATGAAAATTATTACAAAATCCCCCTCACCCACCATTCGGCGTAAACCCCTGCCGATAATCCGGCATAATCTCCCCAAGCGATGACGCTGTTGCCTGCACAAAGAGCTTTTCCGCAGCAAGGAAAAGCGAAGAGGCGGAAAAAAAGTCGGCTTCAGCGTAGTGCGTGCTGGAGCTGACAAGCGCAAGACGCAGTGGCTCAATATGGCGGGCAACAACAACCCGAGCGCCTGAGCCTTGCGTGGCGGCAGCCATGACATCATCAAGTGAACCGCGCATAACGTCGTTGTGCCAAACGCTGGCGGCAAGCTCCGCAGCGCCATAATCTGCATAGTAATACTCACCCTTGCGCGATTGAATAACCGCCATCACCGCGCCATCATGAGCGCCTAATGAAGCGGCCATTGCAGGCATGGTTGACACCGGCAGTAGCGGAATACTGAGTCCATAAGCCACCCCTTTAGCAACCGACATGCCAATGCGCAGCGCGGTAAAGGAGCCAGGGCCGGAGGAGATGGAAACGGCATCAAGCGCTTTGCGTTCCAAAGCGCTTTTCTGCATCACCTCATCAATCAGTGGCACAAGTGATTCAGTCGCCTTTTTCCAATCGGCGCAGCTTGCTTCGGTAACAACGCCGAAGCGCGAAACCGCAACACTCAGCGCTTCGTGGGTGCACTCTATGGCAAGAATATTCATGCAGATAAACGTTTAATCACAAGACAGCGGCTCTCGTCGCCAGCATATTCAAGGGAGACTTGTACGGTATAACGCGATGCGTATTCGGGGAATCGTTCACCCCACTCCACTACCGAGATATAGCCACTGTCGAGATATTCATCAAAGCCAATCGCTTCCAGCTCACGCGGCGATTCAATTCTATAAAGATCGAAATGGTGCAGCGAAACCGGCTTACCCTCCAGCTCGCCCTCATAGATATTAAAGAGGGAAAAGGTTGGACTGGATAGCTGCTCGCTGCACATAAAAAACTCCGTAATACCGCGCATAAAAACGGTTTTTCCCGCACCAAGCCGACCAGTAAGCAGGAGAATATCACCCTCCTGCAGACAAGCAGCGAATTGTCTGGCAATCTCGCGCGTCTCATGCTCGGAGCGGGAAAGAAACTTTTCAATCATAGTTTGATTGGTCTCAAGCAATTGAGTTAAAAACAAGGCCAGTCATAATTTTTGGATAGAAAAAGGTCGATTTCTGCGGCATCACCTCGCCTGACTCCGAAACAGCAAGCACCTGATGAACGGTCGTGGGCTTCACCACAAATCCAACCTGCACCGAACCCGACTCCACCGCCTCAAAAACCTCGTGGTCATCATGCACATAAAGCAGATTGCTCTGCTTTGCCATTGCATCCTGCGAAATACCAAGCAATGTGCCAAAAATATGGTCGTGCAACAGCACAAGACCAAGATCCTTCAATGCCTCAGTGCGTGCAGGGTCAACCAGCGAATGCAGGTCGCTCTTCAAACTGATCCCAAAAAGCGCAGTTTTCGTCACAACGCCGTACGCATAGTTCGATGACTCTCGGTTGAGATACTGTTGCACATCAGCTCTGTTACCCAATTCCGTGATGGTGAAATGCTTGGCAAGCTGATGCTTTAACGTCGCGACATCAAAGTTTTGCAAGCTGTGTACCAAACGATGAAGTGGAAAAATCAGCAAACCTTCATCATGGATATTGGCAAGATAGGTGAGGATAAAGTTATAAGGCTCCGCGCCAGTATGCGTGGCGTTTGCCGCTGCCCGCTCATTGCGGTAATTCACACCAGTATCGTAGCGATGGTGCCCGTCTGCAATGTACGCCACCCGCGGCTCAAGCAATTGCTGGAACTGTGCAATCAGCTCCGGTTCCGTGATGCGCCACATCTGATTTCTCACGCCCTGAAACATGGCATCCACAATCGGCGCATGTGTTTCCGCAAAATTCTTCATCAAGCCATCAACAGTTTTGGTTTCATCGGCATAAAGACCGAAAATGCTGCTGATATTGGTTTTGGTTTTACGGAAAAGGTTTAGGCGATCAGCTTTTGGGCCTGAAAGCGTTTTTTCGTGCGGCAACACCATTTTTGCCGAAAAGTCGTACAGCCGCATTGCCGCAAAAAAACCACAACGCGTATGACTTTTACCTTCATGATCTTCAAAAGTCTGAAAATAAGGATAGAGAGCAGGCTGTTCATCAGAGCAAAGATCGCCTGAGCGCAACCACTCCTCAATGCGGGAAGCAGCAGCAGCATAAGGGTCATCCTCAAGCGGCAGTTCAAGGCGTATCGCATTAAATTCAGAATTTTTATACAGCGACTGCTGTTGGGCAGCAGGAATAATATCATAAGGCGGGCAAATCAACTCGTCCGCATTTTTAAGACGTTCGGGGCTGTAAAGCATCCCCTTAAAAGGCATAATGTCTGGCATGGGTAATTTTCAATTTATGAGGTTATGGGAGCTGAAATATGTTCTGTTTTCAGCATTATCCAAAAATCGTCATGGCCATCGCTGATCAGCACGGAAATCCGGCGATTTTTACAAAGCTCAAGCACGGCAAGAAAGGTAACAACAAAAATCAGAGGTTCGGTAACACCATCAAGAATTGAGAAAAAAGAGATCGTCGTTGCAGCCTGCAATCGTAATAAAATCAAGATACTCTGCTCCTCCACCGTAACGGGCGCATCAGCGACATTGCGCGTTAAAGGCCGCGGTTGGTTGTTGAGCACCGCCTTATATGCAAGCATGAGATGGTAAAGCGTGGGGCGACACTGCGGTTCATCAAGGTCGTCCAGAACCTCAGGCTCAAACTCCTCAAACAGACCGCGAGCAAAAAGTAATTCTCGTTCTTCCGCAAGCCGCGTCAACGCAACGGCCGCCTCCTTAATCCGCTTGTATTCCAGCAACCGCTGCACCAGCTCTGTTCGAGGATCAAATTCATCCGTTTCAGCACTCTCTGCTGTCGAACGGGGAAGCAGCATTTTCGCCTTAATGCTCATCAGCATAGATGCCATGTAGATGAAGTCAGCCGCAACTTCAAGGTTAAGGTTGCGGGCATCGCCGATATAACTGATAAAATCTGCAGTGATTTTTGAAATCGGAATGTTGTAGATATCAAGTTCGTCGCGCTTGATAAAAAACAGCAGCAAGTCAAGCGGTCCTTCAAACTCATCGAGACTTATTTTGAACATGACCGATTACAAAAGAGGTAGATGAACGGATTGATTGGACATGGGAAAGATAGAAAAAGCGAGCTGAAATTCCTGAAGGGCGCTCGTTATGGCGCAGTTAAACCTTTTTTCGGGGAAACGGGTTTTCAATAAACATACAAACTTTGTACATTTCACCCACACTAACGTATAAAAAAATTGTTATGAGTACTGTAACCGTGAATGTTTCGTTTCAGGATTCATTACTGAACGAAATTGACAAAACAGCCAGAAATGAGTATCGAAGCCGTTCTGAGCTGACAAGGGAGGCTGCAAGGGCCTATATTCAGCGGCAGAATCAGTGGAATGATCTTTTCCAGCTTGGCAATACAATCGTGCAAAAACAACATTTGACCGAACATGATGTGGCTGTAGAGATAGAGTCTGCCCGTGCGGCAAAGAGAACGTTGCTATGAAAATTGTATGCGATACAAACGTTCTTATTTCCGGCATGCTTTTTGGCGGCAAGCCAAGAGAGCTTTTACGGCTCTGCTCAACAGCACAGGTCGTCAATGTTATTTCGCCCGATATCATGCAGGAAGTAGAGGAGGTACTACAACGTCCAAAATTTGGACTGCATCCTGAACAGGTATACCGAATTCTGGGAATGTTCATGGAAACATTTGCGCTGGTTACTCCAACCATCACTGTTGATGATATCATCAGTGATCCTGATGATAACCAGATTCTTGAAGCTGCGTATGCCGCTGAAGCAGAGGCGATAGTCTTCGGTGATAACCATTTGCTTGAGCTGGTGTCATGGAGGGGAATTTCTGTGCTTACTCCCGCTGACTTTTTAAATCTCCCACAATAACATTCTTTTTCTTCACCCGATTCTCCAACAGACCACATCATAGCCAGATGCAGCTCAAGAGCGGCGAAAAGAAAAAAGTGGTGTTAAATTTCTGAAAACTTCACTATTTACCATGCAGACTGGTTGTTCCTCTGCGTATAAAACCCATAGCAGATGGCTGCAACTGATCGCACAATCAACATCAAGCAATTTACCGTCGCTCCATGAACAGGATTTTATGCTCTTTAATGGCTACTGCCACTATGCTGCTGCTTTCATGCAGCATAGCTTTGGCAGATTCAGCGAACGATTCGTTCAATATGGGATTTGAACAGCACAAAACGGGTGACCTTCTCAACGCCGTTCACAGCTACTCCCAAGCCATTTCTAAAGACTCAACCTTTGCGATGGCCTATCAAATGCGAGGCATTGCCTGGCAGCAGCTCAAAAAATATTCGGAAGCTATCAACGATTACTCTACCATGATTACTGTTGGTGAACCCTCGTTTCAAGTGGTTGGCTACTACAACAGAGGAGTCGTGAAAAATACGATTGGCGACTTTGCCGGCGCAATTCCCGATTTTTCACAGGCGATTGAGTTGAACCAGAAAATGGGATTCGCTTTTTTTCATCGCGGAATAGCGAAAAGCAAAACTGGTGATATTGAAGGACGTATGGAGGATTTTCGCCGCGCCGCTCGACTTGGTGATAGTAATGCTCTTCAGTGGCTCAACACATATTATCCTAATTGGAGAGTTCCACCCGCCCCTCCACCTGCACCACAGGAGCAAACAGCTCCACAACCAGCGTCCATCTCAAAACCGACGGTGAGTGCAACATAAAGGAATGTAGCGGAAAACAACAAAGCGCTGAGCAGTAGAGATGCTGCTCAGCGCTTTGGAACTTAAACATGTGGCGAGACGATTCCACTCAAATGGCTTTTCCGCCTCGCTCTTTGGTTCTGATACGGATGCACTCTTCAAGCGGCGTGATAAATATCTTTCCATCGCCAATTTCACCCAATCCATGATTTGCTGAGTTAATAATGGTATCAACCGTCAGATCGACAAACTCATCATTAACGGCAATATCGAGGCGGATTTTTGGAATCAAGTTTGGCGCTATCTGCTGCCCGCGATAGAGTTCAATATCCTCCTGTCTTCCGTGACCTGTAACCCGACTCACGGTAATTCGGGTAATATCGGCCTGAATCAGAGCTTCACGAACATGGTCAAGCCTGTCGGGCTGAATGATTGCTGTAATCAGTTTCATTGCATCAAATTAGTTAAGGTTGATAAGACCATATCCCTGCTCACCGTGCATACTGTGATCGAGACCAGACATTTCTTCATCTTCAGAGATACGAAGACCGATTGTTTTTTCAACCAGAAACAACAGCACTAAAGAGACAACTGCCGCATAACCAATAGTCACACCAACCGCTGTAGCCTGCACACCAAGCTGATCCCACATTGTCCAGCTCTTATCGATCGTTTTAGCTGCTGCATCGGCCATCCATGCCGGACGAATGAAAAAGACGAGAGCTAAAGCACCAACAATACCTCCAACCCCATGCACACCAAACGCATCAAGACTGTCATCGTAACCAAGCTTGCTCTTGAGCATAATTGCTCCATAGCAGATAACCGCGGCAAGAGCACCAAGAGCAAGTGCGCCTGAAGGCTGAACGACACCTGCGGCTGGCGTAATAGCCACAAGACCAGCAAGAATTCCTGAAGCCACACCAAGACTGGTAGCTTTACCGTGGTGGAATATTTCAATGATCATCCACGCAAAGGCACCCGAAGCAGCAGCAACCTGTGTTACCGTTAAAGCTCTTGCCGTAGCGAGGTTACTTGCAATTGCACTGCCAGCGTTAAAACCGAACCATCCAACCCAGAGCAAGCCCGCGCCAATAAGCGTCATAACCAAGTTGTTTGGTGACATCACGTTGTTTGGATAAGCGCGGCGTTTACCAAGATAGAGCGCGGCAACAAGAGCCGTAACACCTGATGAAATATGCACAACCGTTCCACCTGCAAAGTCAATAGCTCCCGCAGCGCCAAGGTTAAAGAGGAAACCATCCGCTGCCCATACCCAATGGCAAATCGGACTATAGACCAGAAGGGACCACAACGCAATAAAAACAGCGTAACCCTTAAAATTTACTCGTTCAGCAAAAGCGCCTGCAATCAGTGCAGGAGTAATGATTGCAAATTTCCCCTGAAACATGGCAAAAACATATTCAGGAATATTGGTGGACATGATTGTTTCATCAATACCCTGCAACATAAAGTAGTTATCGTCCCAGCCAACAAATCCACCAAGAATACCTGGACCAAAACTTAGCGAATAACCAACCATTGGCCAGAGAACACCAATAATAACCATAGCACCAAAACTGTGCATCATGGTACCAAGAACGTTTTTTGTGCGAACCAACCCACCATAAAACATGGCAAGTCCCGGAATCATCAACAAAACAAGTGCGGTGGATGTCAACATCCATGACGTTGTTCCTGTATCAGTCACCACCTCATCTGCGGCATGAGCAGTGCCCTGTAACAACGTCGCTGCCAGCAGGAACAGCAGAGTCGTTAAAAGTTTTTTCTTCATAATACTTATCGGATGAATTGATAAAAATCCTTAATAATTAATGCCAACGACAAAAATGTAGTTATTTTTTTAACTAAAACAAAAATATTGTCGCTTTTTATTACGAAAAAGTAGGGATTTCCATCAAAACCGAAGGCAAAAAAAGAAAAGCCAGACAAAGACTCTGCTCTGCCTGGCTTTTTGCTGAAAAGAAAAAAATCAGCTTGTTATGATCTGACAAGCATAACACCAAGATCCTCAAGTAGAGCCTGTAAATCTTCTTCATGCTCAACCTCATCCTGCAATATCTGCACCGCAAGATTATAGGTGACTGGGTCTTTCATACCAATCTCCTCAATAATGCTATTATAAACGTTAATGGCGCACTGTTCACCAGCGACATTCTGCTCAAGAATCTTCTTGACAAAGGTATCGTTTGGTGCGTCATAGCCACAGTTTGAGAGCGTGAACCAATCGAGCGGTGTGGTGGCTGGAGTGCCACCAAGCTGGATGATTCGGGTGGTCAGCATATCTGCATGGCGAAGTTCATCAGCCGCATGTTGTAACAGCTCCGCAATGGCAGCATCTTTCATTGGACCCTGTACCACTTTTGCGCCAATCCAGTATTGATAATAGGCAAGCCACTCATCAGCAAATGCTTTGTTAAGCAATTCAAGCACACGTGGAAGGTGCTCACCAACAATTGCGCGTCCTCTTGTACCCATAAAACTATCTCCTTATTTTAAATTGTATTAGATAATAAACAAACTATAATGAAAAACATTACTTGTTATGCTGAATAAGATCAACAAGCGCCTCAGCAAGTTTTGGATGTTGAAAAGCAAACCGCTGCATTTCAAGAAATTCCGGTTTTACATTCTGCCCTTGCACCGCATAAGCGCCACCCTCTCCCATCAAAAGACGGACGACAAACTCTGGCACCGGCAGCAGCGCTGGTTTACCAAGCACACCGCCCAACGTATTGGCAAAATCTTTCATCGAAACCGGCGTAGGGCTTACAAGATTGATGGGACCACGATACGCCGGATTATCGAGCGCTTCAAAAATCGCAGCAATCTCATCATCAATATGAATCCATGAAATGCACTGATTGCCTGTACCAATAGGTCCACCTGCGAAGAATTGGAACGGAGTCATCATCTTCTGCAACATACCGCCGCGTGTTGAAAGCACAATACCGGTTCGCAAGAGAACCAGACGACCGACAAGCTTTTCTGCTGCAAGCGCCTCTTTTTCCCAATCGATACAGATTCTTGCAAGAAAATCGCCACCTTTTTTACCTGATTCAGTAAGTGGTGCTGTATCATTGCAACGGTAATAAGATCCGTAATAACCAATAGCCGATGAGGAAATAAAGAGTTCTGGTTTTTCTGATGCTGCCGCAATAGCCATCACAAGATGGCGAGTTCCATGAATTCTGGAAGTATAGCACTCTGCTTTGTGCGCCTCAGTCCAGCGGTTCTCCAGCAGTGGCTTACCTGCAAGATGAATCAACGCTTTGGCGCCATTAATCACCTTCGTCCACTCGCCGCTCTCCATATCCGAATCCCATTTGATATATGCAGCCGCACCGGGAATTTTCTGTGCGGCTACTTCTGGCGAACGGACAAACAGCACAACCTGCTCTTTTCGCGCAATCAATTGCAGCGCCAGTTCAACGCCAATAACTCCGGTGGCTCCGGTAATAATAATATGGCCTTGCATCAATAATTGTATTTTATAAGTGAACGAACGAGCATACCAATTTTATTCAACAGTCACCGATTTTGCCAGATTTCGTGGACGATCAACATTAGACCCTCTCAGTGTAGCAATATGATATGCCAGAAGCTGCAACGGAATCACTGCCAGAAGTGGCGTAATAGGCGCGGAAGCTTGAGGAATATAAATCACCTCTTCAGCCAGGCGTTTAATGTCATCATCACCCTCATTGGCAATTGCAATCACCCTGCCTTTCCTGCTCCGCACCTCCTCAATATTGCTGAGAATTTTTGCATAGGTGTTATCACGAGTTGCAATAATAATGACCGGCATATCTTCATCAATCAAAGCAATTGGTCCATGCTTCATTTCAGCAGCCGGATAACCCTCTGCATGAATATATGATATCTCTTTAAGCTTTAAAGCGCCCTCTAACGCGACAGGAAAGTTATATCCTCTACCGAGATAAAGAAAGTTTTTTGCATCCTTAAAACGTCCGGCAATAGCTTTTATCTGACCGTCAAGCTCAAGAATGCGGGTAACTTTTTCAGGAGTTGCTGCAAGTTCTTTCAGGCTGAGCGTAATTTCATTATGCGAGAGAGTTCTCCCTTTGCTGAGCGCAAGCGCAAGCATGTAGAGCATAATCACTTGAGCCGTAAAGGCTTTCGTGGATGCAACACCAATTTCAGGGCCAGCGTGCGTGTACATGCCGCAATCTGTTTCACGCGCAATGGTTGAGCCAACAACATTGCAAATGCCCAGCACCAGTGCACCTCTCTCTTTTGCAATACGCAGCGCGGCAAGCGTATCAGCCGTTTCGCCGGATTGAGAAATAAGAATAACGACGTCACCAACGCCTATAATTGGATTGCGATAACGAAATTCAGAAGCGTAATCAACTTCAACAGGAATACGCGCAAAATCTTCGATAAGATATTCGCCAAGAAGTGCCGCATGCCAGCTCGTGCCACAGGCGCAAATAACAATGCGTTTTGCCTGTTTCAGACGGTCGAGATAATCTACAATACCACCAAGCGATATTTTCCCCGCTTCAAGACGGACACGACCACGCATAACATCGTGCATAACGGCCGGCTGCTCAAAAATCTCTTTGAGCATAAAATGCTCAAACCCACCTTTTTCAATTTTTTCTAATGAAAAATCGATCTCGGTTATAATTTTTTCCTGCTCAACATTTTCAATTGTTTTAACCGAATATCCATCCCTCGTTATCACGGCAAGCTCACCGTCGGAGAGATAGACAACCCTGTTAGTATGTTCTACAAGCGGTGCAGCATCTGAAGCAATAAAAAACTCGCCTGCACCGATTCCAATCACAAGCGGACTGCCTTTGCGTGCTACAACAATTTTATCGGGCTCGCGGGCGGTAAGCACACAAAGCCCATAAGCACCCTCAATGTGTCGTAATGTGCGACGTACAACGCGCTCAAGCTCCAGCGATGGATCGTGCTGCCATATTCTATCAATGAGATGAACAAGTACTTCGGAGTCAGTCTCACTGAGAAAAAGATAACCATCAGCAATCAACTCCTGCTTGAGCGCCGAGTAATTTTCAATAATACCATTATGAATAATGGCAATATCACCTGCAGCATTGACATGTGGATGCGCATTGACATCATTAGGTTCGCCATGTGTTGCCCATCGCGTATGACCAATGCCCATGTTTGCTCCAGCAAGGCGTTCGCGCTCTATCGAGGTGCCCTCTTCGAGTGTGCTGACACTGCCCTTCCGTTTCATTACCGAGAGCGTCTCATCAAGCAAAGCAATACCTGCGGAATCGTAACCACGATATTCCAGCCGTTTTAAGCCGTTCAAAAGAATCGGGGCAGCATCACGCCATCCTATATATCCAACAATTCCACACATAAGGTCAGTTTAAACTTTTTCAAAGTGTTCAAATATCAGGCAATGGTTTTCGGCGAAACAACCATCTTTAGCAATACAGGCCACATAATGGTTGCAACCATTATAACACCCGCTGCATCTCATTACAAATTTTTGCGGCTTCAGTAGCAACAGCTTGCTCATAATCATCAAGAGTGGCAAAGGTTCCGGATGGATAGATAAGTGCACGGCTGACGTTGATAATGGCGCTTTGTCGATTGGCATCAACACCCAGATTGACAGCATCTTCCAGCGAACCACCTTGAGCACCGACACCTGGAATCAAGAGAAATAACCCTGACGCATCGCGACGAATATCGCTAAGCACATGGCTTTTCGTAGCACCAACAACAACGCCACCATTACCGTTCCTGCTCCACGATGCAACCTTATTGAGAACATTGCGATACAGCGGCATTCCACTCATCATTGTCTGCTCTTCAAAATCCGCAGAACCAGCGTTTGATGTGAGGCAAAGCACAAAAACCAGCTTCTCCTCATAGGCAAAAAATGGTTCAAGTGAATCAAAACCCATGTAAGGCGCAACCGTAATGGCATCAAAAAACCAATGCTCAAAAAAAGCTTGTGCATACATTTTACTCGTATTACCAATATCCGCCCGTTTCGCGTCCGCAATAGTCATACAGTGCTCAGGAATAGCGCTGAGCGTCTGCTCCATATCCTGCAACCCACCAACACCTCTGGCTTCATAAAAAGCAGTGTTAAGCTTGTAGGCAACGGCATAGTCAGCAGTAGCGCGAATAACCGCTCGGTTGAACTCCAGCACAGGATTCTGGTATGAAGAAAAAATTTGAGGGATTTTTACAGGATCACTATCAAGCCCAACACACAAGAGTGACTTCAATTCCGATATGCGACTATTTGCCTTTTCGCGAACAAAACTCATAACGTATGGTTCATCTGTTTTAAATAATTCCAACAAAGCACAACGAAACTTATAAGCGGCGGAATACATTACAAAGTTGCATTGAATATAAAATATGTTTTGTTGCAAGATGCTGCATTAAATGAAGAAATCCCGTAAATTAACTACTTACGACCATTGCGAATGGTGACTTTTCACCAGCATCGCACCTATTATAACCATGATTGTTGATTGATGGCAAAAAACTCAGTTAAACCACCAAACCCTTACAAAAACGAACCGGAACCGAGTACACCTCGACCCAAATTTCCCATTATGTATTATGTGGTCGTCATTGTGCTTCTCATAGGTATTCAACTTGCTTTTTTCTGGTCAGGCTCTTCGCAGGAAATTCCTTACAGCACCTTCCGCAAGCTCATTACTGAAGAGAAAGTGGTGTCGGTGAAGCTATCTCCCGAAAGAATTTATATCAAACTTAAACCGGGCGTTGACACAGGCATTACAGTAAAAGAGCAACAGAATGATACTCCTGGTATCACCATGCCGCAATCATCTTCAAAGCCGGATGAAATTTATGTCAATCCCGTGCGTGACGATGGCTTGATTGAATTGCTTGAAAAAAAGGGAGTGAAATATCAAGGAATGCCCAGCAGTACATGGATCAGTGAACTGCTGCAATGGTTACTCCCGTTTGGCTTACTGCTTGGTCTCTATTTTTTTGTGTTCCGAAAAATGGGTGGTCCGGGTTCGCAGTTTATGAATATAGGGAAGAACAAAGCTGCTCTTTACGAAAATCTTGACGAGCACACCCGTATTACTTTTAAAGATGTTGCGGGTCTGGACGAAGCAAAAGCTGAGGTAATGGAGGTGGTCGATTTTCTGAAAGCACCTAAAAAATACACCACGCTTGGCGGTAAACTTCCAAAAGGTGTTTTACTGGTTGGCCCTCCAGGAACAGGGAAAACCCTTCTGGCAAAAGCTGTTGCCGGTGAAGCTGATGTACCATTTTTCAGCCTCAGCGGTTCTGATTTTGTGGAGATGTTTGTTGGTGTGGGCGCAGCAAGGGTACGCGATCTCTTTAAGCAGGCAAAAGAGAAAGCACCTTGCATCATTTTTATAGATGAAATTGATGCCGTCGGGCGCAGCCGAGGCAAAGGTGCCATGATGGGCGCTAACGATGAACGTGAAAACACACTGAATCAGTTGCTTGTTGAAATGGATGGCTTTGCAACCGACAAGGGTGTAATTCTCATGGCAGCAACGAACCGTCCTGATGTGCTCGATTCAGCGCTGTTACGCCCAGGTCGTTTTGACCGCCAGATAATGGTGGACAAGCCCGATCTTAAAGGACGTATGGATATTTTCAAAGTGCACACCAAAGCTCTTTCTCTCTCAAAAGAGGTGAATCTGAAAGCACTTGCATCACAAACACCGGGATTTGCCGGGGCAGAGATTGCCAATGCCGCAAACGAAGCTGCATTGCTTGCCTCTCGCCGCAACAAGCAAAGCATTGAGATGAAAGATTTCGAAGATGCTATTGAACGGGTCATCGCCGGACTTGAAAAGAAAAATAAAGTCATCAATCCGCGTGAAAAACAGATTGTCGCTTACCATGAAGCTGGTCATGCTATTGTAAGCTGGATGATGCCCGACAATGATCCCGTCCAAAAAATCTCAATTGTACCACGCGGCATGAGCGCACTTGGGTACACTATGAATATTCCGCTGGAAGATCGCTATCTGATGACCAAAAATGAGCTCATTGGACGCATCTGTGGTTTGTTAGGCGGACGTATTGCGGAGCAGATTATCTTCAACGAAATCTCGACTGGGGCACAAAATGACCTCGAAAAAATCACCAGCATTGCCTACAACATGGTAACCGTGTATGGAATGAGTGAAAAACTTGGTAACATCTCATTTTATGAAAGCAATAATCCATACTATGGCAGTCCAGGTGTTGATAAAAAATATGGCGAAGAGACTGCGCGCCTGATTGACCGCGAGGTTATGAGCATTATTGAAGATGCTCGCATGAGGGTGATGACTCTGCTTACCGAAAACAGAGAGAAGCTCGAAAAGCTGGCCAGTGAATTGCTGCTCAAAGAAATGCTTCAATATCCTCAGGTTGAAGAAATTCTCGGCAAACGTGCAGAGGGGCTCTTCCCAACAATGCACTTGGACGATGCTGCTGAAACCGATATGCTTCTTCCAGATGTATCGGAGAGTGATGGCAACACCTCGCAAAACAATGGCAGCGAACAGCTTTCGGCTCAAGAGCGTGCTGAACTTGAAGAAGCGGTTGCTCGACTCAAGCAAACGAGAAACATACCTGAAAACTGATAAAAGATTAAGTGGTTGGTGGTTAATGTTTTAGAATCAATAACGACAAAAGGCAGGTATTTCCTGCCTTTTGTCGTTATTGATATGTTTGTTCAGTGTGGGTCCCGAGGGAGTCGAACCCCCGACCTACTGGGTGTAAACCAGTCGCTCTAACCAACTGAGCTAGGAACCCATCAATCAAGGGGCGAATTATAACACAAATTATGTATTCTTACAAATAAGAAATCTTTTTTATGAGCTTATCCACCGTCCGCTTATGCTTTGGTAATTTTATCGAAGTCTTTCGTGATGGAATGGAACATCTTATTCGTTGAGGTCTGCATGATAATCGACATGCCGGCATTCGTCATAGCATGAAGAATATTTTCAGGCACAATGCGAAAAGCCGGATAGAGAATAAAACAAACATCGATTCGTAAATCGAACTGCACTCGTGTTTTTTTAGCATCAACCGGACGAAGCTCCATTTCCGCAAACGCTTTGCCTTCAAAACGATACTTATCAGGATCTTCAATTTCATCAGGTGCAGGATGGTGCTGCCACCGTATTTTTTTACCAACGGTGTAACGCTGAATCACTTCGTCAGGCAAGTCCGCCGGATCATTGTATTCGATATGAGCAGGCAGTTCAACAAGCAGCTCTTCAAGTTGTTCAACAAAAAAAATAACATCAAACGGGTTGTTTTGCGGATCAGTTACCCGAAAGTGCCACTTATAAACATTGTCGATATCGGTAAGTTCGACATTATAACAAAAGGGATTAAACCCTAATATTTTTTTCTGATCGCTGAGGTAAGCAACGGTATGGTTAAATTCAACGGGGAATATCCAGTCACCCTTGCTGACTCCTGTCGCTTCCATTTTCATCGTATCGCCTTTCCTCTATTTCGTTTACATGAGTTCGGATTTCAGCCGTTCGGTCTGGTCGTGCATTTTAAGCGCCTCAATAATCTCTTGCAGCTCCCCTTGTAAAATCTGCGGCAAGCCGTGGCTTGTAAAGCCAATACGGTGGTCAGTAACGCGTGATTGCGGATAGTTGTAAGTACGGATTTTAGCGCTTCGGTCGCCGGTTGTCACCATCGAACGGCGCATATCTGCACGTTGCTGCTGCTGTTCGGCAAGCTGAATATCGTAGAGCTTGGTACGCAGCATTTGCATCGCCCGCTCCTTATTCTGAAGCTGGGAACGCTCCTCTTGGCAAGCGGCGACAATGCCGGTAGGAATATGCGTAATACGCACGGCCGTCTCAACCTTGTTAACGTTCTGCCCCCCTTTTCCTCCGCTGCGATACGTATCAAAGCGTAAATCATCGCGCCGTATCTCCACATCAACCTCTTCAGCTTCTGGTAGCACAGCAACACTCACCGCCGATGTGTGGATGCGCCCTTGAGTTTCAGTGTCGGGTACTCGCTGCACACGATGCACGCCACTCTCATACTTCATGGTACCATAAACATCGTTACCGCTCACTTCGAGCACCATCTCTCTGAACCCACCCGGCACGGAACTTTCATTAAAGCTCAACACCTGATACTTCCATCCCTGCTGTTCAGCATATCGCTGATACATGCGAGTTAAATCGGCAGTAAAAAGTGCCGCTTCTTCGCCACCGGTTCCAGCACGAATCTCGATAATAACGTTACGGGAATCAGCCTCCTCTTTTGGGAGAAGTAACACTTTCAGTCGCTGTTCAAGCTCTGGTAGCATATTCTCCAGTTCATCGATCTCCAACTCAACCATAGCCTTCATATCAGGCTCACTCTCCTCATGCAGCAATTGGCGCGAGGCTTCAAGCTCCGACGTTTTTTGAGCATAATGATCATACGCAAACACGATCTCCTTGAGATCACTGTACTCTTTGTTCAGCTTTTTATAGCGGGCCTGATCATTTGCTGCATTGGGGTCGGCAAGCAACTGTTCAAGATCGAGGTGTTTCTCTTTAATCGACTGTAATTTATCAAGCATTTTTTTTGCTTATCGACATCAAAGGCTAAAAATATCATTGAGAAGAATATAGGCGAAAAGACCGAGAAGCAGCATCATACCTATCTGCTGAATGCGCATTTTAAGTTCGAACGGCATTTCACGACCCATAATGCCCTCAACAGCGTTCAGTACAAATTGACCACCATCAAGCGCTGGAACAGGCAACATGTTGATAATTGCCAGAGAAATTGAGAGCATCGAGAGAAAATAGAGAAAGCTGACAGGCCCCTGTTCAGCGCTTTGACTCGCAATTTTTGCAATCTTGATCGGTCCACCAACTGACTTACGAAAATCCTCCTGACCCGTAAAAATTTTTGCAAATCCCTGCACCGTCATGGCGCTCATTTTCCAGGTCTGACTGATACCACTGACAATCGACTCCGAGACACTGAGCTTTCTCCGATCGGAGGTAATCGTCTGTTTCAACGAAATACCAATTTTACCTGATGCTGTTGGTACAACCGTTGTTACCGTAGTTTCACCTTCAGCACGAATAAGCTCTGCTGTGATGACCCTCCCATCTTTGGTTGCAAGATGCTGCCACGTTATTCTGAGTGGCTTGCCAGCATTAGCTGAGATAATCCCGACAACCTCTGTCCAGTCACTAACAGGTTTACCATTCATCCCTGTAATAAGGGCACCTGATTTCATACCGGCACTGCTTGCTGGCATATTACTCAACACCTCATCAACCACAGGTGGCACAATTGGGCGCATACCAAGAGTCTGCTTATCGTTTAGGCTCGACATAATGTTTAACGGTGCCTGCACGGTCACGCTTTTCCCATCACGAAGTAGCGTATAACGAAGTGACTGCGCTGTAAAAAGTGATGGATCAAGCGCCTCTTCCCAACTGTCAAGAGCTTTGCCGTTTGCTTGCTGCAACCGGTCGCCAGTCTGCATGCCCATTGCAGCAAAAATGGAACCTTTTTCGATAAATGCTGGATTGCTGACGCTAGTACGCGATTCTCCAAGCGTGAGAGTAATCCCGATAAAGATGCACGCGGCAAGAATAATGTTCATACCCACACCACCAGCAAGCACAATAAGACGCTGCCATGCTGGTTTTGCCCTGAACTCCCACGGTTGTGGCTCACTGCTTTGAAAATTGGTATCGAGGCTTTCATCAATCATGCCTGCAATTTTAACATAGCCACCAAGCGGGAACAGCCCAATACCATATTCGGTTTCACCAACTTGCTTTTTCCAAAGACGTAAATCAAAAAAATCAAAGCCGATATAAAATTTATCGACTCGCATTCCAAACAGCTTTGCTGTCAAGAAATGACCCAGTTCATGGACTGTAACCAGAATGAAAATGGCAATAATAAAAAAAAATGCTGTACTTAAAACATCCATGACAATCCTTTATTTCAGTAAAAAACGAGGCTTTTCCGTTATGCCGATATACGGCGCAACGGAAAAGAGCCTCTTATTTAGGTTGGTTTATAGATTTATGCAATCAGTTTTCTTGCTGTTTCACGTCCCCAACGGTCGGCCTGAAGATATTCATCAAGTTCAACTGGCGAATAAGCTTCATGCGCCTGCATGGTTTTTTCGACCGTGGCAGCGATGTCAGTAAATCCAATCTTCCGATCGAGGAAAGCTGCTACAGCAATCTCGTTTGCCGCATTCAGTACAGCAGGATAGGTACGACCAGCTTTCAGCGCGTCAAACGCCAGACGGAGAGCGGGGAAACGTACCATATCAGGCTCCTCAAAGGTAAGGGTTCCGATCTTTGTCAGGTCAAGCTTGTGGATGCCGCTTTCGCACCGTTCTGGCCATGATAGAGCATACGCAATCGGTGCACGCATATCAGGCGACCCAAGCTGTGCAATGACGCAACCGTCGATATATTCGACCATCGAATGAATGATGCTCTGGGGATGTACCACAACGCCAATTTTTTCAGCGGGCATGTTAAAGAGCCAGTGTGCCTCGATTACCTCAAGGCCTTTATTCATCATGGTTGCGGAGTCAATCGTGATTTTTGCACCCATTGTCCATTGTGGATGTTTCAGTGCCTGCTCAAGCTTTACATTTTTCATCTCCTCTGCCGAGGTGTTGCGGAACGGACCGCCCGAAGCGGTCAGTATGATGCGTTCAACATCCTCTGCCCGATGACCGGCAAGTGACTGGAAAATTGCAGAGTGCTCACTGTCAACTGGCAGCAAGTGGACGTTATGTTTCTTTACCAGATCAGAGACGAGCTGCCCTGCGACAACAAGTGTCTCCTTATTGGCCAATGCGATATGCTTGCCAGCCTTGATTGCAGTGACTGTTGGCACCAGTCCGGCGGCTCCAACGATGGCAGAGACGACCATTTCCACGCCATTTGCGGAGGCAATGGTGGCAGCTCCTTCGATGCCGTAAAAAATTTCAGGTTTGTGAGATCCGAGCAGTTCTTGCAGTTTTTTTGCCGAATCAGCATCTCTGACTGAAACCGCATCCGGTCGGAATTCTTTGATCTGTTCCGCAAGCAAGGCGACATCGTGACCTTCGGCAAGACCGATAATATTGAATTTTTCAGGGTGCTGCCTGATAACGTCAAGTGTACTGAGTCCGATTGAGCCGGTACTGCCGAGGATGGATAGTGAACGCATAAGTGTATAATATATGTTGCCGGGTTACTTGAATTATTGGCTTGAAGTTATACTTTTTCGTGGAGGCTTACAAATAGGCGATAATGAACGGCTCGCGCATTCAAAACGACATTGCCGTGCATCAGTGCTCCGCTTTCAGTAACGCCTCTCCAGATGGGTGATGTTCGTGAGTTGAAGGATGTTATGGTTAACCGACTCCCTTTCCTACTGATTATAGAGTTAAAACAGATACAAGCTTTTGGGTATCATTTCTTAGAAACTATGACTCGTCCATCACTGTAAAGAGCGGAAAATGCAATCTCATCAGATCCACTACCTTCCATCAAAAGAGCCATCAGATCAACACCGATGGCTCCTGCACACAACAACAACCCACTAATTCTTCGCGACAATAACTTCAGCAATCTGCACCGCATTAGTGGCGGCGCCTTTGCGGAGGTTGTCGGAGACAATCCACATGTTCAGCGTCTGCGGATGCCAGTAATCGCGACGCACGCGCCCGACAAAAACTTCGTCGCGCTCGTAGGAGGTCAGCGGCATGGGATAGAGCCGTGCTGAGGGATCGTCCTGCAAAATAATGCCGGGCGAACTGGCAAGAAGCGCACGCACTTCGTCGATATCGAACTCTTTCGCAAGCTCAATATTCAGCGCCTCGCCGTGACCGCCATAAACCGGAATGCGAACGGTGGTTGGCGAAACGCTGATGGAGTCATCACCCATAATTTTTTTCGTCTCGTTCACCATCTTCATCTCTTCCTTGGTGTAGCCGTTCTCCGTGAAAGCATCAATCTGCGGCACAGCATTAAAGGCAATCTGGTGGAAATGGGTGAACTGCTCCTGTGCTTCTCCAGCAAGCTCGCTTTCGAGAGCGTCGCGTCCCGCTTTGCCCTTGCCCGTTACAGACTGATAGGTTGAGACGATAACGCGCTTCACGCCATATTTGTCGTGCAGCGGTTTCAGCGCTACCACCATCTGGATGGTTGAGCAGTTCGGATTGGCGATAATTGGCTCTGGTGTTCCATCGGTGCAAAAAATATCTCCGGGATTCACCTCCGGCACCACAAGCGGCACGTTCGGTTCCATGCGGAATGCTGATGAGTTGTCAATAACGATAGCGCCCTCAGCAGCCGCAATTGGTGCCCATTCTCTACTTGCGGTAGCACCTGCGGAGAAAAGTGCAATATCAACATCGCGAAACACTTCTGCTGAAGGTTCGCGAATAACAAACTCCTGCCCGCGAAAGGTCACGTTCTGACCAGCGCTTCTTGCTGATGCAATGGGCACAAAATCCGTTGCTGGAAAATTTCTCTCCTCCAACACCTTCATCATAGTGCGGCCAACCAGTCCAGTTGCTCCAAGCACTGCTACTTTGCAGCGCGAATCTCTCTTGCTCATAACGTATGGTTTAATAATTCAAAATGAGTTTTTCTGAATGATCATTCAGGTATTCGCCGCCTTCGTGGATTTTTCCATCGCGCACGTATCCTTCACACTCTTGCTGGTAAGCAAGCAGTAATTCGATAACCAGCTCCCAGCTCTCCTCGCGAACCAGCTTGTTGCGTACACGCGATACCATCGGCAGCCCTTTCAGATATGTGGAATAGTGTCGGCGCATCTCAAGCACGCCATATTTTTCACCTTTGAACTGTACTGAGAGCTGTAAATGCTCGATTGCCGCTGCAATCCGTTGACGGAAATCGGGCGGTGGCAGCGGTTTGCCGGTCGTAAGCAGCGCTTTCGCCTCTTCAAAAATAAAGGGATTGCCGATGGAACCACGCCCAATCATCACTCCATCAGCGCCAGTTTCGGCAAACATGGCAACAGCGTCGTCGGCTGACCAGATATCACCATTGGCAATAATCGGAATTCGTGCCCTCTCTTTGGTGGCACGAATCCAGCTCCAGTCTGCCCTGCCCTTATACATCTGGCTCCGCGTGCGCCCGTGCAGTGCAAGCGCTTGAATGCCCGCATCTTCAAGGCGTAGAAGCACATCGAGAATGTTGATGGAATCGAAATCCCAGCCAATTCGAGTTTTGGCGGTTACCGGAATTTTCACTGATTTGACGACCGCTTCGGAAATCTGCGCCATCTTCTCCGGCTCGCGAAGCAGCGCAGCGCCTGCGCCTTTGCCAGCCACCTTTTTGGTGGGGCAACCAAAATTAATATCAAGATAATCGGGATGATACTCTTCGGCAATCACGGCAGCTTCAACCATTGATTCAATGGTATTACCAAAAATCTGAATTGCAAAAGGGCGCTCAACAGGGTCAGCCTTCAGCTTGCGCAACGACTTTTCAACACCGCGCCGCAACGCTTCCGCGCTGATAAATTCAGTATAGACAATATCCGCCCCATGCCGCTTGCAGAGTTGCCGAAAAGCACGGTCGGTAACATCCTCCATTGGTGCAAGAATAACCGGACAATCTATATTAAGAACGCCAATTTTCATTCCGGAGTACTGATAATTTCCGCAGTTCCAGTCATCAATTCTTTGACTTGCAAATGAATTTTTTTGTACAGCATCGGATCTTCACGCAATGCTTTTTTAACGGTTTCGCGTCCTTGACCAAGCTTGTCCTGCCCATAGCTGAACCACGATCCCGCTTTTTTAATCACGCCAAATTCAACACCAAGATCAATCAGCTCACCTATGGCTGAAATACCTTCGCCATAAAGAATATCAAACTCAGCCGTTTTGAAGGGTGGTGCAACTTTGTTTTTGACCACTTTGACTCTGGTGCGATTACCGGTACTCTCATCTCCATCCTTGATCTGGGCAATTTTGCGAATATCAAGACGCACAGATGAATAAAATTTCAGTGCCTTTCCTCCGGTTGTTGTCTCCGGGCTGCCGTACATCACCCCGATTTTATCGCGAAGCTGATTGATAAAAATACACACCGTGCTCGATTTTGAGATTGCGCCTGTGAGTTTGCGCAACGCCTGACTCATCAGCCGCGCCTGCAAACCCATGACACTATCACCCATTTCGCCCTCAAGCTCAGCCTGCGGGACTAAAGCTGCAACAGAATCCACAACAACAACATCAATGGCGCCACTGCGCACCAGCATCTCAACAATCGAAAGCGCCTGCTCGCCTGACTCCGGTTGGCTGATAAGCAGTGCATTGATATCAACGCCGAGCTTACGGGCATACGTTGGATCAAAAGCGTGTTCAGCATCAACAATCGCCGCAATGCCGCCCTCTTTTTGAGCCTCTGCAATAACATGCAGCGCAAGCGTCGTTTTGCCGGATGATTCCGGTCCATAAATTTCAGTAACGCGACCACGTGGCAACCCGCCGACACCAAGCGCAAAATCAAGCGCCATTGAGCCGGTGGAGATCGACTGCACCGTCATGCCGGCAGAGTCATCACCCATGCGCATAATGGCGCCTTTGCCAAACTGTTTTTCAACGGCATCAACCGCTAAATTCAACTGTTTCAGTTTTGCAGGATCAACCGCCATGTACGTCTGTTCTGTTTTCTGGATATCCATAGTTCCAAGCATAAATAAAATTGAGAAAAAAGAGGATGAATTTAGGCCGTAATCGTTTTGAAGCTCTCCGCCAAATCGCGGTAGCAAAGACGTAACTCCTTAATTGATTTGGTGTTATTATAAGCAAGAGAACGAGCTGAAGTAGCAATACTCTCAAGACTGATAAAGGATGGACAATTCAGCAGCAAAGACCAGAATTCTCCACCCAAACCGGCAAGCAACGCAAGGTTTTGTGGGAGAATAACAGCACCTCCATTTGCACTACTGTTACGTCTACCAATGCGGGTAAAGAGTTCGCGGAATGAAAGATTGTGACCGACAACAACATAGCGCTCGCCAGAAACACCATGTTCCCATGCAGTAAGATGAGCCTCAGCGACATCGCGCACATCAACAAAACCAGTACTGCCTGACGGTGCAAATGGTAATCGCCCTTCATACATCAGTCGCAGCACCTTGTTCGAGGAGCTGATTGAGCTTGGATTTGCATAATCGACGCCAATCACCACGCCGGGATTGAGCATCACTACTTCAAGCCCCTCAGCCACACCCCGTAATCCCTCAAGCTCTGCAAGATGCTTCGCTTCCATATAACCATTACCGTGTTGCCACTCCTGAAATGTTGTCGATTCATTCGCTGGCGAACCATCCTCAGTAACGCCAATCGCAGCAATAGAGCTGGTCACTACAAGCCTTCGGACATTATTGTAAAGACACGCATTGACAACATTTCTCGTACCAAGCACATTGACATCGTACAGAGCATTTCGGAAATTTTTGGTGTAAGCAATCAGTCCGGCACAATGAAAAACTGTGTCGGCGCCTTTGAATGCCTCATGAAGTGCAAGAGAATCAAGAAGGTCAGCGTAAACAATCTGAACCGGCAAGCCTTTAAAGGCAGAGCTGTTCGAGCTTTTTCGAGCAATAACCTTGCAGGTAATGTCACTGCCAAAGCGTGACAACAACGCACGAACAACTTGTGAACCAATATATCCGGTAGCGCCGGTTATAATAATTGATGATGTGAGCATTAATCGCTGAATATTTCGGCCTTTTCCCTTCCTGACTCGTGATAATAATAAAAGCTCAAGGAGCAACCGCCGCACTCTCTTAACAAGAAAATACTTTATTTCTTCACAACCACCACAAATAATGGAATACAGCAGTAACGATAGATAAACGACGGCAGAGCTTCACTGTTCCTGAAAATAAGAATTAAAACTACATTGCACTCAATTGCGTTCATATCCGCTCAGCTCCATCAAGAAAAATATTCTGTTTATGGTCAACGATAATAGACCGCAGCAAGGCTCTTCAATTGCAGAGGGTTCGGTTCAGCAAGGAGTGCTCAACAACGGGCTTCGAGTGGTAACGGATGCTGTTCCGCATGTACACAGCATTACACTTGGCATCCAGATTGATGCCGGTTCGCGCGATGATCCGGAAAAAAGTTCGGGATTAGCGCACTTTATTGAACATGCCATTTTTAAGGGGACACAGCGGCGTACCTATATTGATATTGCACGAAATATTGAAAAAAACGGCGGCTACCTCGATGCCTATACCACAAAAGAGCATACCTGCATTTACCTGCGCTGCCTGCCGGAACATCTCGAGACCTCGTTCGATCTGCTCGCCGATCTCGTCTGCGATCCAACTTTTCCGTCCGAAGAGATTGAAAAAGAGAAAGAGGTGGTGATTGAAGAGATCAGCAGTGTCAATGATACGCCTGAAGAGCTTATTTTTGATGAATTTGACTTACGCTCATTTCCCAATCATCCAATCGGCAGACCAATTCTTGGCACAGAAAAAAGTGTTGGGGGATTCTCCGACAGCGATTTGAAACACTTTATGCAGCAGCACTATGTGCCAAAAAAAATGCTGCTTACGGCTACTGGCAAAGTGCAGCACAGCGATATTATGAAATTTGGTGAGCACTTTATAGGAGCTTTGATACAGTCTCCGGAGCACACTTATGTACGTCAACCACTGTTATCGGAGCACTACACACCATTTGCCATCAAGCTGAAAAAGCAAATCTATCAAGCACAGATTCTTCTCGGAACCGCTATACCGCGGCACGATCCACACTACTACAGCTTGATGGTGCTCAACTCCATGCTCGGGAACGGTATGAGTTCACTGCTCAATCTGGAACTTCGCGAAAAACGAGGATTAGCTTACACCGTCTATTCATCGCTCACCTTTTGCGACGATGTCACCGCACTGAACATTTATGCAGGAACCGATGGCAACAAAGCGAAAAGTACGCTTGAGCTTATTGAAAAACTCCTGAAAAGCGACGCCCTCCTTCATCCCGATCCTGATGAGGTGGAAGCCGCCAAAACTAAACTGCTTGGCTATCATATTATGGGAATGGAGAAGATGACGCGCCGCATGTCGCAAACAGCCTCCGACATCTCCTATTTTGGACGATATATTGAGCCGGATGAAAAAACTGCTGCCATTTCTGCCGTCACACTCGACGATATTGCAGAAGCTGCCAGAGAGTTACTCCATCAAGCACGTTACTCTTCATTGCTCTATAAACCAAGTCGGTAACAACATGACGCACAGGCGATAAAAACAAACTGCTCAAACTCATCCAAATCTGACTTGAAATGCGGCAAGAGATTTTGAGTGATGCCCTTTAATAAAAAAGATAAATTAGTATCTTATTCACTTTTACTTTTTTCAGCATTCCCAATTAACCACAGAGAGCCTTGCAAAAGATTATCAAGAACATCAACGACACCGAACAAATTCTGGAAATAATTCTGTCAACAGACGAGTTTGGTACCGAATATAACCAAGAGCTTGAAGAAGCCAGAAGAAACGTTCAAATCAAAGGATTCAGAAAAGGGCACGCACCGATAGGCTTAGTCAAAAAACTGGTTGGTTCATCGATTGAGACAACCATCGCTGAAAAAATGGCATCAAAATATTTTGGCGAAATTGCTGAAGCAGAATCGATCAAACCTGCAAACCGTGCGCAGATTACTGATTACTCTTTTACAGAGGAGCAATTGACCATTCAGCTCGCTTACGAAATTCAGCCTGAATTTGAACTCAAAGATTTTAGCGGCTATACCTTTACCAAAGCGAAGTACACCGTTACTGAGGCAGATATTGAGCGGGAAATGACCTTGATTTTGAAAAGCCACGGATCACTCATCAGTATTGATGAAGCGGCATTGTCAACAGATACGGTTATTGGCGATGTGTGGAAACTCAATGAAGCTGGCGAACCTGACGAAGAGCAGAAGACCTCAAACCACCATTTCAGCCTTGAATATCTTCCTGAAGCAAACCCATTCCGCGCAGCGTTAACTGGCAAAAAAGCTGGGGAAACCGTTGATATTGAAAACAAAGAGCAAAACGAAGAGACGGCACCAACTCGCTACCGTGTTACCATCAGCGAAGTAAAACGACTCGAGTTACCTGAAGTGAACGATGAGCTGATCAAAGAGATTACGCATCAGCAGTTTGAAACTGTTGCTGACTTTAAAGCCGACATCACAAACCAGCTTCAAACACATTTCAACAAAAAAGCTGAAGAGGAGCTGATCGAAGCAATTTCGGCCAAAATGATTGAGGAGAATCCGGTACCAACCCCTGCGTCGCTGGTTGATTCTTTTGCGCACATGCTTATGGAGAATGCCAAACGCCAGATTGGTGGCAACTTCCCCAAACATTTTGATGAATCAGAGTTCCAGGAAACACTCCGCCCAAATGCGATAAAACATGCACAATGGATGCTGATCAGCCAGAAAGTGGCAGAAACGAACAATCTGGAAATCTCGGATGAGGATATCAAAGCCTACATTGATAAACAGGCTGAAAAGATGCCTGAAGCTGAGAAAACACAGTTGCTGGCATCATATGAAAGCCAGAATATCAGAGAGTATGTTTCTGAGATGATTTTCAAAGAGAAAATCTACACTGTGCTGAAATCGAGCATGACCATCACTGAAGAGGAGAAAGCAATTCCTGCCACCGCCGAGGAAGAATAAACTATCAGGGTTTCAGCAGCCAAGTAAAAAAGCAAAAGCAGGAGCTCACATTAACATGGACTCCTGCTTTTTTTATGGTCTGGCAGGCCATCGAGTATCGCCATAGCAACTGCCGAATGGCGATCGTGAGAAATGGAGATTTTGATGGATTGGTGTAGAAACGATTGGTTATCGGCAGAACAAACATAAGGACGCCCTCGCTCATCATTCAAAATCGCAAAGCTTTTCCAATGCATCCGGCTTGAAAATCCAGTACCAAGCGCTTTGACGATCGCCTCTTTAGCGGCAAAACGCCCGGCAATGCTCGCAACGACCTGTGGTTTAGCAAGACATAAAACAATCTCATCTTTCGTTAGAAATCGCTGGAGAAACTTCATACCGTATTTTCTATAAAGAGTTTCAATACGATCCAAATCAACAATATCAACACCAATCTCCATAGCAACTCCTGTCAATCAAGCTTGATGGTCATCGAAAGATCAAGCGCTTTCACACTGTGCGTCAATTCGCCAAGTGAGATATAATCCACACCAGTTTCAGCAATCTCTTTTACATTGTGCAATCCAATATTCCCGGATGCTTCAAGGAGCACCACAACACCGCTGCTTTTCACCAATTGTACAGCTTCGCCTAACAGGACGGGCGTAAAATTATCGAGTAAAATAATATCCGACTGGCATGAAAGTACCTCACGAAGTTCCTCCAGTGAACGCACCTCCGTTTCAATCTTGACCTCAAGCTCATGGGTTGAGCGATACGCTTTAGCGCGTTGCATCGCTTCAGTAATACTTCCCGATGCGTCGATATGATTATCTTTAATCAAAATCATATCAAACAGACCAAATCGATGATTGGTACCACCACCAATTCGAACCGCCTCTTTATCGAAATAACGTAACCCGGGAACGGTCTTTCGTGTGTCGAGTAGTTTTGCGCCAGTATGCTTCACCAAATCAGCATAACCTCTTGTTTTTGTGGCGATACCCGACATGCGTTGCATAAAATTCAACGCCGTACGCTCACCAATAAGAATTGGAGTAAGTTTACCGCTCAATTCAAGAATAAGATCTCCACAATCAACAGCATCACCATCCTGGTGATGGGCAATAATAGCAAGCGCAGGATCGCACGCCACAAAAACCTCTAACGCAACCGCAACACCTGCCACAACGCCGCACTCTTTAGCGCGAATAACGGCGCGCCCACCCTGCTGCGGGTCAATCGTTGCAAGTGTCGTAATGTCGCCTGTATAACGATCTTCCTCAAGAGCTAACATTATCGCCCTTGCACGGCATCCCTCATAAAAATCATTGAGAGCCTTATATTTCATAACTTTTTATCTTGATACATTGCAAAAATCTGTTGCAGCTTTAAAGGTAGCGAATTTTATACTCTCTCAAGTGATGATGCACCGCTTTCAAGCTGGTTACTTGGCAATTGCTCTTATCGGCATTAAGGGTTATCACATTCCACGATTGCTGAAAAAGCACAACAGGTGAAGCATCAAGCCACATAAACAAACCATTCGCTGGCAGATGAAATTGCTATATTACAGGATAATTGATAACCCACAAGACAGGATGAGATGACTCAACACGCCTACGCTTATGTTCGGCTGGTAAACATGGTTTTTTATGCTCACCACGGCGTTCTTAAGGAAGAACATACTGTTGGTGCAAAATATGAGGTTGATGTAGAACTGCGCTTCAATTTCACCGATGCGGCGCAAAACGATGATATTACAAAAACGATTGATTACGGCGCAGTATATAAGGAGATCAAAAAAGCGCTGACCATGAAAAAGTATTTTCTCATTGAAGCGGTAGCTTATGAAATAGCGCACGATCTACTGAGAGACTTCCCTCTTCTCGAGCAAGCAAGCATCAAAGTCCGGAAACGAAACCCGCCAGTTGATGGTATCTGCGATTATGCAGAAGCCGATTACTCCGCTATCCGTCATTAAATTATGTTATGGTGATGCACAACGTTTTCATCGGAATAGGCTCTAATATTGGCAATCGCCTTCACCACCTTCAAAGTGCTGTTGATCGACTTGCGGTTCTGGAGCACACCACCATCACCGCAATATCAGCCATTTACTTAACCGAACCAATCGGTAATAGTGAACAACATCGCTTTTATAACGGTGTCATGTCGCTTGAAACACCTCTTGCACCCGAAAAACTGCGCCGCTACTGTAAAATCATCGAACAAGAGCTGGGTCGCCCTGAAAAATATGCTCGTTGGAGTCCGAGAGTTATAGATCTTGATATTCTCCTCTACGACGATCTTTGTCTGCAAACAGCAACTCTCTCAATACCACATCCAGAATTACAGCAACGAAAATTCGTGCTCATTCCGCTGCTCGACATTGCCAACCCTCTGCATCCAAAAACCGGTCTGAGTATTCATCAACTTCTCGATGCCTGCAACGATCAATCAGTCTTGATTAAGACTAAAAATATTTTAATGATAAAAAAAAGAGGGAGTAGCATTTAATCTACTCCCTCTTTTAATCGAGTCGATGAGAGGATAAGCACAATGCTGCACTCAGTTAGTAAAGGTGATATTCAAATTGCCTTCATCGAAATCAGCTCCTTCTGTTTTTCGACCAACCAGCACATTCGGCAGAATAATACTCTTGCGGAAATTATTAATATCCACAAGCAATTCATCTCCCTTGATATTCACATTCAGCTTTTTCACTTCAACGTTTGGTAAATACAGACTCAGCACATACTTCCCGTTGATCTTCTCCAACTTCTGGGTTTTATCATTAGTATAGAGTACATCTGCGGGATTTTTATCACCAAACATCTCTTGACTCAGTTCATAGAGCCTGTCCGTATTGATAATTTCTGCGGTTGACTGCTTTACTTTGAAAATGGGCACAGGGTAAAAACAGTTGTCAATGACTTTGAGATATTTGCTCTGGATATCAATCAGGCTCTGTAAATAACTGTCCTGCGAACTTGCCGGAAGAATTTTATTAACAACTGCAGCATCAAGCTTATACCCAAACAGATTGAGATACGTCTGTACTCGCAATGCCTCCTTAATAACCATATTTTCAGGATTTAACACCACTCTGAACGTGGTTATAGTTTTATCCTGAAGCATGGCATGAAGCTCTTTCATATGATCATTGACCTCAGGCATCAACTTAAAGATGTTTTTCTTCGGCATGAACTTTGTAAGAAGAGGTGCTGCAAAACCAATCGCTTTTGAGTGCCATCCACCAATTTTATCGGCATACCAGCCATAGGATTCTGGCATACCAAGCAGACGCATCGTCTCACCTGTTGGAGCAGCATCAACCACAACAACATCGTAATTTCCCGATTTTGCAGCTTTCCATATGTAGCGAAGACTAATCATCTCCTCCATTCCAGGCATAATGGCAAGCTCTTCAGCCACAACTTCGTTAGCACCATCATGCATCAAAATAGATGAAAAATAGGAGTAAAGCTCCGTCCAATTTTCTCGGATCTCAGAAAGAACATTCACCTCCATAGCAAACAAATTCTTCTCAACTTCAAGAGGCGTTGAAGAGAGCTCTGCATTCAAAGCGTCAGCAAGGCTGTGAGCCACATCAGTACTCATAATTAAAACCCGTTGCCCCCGTCGGGCTATTGCTGTTGCTGATGAAGCTGAAACGGTAGTTTTGCCTACCCCTCCTTTACCCAGGTAAAGAATAATTCTCATGTTGATAATAAAACTATTGAGTAAACTTAATCTTGACTGAACACTATTTTATTGCTGCCGGCTAATGGCGATCATCTGAACTTGATACCATACCATTCCCTTCAGATAAACGTGTGCCTTCTTGAGGATCTGATGCAATCATAACGTTTTTTCGTTGAAACGTTGCGTGTTCACTTGGCACAACAGGTGTTGTGGAGACATCAGCTAAATCATCCATGTTCATCATCTCTTTCACAAGAGAGGAGGCACTATCATCGTCAGCTTGTATTGTTATACTTTTGCGCGATGACATATCATGCTCTTCAACATCATCTTTTGCACGTACTTTTCGACCAGAAGCTGGAGATATTCGCGTTGTCTCAGATGTTGAATCAGCATGACTGAAACAATCATCATTTAATGTGGCACGATCATCACTCTTGATTTTTATTTTTTTCCTACCAGAAAATGAATCATTATCATCATTAAAATCTCGTTGTCTCGATTGAGAGGCATCGGAATTGTCAGACTTTGCCGCAGACTTCTGCCCCCGTTTTTTTCCGCTGTCACCAAAACTTGTTGAGAGTCGTAAAAGTTTGCCAACTGACCCAATCATGCCATCATTTCGAACCGCTGTTTTAACAAGATTCATCACAAAACGCTCAGCCTGAGGGTTGTCCGCTATGTTGGTGACCAGCTCATTGATCGCCGTAATCATACCGGGAACATGTTGAAGATCGCTCTTAATCTGATCGCGAAGCTTGAAAGGTGCATCACCAATCATCTCTTTTATCGACTCCGCAACTTTTTTTAATGCGGCAGGATCAGTGGGAAGCAGATTCTCAATCCCCCTCAATGCGTCGGCAGCCGAAAATCCTTCTTTTTTCTGCTCGGCGCTTTGTGTACGAGGTTGATCTTCAGATGGAGGATAGCCCAAGCTCGCCTTGTATTGTTCAAGTAAATCCTGACCATACCCTATATTACTCTCTTGCTGAACAGGATTTTGTGCATCAAAGCGAAGAGCAAAAGATTGGGGAACACAAATACTACGCGCTGCCTGTAAAATTAGTGACGAGACTTTATCTGGTAGATTTTTGCGGTAATTAAGACCGAGATTCTCTTCAATAAGAGATTCAATAACGGTATGCAATCGTGTAATAAGCTCTGCTTCACGCAACTCAACCATGTCAAAAATCACATAGACAGGCTCTTTTTCTTCGCGTCGCACCTTGAAATTCAGCGTAGCAAAGTCACGATCTTTATTACGACTATTCATAGAAACCGAACCTAAATTAAATCGGTCAAGATAGTCCTTATTCGAACCTCGAGCCCACAAGTACACTGCTTTATCGGTATAAATGAGATAATCCTGAAACGCAATATTCCCTACTCGTTCCTGCTGTGCTTCATAAAAAACACCATCAAAGAAAGCGATCGGATTTTCACCGACTTCCATGAGGCTTTTCTGAAAAAACTCACTTACATCACCCTGCTCGGTTTGACCCGAAACATACAAAGATACATTAACCATTACGACATACCTGTTCAGCTTAATAACCGCCAAAAGCTCGAAGTCAAATCTATGAAAATTTTATAATAAACAGAAATTCCTCAAAGCACCATATTAGAGACCAAGTCTTATTTTGTTCAAAAAAAAAGCAGTGAAAGTAATAACTACTTCCACTGCTTGTACACAATGTAGATCAAAAACGCTTATTTTGCGAACTTTGACTCTACAGCTTTAGTTGGAACAGCATAACCTGTTGCCTCAGGTGAAGAACCGCGAAGACTTGTGCCTCCGCCCATGCTGCCATAAGCATTACGGTTGATTCTCATTGTACCTTTACCTAAAGAATCAAACAACATGCCTACTGTTTCCCAGTGACCCTCAACCATGACTTCAAAAATGCGACCGGCTGCGGCCAGGATATCGGTAAATACACCTCCACCACTCATAAGTCCCCCTTGGAATTTTAATTATAGAAAGTTAATCAGATTTTAGAACACTATTCTTTTTCTAATCTACAGGAATTCACAAAAAAAACAAAGAAAAGATTTTATTCGTACATATAGCATACTACTGCCTAAAACAAAAATACTCTTATTTTTTTACACTTTTCTGAAAAGAACCTGCAAAATTTTTAACCACTTCAGAAGCAGACACACCAGCATCACCAACTGCAGTTGCAGCATTGCCTGTTGCATTCTCAACGGTCTCAACTGCACTTGCATACAACTCATTAGCTGTTCTTGAAGCATCTTTAACGGTAATAGCAACACGATCGATGGTTTCACCAACTACACCGCCAGTATTACCAAGTAAGTTACCGATACCTGTAGCATCAATCACAGCGCCAACCGTGCCAGTCACGGTATCAAACAGGCTTCCTGCAAGATTAAGACCACCAACAACAGCACTCTGACCGGTCAACAACACGCTCTCAGCAAGAAATGTAAGGCGATCGGTAAACTCAAGCTCTTTAAAATCCTTACGTAATTTCTGATAAGATTCTGACATAACATTCTCCCTTGATGATGAGGCTCCTTTTGGGACACCTCTGTTATAATTTATGAACTCAAACAAGTTCTTTTAGAAAATTTAAACATAAATATCGTTCAAAGCAAATAAGCGCAGCTTGTGCGCTTGGGGGGCTTACACGTTGTTCATCTTTTGCTCCTGCTTTGAACGACTGAGATTTTGACGACCAAGGTCAAAAGGAATATGAAGCCATTTATCTTTGAAAACCGCATTGCCTGGCTCAAGACCGGTAAGGCTAATTGGCAGGGTTATAATTTTACGCTGATTACCAATCTGAACAAAGAGTTCATCACCTGTCACCCACACGTCAATATCAACCGGATTGGCAAACATCAGCTTCAACTGCACCTCGTAAACATCTTTGTTGCGAACAAACTTGATGGGTGGTTCATCATACATCATATCAGAAGGATCTGTATCACCATACATATCCTTAGCAAACTGCTCAAGTGATGGTAACCCAACAATTTCCTGTTCATACATACGCAGTTTGGTAACAGGAAGTGGAGAAAAACCCTCTTCTATCTCCCCAAGATATTTTTGCTGAATAGCTTTCCAATTTTCGAGATAGCCGCTATCTTCGTGAGTATCGAGCAGTCGATTAACAAGCACCATATCTACTTTAAATCCATACAGATTCAGATAAGTTAGAGCGCGCATTGTCTCTTTAATCGACATTTTTTCGGCGTTCATTACTAAACGCACCGTCGATTTTTTATTATCGGTTAAAATGTCACGAATATCCTCAAGTTCATCAAAAACTTGATCGACGGAATCAATTGCATCTGCAGGTGGCACAAAAAACGCTATTTTATCCGACATTTTTGAAAGCGGCTTACTCAATGGCTTGATAAGATATTTATTGACATTTTTGATTGCTTTCATACCCCACGCAAGCGTGTCGGGAAGGGATAAAAGCCGCAGCGTCTCGCCTGTAGGAGCAGTATCAAGGACAAGAACATCATAAAGCCCTGATGCTTTATATCGTTTTATTCGCAAAAGTGAAAAGAGCTCTTCCATACCAGGAAGAATAGTCATTTCATCAGCCATAACACCTGAAACACCCTGAGCCATAAAAATCTTAGTGTAATACTTCTGCACTGATTGCCAGTTCTCTTTAAGATCAACATAGGGATTAACCTCAATGGCATCCAGATTCTCTTTTATCTTTGTAGGTTCAGCGCCAAGTGGAAGGTTAAACGAATCCGACAGACTGTGGGCGGGATCTGTGGAGAGCACAAGTGTTCGATAGCCAAGTTGTGATAAACGAACAGCCGTAGCGGCAGAGACGCTGGTTTTACCAACCCCGCCTTTGCCTGTAAAAGTTAAAATACGCATGAACCAAGATATTGGAATTTGGGAATGCAGAGGAAACATCAGAGAGATTAAAGATATAACTCTAAGCTGACACTACAAAAGACTCTTATTATATTGCAGCACTGGTGTCCGGTTGTTGAAAAAGTTAACACCATTTAATATTAATTAATATAAC
>DYND01000036.1 GCA_020721255.1 Chlorobium chlorochromatii
TAAATTTTAATGTACCTGTTTTAAAAGGTGTGTAGCCCGATGGTACATTGATATTACACCACTCAAAAATGCTGGATCGCCTGTTTATGCGGGTTTTCATCTTAAAAATATCTACAAGGGGTATAATATCACTGTATATAACGGCATTGTTCATCAAAAACAACCCATAAGATGCGATGAAAACCGCATTTTATGGATGGAAAAAAAGTTAAGTATTACTGATCAAATTGTCTTTGCTGGGAAGAGAAGAGGGAAGAGGTTTCTTTTTAAAGAAAGTGACGGTGATGTGAGCATTTTTTTGTGGAGAAAGTTCTAATGCTTTTCCTTCTTGAAATAAGGGATAGCAATAACCTATGCCATCGCCATTTTTATTGCGCCGCAGTCAGTGATGGGTTTTGCACACACCGCAACAGAGTCAATACGGTATTTGGATAGTTACTCAAACCATGCGGTTCCATTGCTATCAATGACGGTTTTGGCGTTCTCCTTGAATTTCGAATAATTGTCTTTACTCGTTTTGAAGTCTGACTTCAGGGTGCTTTGTGTATTCTCCAAAAAGGCAATATTCTTGGCGAAGTTTTGGGGATTTTCTGCGAGTTTCCCCAGCATTTCCTTAATCAAGGTGTTGATTTCTTTGTATTTATTACCAATATTCACGCCTTCAGTATGTGCTTTTTTCATCCCTTCGTTGAGGCTATTAGTATTCCATAGCACGGTATTGTTATCGTCTCTTTTACTCTTAGGATAACCGGGGAAGCGGTATTGACGAATAATGGTAAGCGAGGAAAGCGTATTCATGCTCTGTTTAATGGCTTTAAGCTGTTGGTCAAGTGTTTTGCTAGAGGCTGCCAGATAATTCTCCAGTTCCAGAAGTTTCTTGGCACCAGAATGATCTTCTGCGGGTTTGGCTGCTGGTTTGGCTTGTTGTCCCCCCCCAGAGGCGGCTTGTTTTGTCTCGTAGATGGCAAAGATACGCGCTTCCGCACCCGCTGACGCTCTCACCAGGTTACGAAGTCCAGAAAAAATGGTTTCTGCCTCTGTGATCGTCTTATCTGCTGTTTTCTTTGTGTTATTCAATATCTCGATCACAGTTTTTGCTGTTTTCTTGTCCACGCCGCTAACGATTTTGTTCCATAGCTGCTGATTATTATCAAGATGTTTTTTATCCGCCGCTTTGGCACTCTCGTAGAGATCATCGGCAGAAGTATTGAGGGTATTTGTTAGTTTAGCGAGTTTGCCCATCTCTCCCAGCGCATCCTCCTTGCCTGCCAGCGCCTTCATCTGTTGCTCTGTTTTATCTAGTTGAGCAAGGATTTCTTTAAGCTTGGTTTCATGCTCGATCATGTTTTTCTTGTACCGATCAGCAGTGTTGATAATATTTTCTGCCTGCATCTTGGCCTTTTTTTCCTGTTCAGCATCGTCAGCAGCGGGCGACGACACAATGCCGCCAAAACATAGCCCGCAGGCCAGCATGATGGAAGTTAAATGTCTTTTCATGGGGGAATACTCCTGATTGTGAGCAATTTTGTTGGGTGACTAATCCCGACCTATCCGGGCTTATGCAGAAGGATGGTAGCATGAACTTCCGCGCCCATGTTGACATTTGACCAGAATGATAAGAAAAAAATCCCGCAAAAAAGGTTTGAATGCGTGGCGATTTTGTTTAAATGCGTGGCTTTTTTTATGGTGTGGCTAGACTGAGGAAGTCCGGTACTGCCGGGGAGTGACCTAGAAACGCTCTTTGAATAGCGTGGAGAAATTTGGGCCGCTGCTAAAACCGAGGCGGTCGGCAATCTCGCTGACAGAAAGTTGGCTGGTGCGCAACAAGTCCGCTGCTTGGCGCAAACGGTACTCGCGTAGCTAGGCGAATACGGTCATGCCGTGCAGGATTTGAAAATCTTTCGACAGGCGTTTGGCGTTGGTGCCAACGGTACGCGCCAAGTCTTCCAGGCTGGGGGGCGCGGTGACGCGCTTTTCGAGAATCTCCCTAGCCTGACAAACGCGATTGAGGCGCGGTTCAGGCAGTTCATTGCTTTCGGCAGCAGATTCCTGGGCATCGCTGACATCACCGAAGCGCGTGGCGTAGTTTGTGTTGCATAAGATTTCTCCAATAAAGTTAAAGCAAAGTTCACTAACCCGTTTAATTCAGCGAGGTTAAGGCAGCATCACGCAGTACTGCGCACCGAGATGGCCCCACACCCCCCCGCGCATCTTGCATTCCGACTCCGTTGTGCCATGCATCCAGGCGGTGTCTGGTTTGGGTGCCTGATTATCTTTAGGCATAACCATACTCCCGTTTTCATCGAATGTTGGTTCCGGGGTCTCAAAGCCGATGGTGCTGAATCCGCCGCTGTTGGTTCCACTGCTGCGTACTGTGGCGCGGGCGCTTCTGGTGGTGGCCGCAGCACTTGGAGCCAATACATAACTCAGCATCGAAACCCGTTCTTCCGAGCCGCCGAGCATTTCGCCCGCTTGCAGCCCGGCGGTTTGCACAAACGCCAGCGAATCGCCGTTGGGCGCGACGTGCATAGTGTACTGATTGCCGCCCTCATACACCACTAAGGTGTCGCAATATTGATCTATCGTATAGCGGCCTTTGGAATACTGAATCTGTCCGGTTTCGGTGTCGGTGTAGATGTTGGTGACGTTGCCCGCGCCGTCGTAGGACTCCAACCCGCTCTCGGTGTGCAACTTCCCACCCTTGACACCTTTCGAGCCGTAGGCGTAAGTGCCCTTGAGGGTGGCGGCGCTGCAAGAGCCATCCAATCCCTTGCTCCGCCCGCGTCATCCAGCCCGATTGCACCCCCCCGGCGATTCCGGCGTGGTGGCTTGAATGTGATAGAACTTGTCGCCCATCGGCGGGGTGAACAAATAGAACTTGTCGCCGCCCGCGTAGTTCATTTCCGCCGCGCAATTCGGCGCGACCGAGTAAGTTCCCTCTTCATTGTAGGTGGCGTTGTTCAGGGAGTTGGTATAGACGTTGAGCAGCTTGCCCGCGCCGTCAAAGTAATTGACCCCGACTTCAGTGTAACTGTACCACTCGCCGTCAATCTGCCGCGAGCCGGAAGTGGAGTAGCCGTAAGTGCCCTGCAAGGACAAGTTGGAACACGCCACCGGCATTTCCGCCTGCTTGATTTGATCCTGCAAGTTTTCCATGTGCCCGGACAGAGTCGGCTCGCTGGTCAGGGGGAGTACCAACTGGCATCTTCAATGCCCGCAACGTGCCGGTCTGCGGGCGGAATTGCAGCAGCAGGCGGTAAGTTTTTTCGCCCTCGGCGGTGTTGATCACCACTTCCGGCACATAGGCGGTGTTGGTGCGGGAGAGGAAATTGGCGTTGCGTTCCTCCGGCATGGCATTCGGCATCATGGCCTGTATGGTAAATTCATCGCCCAACGTGAGCGGCGCGTTGAGAGTTGCCCGTTTAAGCGTCACCGCATAAAGGCTGTTTTCCCAGAAAACAACCCATAAGATGCGATGAAAACCGCATTTTATGGATGGAAAAAAAGTTAAGTATTACTGATCAAATTGTCTTTGCTGGGAAGAGAAGAGGGAAGAGGTTTCTTTTTAAAGAAAGTGACGGTGATGTGAGCATTTTTTTGTGGAGAAAGTTCTAATGCTTTTCCTTCTTGAAATAAGGGATAGCAATAACCTATGCCATCGCCATTTTTATTGCAATGGCAAACATAATTAACGTGAGTAAATACGGGTTGACGTTGACGTTGACAAGTGGTGCATTGGGAGCGTTTTTCTTTGTATAACAACCAATAATGCCATGTTGCGACTGCTAATCCGTAAATTAAACCCGTAATTGCCAATAACAAAAAGTAAGGATAAACCTTTCCGCTATCAAATTGATTGCTCTCATTGGTTTTTAAAGTATCTTGAAGCATTTGCTTCATTTGTAACGTTAAGTCAGTGGTAAGAAATAAATACGCGAGTATGCCTAAAATAGCAATTAAAGTTGTTATAAGTATTGTAAAAATCCATGATTCTTTATACATGGTTGATCTCCTCCTTATTTTGAGAAAAGTTTTCTTTGAGATGTTAGCTTAATTAAGGACGAACGCGCAATTTTTGTCCGGTTTTTAGACGTGTAGATTTACGCACCCCGTTCCATTTTGCCAAATTACTGACGCTTTGCCGATAATGGCGCGCAATACTGTACAAAGTATCACCGCGTCGCACAGTATGATAAATTGATGATTTTGAAGGTTTTTTCTTAATAGAAACGCTGTTGCGCCCGTTTCCACTGCTTGAATGAATGCGCAGCACCTGTCCGATTTTCAAAGCACTCGGCGAATTTAGCTGATTCCAACTCATCAATTCTTGAACGCTGACGCGGTAGCGTTTCGCCAAACTGAATAGAGTATCCCCTTTCACAACTCGATGCGTGCCCGCGCTCGAAGGCGTAGAAATAGTGCTAATCACTGGCGCTGGCGCAGGGTTGTTTGGATCAATCAGCACCGTTCCAGATGGTAAAGGATCGCCACCTGTTGCGCTGTGATTCGGTTCGTTGGGCGTTACAGAGGGATTCGAGCAGGCACTCAAAATCAGTGTTGTCGCCACTAAAGCATTAATTTTTTTTAACATATCCAATCGCTTTCCTTAAAAATACTTTGTCTATCAAAATGATATGGTAAGATAAAACCCTTCTCAAATTCAAGCGCCGTGAATTTTAATTTTTCCACACAATCAAAAAAGACTAGCAATCCTCAAAGAATTACTAATCTTAATTAAAAATCTGCTTGCCAATCTATCTTGATTTTCTTTACAAAGCGGCGATTTTTGTTTTAATGAGTTCCTCCATTTTACGAACATCGCCATTTGTGAAATTATCTAAAGTTGCAACGGTTTGTCCGTTCTTTAAATGAAACACCACATTTGCAAACATAATTCCAGTGTTCACTTCTACTCGAACAATATCTTTGTAAGCAACGTAACTTTCTTGCCCATTAAACACATTGCTAATTTTCACCGTTACGCCATCTTCATCGACCATAACTCTATCGGGTGAAATCGCATCTTTCAACATACTTGCTTTAAACTCAGTCTTCATACTTTCTCCTA
>DYND01000037.1 GCA_020721255.1 Chlorobium chlorochromatii
GAATCCAGCAGCAAAGCTACCTATGGGTAGCTTTGCGTAGGTATGGACGAACGGTTATGCGTAGAAACAATCCTGATTCGTGACTTGTTCACTTCAAAAAAAGAGAAACTTTCAGATGAGTCGGCAAAAAATGAAAGCCCACAAGCTATTTAAAATTTAATTACTTAGCTGGCTATCCGCGACAGCATGGGCTTTGAGGCAGATTTTTATCATTCGTGCACTGTGCACGCACTGAGTCGATTTAGGATGGCTATATGCAGAACAGAGGAAATAGTGACCTCCGCATACTCTGGTGGTGTGAGCGACGCGCCATATCTCATGGTGTCCAGCATGGCATGCCAAGCTTGAACCCAGACAGGGTAGGGGAGGTTAACGGAGTCTGCGGATTTCTCGTTGTGCGTGTGCACGTATTCGAGTATTTGAGCATGGTAGATTTTGCTCGTGGTATACCTAGGGTCATCAAGCATGGCTTGAATGGCCTCGATCACCCAGCGCGACTTTCCCTTGATCCCATATCCAGAGTTAATCAACTCCAAAGTGAGTACTTTTTTTAACTCTGGGGTAATTCGAAATGGGGTGCGCTGCGCATTTTGTTTTTCTTTGGGCACATCCAGGAAGCTGAGCAAGTCTTCTTGTTGAGCGGAGCCTAATTTCTTCAACGCGGTGTGCTCCGATCATGCTCGGCAATGATCGTATCCCAGGTAGCCTGTACCTGATCAAGGTCATCCCAATCCAGCGACGAAAAACGCTCATCCATTTGGTCTTCGCCTAAAAGTAGCGCGATCAAATGCTTGACTGTTGCTGTGTTTTTTACCATCCCCAAATTGACTTTTGTGCGCCGACGACCACGTCGAGTCTCTGGCTGCACGATGGGGCTAATTGACGCTGGCGAATTTTTAATGCCGTCTTCTGTTATCGCCTCGCCCTTCAGCCGGCTAAGAATAAGCGCACGTTCGTCCTCCCCGTGCACATCAACCAGCGCGAGGGCAGGGCGGAGACCTGTAATTAAGCCGTGATCAATCGCTTGTCGAACATCCTTAGGGCCGCGCATAACCTGTAAATACCGACGGCACGTGCTGTCATGTTTATGAAGTTCAGCCGCAAGTTCGGTACTATCCATAGGGCGAGCATTTTCCATCTGAAAAATGGAATCAAGCTCTTCAATGCCGCGAATAAGTTCGGCAAAACTCAAATTTTCACGCTGAAGATTTTCAATCAGGCGAATAGCACGCTCTTCCATCTCGGGCGCAGAGGGGCGAACAACCGCGCGAATGCGCTCCTTGTTGAGCAGGATATGTGCAAGGAGCCGTCTTTCACCCGCAATGACCTTAAATCCATCGGTGTCTTCTCGCACAATGATTGGTTGAAGAAGTCCTCGTCTGGCGATGGAGTTAGCAAGATCCTGCACGCTTTCAAAGAAAGAAACACGATCCCCAACTTCTTGATTAAGATCGATTTTCCCATCTCGATGATCGCGTATTTCCGCTGGCGTGATGCGTCCGACATAGCGTGGGTTTTCTTCCGCCGTATGGATGGTTTGTAATGGCAGAGTTTCAATTCGGCCTTCACCTACCTGATTTTGCTCTTGGAGCATGGCGCCAATGGATTCTTGGAGATGTGTATCCTTGACGCTAAATCGCTTTCTGGTCATGAATCTATCCGTATACGCGATCAAAAATGACTCGGCAGACTTCTTGAATCTCTTGCCGTGCTTTGTTTGATGGTGGAAAAGTAAAAATTGAACCTACATCACGATACATCGATTTTTTGTAATCGGTTCGATAGCCAATGTTCACCGGAAGAATATAAGGGGCTATGTTGGGATCGCTGGTCAATAATTCCATGTGCTCTCGATGAACCTGGGTACTTAGCTGTAGCTTGTTGGGCAAAATACCGATAATTTTCAGTTGCTCATCCCTTGATCGCCCGATGTTGATGTTGTTTCGCAGTGCGACCATGCCAAACAGACCTTCAACAGAGGGTGCTTCCATTTCACTAGGTATAACGATATGTGTTGAGGCGTGAAGTGCCGCTGTTGTTAGCGGCCCCTTTGATGGACGCGTATCAATGACTACCAGATCGTAAGAAGACATGACATCAGGCAGAAAAAGGAAGTCACGCAAGCGACGCACCACTTTGAGATAGACATCTTGTTTGTTGACAAGCTCAACGTCTGCAAGAAGCTGTGCATGTGCGGGGAGAATATCAAGCCCTTTAATATCAGTAGGATAGGGTATTGCTTCACCTGAAAACCAGATATCAGCTGATGAAGAAACGCCATCCCATTCCTTGTCGTTGCTTGACCAATCAGGGTGGATAGGAGGCGCGTAGTCCTCACTGCCATCGCTGAGTAATCGCATGTCAATAAAGCGGCGACTTAAGTTTGTCTGGGGGTCAAGATCAATCAATAAGGTTCGTTTTCCTAGGATGATGGATGCGTATTCCCCCATCGTCTTTGATAGCAGTGTTTTTCCCACGCCGCCTTTATTGTTTGCCGTCGTTATTACACAGTAGTCGTTCATTTTTGCGTTGAACCCCTGACCCTTCTCAATGGATGTGAATTCTGCTAGAAAGCAAATGTTCAGTCAAGAAAATCATCTTAGGTGATTTTCATCAAAGAGAATTATTATTTAAACATATTTATACTATTAGAGACGTGAATTTGTACGTATCCAAGGCTAAATCCCGTTTAACTCATTGAAAATAAACGTTTTAGTCTTGGGTTGTTGTTGATGATGCGTACAGATTCATGATGTCAAGCGTACATTTTCATGAGAGGATGCGTACAGATTACCGACCGTATACGTACAAATAACTAGCCCAAATTTCTGTGATTTTCTTGATTGGGTTGGCACTTGAAAGTGAAATACTTAGCTTTCTTTTCGTTAAAAAACAGAGGGTTAGGTTTTTTCAACCATGAGTGACTTATGGAGGCGAAAAAATTTAGGTGTCGCCTACGTACAGATTCACGATCACATGCGTACAGATTCACGATGGCCTTACTGATGCGTACAAAAAAAGAGAGTTTTATTTGTTTAATAAGACAAGCTCTGTCTGTTTAATCAGGCAAAACGCCGGTTTCAAGCAGAAAACAATGCTTTACACTGATTGCAAGGAGCTATGGGTGCTCTGCGCCAGGCTTGAACACGGTCAATGTCATGAATTTGTACGTATGGTCTTCAATCTGCACGCAGATCATCGTGAATCTGTACGCATCTGGTGGCTGAAGTCTGAACAGGTCGTTTTTTTGTACGTAACCCAACACTAACGGAATTAGAGATGCCGGGCTTGAGACATATCAATCAAAGTCAAACAGTCACCAAATCACACGAGTTGGTCGCTGCAAACATCGACGATATGACCTTGAAAGAGGCTCAGTTGTTGGCTTTAGCCGTAAGCATGATCCCGGACGAGGCTTCGACAAATCCGCAAGAACGTATCAGGGTCACGATTGAGCGAAGAATGTTAGATGTGGTGTTTGGGCTCAATGGCATGTCCAATACCAAACTTAAGCAGCTCGCGTCGCTTCTGCAGAAACGCACTGTGACCATTCGTCCGCGCGACTTAGAGAGTAATTTGGATCTTTTTGATGACGAGGCTGTGTCGGAAGAACTGAACAAAGAATGGAAGCGCATGGTTATCGTCCCAACCTGTGAGTATAAAGACAGCCAGTTCGTCATAACGCTCAATCAGGATCTAAATGAGCACTTCCTCGCGTTGCGGGATCGTTTCACTTCATATCGTCTAGTCAATATTGTCGGTTTGAGCTCGCCGTATCATTTGCGCTTGTATGAGATTTTACTGATGCGCGCCGACGATTCTTCGGAGGTACGCATTGAACCCAACCGTTTACGTGACATGCTCGGTGCTCAAGGCAAGTACATGGCATTTTTTGAATTTCGGCGACGCGTTATTGAGCCTGCAGTGCAGTCAGTCAGCGAGCATACTGATCTGGTCGTTGATTTTGAGACGGTCAAAAATGGTTCGGAAATTGTTGAAATTGTCTTCCGCGTAAGTCGTAAAGACGATTTGTTTGCCTCGCTGCCCGCGCCAAGCAAGGCGGATGAAGTTGAACACTCTAATTTGGTGGCGGTGTTGATGGAAGCAGGTCTACCCCAAGCAACCGCAATCAAAGTAGCCAATATTCACAAGGGAACGCTACATGAGTTAGAGCAACACGTACTCGCGGCGAAACATTATCTACAAAAATTAGCGCGTAATGGGTCTACGTCCAACCAAGCGGGTGTGTTTTACAAGTCAGTCAAGGAAAAATGGGTGCCGCAGGCACCACGTGTTCCAGAAAGCCAACGAAGCCTGGATGAGGTCATTAAAGCAGGGCAGGGCGTCATGACAGCAGCATCGCTGGATTATGAAGCCTTGTGTCAGGCATTGGAGCACAATCAAAAACTGGCTGAAGGATTCCTTAAGTTTATAAAGCAGCGAAGAGACATGGTTTCATTACTGTTGCTTGAAAACCACGGACTTCGTGGGTCGGGCTTGAGAAAAATCATGCTTGAATACGGCGAATGGCTCCAGCGAGAAGGTCTATTGCCATCGAGCTGAAAAGCCTCTTCAAAATCCGGGTAGGTTCAACCCGTAGGTATCGAAGCGCTCTAAACAGATAAAACGCAGCTGCCGAATTCCACGCGACATTCTCTGACGCACCCCTCGCATACTCTACTCCTGCCGACGTTAACCCCCCACCCATCGTCATCAGGAGTACACCATGAACACCACGATTACCCCACTGCTGGAACAGCAACGCGCCAAACTGCGTCAACTGCGTGACGACACGCAGGATCTTGCGGAAAACAT
>DYND01000038.1 GCA_020721255.1 Chlorobium chlorochromatii
AGGTTGGCTTCGCCTATGGCAGGCTCACTTTTGGTTCGAGATGCCTCTCTTTTGCAGTCTCATGAATTATTCAGGATAAGATCGCGGTTCCCGCTGATTGAGGAAGAGGTGAATGGAGAAGATGAAAGAGGAAGAGTTGCCCACGGATTGGCACGGATTAGCACAGATTAGCGGCAGTATTGCTCGGCTTTGCCGTTCAATTCAGCCGCAGGATTATTTCGGAAAGATAAGATCGCGGTTCCCGCTGATTGGGAGTGGATTTTCACAGAAGAATTGAAGAGAGAAGATTTTTGCCCACAGATTAGCACGGATTTTCACAGATGGCGGATGAGTTGTTCAGGTTTGCTGCTCAATTCATCCGCCGGATTTTTTTTGGAGAGTAAGAGCGCGGTTCCCGCGGATTGAGGAAGAGGGGAAGAGGTGATTAGTGAATAGAGAAGATGAAAGAGGAAGAGTTGCCCACGGATTGGCACGGATTAGCACAGATTAGCGGCAGTATTGCTCGGCTTTGCCGTTCAATTCAGCCGCAGGATTATTTCGGAAAGATAAGATCGCGGTTCCCGCTGATTGAGGAAGAGGGGAAGAGGTGATTAGTGAATGAAGAAGATGAAAGAGGAAGAGTTGCCCACGGATTGGCACGGATTTTCACAGATGGCGGATGAGTTGATCAGCTTTGCTGATCAATTCATCCGCCGGATTTTTTTTGAAGAGTAAGATCGCGGTTTCCGCGGATTGAGGAAGAGGGGAAGAGGTGATTAGTGAATGGAGAAGATGAAAGAGGAAGAGTTGCCCACGGATTGGCACGGATTTTCACGGATGGCGGATGAGTTGTCAGCTTCGCTGCTCAATTCATCCGCCGGATTATTTGAAGAGGAAGAGCGCGGTTCCCGCTGATTGAAAGCGGATTTTCACAGAAGAATTGAAGAGAGAAGATTTTTGCCCACGGATTAACACGGATTGGCACGGATGGAGGAGGGGTGACCGGGTTAAGCGTTATGCTTTCTTGACATTGAGCTATCGAGCTGTCAGAATATCAAGCCGGATGAAGCAGGAAGAACGCGGATTGAAGCAAGGAGGCGGGAGACAGGAGTCAGGAGACGGAAGGCGGGGGATGGAAGAGGAAGAGTTGCCCACAGATTAGCACAGATTGATTGATGAGGGTTGACCGGGGTTTGTGTCAAGCTCTTCAGCTATTGAGCCATTCAGCTGTCTCGCTATCCAGCCATGAAGAGTAAGAACGCGGTTCCCGCTGATTGGGAGCGGATTTTCACGGATGTGAAGATTGTGGGCTGGAAGTCGGTATTCTGTAGCCGGTAGCTGGGGAAGAGGGGGAGATAGCAATGAGCAATGAGCAATGAGCAATGAGGGGGAATGGGGATGAAACAGTAGTCGGTAGCAGGTAGTCGGGAGCGGGATAGCGGTAGCCCGGTGTGGAACCTCGGGGATGGCGACCCTCCTGCTTCTTTCGTTACTTCCCTTCTATTCACGCTCTTCACTTTTTCTCCCGCAAAGCGAATGATCCTCCCGGATGCGGAGCAATCGATACTCCTTTTCTGCCAATGGATTTGCGCGATTGGCGGCGGTTATAAAGATTGTGTCAAGCTTTATTGAGGTTCCGGGAATATTGCATGGTTTGGGTTTGTTTGTGTAAACAGAGATGCAATAATTCTTTGTATGTTACCATGAATAGAACGTATGGTAATACTTATGGAAATGATACAGGATATAGATCAGATGATCAGGGATGTGCTTGAAGCTCATCCCTTTATTACACTTGTGGTACTTTTCGGTTCCATGGCCAAAGGAATGGCGGGGTCTGAGAGTGATCTCGATCTTGCTGTTTATGCAGGCCGGGCATTGACGGCAGAAGAAAAAATGTGTCTGGTAGCAGATCTTGCGCTTCGGATCGGTCGGCCTGTGGATCTGGTTGATCTCAAGACTGCAGGACTTCCCGTCATGGAGCAGATCTTCTCTAAAGGCAGAAGGATTCTCGGTTCAAATTCGCTCTATGCGATGCTGCTTACGCGATACCAGATCGACAGCGCTGATTTTATGCCCATTCGACAGAGGGTGCTGGAAGAGAGGAGGAAGAGATGGATTGGAGTCTGATTGAACAGAAGATCGAGTCCCTGCGTCGAGCTGTTGACAGAGTGGAAGGGCGTTGTCCCGTCAATGTGGATACATTTGCACGGGACTGTGACGCACAGGATATTGTTTCTGTCAACCTGACACGGGCTGTACAGCTTTGCGTCGATATTGCCAATCACGTTCTTTCCGAATCGGACCTCCCTTCGCCATTGACGATGGGACAGAGTTTTGATTTGCTGCAGGAGTTGGGTGTGATTGATCCGGAGCTTTGCGTGAGCATGAAAAAAGCGGTAGGTTTTCGCAATCTGGCGGTACATAATTACGATACGATCGACTGGGCGATTGTGCATGCGATTGCTCGGCATCATCTCTGCGATTTCAAGGCTTTTGCCCGAGCAGTGCTTTGTCTTCGATAGCGCTCTGCTTTTTGTCAGGAGTCAGGAGACGGGATGCTGGGATTGAAGAGGGAGATGGGTCGTGGGTAGTGGGTGGGGAAGATTTTTGCCCACAGATTGGCACGGATTTTCACAGAGGCGCCTGCGTTGCCCGGTTTCGCCGGTCAATTCAGGCGCGGTTTTTTTGATGGAAGAGGAAGAACGCGGTTCCCGCGGATTGAGGATGAGGGGAAGAGGTGATTAGTGAATAGAGAAGATGAAAGAGGAAGAGTTGCCCACGGATTGGCACGGATGGAAAGATTGTGGGCTGTGAGCCGTGAGCGGTTAGCCGGAGGAGAGGTAATGGGTGGGGAGATAGCAATGAGCAATGAGCGATGAGGGGTACTGGGTAGTGGGTAGTGGGGAAGAGGAAGAGTGGAATGGGGAAGAGGGGGGATGGAGATAGCAATGAGCGATGAGGGGGAATGGGTACTGGGGAATGGGGTATAGGAGGAGAAAATTATTTGCCGGGGTTACCGTGGTGTTTGGTCTATTGGGTACTACAGAACCCGAAAAAACTACTTATTTTTGGGTTTTTCTTGAGTACTACGGATATTTTCGTTTACTTTAAATATAAAACCCAGCTTTCCCTTTCGATTATAGAGGTCAATACGTATCAATAACTTTATCATTGGACCACTATGAAAAATCTGAAACAGTACATTTATTCAGCAGTGCTCGCTGTTGCCATGGCGTTTAGTCCGTGTAATGTAGATGCGTCTACAACCTTGCCGGTATCGCTTTTTCTGCCGAATATTCATGCGAAGTCGCTGACAACACCGGTCGGATGGGGTAGCGCGTTTGGTTCGGTTTTTGTTGGTGCGGCTTTCACATCACCGGCTCCTTATAGTGACGATGACGACGGTGGAATGGCTTTTGGCGTCGGTATTGGTAATCCAGTCAAACATCTGGGGTTGCAGGCTGCATTGGTTGTTCTTGATATGAGTGAATTTAATACGTTTGCGCTTAACCTGCACTTGCATCGTTACATTGGTTGTGCCCGCTCTATCGCTATCGGTGTGGAGAACATTATGCTCAGTGACGAAGGTGATGCCGATGAGAGCTATTATGTTGTTTACAGCCACGGCGTGTTGTGCAAACCGTTCATCAACGAGGATACCGGCACAACCCGTCTCCATTTAAGTGTCGGTGCAGGTACCGGACGTTTCAGGGATAAAAGCCCTCTGGATGTTGAGCATGGCAAAGGCAAGCATGGCACTACGGTGTTCGGTAATGTTTCGTATGAAGCGTTCGATTCGTTTAATGTTATCGCCGACTGGAACGGGGTCAACCTGAATGCCGGTGTATCGAAAACATTTTCCATTACAGAAGATATTCCATTGGTGATCAGCCTCGGTGCTGCTGATCTTACCGACAACTCCGGCGATGGTGTGCGCTTGATTGGCGCTGTTGGATTAGGATTAACCCTTTAAACCTGATATAGCCATGAAACACAATTCTATCAGTACGTTCGCGCAGCGTATAGCGGCATTGTTCGCGTTCGCATGGTTCATGATTCCTGCGGGTGCTTCGGCAACGAATACCGGGAATATATCCAATGCAGTTATTCAGGGTGCCTTGTGGGGGAGCATGTCGATTAACTGGGTGAACTATTCTTCGGCATCAACCAAGGTGACTGATCAAACGCCTGTACAGTCGCAAAGTCAGGACGTTGCCATGGAGGCGGAACAAGAGGATGGTGCGGAATCTTATGAGCACAGCGTTACAGCTTCGGATGTAAGTAAATGACGAGTGCTTTTATATAGTGCTTGTATGAGCGATCTGGAAAAGAGCTGCCTGAGCAAGGTGGCTCTTTTTTTATAGTGAATTGAAAAGAGGGGTTAATTTTTCTGAACTTCAGAAAAATATTGCTGTGGACGAATTTCTTGCGTTGGAATTTAAAAGAGTCCAATTCAGTGGCGAAAGCGCTAAAGTATACTTTCCCATATGTTCCTGGGATCCTTAATCATGTTATGCTTGCCTGCAGCGAAATCTGCTTCCGCTTCTTTAATGATTTGCTGAAGTTCCGGCTGGTTAAAATAGCTGCTATCCTGCTCTGTTTTCTTGGTACGATTACCATGTTCAGGTTCCAAAGTTAACGCAAACACCCCTTTGTTCTGTTTTGCCTCAGTTGGAAATGGAGAAATTGTCCTGTTGAGTTAGCGAGTTA
>DYND01000009.1 GCA_020721255.1 Chlorobium chlorochromatii
AGCTGTATCCCTGCCGCTCAAACAACTTGATGGCAAACGCTTCGATGGCAGATTCGGTGATTCCGGCCATTACTAATAGTTTTGAACAGATGGATTGAATGTATCATTCTCCCATTTCAGGGGATTATGAATAATATATTCTGCTATGGCTTGATATGATTTATCATTGCGAATAATATGGTCGTAAAAACGTGGTTGCCATGTAAAATCGAAACCCAAACGATGTGTATGTTTTGATACAGCAGATTTATATGAACCAATAATAGATGAAATGGTGTTTTTGCCCTGATTCTGAAACCGTTTTTCTCCGATGGATTGGTTTGATTGTGTAATGGTTTTTTGTAGAGACAACGCATGCGTTGTCTCTACGGGATCATTATCATTTCCGGTCAATATTAATATTCCATGCAGATGATTTGGCATTACCACAAATACATCCAATGTGACAAATGGAAAATGGTTAAATGTTTCTAACCAGCAATTATGAGCAATTTCACCAATAGCCGAATATTTCATTTTTCCATAGAGTATATCACCAAAATAACATTGTCTCCCATTCGTGCAAATGGTTACAAAATATGAACCATTCCACCCATAAGCCCAAGATTGAAGGCGAGCGGATGGTATACGATATGTATTTCGAAATTTGCACATAGATTCCGATTTTTGTTAGGGATCCTGTCGGGTTAACAGTTAACCTCTAAAATATTCAATGCATTGACCTTACCGATGCCAATCTGATAATATTTTAATTCATTTTTCAAAGATCACCATTGATCGACGAACCGTAGAGACAACGCATGCGTTGTCTCTACAGAACCACGATTCATAACATATATGCAACATGTTGATATTCCTGATACCAATCCGATAATATTATTACGCATCCACCCTGACTTCGCCGCTCATCAGTTTTGGAAGAAGGGTGTCACGGAGTTTTTCAAGAGACTTGATCTGCTTGGCATTTGCAATCTGTCTGTCCAGTATTGGTGCCATGATTTTGGTCATCTCCTTGAGTTCATGCTCTGAAGGAACAATGACCATAGCCGCATCCAGATCACCTCTTTTTATATGCCCCATCGTGGTTGCATGAGCAGAAGAGATTGATATAAATTCCGCCAAATGATGCTTACACCACATCAGATAAAACCATTTCGGAAAATCAGCAGATATAACCTTGAACAAGTGCTGGTTCAATACACACCGTTCGCCATCCCATACCTTGACCATAAGGGACGCCGACCAAGCAAAAATTACATCTCCGAATTCAACAACGGACGCTGGTTTAACTCTACTCGTTGCCCAATCTGATAACTCGGTTATTCCACTGCTTAATTCTTTGATTTTGAGTACAGGCAGTTTTTCAATTCCATTCTGAGGAGGATATTTCTGACAAGCTAAACCGTTCAGAAAATCGGCAATACTACTCAAAGGTCTTTCCTCCCACTCCTTCTGCGCTTCTTCGATAAACCACTGGCGAAAGAGGGTTTCGGCCATGGATTCGAGGGTTTTATTCTGGCGATGCAGCAGATCGATTTTGTCGTCAAGGCTGCTAAGGATGTTAGCAATGGCGTTTTGTTCGGGAAGGGTAGGAAGAGTGATCTTCATTTTCCGTTGATCAGCTAAATTAACGTAATCGGCCATATCTGTCTGACCTTTAACGGCTTCAACTTGTTCAAGGAACTCCTTGTGATGCATCCAGAAATAAAGAAAACGCGGCAAAACTTTTTTATTATTCAAGCTACGCCAGAAACAAAGCTGTGGAGAATAAATAAACTGAACAGTTCTTTGTGATACATAAGCTATACGGCCAACACTACCTTTTGAGGTGAAAACAGTATCACCTGCCATACTTACTTTATCTCCAACAATATTTTTATAATGAAGAGGAAGACAATCTGCATCATCAAAATGAAACCCAGCATTTATATTTCCTGCTCGTGCAAAAGGAAGTCCATCAGCAACAAGCTCATCGTTTTTAGCTCGATAACCATCGCCGATCTTGAGGATTTCATCCTTAATTAACTGAGCCGTAGTTGTCTTATGCCACCCACTCAAACCCTCACCCATCGATCCTCCCTAATTCCGCAATTATTTACCAAGGGTATTTGGGCAACAGCCTGTTGCCCAAATAGAGAGTTTTCAAATTGGGCAGCAGCCTGCTGCACAATTGCGGGTTTATCCAATTGCGAAACAGCTTGTTGCGCAATTGCTGACTGACCTGATTGCGCAGCAGCTTGCTTCGCAATTGCATTTGTCCCGGTCAAGAACCAATACCACTGGCGCATCAGCTCCAAATTTCTGCGGCAAACCCATTTCATACCTTCACCCTCGCCAGATTCTCAGCAATTGCCTTGTTCAGCGCAGCCTCTTCCACCAACTGAGCCTCAAACTCAGCCTTCAGAGCAGCAAAGCGTTCAGCAAAATCAAAGTCATCCTCTTCCTCTGCAAGACCAACATAGCGACCCGGTGTAAGCACATAATCGAGCTCTTGCACTCGTTCCAACAGTACGGATGCACAAAAGCCTTTTACATCCTCATACGCACCTTCGCCGGTTCGCCAGTCGTGATAGGTTTTGGCTATGAGATCAATGTCATCACCTGAAAGTTCACGGGTACGGCGGTTGATAAGGTGACCCAGATTACGCGCATCGACAAAGAGAATTTCGTTCTTTCGCGGGTGCCCGTTGTTCCGTGCCCGGTTCAAAAACCAGAGCGCGGCAGGAATCTGGGTGTTCAGAAAGAGCTTGGCCGGCAGGTTGACAACACAGTCAATCAGGTTTCCATCGGCTATCATGGATTTACGGATATCCCCTTCGCCGCTGCTTTTACTGGTAAGTGCTCCTTTGGCAAGCACAACCCCGGCAATACCGTTCGGCGCAAGGTGAAAAATGAAGTGCTGCAACCATGCAAAGTTGGCATTGCCTGCTGGCGGAATACCGTACTTCCATCGGCCATCACTACGGAGCTTGTCACCGCTCCAGTCGCTGTCATTAAAAGGAGGATTCGCAATAACGTAATCAGCTTTAAGGTCTTTATGGGCATCGTTGAGAAAGGAGCCTTCGTTGTTCCATTTCACCTGTGAGCTGTCGATACCTCGAATGGCAAGGTTGATCTTTGCCAAGCGCCAGGTGGTCTGGTTGCTCTCCTGACCGTAGATTGAAATATCCTTCACTCGGCCTTGATGCTCAGTGATAAATCGCTCCGATTGCACAAACATACCGCCGGAACCACAGCAGGAATCCAAAACCCTTCCTTTGTAAGGCTCAAGCATGGACACAAGCAGTTCAACAATGCTGCGCGGAGTATAAAACTGCCCGCCCTGCTTGCCTTCGGCGAGAGCAAATTCTCCGAGAAAGTATTCAAACACGTGACCGAGCACGTCGCGGCTCCGCGACTTGGCATCACCGAGGGCGATATTGCTCATAAGGTCAATCAAACCTCCAAGGCTTGCGGGATCGAGGTTTTGGCGTGCATAAACTTTAGGTAGAACACCCTTGAGCAGGGGATTTTCCTTTTCGATAATATCCATTGCCTCATCAACAAGGATGCCAATATCCGACTGGCGAGCATTTGTCAATAAAAAAGACCAGCGAGCTTGCTGAGGCACAAAGAAAATATTTTCCCCGTTGTACTCATCCTTATCTTCAGGATCAGCTCCGGCATACTCCCCTTCGCCTGCCTGAAGTTTGGTGTACATCTCCTCAAAAGAGTCAGAGATGTATTTGAGAAACATCAGACCGAGCACAACATGCTTGTATTCAGCGGCGTCAATATTTTTACGCAACTTGTCAGCGGCTTTCCAAAGCTGCTTTTCTATCGGCTCTTCTTTTATCTCTTTTGGCGCTTTTGTTTGTGCCATACTCTTGTTGTTGAAATATTGATTATGGTGAGAATTGCACCGCACTCCCCCATCACTCCACCTTCATCACCCAATACGACTCGCCGTTATGCTCAACACAGTTAAAACGACCAGACGCAAACAGCTCCTGCAAAACATCATCTGCCTTACCGCTCCCTGCGGGAAAACAATCAGCAATGGCTTTATGCAATTCGCGCTGCTGCACCGGATGGCGAGAAACAATAGCAGTAATAGCTTCGAGCTTGTCGGTAGCGTTGCGAAGATCCATGTTCCCTTTAAGGGGATTGACAACCGTTGCAACCTCTGAAAGAATGGCAATAGCACGTTCAAGACGCTCCGGCACAGGAAGCTGCACCTCCTTCTCCGGCGCTGGACGCGTGGGAAGAACAAGATGCACCATATCAGGGTTAATTTGCCGGATAACAGCAGCAAGATCATGCAGTGCAGCATCAGAATCGTTAATACCCTGAAGCAGCATCACTTCAATCCAGAGTCGCCCGCAATATTCATGACGAAAAGCCACTAATCCATCAACATGCTGCTGAAAGGTAAGTCCTGATGCCGGGCGGCAAATCAAATCGTGCAATGCAGCAGAACCGGCATTGAGCGACGGAAGCACCGCATCGGCAAGCAGCAACTCTTGGCGAACCTCAGTGCGATAAAGCAGCGAGCCGTTAGTAATAACTGCGACAGGAGTGGTCGTGAGCTTTTTCACCTCGGCAAGAAGCCAGCCAATTCCCTTATAAAGCATTGTTTCACCGGAACCAACAAAGGTAATCCAGTCAAGAGGCTGTTGCAGTGCAAGCGTCTGGCGAATTTCGTCGAGAATCTCTTCACGCGGAAAAAACTCCTTCGGTGAGATTACATACTCTTTTGTTCTGCCAAGCTGGCAATAAATGCAGTTCCAGGTACAGCTTTTTGGCGGAAGCAAATCCACACCAAGCGACTGACCTAAACGTTTTGAAGAGATCGGGCCAAAAACGTATTTCATAGAATTACCCTTTATTGGCAAGCGCAAGCTCTGCCATTTTCGCCTCGCTTTCTACCTCAAATGCCTCCTTCGAGACATGCGAAATCATCAAACTTGCAATAGTAAAAGCGATGATTTCCATCACAAAAATCGAAACATACGCCCAAACATACTCACCTGTAACATGATACACCACATCAATAATAATTCCAGCACCAAGATGGCCAATAAAAATGGCAAGACTCTGCGCTGTACCCCAAAGCCCGATATACACACCACTACGACCGGCGGTCATCGACATCATCATCGAAATATTTGCCACGCTCGACGCGCCTAAGCCAATACCCGTAACCACAAGTGCCATGCGCAAAAACTGCACATCGCGAATAAATGCTGCGGCAATCAACAAACCGAACCCTGCAATACAGAAAAGGTTGCCAAGTAAAGCACCTCGCTTCTGCCCAATCCGACCAAGCAGAAAACCAGTGATAAGCATCAAGAGAAGTTGCGTACCACCCATGGTTGGTCTGAAAAGTTTGGTGGTAGTGCCGACAGACATGCCAAACACGTGAGCTCCAAACGGATCCATAACAATTTCATTGGCAAAAAGGGCAAAGATCGAAATGAAGATATACGAAGCAAAAAAGAGGGTTTTTGGTGATGATGAGAGAAGCTGGAGCGATTGCGCAAAAGAGAGCGCATGTTTGCCCTTTCCCTCTTTCACCTCAGCATTGCGCTGCTCAACACCCACCACTGCGACAAGCCCAATACCAAGCGCAATAAGCCCGCCAACTTCAGCAACAGTAATAAGGCGCTCAGGTGTAAACACATCAAGAAAAGAGCCAACAATTCTGGTGGATACAATGGTAGTAAGCACCATCAGCGTCCAGCTTGCACCGGTCACTTTGCCGATATTATCCTCCCCAACCGTATCGGCAAGCAGGGCATAATAGGCCGTTGTGGCAACCTGAAGACCAAAACCGAAAACGAGAAAAATAAGCGAAAGCTTCAGCAGACCAATATCAGTAAAAATGGCTGGAAAAAGAGCTGACAACTCTGCGCCACCAACCTGCACTTCGTATGCTGCGGCCGGCGCCAACATAAAGGAGAAAACACAGCAGAGCAATCCAAGCAGAATATAAGGCGTCCGCTTGAGCCCGAATATCTGCGAGCGATCCGACATGTTGCCCGCCCAAACCTTGACACCAAAAATCGCCAGCAGCTCTTTCAGGCTTATTAAACCAAAGACAATGGTAGCAGAAATACGCAGCTCAGTAGTCATAACACGGTTCAGAGTGTCGAGCAGAAAGCCAAGCATAATGCCAAATCCCATCTGAAAAAGAGAGAGGCGAATCAGATTAAGTTTTTTCATAACAATGAAGCTAAACATGGAGTGGTTATCGGTCAGAGTAGATGCTCAACATGGTGAGCAAACAGAGTGGGAAATATAAGAAAAAAGCGTCCATCATTGCTGGAGCGGTTCGCCTGAAAGAAGAGCAGCAAGACCTGTCAATCGTTGAGATGAGCGTTTATTGCTAACCGCAGTTACAAGCGCTTTAGGATCACCAATAACCATTACCAGCTTTTTCGCTCTGGTTACCGCAGTGTAGATAAGGTTACGTTCAAGCATGGAGAAATGCTGCATAGCGAGTGGTATAACAACCGCAGGATACTCAGAGCCTTGACTTTTATGGATGGTAATGGCATACGCGAGCGCAATCTCCTCAAGCTCCCCGAATTCATAGAGCACCTCACGCCCATCATACAGCACACTCACCGTGCTCTCCTCTTCATCCACCACCGCAATGCGCCCGATATCGCCATTAAACACCTCTTTATCATAATTATTCACCATCTGAATTATCCGGTCGCCCTCAGCATAAGTGGTTTCGTACCGCACAATTTTTCGAGCAGCATTGGGGTTCAACCGCTCTTGCAGCAGGGTATTGAGCGCTTTAGTGCCAAGCGCACCTTTGTTCATGGGAGTCAGCACCTGAATATCGCGAAGTGGATCCAGACCAAAACGGTCGGGAATACGGTCAGCCACCACGCGCAGCAACATGCGCTGAATATCCGTTGCACTCCCGGCAGAAACCACGTAAAAATCGGAAAGGTCAGCACCTGATTGATGCGAGGGAATTGAGAACTCACCACGGTTGATACGGTGCGCATTAACAATAATCATGGAACTTTCCGCTTGTCGAAAAATCTCCGTCAAACGCACCACGGGCAGCACGCCGGAATTAATCATATCAGCAAGCACAAAGCCCGGACCAACCGGCGGAAGCTGGTCAACGTCGCCCGCAAAAATGAGCGCTGAACGGCTGGAAATTGCCGCCAAAAGACGGTTCATCAACACCACATCAATCATCGAGGCCTCATCAACAATCACCAAGTCAGCTTCAAGCGGATACGACGTGCCGCGCCTGAAATCGCGGAGAAAGGGGTCGAATTCGAGCAGTCGATGGATGGTTTTCGCCTCCATGCCGGTTGCCTCAGAGAGGCGCTTTGCAGCCCTGCCTGTCGGAGCACAGAGCAGAACATTGAGCGCTGCTGCAGACTCAAGAATTGTAAGTATCGTTTTAATAATCGTGGTTTTACCAACGCCAGGACCGCCCGTAATCACCAGGAACTTGCTCGAAAGCGCAAGCGCTACGGCACTGCGTTGCGACTCTGAAAGTTCAATCCCCGACTCCTTCTCTGCTTGAGGAATCACCGCATTCGGTTTAAGCACACCCCACGGTAAAATGCCACCCATAATACGCTGAATGCTTTTGGCAACGCCCACCTCTGCACGAAAGAGCGAAACAAGGTAGCAATGCTTTTCACCCTCATCCTCAACGGAAACAATAGTCCCTATAGATATCTCTTGCCGAAGCGCTTCCTGTACAACCTCGTCTGGAATGTTCAGCAACCGTTTGCAAGCAGCAAGCAACATCGATTCGGGCACACGGCAATGCCCCTCCAACGAAAGCTCATGCAGCGTATAACCAATCCCCGCACGCGCACGCAGTGGTGAATCATTGGCAATACCTATGTTACGGGCAATCTGGTCGGCGCTCTTGAAGCCAATGCCCGGAATATCCAGAATCAGCCGATAGGGATTAGCACTCACAATCGCAAGGGCATCATCACCATAGGTACGGTAAATCCGCACCGTCCGCGCCGTGCTCACTCCATGCGATTGAAGAAAAAGCATGATTTTTTTGACCGCCTTCTGCTCCGCCCAGCCAGCCGCAATCTGCTGCAACCGCTTCTTGCCAATGCCCGGCAGCTCAAGCAGCGTTTCAGGAGAATCCTCAATAATCGTGAAAACCTCCATACCATAAGCCCGCACAAGCAGCTTTGCCAAATGCGGACCAATCCCCTTTACCATGCCCGAAGAGAGATATTTGGTGATACCATCCAGCGTATCAGGCGGAATTACCGCAAGATGCGTCGCCTTGAACTGAATGCCCCACGTCTTATCATTGTGCCAGCAGCCAACCGCCTCAATATGTTGACCCGCATTGACCGCCGCAACGCATCCCACAACCGTAGCCGATTCACGCTCACCATTGCGGCTTAGGCGAAGCACCGTAAAGCCGGACGATTCGCTGAAAAAGCTCACCTTATCAACAACGCCGGTAATGCGCTCCTCGCCGACCGAGAAGGTAGAACTCTCACTCATGAATAGTGCTTTAGTTGCATGATAAGGTTTACGGCTTCATCGGTGAGAATAATCTTTCATTGCAGAAATATAAACCTTTCCAATGAACAACCACCTCGCTCCGTAAAGACGCGAAGCATCCTGTCTCTACAAATTTTCATGATCACAACTCTTCAGCCCTGAAAGGGCGATATCCGTCAGCATTGGAGTATGCGAACAATTCATTGCATCATCACTCCAACGGGAACATTTGTTTTGAATGAAACAATGAGAGAACTTCAAGACGTGCTAATGGGATATTGACTTGATAAACAATTCGATACTCACCATAAAGTAACTCACGCAATGTATCAATTGAATATTCTGGTACTTGGCGACCGAGATAAGGAAATGCCTTAAGATTACGAACAGCTTGCTGCACTCCATGAGCCCATTGTTGTGCTGCTCCCGGCTTATCTGCTGCAATAAAACGAACAATATCCTCTATTTGAAGTAACGCCTTTTGAGAAAACGTGATAGTCATGGTTTTTCAGCTTCGGCAATAATCCTGTCAACTGAGGCAAATACCTCATCCATTGGTACAAGCCGATTGTGGCGAACATCATCAAGCCCTTCTGCAACTGACTTCATAAAAGCAATTCGCTCTATTAATGCTTCGTAATGCTTCGTATCAAGCAATACAGCGGAACTTTTACCCTGTCGTGTTAAAACAAGTGGTTGTGTATTTAATTTCTCAAAATAATAATCAGGATCGCTCCGAAAATCAGTTAACGAGGTTGCTTGTTCAGGTGCCATACTATTCATTCCTTGATTTTACATGATTTAAATTCTGCCACCCTTCAGTGGTCAGTTCTGCGATTCCGTCCCATCCTGCTCAGTTGAGAAGCACAGTATCCCCGGTCGCTGAGTAGGGCGTAGCCCGTATCGAAGCGCCCTTGCTTGCAGCTCTCATCAACCTTGTTCTGGCGCTCCGCTTTTAGCAAAAAAAGTCTTGGTTTGCGAAGCAAAAATGACGCTATTGATGCTCTTAGTTTGGCTCGGATGGGTGCTGAGCAGAACTTAGCGATATGGAAAACGCCCGATACAACGTTGCGTAAACTACGATCAATTACTCGTCATCGCGAAGACTTTGTAACCGATAAGACTATTATTAATAATCGCTTAGAAGCATTAGAAAATTCCCATGACGCATCGCCACTTTTGCTGAAACAGCTCAAAACGCAATTATCTTTACTTGATAAACAAATTGAAGAAATAAATCATCCTATCAAAGATACTGTTGAAGAAAATGTTGCTTGCATAGAAATTATGCGCTTCACCTTAAACAGAGGCAGGCGGGGTACCCCGCCTACACGAAATGGTTTTTACCCGAACATCGCTCAGGTAAGAGAACCTCTCTTAATGCTGCAAAATAACATATTTTTCTTGGATTTGAAGATAGTCGCGATATGGGCACTTCGATACGGGCTTCGCCCTACTTGGTGGTTGGCACGACTGCTCGCTGCGTCTGGTTGAGAAGGGCTTGTTTTTTTGACTAATCATTTAGCTGCCTGGGAGCGCTGAGCTCCAGCTCGGCAGACAAAAAAGGAGAATATGCCGAGCCGGAGCTCGGCGTTCCCAGGGGGGAGGGTGGTTAATAATGCGTCAAAATCAAGAAGTGCTGAACGGCGTTCATTTACGGCTATTACAGTAATTACAGCCAGAACCCCCCTGTTCTACAAGAATACTAATATATTATTAGGAATAATCGCTATCAATCTGATCAATACCGCTTCTTTGCGAGTAGTGATCAGTTTGATTCATTGTTACTTTTTGTAGCTTTTATTAAGACTAAACGTCCATTGCCATGATGAAACTCAGCAAAATGAACATCGAGAAAATTCTTGACTATATTTCTCAAGGTATGAACGCGAAGAAGGCCGGTGTTATAACAGGGATCAGCGAAAAAACTTACTATTTATGGTTCAACCAAGGCAAGGGGGATTCGGAGAATGACATTGAGAGTCTGCAGCGGGAGCTGTATGAGGGAATACCGAAAGATAAAGCACGCTGCGAACAGAAGCACCTCCAAAATATATTAGAGGGCGCGAAAACGAATTGGCGGGTCGGTGCATGGTTTCTCGAACGCACCCGTCCGTCTGTTTATGGGCGAAACAGTAAGGACCAATTTGAAGCGAGGGACACCATTAGAGTAATTGGGTAATCCACTTCGATACGGGCTTCGCCCTAATCAGTGACCGGAATACTCTGCAAATATTCTTCTCTTTTTCTGCCAAGCCGGGGCTTGGCGTTCCCCTGACGTATGATGGGCGTATGCTATACGCCCATCATACACATGCCACAACAACATCTCCCCCTGAAAAGGGGGAGTACCCCGAAGGGGGGAGGGGGTTTAACTATCCCCGCCCGAAAACAACCGTAACCCAATAACGCCAGCCATAATCAGCAACAGGCAAAAAATGCGGGCAAGATCGCGCGGCTCGTTGAAAAGAAGCACCCCGAAAATAGCGACGCCGGTTGCACCAATGCCCGTCCAGACGGCGTAGGCGGTGCCAACGGGAATGGTTTTCATAGCAATGGAGAGCAGCCAGAAGCTTGCTACCATAGCTGTGACGGTCAAGAGTGATGGCAATGGCTTGCTGAATCCTGCAGTGTATTTTATCCCGATTGCCCAGGCACACTCAAGGCATCCTGCAAGCATAAGGTAGAACCACGCCATACTGTTCCCCTGTCTAAAAATTTCTCGAAAATGTTAACATTGAATTTTAATTGAGCGGTGAAGCTTGTCAGATTTTCTCCCCGCTTCGAGTACTTTCTGAATCATCAACCCATCGTCAAAGCCGGCAGCATCGTGCAACTGTTTTTCACCGTTTCGAAGCCCTTTTACAATCCGATTGGCAAGAAAGGCGAACCCAACCGCGAAAATACCATGCACAGCAAGTGACGATTGACGAATTTTTTCCTGCAACACCAGCTCATCCCACGAAAGCATTGGCTCAACCTGTTTCCAGCGAGGTGCATCAATTAAGCTGCGACCACCTTTTGCATCAGTATTCGCAACTTCCCACAGACGCCCGGCACCATCAAGACGGATGGTTTTAAAGCTGCCAACCACCTCAAAGGAGAACCACGTATAAGCGCCAACGGTGGTGACGTGCATAAGCGACGAACTGCCGAGCGCAACCGATGAGGCACCAAAACGCATCATCATGGCAACATGGTCGTCGGAGGTAACTGCTTTAGGTTGACCGTTGTGGTCAGGGCGAAAAGGAATGCTGATGCCAAGATTGCACGATACTTCAGCGATTTCGCCAATAAGATAGCGGTTCATATCAACAAGATGGGAACCGATAGCAAAAAGTGCACCGCCACCTTTTGCGGCATCACTCCACCACGACCACGGCATATCCAGCTTGTTGCGGCTTGCAAGATTCACCACTGCTCGCACTTCATATACCTTACCAAGTTCGCCACCATCAATCATCTGCTTCATATGCCGCACCGCTGGATGAAAACGAAGCTGATGGTCAATCAACGCTAATCCCTGGCTGTTTTTTGCACCCGTCACCATCGCCTCGGCATCGGTTACATTGAGCGCAAAGGGCTTTTCGCAAAGCACACTTTTACCGCTTTCAAGAACGCCGGTTACCATCTCGCGGTGGAGGAATGTTGGCGTCGTAACGCACACCAGATCGAGATCGCACTGCAGCATATCGCGCCAATCAGCAAAGCCATGTTCAATATCAAAAAGCTTCATAAACTTCTGGCGATGCTGATCAGTAGGGCTTGCTACAGCGGTAAGTTCAACATTCTCTATTAACGAAAAAGCCGGTGCCTGCGCAATACGCGCCCAGCCACTGCCGATAAACCCGATTTTTATAGTTTTTGCCATACGTCAGGACATAAAAAAAGGGTGACAAATGCCACCCTTTTCATTAGAAGAAAATCTTAACAATATATCGAACAGCCGATATCATAGTTCATCAAAGGATACTGAAACAGCCGATACTCATTTACCACGCTGCTCTTTTGCAAGACGCGCTTTTTCGATATACGTTTTTTGAATATCGCGCGACACATTGTACGCTTTCGAGAGGCTGTCGGAACTCCACAGGCGTGCATCAAATGCCATGCAGATATTGCGCAGGAATGGAATACCAACGTCCGTAACAGTTACACTCTTATCGCCAAGAATCACCATGCCATCACTCTGCATATCCTCAAGACGGAAAAGAGCAACATCAAGCTCATCAGTATAAAGTTTTGGATCTGCCCACGAGGTTTTCTGCTTGCACATGAGATTAAGAATGTGGCGACGCAGTACAAGATCTTCATCGGTCAGCAAATGACCGCGGTGCAGTGGGAAGCGATCTTCGTTAATGGCTTTGATATATTCGCCATCGGTGCGCTCGTTCTGTGCAAAAGCATACCACGTATCGCTGATGGAGGATGAACCGAGGGCAAGCATCATCTGCGTAGTATTTTCGGTATAACCCATGAAGTTACGGTGCAGTGTGCCATTCTGTGCCGCAATATACAGCGGATCGCCTTCGATAGCGAAATGGTCCATACCAATTTCGTGATAGCCAATGGATTCAAGCATCGCGCTGCCTTTGTCGTAAAGCTCCTGCTTGGCATCACCCACAGGCAAATCAGACTCTTTAAACTTCCGTTGCCCTTCGTACATGTGCGGGTTGTGCCCGTAAGCATAAAATGCCAGACGATCAGGACGCAGCTCCATCACCTTCTGGATAGTATCGGTAATGGTCGCCATCGTCTGTTTTGGCAGACCATACACAAGGTCAAAATTAATTGAAGTAAAGCCTATTTCGCGGGCAAGATCAATCTTCTCTTTCACCAGTTCAAATGACTGAAGACGATTGATCTCTTGCTGTACAATGGGGTCAAAATCCTGAATACCAAAGCTCATACGGCGGAAGCCAACATTGTAGAGCGCCTCAAGATGCTCTTTCGTGGTAGATTTAGGATTCGTTTCAAAGCTGAATATATGCTCGTCCATACGGTTCACATGCTTGAAAAGTCCATCAACCAGTCGTGTCAGATTTTCAGGACTTAAAAAGGTTGGCGTTCCGCCACCGATATGCAGCTCTTTCACATTGAGCGTACCCGGAAAAACATCAAGATACATCTGCCACTCTTTCAGCAGTGCGTCAAGGTAAGGCTTTTCATAGGAGTGGTCTTGCGTGCGATGAGCATTACACCCACAGAAATAACAGTAGTTCTCACAGTAAGGAATGTGAATGTACATACTTACACCAGTGGTCTCATTGCTGTCGTTAAAGCCTTTGACCATTGCCTCTTTCCACTGTTCCTGCGTAACACCGTCAGTGCTCCACGAAGGAATAGTTGGATAGCTGGTATAACGAGGCCCGGGATTGCTGTACTTTTCTGCGAGATTGGTTGCCATTGTTATCTTCCTCTACAACGATTATTTTATTTAAATTAACTCTGGTGAAAATACATAAAACTCGATAATTTCATAAATCATTAGCCGATAAACCAGCTACAGAATGGCTTTCATAAAACTCCCATTTTCAACGTTATGACACAAATAGCAACAGACAGCAAGCCGATAGTTGGCATTCTTATGGGTTCAGATTCCGACTATGACATTATGAAAGAAGCAACAGTAGTGCTTGATGAGTTTGCCATTGCCTCTGAAATTTCGGTGATTTCAGCACATAGAACACCGCATGACCTTGAGCAATACGCCACATCAGCGATAGAACGCGGACTGAAGGTGATTATTGCCGGCGCTGGTGGCGCAGCGCATCTACCGGGCGTAACCGCCGCAATGACGGTGCTGCCGGTGATTGGCGTACCAATTTTCAGCAAAAAGCTCAATGGGCAGGACTCACTCTACTCAATTGTGCAAATGCCTGCCGGTATTCCTGTAGCAACCGTCGGGATTGATAATGCCCGAAATGCCGCACTGCTGGCTGTGCAGATGCTCGCATTGTCGGATGCAACAATCATGTCAAAACTGCTGGAGTTTCGCAAAAAGCTTGCCGAGGCATCCCGCCAGAAAACCGCAAAAATTCGGGAAAAACTTCATGCAAACGGCTGAATTCCGGATTGAAAAGCTGCAACTTGCGCCGCATCCCGAAGGTGGCTTCTATCGCGAAACCGAGTGGAGCCGTGAGACATGCACGGCTTTTTTATTTGTTAGAGGCAACTATATTGCAATAACATTTGATACTGCATTGTTACATAATGACAATATTTTTTTCTGTAATTGATTTATTTGGAATAGTTTGAGTTACTAATCTATGAAAAAGAAAGTCGTAATTGTTGGTGGAGGCTTTGCGGGATTAAACGCCGCAAAAGTACTGGGCAATAAACCTGATGTCGAAATTATCCTGATCGATCGTAAAAATTATCACCTTTTCCAGCCGTTACTCTATCAAGTTGCCATGACTGCGCTTGGCGAGAGCGATATTGCCGCACCACTGCGAAACATGCTGGCGAACTACAATAATATCACTATCTTCAAAGGAATTGTTGAACGCATTGATATTGCGAATAAAAAAATCATCACCGACTTCAATACCATAACGTACGATTACCTTATTCTCGCTTGTGGCGTGCAGCACCACTATTTTGGCCATAACGAGTGGGAAGAGTTTGCGCCAGGTTTGAAAACACTTGCTCAGGCAAAAGAGATACGCCGTCGGGTGATGGAAGCGTACGAACGGGCTGAACGCACCACTGATTTCGTTGAACGTAAAAAGCTGCTCACCTTTGTTATTGTCGGTGGTGGACCAACTGGTGTGGAACTTGCCGGATCGATTGGTGAAATGAGCCGCTACACTCTCTCAAAATTTTATCGGAACATTGACCCCAAGCTGACACGGATCTTTATCGTTGAAGCGGCGCCGCGCATTCTCGGCTCGTTTTCGCCCGAACTGGCGAGCAAGGCAACTCGATCCCTTGAGAAGCTTGGTGTGCAGGTTTGGACAAGCAGCATGGTAAGCAATGTCGATGAAAACGGCGTGCAAATTGGTAATGAACGCATTGAGGCTGCCACGGTGCTCTGGGCTGCGGGCATTACTGCCGTAGGGATTGCCGCAACAATGGATGGCGTTGAAACTGACCAGATCGGACGCATTGTGGTTAATGAGGATTTGAGTCTCCCCGGTCATCCTGAAATCTTTGTTGGTGGCGACCTTGCCCACTTTTCAACTGGGGAAAACACCGCACTTCCAGGTCTTGCTCCAGTCGCGTTACAGCAAGGGAGAGCTATCGGCAAAAACATTCTGCTCGACCTCAAATCAAAAACACGCAAAGCGTTCCGCTATCTCGATAAAGGGCAGATGGCAACCATCGGTAAAAACAAGGCGATTGTGGAATTCGGCAACCTGAAATTCGATGGTATTTTTGCATGGTTCACGTGGGCGCTGGTGCACATCTATTTTCTGACAAGCTTCCGCCACCGCGTTTTTGTGCTACTGCAATGGGGATGGTCATACTTCACCTTCAGCTACGGTGCGCGGCTCATTATCAACCGTGAATGGCGCTTCTATCCTGATAAAAAGTGAGAGAGAAAAGAACACGTGCGCATAGATTAACCGACCACATTCATGGATAAGGTGCTTTTACAATAAATTCAGTTTTACAAATTTTCTTTCTCTGTATATTCCCATGCTTATTGATCAAAATAACAGTGCCATCATCATTGGAACACATCTGTTATCACAACTTTGATACAACGATTTTTTCATTAACACCGGGATAAAACGTATGTCCAGACGATACCTTTCGGGCTCCGCAGTAGCAATGGTGACTCCCTTTACAAAGGACGGCTCAGTCGATACCGATGCCATAAGGCGGCTTGTGCAGTTTCATATAAAGGCTGGCACTGATATTATTATTCCCTGTGGCACAACAGGTGAATCGCCAACACTCTCTGCTGAAGAGCAAATCAACATTATACGTACCGTAAAAGAGGCCGCAAACGATAAGATTATCGTTGCAGCAGGAGCGGGCACTAATGACACAACACATGCTGTTGATCTTGCGAAAAAGGCAGAAAAGGCAGGCGCTGCAGCAATTCTCTCGGTCGCCCCCTACTACAACAAGCCGTCGCAGGAGGGTATGTATCAGCACTATCGCCACATTGCCGAAGCGGTTTCTGTGCCTATTATCATCTACAACGTTCCCGGACGAACGGGCAGCAATGTTGCAGCATCCACCATTCTTCGTCTGGCACGCAATTTTGAAAATATCGCGGCGGTCAAAGAGGCTTCGGAAAATTTCGCCCAGATTGCAGAACTGCTTGAAGAGCGTCCAGAACACTTTGCCGTGCTGACTGGTGAAGACTCACTGATTTTGCCGTTTATGGCAATGGGTGGCGATGGAGTAATTTCCGTTGCAGCAAACGAGATACCATTGCAGATCAAGCAATTGGTTGAAGCAGCTCGCACCGGTAATCTGGAAGAGGCTCGCGCCATCAACCGACGTTATCGCAAACTGCTCAAACTGAACTTTCTTGAAAGTAATCCAGTACCCGTAAAATATGCACTGGCAAAAATGGGAATGATTGAAGAGAACTACCGACTTCCACTTGTGCCACTGTCGGTAGAAAACAAGCTGACTCTCGATCAGGAACTCAAAGCTCTGGGACTTATTTGAAAGGAATCTGACCGTTACAAAACATGTATCAGCTCCGGCGTCTTTTATAAAGGCAGGAGCTGATATCACGCAAGTTTAGCCCGCAATAAGAGAAAGATACTCAACAAAACAGTCAAGCTCCTCTTTTGTACGTTTCTCCGTAACTGCAACAAGTAAGCCGGTTTCACCATGTACTGCCAAGTCGTAGCCGGCAAACACCTTGTTCTCAAGCAGACGTTCTATCACAACTGATGCAGGAACGGGAGTTTCAACCACAAATTCACGGAAAAATGGCGCTGTAAACTTCAAGGAAAATCCCGGAAGAGAGGCAATTTTTTTGGCCAGATAGTGTGCTTTCTGTGCTGATTGTGCTGCCACCTGCTGCAATCCCTCTCTGCCAAGCAGTGAGAGATAAACGGCGGCCTGAAGGGCATTAAGTGCCTGGTTACTGCAAATATTAGAAGTAGCTTTTTCGCGACGAATGTGCTGTTCTCGCGTCTGGAGAGTGAGAATAAAGCCATCCTCGCCATCCCGATCTTTCGTCATCCCGACCAGACGACCGGGAATTTTACGAACAAGCGCCTGTTTGACACTGAAAATTCCAAGATATGGACCTCCAAAACTTTGGGGTGTACCAAGTGGTTGACCTTCACCAACGGCAATATCAGCACCATAACTCCCGGGAGCAGCAAGCGCACCCAGAGAAAGCGGATCAGCGGAAACAATAAAAAGAGCACCATTCTCGTGCGCAATAGCACCAATCGCCTCAACATCTTCGAGGCAGCCGTAAAAGTTTGGCTGCTGAACAACAACAGCAGCAACTGTATTATTGACAAGCCCTTTCAAGGAGGAAATATCACCAACACCATCGTGAAGCACATTCTGGATAACCGCCGTGTGACCTGAAGCCTCAAGGTAAGTTTTCAACACCGAGCTGTTGTACGGGTGCAGCTTTCCTGCCACCACAACCTGAGTGCGCCCAGTCACGTTCATCGCCATCAAAACCGCTTCAGCAAGAGCTGTTGCTCCATCATACATCGAAGCATTGGTAACGTCCATCTCATAGAGACGACAGATCAGACTCTGGTATTCATAAATGGCCTGTAAAGTACCCTGTGAAACTTCTGCCTGATAAGGCGTATATGCCGTATAAAATTCACTGCGGGATACAATGCTCTTGATGGCCGAAGGAATAAAATGGTCATAAGCTCCACCACCAAGATAGCTTACATAAGCAGAGGTACTCCGATTTACAGAAGCTAATCCTTCAAGCAAACGCTTAACCTGCTCCTCATCGCAAGCCGGTAAAATATCAAGCGCTTTTTTCAGACGAATCTCTTCCGGAATATCAATAATAAGATCATTAAAAGAGCCCACACCAATCGCTTCAAGCATTTCTGCCCGTTCGCTTTCAGTATTTACAATAAATGGCATAAGTTACTCTCCTGTTAACTGACGATATGCAGCAGCATCAAGCAACGCATCAAGCGACGACGGATCGGCAACTTTCATTGTAATCAACCAACCGGAAGTATAAGGATCCTGATTCACCACTTCAGCATTATCAAGCTCGGTATTCGACTCAAGAATTTCGCCGGCAACCGGTGCAAAAAGATCAGCAACCGTTTTGACCGCTTCAACTGTTCCAAACACTTCATGCTCTTTAAGAGTGGTTCCTGCAGATTTCAGCTCAACAAAAACAATATCGCCAAGCTCGTGCTGAGCAAAATCAGTAATACCAACAATTGCGGTAGTACCATCATCAAGCAGTTTAATCCATTCGTGGTCTTTGGTATAGCGAAGATCTTCAGGAATAGTCATGATCAAAAAGAGGTAAAAATGTTGATGGAGCTATCAGATAATAAGATGATTATTAAGGTAATATTTTTTGGAATCCTATCAAATGAGAAGGGAAATCCCTTTCAGGCAAGCCGTTGTCGCATTGCTTCATAGAGCAGCACACCGGTCGTAACACTGACATTCAACGATTCAACACAGCCAGCCATAGGAATACGCACCACGTGATCGCAGAATTTTACCGCTTCAGGAGCTAACCCGCTTCCCTCCATACCAAGCACAAGAGCGGTGGACTTTGTCATATCGGCATCGGTATAGTTCAACTCTGCCTCCATATCGGCTGCAAGCACCTGAACATTACACTGATGAAGAAACTCAAGTGCCCGCACCAGGCTCTTTACTTTACAGACTCTGATATGCGAAAGCGCACCTGCAGATGCTTTATGCACTGTTGCATTAATTGGTGCACCCTTGCCTTCAACAAGCACAACTGCATCAGCAGCAACCGCTTCCGCCGTTCGAATAATCGCTCCAATGTTGTGAGGATCATCAAGCCCTTGCAGCACAACTAAAAGCGGTGCGCTATTGCGCGGATGGGCAAGAATCTCTTCGAGCGAATAGTAGGTCAAAGTGCTGATTAAAGCACAAACTCCCTGATGCTTGTTTGTACCGGCAATCTCTGAGAGCTTTTCAAGACGCGCCTTTCCACTGACAAGCTTCAACCGCCTTGAGGTAATCACAATTTCCTTCAGCTTTGGATGGGAGGTATTGAATTGAAAATAGATTTTCTCAATGCTCTCAGGCTTTTGCTGGAGCAACTCAAGAACAGCATTTCTGCCGTAAACAATGTTTTCGGAATGTCCCGCATCCATGTGTACACCTCTGGTCTTGTATCAATATTATGAAAAGAGCAAAAACGCCACACCGTGACGCACAAAAACACCATGAGTCGCAGGCCAAAACGTCTCAACAGGAAAAGGCGGAATCTAATTAAATTTATCAAAAATCATTTTTTTTAATATCTTTCTGCCCTCATTGGTTTGTTTATTTAAAGCCGCTTTATTACAAATTTTCAGAGTTGCTTTTTATTGCAAGTTACACGCCAATACACTGCACGCTTACGCATGTCTTTCATCAATACACAAATCAGGTGACTGCCAGTATGACCCGCATATTTAAAACCATGGAGGGAAATGAAGCTTTAGCTCATGTCTCTTATCGCACCAGTGAAGTAATTTGTATCTACCCTATTACCCCAGCCTCTCCGATGGGTGAATACTCAGAGGCTTGGTCAGCAGAGGGAAAGAAAAACATTTGGGGTTCTGTTCCAAAGATTGATGAATTGCAGAGTGAAGCGGGTGCTGCCGCGGCGGTACACGGTGCGTTGCAGACTGGCGCTCTGACGACCACGTTTACCGCATCGCAGGGTTTGCTGCTGATGATTCCGAACATGTACAAAATAGCAGGCGAACTCTCACCATGCGTTATTCATGTTTCAGCCCGTTCACTTGCAGCACAAGGCCTCTCAATTTTTGGCGATCACAGTGACGTCATGTCCATACGCGGCACAGGTTTTGCACTGCTTGCCTCCAGCTCTGTCCAGGAGGTCATGGATATGGCTCTCATAACAGCAGCCGCAACGCTTGAATCGCGGGTTCCATTCCTTCATTTCTTTGATGGTTTCAGAACATCACATGAAATTTCAAAAATAGAGGTCATCCCTGATGAAATCATCCGTGAGATGATGAATGATGATTTAGTTATTGCACACAGAAATCGTCGCCTCAGTCCTGATGCTCCAATTATTCGTGGAACATCTCAGAATCCTGACGTCTATTTCCAGGCAAGAGAAACCGTCAACAGCTACTACAACGCCTGCCCTGAAATCACCGAAAAGGCGATGGAGCAATTCGGAAAACTGACAGGACGCAACTACAAATTGTACGAATATTACGGCGCACCCGATGCCGACCGTGTTATCGTTTTGATGGGTTCCGGTGTTGAAACCGCCCGTGAAACTATGGAGTACCTGAATAAGCAGGGCGAAAAAGTGGGCGTTATTCATGCACGCCTGTTCCGTCCGTTTGATGTTGAGCGCTTTGTTAAAGCATTCCCCGATACAGTCAAATCAGTAGCTGTACTCGATCGCCTGAAAGAACCTGGCAGCGCCGGCGAACCACTTTATCTTGATACCGTCAACGCCCTGCACGAAGGTGTACAGAATGGCTTGTTAAAACAGGTTCCAACCGTTATTGGTGGAAGGTATGGTCTTTCTTCCAAAGAATTTACGCCAGCCATGGTCAAGGCTGTGTTTGACAACCTTGCTTCCGCAAAGCCAAAAAATCACTTCACCGTTGGTATTAACGACAATGTTACCAACACCAGCCTTGAGGTTGACCACAGCTTTGCTATAGAGGCTGATGAAATGTTTCGCGCTCTCTTTTATGGACTCGGATCGGACGGAACCGTTGGTGCAAACAAAAACAGCATCAAAATTATTGGAGAGAACACCGAGAATTTTGCCCAAGGCTATTTTGTCTATGACTCCAAAAAGTCCGGATCAATTACGACATCGCATCTTCGGTTTGGACCGAACCAGATTCGTTCAGCTTATCTTGTTACTGAAGCACAGTTTATTGGCTGTCACCACTGGATTTTCCTTGAGCTGCTCGATCTCGTCAAAAATCTCAAAAAAGGCGGGACGCTGCTGTTGAATACACCTTATGCAGCAGATGAACTGTGGGATAAACTACCAAAAGTAGTGCAGGAACATTTAATCAGCAAAGAGGCAAAACTTTACACTATCGATGCCTACAAAGTTGCTCATGCCAGCGGTATGGGGCAACGCATCAACACCATTATGCAAGCCTGCTTCTTCGCTATCTCCGGTGTATTACCTGGTGATGAGGCGATTGAGAAAATTAAGTACGCTATTCGTGAAACCTATGGCAAAAAAGGTGATGAGGTTGTTAACCAGAACATCAAAGCTGTTGATGATACCATTTCCAACCTGCATCAAGTAACCATTGGCTCGGCTGTCAACAGCACAAAAGAATTGCGTCCAACCGTCGTTGGCGATGCTCCTGAGTTTGTCTGCAACGTGCTTGCCAAAATCATTGCTGGTGATGGCGACAACATTCCTGTTAGTGATCTTCCTGTCGATGGAACCTATCCTACAGGAACAGCAAAATTTGAAAAACGTAATCTTGCCGATGAAATTCCGGTATGGGAATCGTCAGCATGTATTCAGTGTGCCAAATGCGTCTTTGTTTGTCCACACGCCGCAATCCGCGTGAAAGTATATGATCCAAAAAATCTGGAGAGTGCACCAACAACCTTTAAAGCAACTGAAGCTAAAGGTGCTCATTGGGAAGGCATGTGCTACACCATTCAGGTTGCTCCTGAAGATTGTACCGGATGTGAAATATGTGCACGCATCTGCCCGGGCAAAGACAAAAAGAATCCTGACATCAGAGCCTTGATGATGAAGCCACAGTTGCCTATTCGTGAAACTGAAGCCGAAAACTGGGAGTTTTTCCTGAAACTTCCGGAGTACGATCGCAGCAAAATCAATACCAGGCTGATCAAAGAGCAGCAGCTCCAGGAACCACTCTTCGAGTTCTCAGGTGCTTGCGCAGGATGTGGAGAAACACCTTATGTCAAGCTTTTGACCCAGCTCTTTGGCGATCGTCTGGTGATTGGCAATGCTACTGGCTGCTCATCCATTTATGGTGGAAACCTGCCGACAACACCGTACTCTAAAGATGCTTGCGGTCGCGGCCCGGCATGGTCGAACTCACTCTTTGAGGACACCGCTGAATTTGCGCTTGGATTCAGAATTTCCATTGACAAACAGCGTGAATATGCAAGCGAACTCTTGAAACGTGTTGCATCAGAAATCGGTGAAAAACTGGTTACAGACATTCTTGAAGCACACGAAACCAATGAAGCGGAAATCTTTGAACAGAGAGCACGCGTCGCAATCGTAAAAGAGAAGCTCGCCACAATGAACTCTTCTGAGGCACGCAACCTGATGGCTGTTGCCGATATGCTCGTCAAAAAGAGCGTCTGGGGCGTTGGTGGTGATGGCTGGGCTTACGATATCGGTTACGGTGGCGTTGATCACATAACAGCGGGCGACAAGAACGTCAATCTGCTTGTGCTCGATACAGAAGTCTATTCAAACACCGGTGGTCAGGCATCAAAAGCAACGCCAAAGGCTGCCGTAGCAAAGTTCTCCGCAGCAGGGCGCTCAGTAACGAAGAAAGACCTTGGCTTAATTTCCATGAGCTATGGTAATGCGTATGTCGCCTCTGTGGCGTTTGGTTCAAGAGATGAGCAGACACTGAAAGCGTTCCTTGAAGCTGAAGCATACAACGGGCCTTCTATCATTATCGCTTACTCGCACTGTATTGCGCAAGGTATCAATATGGCGACGGCTCTTGATAACCAGAAAGCCGCTGTTGATTCAGGTCACTGGCTTCTCTACCGCTACAACCCTGAGAGATTGCTTGAGGGCAAAAACCCACTCATGCTTGACTCGAAAAAGCCAAAAATGCCAGTCGCGCAGTTCCTTGATATGGAGAACCGTTTCAGAATGCTGAAAAAGAGCCACAAAAATCTTGCGGCTAACTACTATACAGCTATCCAGAAAGAGGTTGATGCTCGCTGGGCGCATTATGAATATCTTGCAGCACGCAGCTTTGATGAGCTGAAAAAATAAAGCTGTACGATAGACTATTACAACGTGAGCGCCACTTTTGCTGATTGACAAAATCATGCAAGAGTGGCGCTCAGTTTTTTCAGAAAATACAGAACGATGACGCTCTCCATTACCGGAGTGTGCGCCGTTTAATTCTCTCCTGCATCTCACTTGCTTTGACTGGAAACCCTCGTTTTTCGTAAACCTGCCGAAGATGTTCCATGATTTCAATCTCATCGGGATTCAGGTGCATCGCTTTTTCAAGCATCTCCTGCGCCTGTTGATAGCGCCTGGTTTTAAACAATATCCAGCCAAGCGTATCGAGATAACTCGCGTTTTCTGGCTCCTGTGCCACTGCTTTTCTTGCAAGAGTGTGAGCGCGAAAGAGTGATTTCCCTTGAAGAACAAGTGTATAAGCAAGATTGTTCATAGCAAGGGCATTGCCAGGTTCTAAACGTACAAGATGTTCATAAATGCGCAGTGACTTATCCATCTGTCCACTCTTTTCATAACAGAGTGCAAGCGTATTTTTCGCCTGACGATAAAGCCAACGCTCCTGAGGATCTTTGCCCGGACGGGTTACCTTTTCAAGCACATCAATAGCTTTTGTGACGTTACCACGCTGCAAGTGCAGTTCACCCTCCATAACACGCAAGGGTAACAACGAACGTGGATTGTTGGGCGTGCGATGATATAATGAATCAAGCATAGCATGAGCTGGCTCAACATAAGCGCCATTGCGCGAAGCACGCATAACAAATAACCGTGTCAGTTCAAGCTGTTGATTTTCTGTAGCTTGACTCGAAGCATAAAAACGCGCCAGATCATCACGAAATACCCCATTATTACCGGACAGAACGTCACACTCAAAGAGCGCAAGCCATGCAGAAAGCACAAGAGGATTGTGGTACAGCAACTCTCTGAATGTTGTCGAGGCAAGCTCATAGTGCGCCGTTTGCATTGAGAGTTTGCCAAGAGTAAAAAGCAGCTTCTCTTTCTCCTCTCCTTGCTCACTATCGGCACGTTGCCGATAAAGCGCAACCTCTTGATTAAAGCGATTAATCTCCTGCGTAATGCCGCTCAGCAGTTGAGCATAAGAGTGATTATCTGGATTGAGCTGGACGCTTTTTTCGCCATGCACCCTTGCAGAATCGAGCATACCAAGCCCGACATAAGCGTTTGAGAGAGCATAATGAATGGCTGCGTTGGATGGTTGTGCGCTCAAAAGTTGGCGGTAGCGATGTGCTGCTTCACCATACTCGCCTCGGGCATTGTGCAGAGTCGCTGCCACAAATGCACGTCGGTGTACGTCAGCAAGAGAGTCCGCTGGTGCAATACCTTTACTTTGCGTGCTTTGTGCGAATAACGCTTGCGAAGAGAACAACGAAACACAAAGAGCGCAAAAAGTAAGTTGCTTAGAACAACGGCTGGGCATCAAACAGGGGAGTTTCATGGCGATCAGTACCAGTTGAAAAACGCATAAAAGCCTGACGAGTAGCAACTCGCCCTCGTGTTGTTCTGGTCAAATACCCAGCCTGAATCAGATAAGGTTCATACACCTCTTCAATGGTATCGCGCTCATCACCAACCGAGACCGCAAGAGAGGCAATACCAACAGGTCCTCCATCAAATTTATTGACAATGGTATCCATTATTTTTTTATCCATATCATCAAGCCCCTCCTCATCAATTTCAAGGCAGGCAAGCGTTTTCATGGCAATACCTCGCGTAATAGTAGTAACCCCATCAACCTGCGCAAAATCCCTCGCACGACGAAGCAGACGGTTGGCAATACGTGGCGTTCCACGTGAACGACCGGCAATTTCGGCAGCCGCATCAACCTCAACACCAATGCCAAGTATTGATGATGCACGGACGATAATGCGCTCAAGCAGCTCTGGTTCATAATAATCGAATCGGCTGTTAATACCGAATCGAGCCCTGAGCGGAGAGGTCAGCAGACCTGAACGAGTGGTTGCCCCAACCAGCGTAAAGGGCTCAATACGTAATTGTACGGCACGTGCCGATGGCCCGCTGTCGAGCATGATATCGATTCGAAAATCCTCCATAGCAGAGTAAAGATACTCCTCAACTGTTGGTGGCATCCGGTGAATTTCATCAATAAAAAGAACATCACCTTTTTGCAAACTGGTCAACAAACCCGCAAGATTTCCTGCTTTGTCAAGCAGTGGTCCTGAAGTCGCTTTAATGCTGCATCCCATTTCCGAGGCGATAATATAGGCAAGTGTTGTTTTGCCAAGCCCGGGCGGACCGGAGAGTAAAACATGATCCAGCGCATCACCGCGCATTTTTGCCGCTGAAATAAAGACTTTCAGGTTATCGGTCAAGCGTTGCTGACCGGCAAAATCCTCCATGCGGATTGGCCGTATCTGCTCTTCAAGCTTTGATTCCACCGCATCGGGTGGTGTATTCAGCAATTCTATTCTCAAACAAAAAAAGGCGTTACAGGTTGAACGAAGCCGCTCATAATTTTATACGCGGATCAGCGACCGCATAAAGCACATCGGCAAAAAGATTACCAAGCACAATGAGCGAACCTGAGATAAACGTATTGGCGATAATAAGTGGATAGTCTCTCGAAAAAATAGCCTCAACCGTTACTCTGCCCATGCCGGGAAAGGCAAAAATCACTTCAATAAAAAGTGCCCCACTGAAAATAAAAGGCAGTGAACTCCCCATAATCGTAATCACCGGCAAGAGAGCATTACGCAAAGCATGACGAAAAATCACAACATTTTCCGACAACCCTTTCGCTCTTGCTGTACGAATGTAATCCTGACGGATCACTTCAAGCATACTCCCCCGCACATAACGAGCAATACCGGCTGCTCCATTAATGCTGAGCACGGTAACCGGCAATACGAGATGCCAAAGTCGGTCGAGCACAAAACCTGCCATACCAAAACCCTCTGCACCAATTTCATTCAAACCAGAAGTAGGAAAAAGAGGCAGCTTCAACGCAAAAAGAATAATCATCATCAACGCAAACCAGAACTCAGGCATCGAGTAAAAGAAAAGTGCAGTGATAGTCAGAAAGCGGTCAAGAAAGGTGTTCTGGCGAACGGCTGAAATAATGCCGATAAGAATACCAAAGGTAAAATTGGCAATCAGTGTCAAGAAAGCAATTGTCATGGTAATCGGCAGGGCACTGGCAATAACTTCAAAAACAGGCTGCTGTGCGCGACTGAAACTTCGCCCAAAATCACCCTGCAGTACATTGCCCAGCCATTTAAAATATTGTACCGGCAACGAATCGTTCAGTCCATATTGTTCACGGATCTGTTCAGCCACATTGGGACTGATGCCGGGCTGAATAAAAAATGCAGCCGGATCGCCCGGGGCAAGCCGAATGATAAAAAAAGTGAGTGTTAAAACCCCGAAAATAAGCGGTATGGCAATCAGTAACCGTTTAACAATATATCTCAGCATAACATTTTATGGTGCAATGTGGGCTGAAGGGCGCAACCTCCAGTCATCAATATTATAAAAGGTGCCGGATATATTAAGTTCTTCACCCTCAATTCTCTTGCTGAACCCTTGCGTCTCCTGCATCCAGTAGAGAAAGGTCACTGGTTGATCGCGATGTAAAATCTCCTGATACTCCAGCCAATAAGGTTTTGCGCCTGTTACCTCCATCTTCTGTTTTGCAAGTTCACAAAGCTGATCAATCCGTGGATTCTGATAACCGGTAAAATTAAAGCGACTCTTCTTCAAATCGGAACCCCACACATCGAGTGGATCAATCTCCAAACCAATTGCCCATCCAGCCATCCACGCATCCAGCTTTCGTTCGCGAAGATTCTCAAAAAAGACATTCGACTCCTGCACATCAAGTTTGCAGTCGATACCGATAGCCCGCAGATATTGCTGAATAACCACACTTGCATCTGTGCGACGTTCATTTCCTGCATTGGTATAAAGCGTGAAGCTGAACTTTTTACCCTGCTTTTGCAAAATGCCATCAGCGCCAGGCAGCCAACCTTCAGCAGCAAGCAACGCTTTGGCTTGTGCTTGATCAAAAGCGTGTGGCGCAAGCCGATTATGATAAGCCCATTTCAATGACGGTGATATATCAGTATTACAAAGAACACCATATTGCTTGAGATAACCATCAATAATTGACTCACGATCAATCGCATGGGTCAACGCAAGTCGCACACGCGCCGAACCAAAAAGTGGATGCGGTGTAACGCGACCGCTTTTATGATACTCCCGCTGATCGATATTTGACCATCCAACATAATCATAGGCTCGCAGTCCGACGGTTTTCACCTCAATCTGAGGGTTCGCCTGCTGCAATCCCTTAAAATCCTCTGGCTTGATATTTTCCACCACATCCACCGCGCCAGTCTGAAGCTGCGTCAAGCGCACCGTGTAATCAGGCACAACCTTGAACGTAATCAACGGAATCGTTCCCGGCTTTGGCAGCGTTGATTTCGGACTTGATGCAAGCTCAATCTGCTGTTGCTGCTGCCAAGTTTTCAGGTGATACGGACCTGCACCAAGAGGTTGTTGATTAAGTTCGGAATGGCGCACCTCTTCCGGCTTAACATTTTTCCACTGATGTGCCGGAAGTGGCGTCAGCGACGTATGAAAAAGAGCGAGATGCTCAGGAACCGGCTTGAAAAAATGGAAGATCAACGTCGTATCATTCGGCGTTTCAATAGCTTTATCAAAATCAACCTGCCCTTTATCAGCTCCGACAAGCTCGGCAAGATATTGCTGACGGGCACTGGCAATCACAGGATCGCCGTAGAGTTTATACGTAAACTTGAAATCGCCCGATACCACCGGCTTGCCATCATGCCAGAAGGCATCATTTCGCAAAATGTAGGTAAGCGTTTTATGATCTGCCGACATCGTCCACGTTTTAGCAATTGCACCTTGTGGTGCTTTTTTTGCTTGTCCTTGCGCTGTTTCGCGCAACTTTTTTTCAAGTGCGAGATAGTTCAAGAGCCCTGTCGAAGTATCAAATTCACTTTGCAAAAGCGAAGGATAAATAAGTCCGATAATATTCCCAGACGTTACCGTACTGCCAAGCACGGGATTAAGATAATCGGCATCGCCAAGCATGGCAATCACCAGCGTCGAATCCATCGCAGCACTACTTTTGCCATTGCCACCACTCCTCTGCCCGCACGACGAAAGGAAAAGCAACATCAATACAAGAAAAATGCTGCCAAAAAATCTGCTTGAGGCAGAGATACACTTACTCAAAGAGTCCATCATTATTTGTTAATCGGCTGAAGTATCACTATTGATCACCGTATTAATTCGGCTGGTCAGCGCCTCGGCTGCCACATAATTGGAATATCGTTTTAATAAAAAATTGAGCGCCACAACCTCAATAATCACCGTTATATTTTTACCAGGGAAAATTGGCAACTCAACTTTTGGTATTTCCACACCAAGAATTTTAGTGGATTTGATGTCAAGGCCAAGCCGTTCGTAAGCAATTTTCTGATCCCACTCGAGCAACTCAACCACAACCTGCACATCCTTCGATTCCCGAATTGCTCTAATGCCAAAGTTCGCTTTCATATCGACAATGCCTAAACCACGAATCTCCATAAAATGGTCGATAATATGATTGCGTCGCGCTGTCAGCGTAGGCGACTCTCCTTTCCGACGAATCACAACTGCGTCATCGGCAACCAGCCCATGACCTCGTTCAATAAGGTCAAGCGCCACCTCCGACTTGCCAAGCCCACTTTTACCAATCAATAAAACGCCCACGCCATACACATCAACCATGGAGCCGTGATACTGCTGATAAAGCGAAAAATAGTCATCCAGAAAATCTGTAACGTTATAGATGGTTTTTGTAGAAGAACATCGAGTACCATAAATAGGAATACCTGCAGCCGTAGCCATATCAATCAATGCTGGCGAAAGCTTGTTGTTGCTTGTCAAAATAATGCAGGGAATTTTAAAGCGGACAATATTCTGGAAGGCAAGAGCGCGGACGTTCTCATCAAGATTATTCAAAAAACGAGTTTCAGTATTGCCAAGAATCTGTAAGCGCTGATACGTAAAAAGATTGGTAAACCCTGCAAGAGCAAGACCAGGACGATGCAAATCACGCTCAACAATACGTCGTTTACTCTCATCAACCGTATTCAGCTTTCTGAATTTGATATCGTATTTCGTGCTGATGGTGCCAAAAAATTCAGCAATCGAGATTGATCGCTTTTTTAATCCTTTTTGCTCAAGAGTCATGGCGAAAACAATCAACCTGTTAAAAAATACATCACACGGGTGCTTCTAAAAAATGTACATGCGGAAATCGAAAACAATCATTGTTCCAGAAAAACATGCGAGGCGAATCATCTCCGCCCCGCATAAGAAAGGTTTGTTATTGCATTTTTTCTTTGTGTTTGCGAAGCTGACGTGTTAATGCCTCGACACAACTATCAACGGTCTGCTCATACGTTACACCGGCCTCCTTGGCAACAAAAACATTTTGAGGAACATGCACGGTTATTTCAGCAAGCTTATTTTTTTCGAAATCATTTTTTTGATGATCAAGAATAACGTGACAACTGGTAATGCCCGGAAATACTTTGGTAAGTGAGAGCGCAGAATTGCGTGCATACTCCTCTATACCACCATGATTACCCGAATGACGTAGCGTAACCGTAACCGTGACAGCTTCATCAACGACAACTTTTGTCATAATAACCTCCGTTAAAAGAATGGTGAACGTAATGAATGAACAAGACCCTGACACACAACTCGCCAGAATCCACAGTTGATTTTATGCGTTGGGATGCGCTTTGAGATAAACCTCTTTTAAGCGATCAAATGTAACATGTGTATAGATTTCAGTGGTTGAAAGATTGCTGTGACCCAGCATTTCACTAACACTTTTGAGATCCGCACCACTATTCAGCAAATGCGTCGCAAAAGAGTGGCGTAACAGATGGGGATTCTTCTTTTTCTGCTCAGTAACTGCAGCAAGATATTTTTTTGTTAACCGCTGAATAAGCATGGGATAAAGCTTTTCGCCTCTTTTAGTTAAAAAAACATAATGCGGCCGTTCCGCTTCCCCTCTCTTTGATATTCTAAAGAAGTTTCGTCGGACTTCAAAATATTTTTTAAGCGCAGCAACAGTTGGTTGCCCCATGGGAACAATGCGCTGTTTGCGCCCTTTGCCAGTAACTTTAACAAAACCACCATCACAATCGAGCGACGTCATCGTCAAATCAATCAGCTCCGACAAGCGCAATCCACTGCCATAAAGCAACTCAAAAATACTCCTGTCACGCTCACGGACAAATGCCTCCTCAAGCAAATGCAACTCCATTGACAACGTTGCGCTGGATGATGATGGCAGCATCTCATCAAAAAGTGTTGCCGTCTGCTGTTCCGTTAAAAAAGCTGGCACACGTTGAGGATATTTCGGGGTAACCAGCGCCGAAAAGAGCGATGTTTTGATATATCCTGTTTCCTGCAAATATCGATAAAAACTTTTCAACGCCGCAAGTTTGCGCGCTATCGAACGCTGCTGTAATCCTTGCTGGAGCAATGAACCCATAAACAGCCGCACATCCACCGTGGTAATCTGCTCAGCATCAAACTCGCTCAAATCATCAAGCTCGAAATGTTCAACAAGAAAAGCGAAAAACTGGAGCAGATCACTCTTATAAGCGATAACCGTATTGGGAGATAGATTTTTACGGCTGGAAAGCTGATGAAGAAAATCCACCAACGGCAGTGAACTACTCCCCAAAAGTGCAGATAAGAATTCGGGTGCGGAGAGTTTCATGAAAGTACCACACAGATCAGTTCATTTTTCGCTTTAATGTAATAGAGCTTCGTTCCCCGAAGCAGCATTGTATTCAAGCTTGGCTGCAATGCGTTCTCTTCCATCACATCGCAATACAGCAATTGATCGTGCTGCCACAACTGCAGCGTGGAGTGCCAGAGCGCTGTTGAAGCGGAGAATTGATGCTCTGCCGCAATAATAAACGAATCATGCACAAGCAACTCACAACGGCTTGCAGCAGCAACGCCAACACGCTGCAAGATGCTTTGCGCTTCAGCCATACCGTCAAGCACAACATCGGGAAGAAGAATCTGCTGCCGAACCTCTTCATGTGCCGCATCAGCGCGAAGAGGGTTGACATCCGCCATATCGAGAGGGAATTGATCAAGCTCTCTGCCTGTCAACGGATCAACCCTTAAAAAATGACGCTCAGGAAACCCATTAAAAAACGATGTTTTGCAAACCAGCAACGTTTCACCAAGATTAGCGATAAACGTAAGATCCGCACGCGACCACACCACACTGCCACTTCTGAAATCAATTGCCCATAAACCCTGATGCTCTGGGCTGCACGACTGACAAGCGTAACAGTAGGCGAAATTGCCGCTGGTTGTTTCAAGCCCGGTAAACCAGCCTTCACCAGCCGGAACCGCTTGCAGAGCATCCATCAACACATAATTATCGCAAAATAAATTCCCGGTCACTGTATCAAGAGCAAAAAAAAACGCCTCTCTTTTTGATAAACAACGTTTTTGCCCAATAAGATCACCATTATCGGTAAACATCATTTGCCAGACCATAGCATCACTACCGGCATTATATCGCCAAAGCGCCGTAAGCTGTTGATCGTTCATGCTCGTGTCATCTTGTAGATATTAACAGTAACAGGTACCGAACCGCCGGTATATTTTTGGGGAAATGAGGTGATGGTGAAATTGTTTTCCACGGCAAGCTCCAGAAATTGTTCAGCCATTCTTCGGCGAGGATCCGCAATATAGGCAACACCTTCCGGCTTGAGCAGTTTGTCAAGCGCTGTCACTATCGGGAGCAGATTCACCCGCTCATACAAAACATCCGCCGCAAAAAGCGTATCAAATTGCTCACGGCACTGCACAATACGCCAGTCAAGACGTTCATAAGCAAGATTCACCCTGTTTTTCAAACCATTATAACGTGCAAAACGAAGTGCCTCAAGCGAATAGTCTGTCGCCATCACGGAAGCACCTTTCCATGCGGCAACAACCGATGCCATACCAACACCAGCACCAATTTCAATCACACGGTTTCCTTTAATATGAAGCTCATCAGCAATAAACGAAGAGAGCGTTATCGCTGATGGCCATATCTCTGCCCAATAAGGCATCTGCTCATCCTTCACAAACTCTTCGGGTGATATCCGATCAAGCAACGCATAACTATCAAGCACACTTAAAAAACTGAACGAATGGTCACCAAACGAATAAACACTCTCTGTCAGATCATACTCGGCCGCTAATTCATTATATAGTGTTGAAAGTTCAGCACTTACCACATGTGAAGATATTTGCATCATTACTCAAGACGACTAAAACTATAAAAAAATGCGATTGAAAGCAGTGTCAATAAAAGTAAATGGAAGTTACCGAAAAATCGTCAGCTATTCTCTATTTTACAGCACCATAAACCGCTTTTAAAAAAACCTGAACCGCTTAACCATTTATTCCTTATGAAAAAAGAGATACTCGAACGTTTTGATAATACCTTCCCTGACAGGGATTATACCATTGAAATTATAAATCCGGAGTTCACCTCCGTTTGCCCGATAACTGGTCTGCCCGACTTTGGCACCATCACCGTTCGTTATGTCCCCGATAAAAGTTGCGTCGAACTCAAGTCGCTGAAATACTACTTTTTCGAGTTCCGCAATGCTGGTATTTTTTATGAAAACATCACCAACAGAATTCTTGATGATCTGGTTGAGGTACTGCAACCACGCTCAATGACGGTGATAACAGAATGGAAAGCAAGAGGCGGAATAACGGAAACTGTTTCAGTAAACTATAATGCCACGCATTAAGAGATTGGTGGCATTTTCTATCAATAAAAAAGCCTCAACGTTGATCGGTGAGGCTTTTTTATTGAGGCGAATACTATCGGCTCTATACATATTCTGATGAATAATCTGGAAATTAGAGCTTTTCGTTCATATAAGTCATAATCGTTTTAGCTTCATCGACAGATATACCGGAACCTGGCGTGGCCTGCATACGATTAACAATCACATCAACTTTACCGGTCTTTTTGTACTTGGTTTTAAACGCATCCATAACAGAACCCATGGTATGGCAAGTGTTACACTTTGCTGTCCAGAGATCTTTAGCCGCGTTAAAATCAAAACCATCCGGTGCTTTTGGTACATTCGCTGATAAAACAGGTTTGTCCATAAACTCTTTCAATTCAGCAGCCGAACGAATGTACTTACCATCCATGGTTACAGTACGTCCAGTGGTTGACATCAACAAACCGGAAGGTCTGAACCAGAGAGAAGCAAACATAACAGCAACAATTGCAATAATTGTCAACGGAAAACTCAAAAACCACTTGTCACTGATTTTTGCCGACATTTTGCCAAGGCCCATAATGGTCAATGACGCAAAAACAATAAGCGAAAGCCACCCTGCAAATGAACTCAAGGGTGTAATAATTCCTGAGAGATTCTCGGCGGGCAGCTTGTAATCTGTTAAAAATGATAACCCGAGGAAAAATGTCCCCATTAAGACAGAGCTACCTACGGCTACAGCGAGCAGCTTACCATTTGATTTTTTGTCCATGAGAGGTAGTGAATTTAGGTGTTAGAAGCTTAACCCAAAGATTATAAATAAAGATAAGCATAAATACTAAAGCCGACAAACAGAAACAATAAAAAGCTTAAAACGAAAAAAAGTATCGGCACAAATGAAACAAGACTCCATGGAATATATCAAAGAAATATTCCCGTGTTTTTTATAACTTCACTTAATTAACGTATAAATAACGAAACTTAGCACTCTTGGCGCCATGCTCTCCACTCTTAACGCTGCTGCACTTATCGGTATTGATGCACTGAAAGTTACAGTAGAAATCAATGTAACTCACGGTATTCCCTCATTTACCGTCGTAGGGCTTCCCGATAATGCTATCAGGGAAAGCCGCGAACGCATTTTGACGGCAATCCGAAATTCAGGCTTTATTATTCCGCCAAAAAAGATCACCGTCAACTTGGCGCCGGCCGATATCAAAAAAGAGGGCACTGCCTTCGATCTCCCTATCGCCATCGGACTTCTCGGGTCACTTGATTTAATCAGCAACAAATTTGATGACACCTTAATTATGGGTGAACTGGCGCTTGATGGTTCGCTGCGGCGTATCAACGGTGCGCTGCCGGTTGCAATGATGGCAGGAAAAGAGCAGATCAAACGGTTGATTGTACCACGGACCAACGCGGCTGAAGCGGCAGTCGCTATCTCAGCATTAAACTCCACCATTGAAGTCTTTGGTGTTGATACGCTGAACGAAACAGTGGCGTTGATAGGCGGGAACATCCTCCATCTTCCTGTAACTGTCAATGTGGCAGAACTCTTTGAGAGAGAGCAGGAGTATCCTGTTGATTTTGCTGATATCAAAGGGCAGGGAGCAGCAAAAAAAGCACTTGAAATTGCCGCTGCAGGTGGACATAACGTTATTATGATTGGCCCGCCAGGCAGTGGAAAAACAATGCTTGCAAAAGGGCTGCCCAGTATTTTACCCCCTCTCGGTTTTGAAGAATCACTCGAAACCACAAAAATCTACTCAGTTGCCAGCCTGCTGGAAAAAGATCGCCCGCTCATGGTTACACGACCATTCCGCAGTCCGCACCACACCACAAGTAATGTGGCGTTGATCGGGGGCGGTTCAACAGCCAAACCCGGTGAAGTGAGCCTTGCGCATAACGGGATCCTTTTTCTGGATGAATTACCAGAGTTCAGCCGTAACGCGTTAGAGGTATTACGTCAACCACTTGAAGATCGCGAGGTAACGGTCTCGCGAATTGCCATTACCACAAAATACCCGGCTGGATTTATGCTGATTGCAGCAATGAATCCCAGTCCGGCAGGAGCATTGAAAGATCGTGATGGCAACTTGACCGCACCACCAAAACATATTCAGCGTTATCTTTCAAAAATTTCAGGACCACTCCTCGACCGTATTGATATTCATATTGATGTCCCGAAAGTGGAAAATTCTGACCTCTTTGCAACCTCAACTGCCGAGAATTCGGCCATCATACGCCAGCGAGTCATTACTGCACGCAATATTCAGCAGCAACGCTTTTCCACCACAAATGCTCCGAAAATTTATACCAATGCACAAATGAACACGAAGCAGATTAAAACATTCTGCCGCCTCGATAAAGAGTGCTCGCAAAAGCTGATGGACGCCATGAACCGTATGAACTTATCGGCACGTGCACACGACCGAATTTTAAAAGTAAGCCGCACTATCGCAGATTTGGAAGGTGCTGAAAAAATTGCTATGAAGCATCTGATTCAAGGCATACAATATCGAAATCTTGACCGCGATTTCTGGAGTTTTTGAGAAGAAAATGATAACGTTACGGATTAGAAAAAATCGTTGCGACATAACCATAAACCATAATAAACCATGATGCAATCGAAACAGCTTGGAAATACCGACATGCAGATTACCCCCATCGGCTTCGGCAGTTGGGCGATTGGCGGCGGCGATTGGGCGTATGGCTGGGGTGCACAGGACGATGGCGATGCCCTTACCGCTATTGAGCGCGCTATTGAACTTGGCGTAAACTGGATAGATACCGCCGCAGTCTATGGGCTTGGCCATTCGGAAGAGCTTGTAGCAAAAGCGGTTGCCGGCATGAAAAATCGCCCGTGGATATTTACAAAATGCGCACTGGTGTGGGATGATAATCATCAGGTTGGAAACTGCCTCAAGGCCGATTCGATACGGCGCGAGTGCGAAGCGAGCTTGACGCGCCTGAAGGTTGACACTATTGACCTCTACCAGATTCACTGGCCTAACCCTGATAGTGATATTGAAGAGGGCTGGACGGAGATGGCGCGTTTGCAGGAAGAGGGCCTTGTTCGGCATATCGGCGTCTCCAACTTCAGCGTTGCACAATTGCGCCGCACTCTTCCGATAGCTCCTGTGGCTTCAGTACAGCCACCCTACTCAATGCTTCGCCCTGCAATTGAGCATGAGCTTCTCCCCTTTTGCCTTGAGAAGAATATCGGCGTAATTGTTTATTCGCCGATGCTTTCAGGAATGTTGAGTGGAGCCATGACGCGCGAACGAGCGGCAAATTTTGCAGCGAATGACTGGCGCCGGAACAACAAAGAGTTTCAGGAGCCACGCCTCTCCGCCAACATCGCACTGGCAGAGCTGCTCAAAAAGATTGGTACCCCGCATGGATGCTCCTCCGGTGAGGTTGCAATTGCATGGACGTTACGCCATCCCGCAGTTACAGGCGCGATTGTTGGTGGGCGAAATGCCGCACAAGTTGAGGGCATTATCAAAGCGGGTGAGTTCCGCCTCAGTGAGGATGAACTTGCCGTCATCAGCCGACATATCGCCGACATGCCGCAATAACGGTACGGCGTTAACCACCCCCCGCCTGACGGCGTACCCCTCCTTTTTAAGGAGGGGAGTTTGAGTAATATGCAATTCATCAAAAAAAACTCTCCCCCTGACAATGGGGAGTACCCGAAGGGGGAGGGGGTTAATAGTGGCGATGGCGGGTTTCTAAACAGCCACTTGCGACTCTTGATCGAGCTTTTGCAGCAATGCTATGTAACGTTCGATAATGTCTGCCGGTATGGTGTCGGCACCGAACGGATGGTTGAGCGTCAGCTTCATTTTCTTTTCGATTTTGAAGCCCGGCTTATACTCCTTCATCCACGGCTCCTGGACACAAAAAAAGAGGTATTGCAGAAAATCGCGATTGGCGAAATGCTCACTGTTCTGATCGGGCAGAAAAATGGTGACGCTCTGTTGCTGCATATCGATTTTTTCGAGTCCAAGCGCTGTGCCAATCAGTTTTAATTTGGCAAGCAAAAGCAGATTTGTCACCTCCTCCGGCATAACTCCAAAGCGGTCACGAAGTTCAAATGCAATTGCGTCAAGCTGCCCTGCCGAGGGCGCTTTCGATATTTTGTCGTAAAACGCAAAGCGCTCATGGATGGCGGTGAGATAGTGGTCGGGGATGAGCGCATCAAAAAAGAAAGTAATATCGCACGGCTTCTGTTTGAGAAAAACCTTGCTGCCTTCGTCAGAAAACATGTGGCTGAATTCGGTCGATTTCAGTTCGGCAACCGTCTCCTCAAGCATTTTCTGGTAAAGGTCAAAGCCAAGCTCGTGGATGTAGCCCGACTGCTCCGCGCCAAGCAGATTACCAGCACCACGAATATCGAGGTCACGCAAGGCGATGTTGAAGCCTGAGCCAAGCTCGGTAAAGCTCTCAATCACCGCCAACCGCTGCATTGCATCTTTTTTCAACGTCTTGAGTGGCGGCGTAATGAGATAGCAATAAGCTTTCCGCTCGCTGCGCCCAACTCTGCCACGTAACTGGTAGAGATCGGAAAGACCAAACATATCCGCACGATTGATAATGATGGTATTGGCGTTTGAAATATCAATGCCTGAGCCGATAATTGTCGTTGAAATGAGTACATCGACCTCCTTCTGCATCACATCCATCATAATTTTTTCCAGCTCTTTGGCAGGCAATTGACCATGCGCATACACAATGCGAGCGGACGGCACCAGCTCACGGAGCGTTTTCAGCACATCCTCCAAACCCGAAATCCGATTGTGGAGAAAAAACACCTGCCCCTCGCGTTGGATTTCCCTCAGGATAGCCGATTGAATCAGCGCTGAATCGTAGTCGGTGATGACAGTCTCAACAGGCTGGCGGTTTTTCGGTGCTGTTGAAACAATTGAGAGATCGCGTGCACCAAGCATCGAAAATTGCAGTGTTCGGGGAATTGGCGTCGCCGACATGGTGAGCGTATCAACTCCGGAAAACTGTTCACGCAACTTCTCCTTAACCTCAACACCAAAATGCTGCTCCTCATCAATCACAAGCAAGCCAAGATCCTTGAATTGCACATCTTTTGAAACGAGACGATGAGTACCGATAACAATATCAATCTGCCCCAATGCAATTTTTTTGATCAGCTCCTGTTGCTCCTTGCGTGTCACAAAGCGGCTCAGCACAGCTATGGAGATGGGAAAATTCTCAAAACGTCTGGTAAATGATTCCGCATGTTGATGGGCAAGAATGGTGGTTGGCGTCAACACTGCAACCTGTTTTTTCGATTCCACCGCTTTGAATGCCGAGCGCATGGCAATTTCGGTCTTCCCGAACCCGGCATCACCACAGATCAAGCGATCCATAGGGTGCGGCTCCTGCATATCTTTTTTGACCTCATTTATCGCCTTGAGCTGATCAGGCGTTTCGTCAAAAATAAACGATGCCTCAAATTCGCGCATAAAAATGGAATCGTGATCAAACGCAAAGCCGGGCTGCATTTTCCGTTGAGCATAAACCTTGATCAGGTTGATGGCAATATCACGGATTTTTTTGCGGACTTTATCCTTTTTTGCTGCCCACTTCGAGCTCCCCAGCTTCGACAGCTTGGGTAGAGAACTTTCGGATGCGGTGTATTTCGAGAGCAGATTAATGTTCTGCACATTCACAAAAAGCTGATCACCACCCTCATACTCCACCAGCACCGACTCCTGCTCGGAGTTGCCAACGGTAATGGTTTCCAGCGATTTAAAAATACCGACACCGTAATCTTCATGCACCACATAATCACCCACGTTAAGCTTCTGGAGATCCTTGAGCGAAATACCGCGTATCTTCCTTTTACGATGCGCTTTATGAGCATGAAGCTTACCGAAAATGTCGGATTCCGTATAAAGATCAAGCTCACCAAAAATAAAGCCCGTATGAAGATTGAGTGGAATCCAGCTTGCATCAAACTGTTCGCTGGGCATTTCAGCGGCAAGAAAATCGGTCAACTCCGCAATTTCGCGGCGTGAGCTTGTAGCAAAAATCGGTTTCTGATGTTGAGCACGCTCTTGCTGCAAAAGCGTGGCAAGAATGCGGAAATTGGCATTCAGCTTTTTCTGTGCCACCGCGCCAAAGTCAATCACCGCCGTTGAAAGCGGCAAAATAGTGATGCTGCGAAAGCGCGATAATGCCGCTCGCAACGATTCGATTCCATCCAGTGCCTCAAACTCAGCTCTATCATCAATAATAATGATTGTTGCCGGATCAAGATAATCGAGAATGGTGCTCTCCGCTGCACCGGCAAGAACCGTTGCGTCGATAAAACTTGCGGTTATAGAGGCACTTTGGAGAATTTTGCCCGACAACTGGCTGTTGATATCAAAGAGTCGCAACGAGGTCACCGTATCGCCAAAAAACTCAATTCGCAACGGGTCACGCGCACCAAAAGGAAAAACATCGATAATTGAGCCGCGAATGGAAAACTCTCCCTCATCCTCAACAAAATCGCGCTGCTCAAAATTGTTCTCACTCAAAAACTTGGTCAGCTTGCTGTAACCTGCATCCTGATCACTCTTCAGGCGAAAAATGCGGTGTTCAGCTTCCGACGGCTTGCAAAGTGGCAGCGGAAGATCATCAAAAAACGAGAGAATTGCGGATTTTTTACCAGTGGCAAGCGTGCCAATAGAGAGCGATAATTCATCGGAAGTATTACAGATACTCTCTTTACCAAGCAGCACCTCAAGGTCATTATCATAACGTTCAAAACTGTTCTGCCCGCACAACACCATCAGAGGAGCTTTCATATCGGCAAACAGCGCTGCCGCCACAATCGACGACAACGAACCCTGCAATCCGGAGATATTGATGGGTGCAAAAGCTCCAGATTGCGGCAATGCCGTCGCAAGAGTTTTGACAAGTACAGAGTATGACGCTGAATGCTTAAGTGCATCAAAGAGAAAGGCAGAATTTCTTTTAGTGACGATTGCGCTTTGTAGGTCGGTATCGGATAACGTTTTCATTTGAAGCAGACAAACCATATAATATTTTATGTGTCATTTCGCCAGAAGGATAACCTCGAAACAACAGCATGCCGGGCATGTTCTTAAATATGGAAAAAATTCTTGAACTGAAAAACCTCCAAACCTACTACTCTACCGAAAGTGGTATTGCCAAAGCGGTTGATGGTGTCAGTTTTTCTCTCGGACGGAACCAGACGCTGGGGATTGTCGGCGAATCGGGCTCTGGCAAATCGGTGACGGCACTCTCGGTGATGCGCCTTGTACCCATGCCACCTGGATATTTTGCCGGTGGAGAAATTTTGTGGAAGGGCAATGATCTCCTGAAGCTCTCCGAAGAGCAAATGCGCCGCCTGCGCGGCAACGATATTGCCATGATTTTTCAGGAACCGATGAGTTCGCTCAATCCTGTTTTTACCTGTGGCAACCAGATTATGGAACAAATTCTCCTTCATCAACGTATCAACCATGCTGAAGCAAAAGCGCGCTCAATCGAACTGCTGCACTTGGTGGGCATACCCAATCCTGCCGAACGATTCTCCTCATATCCTCACGAGCTTTCAGGAGGAATGCGTCAGCGGGTGATGATTGCCATGGCGCTCTCCTGCAATCCAGCGCTGCTCATTGCCGACGAACCAACCACCGCACTTGACGTTACCGTACAGGCGCAAATTCTCGATCTTATCGGTAAGCTGAAAGCCGATACCGGCATGAGCGTCATGCTCATCACCCACGATTTTGGCGTTATTGCCGAGCTTTGCGAAGAGGTGCTGGTAATGTACGCATCGCGTGTAATCGAAAAGGGCGCGGTACAGCAGCTTTTCAACAATCCGCTCCACCCCTACACCAGAGGACTACTCAAGTCAATTCCTCGACTTGGCTCATCAACAAAAGAGCGCCTGCATGTTATCGAAGGCAACGTGCCCAGCGCAGTAAACCCGCCCGAAGGGTGCCGTTTTGCCAGCCGATGTACACTTGCTGATGACCACTGCCGCCAGGCACAACCACCGCTTGTTGCGCATGAACAAGGTCATGAGGCGGCGTGCTGGAAGGTTGAAAAGTGAGAATATTGATACTTCACAAAAGGATAGCGTCTTGCCGCCTAACGATGAAAAAAATTTACAAAAAGCTTGGTTTTTTCATTTCTGCTATAAGCCTATATATCTCATAGAGATATTGACAACTTTCAGCATGAGCTTGTAATTGTTGTGTTATTAAATTTTAAGTTATTAAAAAATAGAGACTTAAAAATCATCAACAGAGTTATCCACAGATGTTGATAATGTTGACAACTTGTTGACAGCGTGTTGACGGGACGCAAAAAGCGCCCTCGCTTTTGTTCGCGGGGCGCATCGTAAATGATGGTGTTATTTGCCTTTTGGTACAACTGTTGCCATGAGGGAAGCCTCGCAGACCAGCTCACCACGAACGTATGCTTTGCCGTCAAACTGGCACACATTTCGGCGGCGATTCGTCACAACAGCTTCAAGCACGAGCGTATCGCCCGGCAGCACCGGCTTGCGGAAACGAGCTTTATCAATCCCCATGAAATAGACCACACTTTCCTGGATATTATCATTGCCGTTGAGCATCATAATGCCGCCGGTTTGCGCCATCGCTTCGAGAATAAGCACGCCCGGCATGATTGGGTTACCGGGAAAATGCCCCTGAAAGAATGGCTCGTTCATGGTAACATTTTTAATCGACACAATGCGCTCATCGAGCTTGAACTCTACGATCTTGTCGATCAGCAGAAATGGATAGCGGTGCGGCAGAATTTTTTGAATGGCGTTAATGTCAAAAATCACGCCAGCTTTTTTATCGTGCTGATATTGGCGGGCAAGTTTATTGCGATCAGCATATTTTTTTAGCTGCTTCACAAATTCAACATTTGACGCATGACCTGGACGTGCCGCAAGCACCTGTGCCTTTAACGGCATACCGAGCAGCGCCATATCGCCAAGCAGATCGAGCAGTTTATGGCGTGCGGGTTCATTGGGGAAACGCAAATCGCGGTTGTTGAGAATCCCATTTTCTCCGAGGCTGAGGTGCTGACGATCAACAGAGAGCTTATCGGCAAGATTGTCAAGCTCCTCTGCCTGCATTGTTTTGTCAATAATCACCAATGCATTATCCATTGCCCCTCCCTTGATCAACCCTTGATTGGCAAGTCCTTCAACTTCGCTGAGGAAGCAGAAGGTACGGCATGATGAAAACTCTTTGACAAACTCCTTATCCAAATCAAAGAGACCAGAATGCTGCGAACCAAGCGCGGGATTTTTGTAATCGACCATCACCGTCACGCGGAAACTGTCGAGTGGTAACGCCACAATATCAACGCTGTTAACCGAATCGTGATATTCAATGGTTTCATCAATAACAAGATAATTTTTTGGCTCATCCTGCTCTTGAAAACCAGCCTCAAGCAACACTTCAACAAACGAGAAAGAGCTCCCATCCATTACCGGTGGCTCTGGCCCGCTCATCTCAAGTCGGCAGTTATCAATCTGGAGACCATAGAGCGCGGCAAGCACATGCTCCGTAGTATGTACTTTAACGCCATTAACGGCAATGGTTGTGCCGCGCAGAACCTCAACCACGTTGTCGATCAACGCGGGTATTTCCGGGCAGTTTTCAATATCTGTACGCACAAAGCGGTAACCATAATTGACTGGTGCAGGCTTAAAACTGATGGTACATTTTTCGCCTGTATGAAGACCGATGCCAGAGAGCGTAACCTCTTTTTTAATTGAACGCTGATGAATGAGCATAGTGTAATCGTTGCTCCTGTGCGGATGCACCGCAAGCAGGAAATGAAGGCAAAGTAAAGAGTTGTGAATGTTTGTTGTTTGTTCAAGATACAAAAGAAGCATCTCCCTTCAAATCAAGCGAAAAAACCTCTTTACACTCGAATTTACGTTCGAAAATGGCGTAACGTTTTTTCAAGCAGAAGTGGATGGGTAACACTGCTGCCGGCAAGAATGCTCTGAGTATTGAAAACATTGTGCTCACCGGCAAAGTTTGTGACAATGCCGCCCGCTTCGCGCACAAGAAGCACGCCAGCGGAGAAATCCCACGGACAGAGTTTGTATTCCCAGAAACCATCAAAGCGTCCACAAGCGGTATAGGCAAGATCGATAGCTGCTGAACCGGCGCGCCGAATGCCCGCAGAGTCGTGCATCACATCCTTCAGCATTCCAATGGTCGATTCGAGATAATCGTCATACTCTTTAAAAGGAAGTCCTGTTGCCATAAGGAAACTCTCCTTGTCGATTCGGCTGGTAATGCTGATTTTTTTATCGTTAAGATAAGCTCCTTTACCCCGTTCTGCAGTAAAAAGCTCATCAAGAATGGGTTGATACACAACGCCTGTCAGCAATTCGTTCTTACCATCTTTCAGGGCAATGCTGATGGAAAAAACGGAAAAGGAGTGGATGAAGTTCAGCGTGCCATCAAGCGGATCAACAATCCATGTGCGGCCAGACGTGCCAGCCATAACCGTACCCTCTTCGCAAAGCATACTGTCGTCAGGAAAACTCTCAGCGATAATCGTGCTGATTGCCGCTTCGCAAGCTTTGTCCACAACCGTTACAAAATCCTTGAACTCCTTGGCACGAATGTCGGGCTGAGAGAGTTCGCCAAATTTTTCACGAGTAATTGCACCCGCCGCCTGTGCTGCACGAATAGCCGTTTGCAACTCACTGCTTTTGTGTTCCATGTGGTATGAAATTGTTTGATTCTATTGAATGGCGGGCAATATAGCATTTTTGGGAAGGATGCCGACCTTACGTTTTGTGACTTAGCAACCGCAGCTTGCTATTTGCTTGATTAAAAATTTGGATGTTATTCGATTTGCAGCCTCGGATAAAACAGTTATGTTGATCGTAAAGTATCATTTCGATATTTTAAGTCGATGCAATAAATTTTTTATCGCATCAGGACGTTATACCTTTCATAAGCAACAACGGCATCGGGAAAACGGCGTAAACGCTATTACTCAATAATGCTGTACGAACTTGTTAACCCACCCTGAAATCGAAGCCTGTTATGATGAAAATTTCACTTCCAAACCTTGCGCTTTGCATCGGCTTATGCTTTGTCTTTGCCTATGCAGGCAGTACCTTTACGCCTGTACCGGGTTCAGACTGGTACTACTCCGTTCTGAAAAGACCTTCTTGGAATCCGCCTGACTGGCTTTTTCCCCCAGTATGGACGATTTTGTTTTTAATGATGGGCGCATCGCTTGCGCTGATTGTTGAGCAGTGGGGTGAAAAAAAGAAGATTCAAGGTGCGTTGGTAATTTTTGGAATACAGCTTCTTCTCAATCTTGGCTGGTCTGCATCATTTTTCGGAATGCACGCACCGCTACTCGCTCTGGCGGTGATTGCGCTCCTCTGGCTGGCAATTGTGGTAACTATTGTGCAATTCAGAGCCATATCGCCACTTGCGGCCTATCTGCTGATTCCATACCTCCTCTGGGTAAGCTTTGCGTCATATCTCAACTTCGTGATCTGCCAGCTCAACTGGATAGCTTAAGAGAATTTAACTTCAGCATAATGGTGTAAAAGCGAAAAGCGCAGTAAAAACTGCGCTTTTCGCTTAAACGGATGTTGATCAATAATCGAGGCTTAGTCGCTCTCCTGATCGCGAAGATTCTCAAGTACACCGAAATCCTCAAGCGTGGTAATATCGCCCTTGATTTCGTTGCTTGTGGCAAGTTCACGAAGCAGACGACGCATAATTTTACCGCTCCGTGTTTTTGGTAATCCTTTTGCAGCCCATCTGATTTCATCTGGTTTAGCAATTGGACCAATCTCTTTGGCAACATGGTTACGCAGTGCTTCGCGCAGGGTCATATCACCAACATACTCATCTTTCAGCGTGACGAAGGCGACAAGTGCGTTGCCCTTCAGATCGTCGGGACGGCTGACAACGGCAGCTTCAGCAACAGCTTCGTGCGATACGAGTGCGCTTTCAACCTCGCTTGTGCCAAGACGGTGACCTGAAACGTTAACCACATCATCAACACGTCCCATAATCCAGATATAGCCGTCTTCATCTTTGCGGGCGCCATCGCCAGTAAAGTACATATCATTGAAATCAGACCAGTACGTTTTTTCATAGCGTTCGTTATCGCCATAAATGGTACGGAGCATCGATGGCCATGGCTTTTTAATAACAAGATAACCACCTTCATTTGGTCCGCATGGCGTTCCATCTTTATGAACAACATCCACCATAATACCAGGCAATGGGCGTGTTGCGGTACCAGGTTTTGTTGGAGTCGCACCGGGCAGCGGAGAAACCATAATACCACCCGTTTCGGTTTGCCACCACGTATCCACAATAGGGCATCTCTCCTGACCCACAACCTTATGGTACCACATCCAGACATCGGGATTGATAGGCTCGCCAACGCTGCCAAGCAGACGGAGCGAATTGAGATTGTGCTTTGTAACCCATTCGTTTCCGGCACGGATAAAGGCGCGGATTGCGGTTGGTGCCGTATACAGAATAGTGACTTTGTGACGGTTGATGATATCCCAGAAGCGATCCCACTGCGGATAGTTTGGAGCGCCTTCGTACATCAGCATCGTCGCGCCATTGAGCAGCGGTCCATACGCCATATAGCTGTGTCCGGTAATCCAGCCAACATCGGCTGTACACCAGTAAATATCCTCATCCTTGATATCAAAAACATACTTGAAAGAGCTGGCAGCATGAACCATATAACCTGCTGTCGTGTGGAGAATACCTTTTGGTTTTCCAGTTGAACCGCTGGTGTAAAGCACAAAAAGTGGATGCTCTGACTCGACCTCAACGGGCTCACATTCATCAGCAGCAAGACCCATCAAGTCATGCCACCAGTGGTCCATACCATCGTGCATGTGAACCTCATCACCAGTAACCTTCAATACAATGACACTGCGTACCGAAGGAGTGTTGACAATTGCTTCATCCACAATTGTTTTCAAATTGATAGAACCTCCACGACGTCTTGTACCATCTGCACAAATCACCATTTTTGCGCGGGAATCATTGACGCGCTCAGAAATAGCATGAGCTGAGAATCCTGCAAAAATAACATTATGAACAGCACCAACACGAGCACAGGCAAGTACGGCAATCACGAGTTCAGGAACCATACCCATGTAAATACCAACCCTGTCTCCTGGCTTGATACCAGCAATTTTCAGAACGTTAGCGAACTTGCTTACCTGACGGTGCAGTTCACCATACGTTAAAACCCGCTGCGATCCCTCTTCACCTTCCCAGATAATAGCTGCTTTATTTTTTCTCCAACTGTTGACATGAACATCAAGGGCATTGTAACAGATATTCGTTTTACCACCATTAAACCACTTTGCGTACGGGGAGTTCCATTCGAGTACGCTATCCCACTTTTTAAACCAGTGAAACTGCTCCGCAATGCCTGCCCAGTAACCCTCTGGATCGGCCGCTGCCGCCGCGTAAAGCTTTTCATACTCCTCCATCGAAGAAATATGAGCATTTTTTGAAAACTCCGCCGGAGGTGGAAATTTTCGCTTTTCAGACATCATAGAGCTGATCGATGCCTCTTTCGGAGCGTTTGGTGTTGATTCGTCTGTAGCCATTGATACCATAAATTTTATGTGTTGAGAAAAAAATATTAACCCCATCACAGTTATGCGGTGAACATGTAAAATAAGCGGTTGCTTTTGACATTAAAAGCACGATACCGACTTTAACCCTCTCTTTTTTATTTTTAGTGTTAGAAAAATATTCATTGCGATTTTTTTTCAAATTTTATCAATTCTCTTACAATTACTTTACAGCAAAATTAACCAGCTTATCAACCACCACAATCTCACGGATGATTGTCTTTTCCTCAAGAAATTTACGAGCTGATTCAACGTGTCGAGCCTCTGCAAGAAGATGCTCCTTTGAGCTTTTGGCAGGCGCAGTAAAGGTGCCACGCAATTTACCATTGATCTGCACTGCTATGGTCAACATCGAGTCTTCGACCAGTGTAGAGTCGTAGGATGGAAAGCTCTGCTTGCTGATTGACGTGTTGCGACCGATTGCTTCCCACAGCTCTTCAGTTATGTGCGGCGCGTATGGCGCAAGCAGCACAAGCAGCGTTTCAATTGCTTCCCGATTGTTGCAACCGGCCTTTTGCAGTTCATTGACAAAGACCATCATTTCGGAAATCGCAGTGTTGAATTTGAGATTTTCCGTGTCTTCACCCACTTTTTTGATGGTTTTGTGCATGCGCCTCAGCAACCCCTCGGGCATTGGCGCAGAAGAAAGCTCCGTTGCAGCTCCATCGAGTGTTGGATATACCAAGCGCCACACTTTACCCAAAAAACGGCTGATGCCTTCAATACCGTTGGTATTCCACGGTTTAACCTGCTCCAGCGGACCAAGAAACATTTCATAAAGGCGCACCGCATCAGCGCCATAGCGCGTCAGAACGTGATCCGCCGGTATAACATTGCCGCGTGATTTCGACATTTTCTCATTATCCTCTCCAAGAATCATGCCCTGGTTAAAGAGCTTTCTGAATGGCTCTTTCGTACTGACAACGCCAAGATCAAACAACACCTTATGCCAGAAACGTGCATAGAGCAGATGAAGCACTGCGTGTTCCGCACCACCAATGTAGAGATCAACGTTCATCCAATAGCGCTCTTGTTCAGAATCAATGAGGTGCTGATGATTTTCCGGATCAATAAAGCGTAAGTAGTACCAGCAGCTTCCCGCCCATTGCGGCATAGTGTTGGTCTCGCGGCGAAAAGCACCGTGCTCATCGCTGCCATAAAGCCACTCGGTAATATTTGCAAGAGGCGACTCACCCGTTTCAGATGGATGATAGGCTTCAACCTCGGGTAGTTCCAGCGGAAGATTGGTTTCGAGGCGAACGGTTCCATCATCATAATGCTTGATCGGGATAGGCTCTCCCCAATAGCGCTGGCGGCTGAAAATCCAGTCACGCAATTTGTAGTTTACTTTGCGCTCACCAACCTGTTTGCGTTCCAGCCACGAAGCCATACGTTCAAAAGCATCGCTGAAGCTCAAACCGTCAAGCGAAATTTCATCGTTGGAAGAGTTGACGCAAACACTGTTTTTATCCTCAAAAACCTGCTCTTGCACATCATGCTGGCTTTTGATAACCTCGATAATTGAAAGATTGTACTGCTTCGCAAACTCCCAGTCGCGGCTATCATGCGCTGGTACCGACATAATCGCACCAGTACCATAACTGATAAGCACAAAGTCGGATATCCATACCGGTAATGGTTTACCCGTTGCGGGGTTAATGGCATAAGAACCGGTAAAAACGCCGGTTTTCTCTTTCTGCAAACCGGTACGTTCAAGCTCGGTTTTCAGCTTTGCCTGACGGATATACTGTTTTACCTCCACTAACTGCTGTGCGGTCGCAAGTTTTTCAGCCAATGGATGTTCCGGAGAAATAACAAGATAGGTTGCCCCAAAAAGCGTATCAGGCCGTGTGGTATAAACGCGAAGATTTTTTTTATGGCATGGAAGTTCAAAATCAATCTCAACACCTTCGGAACGGCCAATCCAGTTGCGCTGCATCTGCTTCACATTTTCCGGCCAGTCAAGCTCGTCCAAATCAGCAAGCAGGCGTTCAGCGTAGGCGGTAATTTTCAACACCCACTGGCGTAGCGGACGGCGCACAACCGTATAACCATCAGTAATTTTTTCCTCAACCTCCTCATTGGCAAGCACCGCTTTTAACTCAACGCACCAGTTCACATCCACTTCCGACATATAAGCAAGCCCTCTGTCATAGAGCTGACTGAAAATCCATTGCGTCCATTTATAGTATTGTGCATCAGTCGTATTGATTTCGCGCGTCCAGTCGTACGAAAAACCCATTGCCTGAAGTGTTTCCTTGAAGTTACGGATGTTCTGTTCCGTCGTAAGCTTTGGGTGTGTACCTGTTTTAATAGCAAACTGCTCAGCGGGAAGACCAAAAGCATCCCAACCCATCGGGTGGAGCACATTATAGCCACGGCTCCGTTTATAGCGGGCAATAATATCCGAAGCCGTATAGCCTTCAAGATGGCCAACATGCAACCCACTGCCACTGGGGTAAGGGAACATATCGAGCACATAATATTTCGGCTTGCTCGCATCATCTCCGGTTTTGAAGGTCTTGTCTGCCTGCCAGCGGCTATGCCATTTTTTCTCTATTGCGGGAAATTCGTATTTCATGATATCGTATGGATGAAATAAAAAAAGCAGTACAATGTGAACTGTACTGCTTCTTCAGCGTTGTTGCATTTAGTTGCTTTCTACAGCACTCTCTTTGGCTTTATCCTGTTCAATCGCTTTGATTGAGAGCGCGAATTTGTTTTTTCCAGTTCGCGGATCTTTACGGATATCGACCAGCTTAACCGTCACTTTATCGCCCACTTTCAGGTGATCGCTCACTTTGGAGACGCGCACCGTGGAGATTTCAGAAATGTGTACAAGACCATCGGTTTTTGGCAGAAACTCCACAAACGCGCCAAGCTCATCGCGAATATCGCGCACTTTGCCGATGTAAATGTTTCCAACTTCTGGTTTGGCGGTAAGATTTTTAATGGTGGCAAGCGCCGCATTAGTGCCTTCGCTGGAAGAGCAGGCAATCGTGACCGTGCCATCATCAGCAATATTAATTTCTGCTCCAGTCTCTTCGGTAATGCCACGGATTGTTTCGCCACCTTTGCCGATAATCATGCCGATGCAGTCAACAGGTACTTTGATGGTGGTGAGTTTTGGTGCAAAATTGGCAAGTTCGAGACGAGTCGCCGGAATAGCTTTCTCCATTTCGTTGAGAATATGCAGACGACCTTTGCGTGCCTGCTCAAGCGCAGTTTCCAGAATATCGTAGTCAAGCCCGTCGATTTTGATATCCATCTGGCAAGCGGTAATACCATCAGTAGTACCTGAAACCTTGAAATCCATATCACCAAGATGATCCTCGTTACCAAGAATATCGGAGAGCACCGCGTAAGACGCGCCCTCTTTAATCAAGCCCATTGCAATGCCTGAAACCGGCTTTCTGATTGGCACGCCGCCATCCATCAGCGCAAGCGTACCGCCACAAACTGATGCCATTGATGATGAACCGTTCGATTCAAGAATATCTGAGACAATACGGATGGTGTAGGGGAACTCCTCTTGTGTGGGCGCAACCATCTTGATAGCACGTTCAGCAAGATTGCCGTGCCCGATTTCGCGGCGACCAACACTCCCGAGTCTGCCACACTCGCCAACGCTGAACGGTGGAAAATTATAGTGCAGATAGAATGTTTTATCCTCGCTGTTGGTCAGCGTATCAACCGACTGAGCATCTTTCTGCGTACCAAGCGTAATGGTAACAAGCGCCTGCGTTTCGCCTCTGGTAAAGAGTGCCGAGCCATGTGCACGTGGAATAAGACCAAGCTCAATGGAGATTGGGCGCACCTGATCGAGCGCTCTGCCATCAAGACGTTTCGCATCGTCGAGAATCATGTGACGCATCACCTTTTTCTCAATCGAATGAATCTGTTCGGTAATCATGTGCTGGTTCACACAAAGCGCTTTTAACGGGTCGGCGGCAATATCTTCGCTGCTGAAGGTCGTTTTGAAGTGCTCAACCGTTGCGGTAATAACTTCACGGTAGATAAGCGCTGTCCGGTCGGCACGCTCCTCTTTAGCAAGTGGCGTATAAGCCAGCTCTTTCAGGCGAGCTTCGCAGAGATTGCGAACAACATCCGTCAGCTCTTCAGGAATAGTAAGCGGAGTAAACGCACGTTGTGTTTTAGCCACTTCAGCCGCCAGTTCATTTTGCAGAGCGCAGAGTTTACGAATAGCCGCATGACCAAACTTGATAGCGTCAAGCATTTCAGCCTCTGAAATCTCTTTCATTTCGCCTTCGAGCATACAAACGGTATCGTTCGTACCGCCAATACATATATCAATATCACTCTCCTTCAGTTCATTCACATCAGGGTTGATCATAAAAAGACCGTTGATTCTGCCAACTCTCACCTCCGACATGGCATTCTGGAACGGAATATCGGAGACCATAATGGCGGCTGATGCAGCCAGGCCACCAAGCACATCGGCATCATTCACCTGATCGGAGGAGATGACGGTAACAATAATCTGCGTTTCATAAAGGTAGCCATCGGGAAAAAGCGGACGAAGAGCGCGGTCAATCAGTCGGGCAGAGAGAATTTCTTTTTCGGAAGGGCGACTTTCGCGTTTAAAAAAGCCACCGGGGAACTTGCCTGCAGCCGAATATTTTTCTCGGTATTCAACCTGAAGCGGAAAAAAGTCCTGATTTGGTGGCGGAGTTTTTTTGCTTGACACAACCGTTGCCAGCACCATGGTGTCGCCCAAGCGAACCACTGCTGAACCATCAGCCTGCTTTGCCATTTTGCCGGTCTCAATCGAAATTATCTTGCCCTGACCAAGATCAATAGCTTTGTTAACAATCATGGAAATCGTGTTGTAAGTAGTGATAAAAATGTTGCCCGGCGTTTGTCAAGCAATAAAACAAGTCTTTTAATATAACGATAAAAAATGGCTTCATGCAGGATGCCTTGAAAATTCTATGCCGCTCATCAGCTAAGGCTGGCAACGACCACAACAGTCATTTTTATAGATGCGGAAAGCCTCCCGAAACTCTTCATCTGCTTCCGGCAAGAATTCGAGGTTCATGACAACTCGCTTATCGCTTTTTTAAATAATTCGTTACCAGAAATTCCTTGAACCTTCGCTGCGCGATAATCATCAAGTCGTCTTTCTGCTTCATTCAACCAAAGCTGTTCAACTTCCGACACTGTTGGCTCGTCTATACTCAAGAGGAGCTTGCCAACGAGACTGCCTCGGGAATGCATGTCCAGATTGAGAGCTTCTGATTCAATTTTTTTCATTGGCATTGGCATGTCAGTATCTCCTGTAAAGTAGGTGGAAAAATGTGTTCTTTTTCGAAATCGGGAACATTATACATCAAAAAATGCTTGTCCCTTGCTCGACAACTACCATATAACACATAGCGACACATCCTATTTCAACCTCTGTTACTTCAAAACAAGTCTTTTAATGATAACGATAAAAAATGGCTTGATGCAGGATGCTTTGAAAAGTTTGCCCCGCAATATAATCCAGCTCTAATCCCATAATATGCTTGGCATTTCTCGTATTAAGCTGTCGGTTCGTTCTTGAATCGCTTTTTCAACTCTCTCTTGCGAGTTTTCTTGTGCTTCCAACTTCATTGTGTTCGATGTACGTTGAACAATGGTTTTTGCAAGCTCAGTCGCTCTTTTTTCAATTAAACGATCAAGTGAACCATCACGTGGCACAAAACCATACACTAATTGCATATCCAACGCATGAGCAACTTCTTGAAGAGATTTTAACGTTATAGAACCATCTCGTTCCCTTTTCTCAACATCATAAATACTTTGCTTGGTAATGGAAAGCTTGTTGCCTAACTGCTGCATGGATATACCAAGTGCCATACGGATAGCTTTTATCCATCCTGTAGCAGAAACTTTCTTTACTCTTTCAAAAATATTCGTATCGGGGTTCGTGAGCTGTTTTTCGATTGGCAGTTGGATGAGTTCCAATAATGCACCTTGTCATTGTTGTTGGACAACGATCACATAAATGATAAGATAGCGATAAAGAACTTGCTCATGTAGTGTAACAACCAAGATCACTCACGCTAAACTGTTGGGTAACGAATGCCAAGAAGCCCTGCGTGACGCGGTTGAGCGTTAGGTGAACGACCTTGTTCGACGATTCTTGTCATGTAAGTGTTGCGACTTTATCATCGGAGCAGAAGACCAAATCACGTATCCGCTTAACGGCGTGGCTATAAGTTTTGGGAAACTCACTGTCGAGAAGACGCAAGGCCTCTTCAAATCTTGAAAGATGGCGCAATACTTCAGCCTTCATTAACTTCTGGCTGTCGTCCTCTTCAGATAAAATTACCTCAAAGGATTGGAGGTTATCCCGATGTGCGTCGGAAAGTTCGGTAATTTCCCCTTGTCGAGTGCGGTCATTACCGCGCCACCATAAGCGCATTCTAATATATCGTTCCTTTTCTGCGGTGCTCCCAAACCCTGATTGAAATGCTGCAATGTAATCGCCCTCTGATGGTTCCTCAGCATAATCCAAATCTACCCATTCGGGTTTCTCAGAATCTCGAGAAAAGATGTCAATCTGCCCGATTGTTTCACATTCATCCGACCAGAACATAACCCCTTCCGATGGGCTCTTTCTGAGCCAAGGTTCATCGGGCAGCATGCGGGCCTCCCGCTTTCCGTCTGTCCAGTATACTGCACCAAACGTATTGCCAGAGGCAATGGTAGAGAATTTGACCAAATTTTGGCATCCGGGTGCTTTTACGATGAGTGTTGGTCCACGTTGCATAGTTGTTCTATTGAAAATTTGGTTAACGGGCGCAGCTTATTGCGCAAGCCGATGAAATGATAAATTGTGCATAGGAAACATCATCACGGTTGGCGTCGAGAACGGTTGTAGAAGTACGTGCCAATAGCTCCCCAAAATCCCCCACCAAAGATGCAGATGACTATCGCAATAGCAATCTCCTCTGGTTGAAAGCTATATTTTACGAGCTTACTGAATTGAACGATGGCCATGAGAAAGGTGGCGATAACAAAGGCGCGAGGCTCAAGCCAAGTCTTTGGTGGAGACGCATCTCCGGGGCGACGCGTGTAGATGATCGCCGCGGTCAGCACCGTCAGCACAATGATTTAATGGCAAATATCGGATAATGTTTTCCAAAATGATTATTCCTTTTCTTATTTACGATGCCCAACGTTTGAATTCACTGGATTGCGCAGCTTATCGCGCGGATCCTCTGGAATGATAGGTTGGACTTGGTCCGAACATTGACTAAACCAGTTGAATGGCAAGCGAGACATCCGCTGGATTGCGCCCTGAACCAGCAATCAAAGCATCGAATTGCTGCCCAAAGGAATGTGACGCGATGACTTTGAACATACCTTGATATTCCCAACGATTGGTTGCTCTCTTGATAAATACGGGTAGAGGCTCGTGCTGCTTTGCAAGTACTGCTCCAACCAGCGTGGTTTTTGGCCCGTTGCCGCAAAGAATTACGTTGGGAGCACGAGGGTTCAATCTGGGCGTTATGCAGACTGCAACAACATGCCCTGAAACAGTAGGCAAATAAGCTTGTTTGCTTCCGCCGAGGTACTTATGAATTTCATCTCGCGTGTACTCATTTCCGGTCGTAAACATATAATGCTATTCTTGAAATTGAAATAGCCATATGACGAACGCTGTGTTCTTCTTCCGTTTCATCATTTAGACCAAAAGAATTGAAATTACATTTAGGAATACGCGCTTTTCAACTTTTGCTTGCTCTTTCTTTCCAACTCAAAATCCTCGATGGAAATAGCCTTAGATCTTTTGTTAGTCAACACCAGTCAATATCCCATTATACATCTCGCTGAAAGTTAAATGCTGGGCGGATATGAGCTACGTGTTAGGCGGCTATCTAACACGTAGCTCATATTTCTGCACGAGCCCGTTCCAGTAAGACCACCCCCAACCATCAAGCTTGCCGTCCAAGATGACAAGAGGTGTCAATTCGTCGTCTGTAATAGAACCGTCTCCTTATGTGTTAATATAGATGTCGCCTCAACCAAGGAGACAAAATGGGCTATTC
>DYND01000039.1 GCA_020721255.1 Chlorobium chlorochromatii
CATGGATAATATTTGCCTCAATCATCAAGTTCTGGTAGATGAACTCAGCCGGATAAGTGTTGTTGGCATGAATACCTCCCACTTTGGCCGCTGCCAGATAAACCTGATCGGGCTTTTCCTGCTCAAAAAATGCACGAACGGCTGACTGGTTGGTCAAGTCAAGCTCTTGATGTATCCTGACGACAACATCCTGCCCACCAAACCCTTTGGCCTGAAGATTCCGCAAGATAGCGGATCCTGCCATGCCACGATGGCCTGCTATGTAGATTTTATTTGACACTGATAATCATATGCTTTTTTCACTCTCAATATTTTACAACCTACTTTTAGCGCAAAAGATTATTAACAGGACGCTTGTTAAAAACGGCCTATAAATTTGAAACCGTTGTAAACGATTTGCATGTTATACTTCAGGACTTGTATCAAGAATCCGTTTTTCATCTAAAGGTTACATGCTGCTGTATTCTATACTGCCAACGCACAATATATAGAATCGTTAACCCGCCTTAATAGTCGCAAGAATCCTTCGATTACGGGTTGTTCTTATAGGATCGTAGAACCATCCCCACTTGTTGAAATATTTTACTGCGGATTTGAGATGGTAACTCAGTAACTTGGCGTTATGATAAGAACCTTTGCCATAATCATGGGTTACTGAAATACTAGGGCAGTACACAGTACGTGCCACATCACCGACACGCCTTACTAAATCAACATCTTCCATATACATAAAATAACGTTCGTCAAACCCTCCTATATCCTGCAAGATGGCTGTACGAATCAATAGAAAACATCCTGATAACGAAGGAATATCGTTGTTCCTATCTTGGCACAAAGCATGTAATTCGTAGCGCCGATTTATATGCTCTTTCAATAATGTAATAGGAAGAAAACGTCTTAAAATGAGATCAATGGGTGTCGGAAGCAATTTGGATAAATGCTGGTGCGTCCCATTTGGATATATCACTCGAGGCATTACAGCACCAATATCAGCTTCCATCTGCAACAACTTTACAAGACTCGGCAGAACCTCAGAATCGAAGGAAATATCAGGATTTAGTAATAAATGAACATCAGATGGTAAGGTCAATTGAGTTAAAGCCAAGTTATGGGCTGCACCAAAACCTAAATTTCTGCCTACGAATAGATACTTGACCCGTGGATGACGAAATAACTCATGCTTTAGAGCCTTGACAGAATTATCAACAATATGCAATGTTCCATCACAGCTATTCAAAAATGAAGAAATAGCACCACCATACAACTCTGGTTCGTTGTGAAACAAAACTAAGGATCCTGAAATATCTTTAATCACAATCCTGCTGTGAGCAATTTCCAAAGTTCCGACCAATCAGCAGCATACGGTGCTTTCGGCTGGATCGACTTATTCCCCTCGTAATGACAACAGCCTAAGGCTATTTCCTCCATTTTCCGAGCCCAAGCTAAGTCATCATCTGGCGCAAGAAACGAAACATCCGCATATAACCCAACAGTCTCCTTTGCATAGGGTAGATCAGCTACGAGTAAAGGCTTACCCATCGCTTTTGCTTCAGTAATAGGTAATCCCCATGTCTCAATTTTAGAAGGAAAAAGTAGCACATCACATTCGGCATACTGGCATAACATATCATCTATACTTTGCTTTCCAATGAACTGCAAACCTATAGTAGTACCAAATCGCTTCACTATGCGATGAGCATAGCGGTTTTCGCTCCCATCTATGGTCATACGAACAGTAATTAGCTCCGTTATAGTGGATGATAGACATTCCACAGCACGGCACAAAACCTCAAAATTCTTAAAAACACGGGGTAGTGCCGGGTAAAGAAAAATAGTTTTCTTTGATGACGTGACTTTCGTTAACGGTAAATGTTCCAAAAGATGCACTTTCGGGTGGGCCACAACAACAGCCGGGTGAGAATACATTTTGCGGAATGCCGCCCTGATCCAATCCTGTTGAACGATCACATATCGATTGCTATAAATATTGATCCGATACAAATACTTGTAGAACAAGCTGAATAGTAGGAGTGTCGGCTCAAGTTTCGCTTCTCTTAAGGTCAGGCGATAAAAAGGCGAAGGATTGTGGCAATAAACCGCTTGGCGGGCAGCACAAACCAGTGGTGTAACATCGTGCAGGGAAAGCCAGAGATCTGGTTGCAATTTCTTCGAGAGCTTGTTGAAGTAACACCACTCCAAGCCAATCCGCCTTACCCAAGATCTCTTAGAAAAGGGAAATTCAATGCAGTGAACACGTGAGTTAGAAACAAGACTTCTCTTATGCACAAGCGCTACAATACGCCACTCTGATCCAAGGACATCAACTGCTGAAATAAGACAATCGAGCAGAACCGTTAAAGGACCTCCTTCGCTGAAATTTACAGCCGAAACTATGACTAGCTTTTGCCTCACACGCGCCTCCACTCACCGGTAACCATGTCATAACTCTTGACAACCTTAGCAGGATTTCCAACCACAATCGAATTTTCAGGAACATCCTTCGTAACAACAGCACCTGCGCCGACAACGGCTCCTTCACCAATAGATACACCTGGCATAATGCAAACGTTCTCACCGATCCAAACTCTATTTCCAATTCTGACAGGTTTCCCATTTAGAGGGCGTAAGGATGGTGGTACCATTGGTGCATCACAAGGATCGCTCCCATCAAATCGGCCATGATTATGATCGGAAATAAACACCCGACTTGCGATTAAAACATCATCACCAATATCGACACAGACAATCGCTCCAATATGGACATGGTCATTAAGTTGGACATTATTACCAATTTTAACCACGATCCCCTCTTCATTTGGAAACGCATCAATCCGTACGCCAACGCCAGTTGTAAATTTCCTTCCATAGGAGATATGCTGTCGACCACGAATATAGAATGGAAAACGAATAAGTCGCGCACGAGGGAAAAAAAGTTTCGTATAGATAAGCTCCCACAACAGCCACAAACTACCTCCGAAACCGTATCTACGGAATACTGAATCCAAGCCTCTGTCCATAACCATGCTTAACCTATTACAAAAAATTACGTTTAAACATAGCTCATTCTTTGAGGATCAAATACATGTCCAGTTTTGCTGTCATTCAGGACTACCAACACGTTAACGACTGTTCATTGTAATTCGTCTTTCTTGGCGTTCACATGACATATTTTTAGATGCATTTTCTTAAAATGCTAAAAACCGTGTCTTTTTACAAAACAGTTTAAGGTGTTTTGCTACTTACTCCTGCAAGCCGAGTTCAAGGAGGAATAACAGTTTTTCCTTTAATCTCTATGGGTCATATCCCCCGCCTCTTGAGGCGAAAAGTCGGATACAGTTTTTTTTAAAATACCCCGCTGCTTGCGGCGGGGTATTTTATTGCTAAGACAAGCTATTTAAATGCGCCATTTTTTTAATCCATTTCTAAACATACCCTTTAAAATCGCGACAAGGATATCGAAATCGGCGACAAATTGATTACAAGTCGAATTATGCAACTTTGCCATACGGGTTTCAAGCAATGCATCTCGAAAGTACTTGTTGCTCACACCATCAACACCCATAGTTACAGTGATTTCATCAATAAAGCCAGCATTAAGACCAGCTCCGATACGTAACAGAAACTCGTAGTCACCAACGATTTTATAAGAGATGTTATAGAGCCCATACTTTTCGTACAAATCCCTCTTGTGCATTGAGCCAACATGAGCAACAGACATATAGCGTCTGAATCGCCCCCAACTCCAAGGCTTACCTATAACTCTCAGTTTATTACCGGCAAAAATCACTTTTGAACTCCAATAATCAACAGCGGGTGATGTCGTTATTTTAGCGAGATAGGTGGTAAAATAGTTTTCACTCACCACATCATCAGCACCTACGAATGCAATGAATTTCCCTCGTGACTGAGCAATACCCTTATTCCAAGCATCGTATATACCCATATCAGGTTCGCTTACCCAATATGCAATCGAATTGCTGTATCGACGAATAATATCCAGAGTACCGTCACAAGATCCGCCATCAATTATAATGTATTCAACGGCTTCCGTCAGTTGTGAAACAATACTTTTTATAGTGGCTTCTAAGGATTTATCACCATTAAAAACTACAGTAATTACACTAATTAATGGATTTGTTTGTTTATTTTCTGTCATTTCTTCAAAATAACAGGTAAAAGAGCCGTTACCAAGCTCTCCCACCTTTTCGACTATACCTTTTTATATAGCATTAAAGTCTGAGTATTTTACAAATTGTTTGCATCAGCCTAAAAACGACACAATTCACTTATTTACAACAGAAGCAAAAGAATCGTTTTTCGACACTTATGTCTTCCCATTACCCTTATGTGTTAATATAGATGTCGCCTCAACCAAGGAGACAAAATGGGGTATTCAAGGTCAATAAAGATAAGCATTTTAAGACGGGTTTTACCGCCAAACAACG
>DYND01000040.1 GCA_020721255.1 Chlorobium chlorochromatii
TGAATAGAATACCTTTGAAAGAGGTTCATTCGTTAGCATTAACTGTTGATGAGCTGCTGAGCCTCTTTCAAAAAGATTGTCATGCCGGAAATGTTTTATCCGGCATCCACGCTTTTCAAGCAGTTAGAGTCTGGATTCCGGCCTGAACCCTGCCGGAATGACAAATTTTCAGACTTTTGCAAGAGGCTCATCTGTGTTGGTTTAAATCTGCTATCCTCGCTGTCTGATATTCTTTTATTAAAACTGTTTTTTTATCGATGAAAAAACATTATAGTAATCTAAGTGACTTTAAAAAATCCTGTTAGTCCTTTGGTGAGTTTAGGGCAAGAGGAGTAGTCTGAATCTGGCTGATATTCCGTTCCTGATGAGTTCTTGAACCAATAGCGGAATGTCTTTTAAATGATAGTCAATCGAGGCTCTTTCAAAAAGATTGTCATGCCGGAAATGTTTTATCCGGCATCCATGCATTTCAAGCAGTTAGAACCTGGATTCCGGCCTGAACTCCGCCGTAATGACAAGTTTTCAGACTTTTGCAAGAGGCTCAGTAGCAAGAACAATAATCCAGCGTCATTATATACACGGCGCAGCGCGCCGTAACTGCATTCCCACGCAGCGCGTGGGAACGAGGGGTAGGGTGGCGTTTTACCTTGTCCCAGGTAAGCATTCCCACGCAGCGCGTGGGAACGAGACCAATGCGTATTTTACCGCCGTGCAAAGTATAATGCACTCGTTCTGATAAAGAAGGTACTGGTTGTACGTATCTTGCGTGCCTGTTGACACTCTTGCAGCTTGCTAAAAACATGCCATCAAGCGATTTGATATATTTCAGAGAGTTATCTAAAAGCACAACTGCCAACAGTTGCAAACCACTGCCAACAAAAGCTGTTTTATATACAGACTAAGGGCGACCTTCGTCAGGCGGACTAGATATCGCTAAAATTAAAGATAGCTTACTTTTCAGTATTGTCAAATGCACGGGTCAGCAAAAGCAGCGCCATCAGTTTCATGCAATGCCGCAACGCGTAACATCAAATATTCCTGAGCCTCTTTCAAAAGTCCAAAATCGTGTCATTCCGGCAGGCTTTAAGCCGGAATCCAGATTTTAACTGACTGAAAAGACTGGATCCCCGATATAAGCCTTCGGGGATGGCAATCTTTTTGAAAGAGCCTCCTCTGTAAAATAATTTTGAACAGGTTACAATGATGGACGTAAAGAGAATCAAAGCACAAAAACAGGGGCAGTACAAAAGTCTGAACGGACAATGCTTGCCATTGTATTATCGTGTTCTTTTACATCATGTAAAGACTTCAGACCTTTCTGTAACTTTTTGGTATACATACTTGATTACATATTGGAATTTATATGAATAGCGAACAGATAGATCAAGCAATTAGTATTTTGCGAGCAGAGAGCCGTCAATGGAAGCTGCCATCCGTTTCTGTAATAGCTGATCAGTTCCATTCTCCATTTCATGTGCTGATTTCTTGCATAATATCACTACGCACAAAGGACGCAGTAACTTCAGAAGCATCTTCAAGACTTTTCAAACACGCGTCTACGCCAGTGGCAATAGCGAAACTAAAACCGGAAAAAATTGCTGAACTCATATACCCAGCCGGATTTTATAGAAACAAATCTGTTCAAATATGCGAAATATGTCAGAGATTGCATGCTGAATTTGGTGGTATCGTGCCTGCTGATATTAATCAGCTACTTGATTTCAAAGGGGTAGGCAGAAAAACTGCGAACCTTGTACTAACATTAGGGCACGGGCTTCCCGGGATTTGTGTAGATATACATGTACATCGTATTACAAACCGATGGGGGTATGTTAAAAGTAAAACGCCTGATATGACTGAAGCTGCCTTGCGTGAAAAACTTCCAGAACAATACTGGCTGGAAATTAACGACCTGCTTGTCAGCCTGGGTCAAAACATCTGCTTTCCAATTTCGCCTGCATGCTCACGATGCCCGTTAATTGAACTATGTGACAGAGTCGGGGTAACGCGTAGCAGATAGTATTAAGATTGTGAGACGGAATAAAAACAAAAAAGGCAGCTCACATCAGGAGCTGCCTTTTTATATCTATAATCTTACGTTTAAATCAACTTTACTGCCTGCTGTGCGAATTGCAGCAGATAGGAAGGTATTACACCAGGAATTAATGAACCTGCAGCAGCCACTACAAGGGCTAGTGCAATTGGAGCTGTTACATTTACCCACTCAAACTCTTCGCCCGGCTTAAAGTACATATAAACAGTTACTCTCAGGTAGTAATATACAGAAGCAGCACTGTTAAGCACACCTATTATGGCAAGCCAGATATAACCTTCCTGGATTGCGCCGGAGAAGAGATAAAATTTTCCGATAAAACCTGCCGTTGGAGGCATACCAGCCAATGAGAAGAGGAAAAGCGCCATAGTCGCAGCAAGCAATGGTCTCTTTTGTCCAAGACCAGCAAAGTCCATAACTGTTCCGTTAGCCTCACCCTGCTTGCCTACAAGTATTACAACAGCAAAGGCACCGATATTCATAAAGGCGTATGACAACATATAGAATAAAATGCCTGAAGTGCCAGTTGAATTAGCTGCTGTCAAGCCTACCAATGCATAACCAGCGTGGGCTATTGAAGAGTAAGCCAGCATCCTTTTAATATTGTCCTGACGTAGTGCAGTGAAGTTACCAACAGTCATGGTCAATACAGCCAGAATCCAGAGCAGGTCAGACCAATCTGCCTTCATGGATGGGAATGCAACAAGCAATAGACGGAGCATCGCAGCAAAACCAGCAGCTTTAGGACCTGCAGACATAAAAGCAGTCATTGGAGTTGGCGCACCTTCATAAACATCAGGTGTCCACATATGGAACGGTGCAGCAGCAATCTTGAAAAGAAAGCCAGTAAGTAAAAGAAACATACCAATTAAAAGCATTGAATTGGCAGAAGGTTCTGGCATCTGTGATACAATTGATGCGATCTTTGAAATCCTGGTAGTTCCGGTAACACCGTACACCAGCGCCATACCATAAAGCAGAAAACCGGTTGAAAAGGCACCCAGCAAGAAATATTTCATACCAGCTTCGTTTGATCTTGCATTGTCTCTGTTGAAGCCGGCCAGAACATAAAGTGACACTGACATAAGTTCCAGTCCGAGGAAAATAGTCATCAAGTCCGTGCCAGAGGCCAGCAGCATCATACCTACAGTGGTGAAAAGTACAATTGGATATAATTCACCATAATTACAGTTCTCACGCTCCATATACTGATCACTTATCAGTACAGCTAGACCGGCAGCAACGAGAAAGGTCAACTTGAAGAATGTGGCGAAATTGTCCTGTATTACTGAACCATTGAAGCTCTCTACACAATTCCCCCAACCGCTTACCGCAGCCACACCTGCACCCACAATTCCAATCAGGCTCAACCACGCAAGATAGCCTTTAGACTTGGAAGGAACGAATACGTTAACCAGTAAAAGCGCCATACCAAGCACTGAAAGGATAATTTCAGGCATGATGACATTAAGGTTAATCGTCTGAAAGAGTTGAGCTACGTTGATATCCATTTAACAAACCTCCAGGGCTTTAACTAATTTTGACTAGTGTCCAGCAGTTGTTGCAGGAACCGATTGAGGAGCGTGAACAGCTTCAGGAACAACAGGTGCTGAATCTGCCGGTGTAGTAGTTGTGCTTGCTGACTTGACCGGTTCAATACGGGTGTGTGCAACGATCTTTTTTACAGCAGGTGTCATTTTCTCAATAAAAGGGTTAGGATATATACCTAGTACAAAAACCATAATTAAAAGAGGTATCATAATTATGATTTCGCGGGCGTTCAAATCCTGCAGTGTCTGGTTCTTGGGATTGTCAAGTTCTCCAAACATAACCCTTTGAAACATCCATAACATATAAACAGCAGCGAAAATTACACCACTCGAAGCAATAATAGCCCACCAGCGGATGCTGCTCTCAAAACTGCCAACAAGTATCAAGAACTCACCAACAAAACCATTAGTGCCAGGCAGTGCAACTGAAGACAGAGTGACTATCATGAAAATTGTTGCAAAAATCGGCATCTGCTTGGAAAGACCACCAAAATCAGTGATCAAACGAGTGTGACGGCGTTCATATATAAATCCAACGATAAGGAACAGTGCGCCGGTAGATATCCCATGATTCAGGTTTTGGAGTAATGCACCGGTAACGCCTTGCTCATTAAGTGCGAACAGTCCCAGTATAACGAAACCCAGGTGAGCAACAGATGAGTATGCAACAAGTTTTTTAACATCTTCTTGTACCATGGCCACTAACGCGGCATAGATTATGCCTATTACAGCCAGTGTACAGATTAACGGTGTGAACTGATGGGTTGCTTCAG
>DYND01000010.1:0-7500 GCA_020721255.1 Chlorobium chlorochromatii
CCGATTGTTGCATTGGAGCACAGCATTACCAGAATGGCCGTTGCAACGGAAGCTGAAGCTGAAAAACAGAGTGGCGATAACCGTACAATGGGCAGAAAATATACTGTCCCTTATGGTCTTTACCGGGCACACGGTTTTATCTCCGCTCATCTGGCAAATCAGACTGGCTTTTCAGAAGATGATCTCAAGCTTTTCTGGGAAGCACTGAAGAATATGTTTGAACACGATCGCTCGGCTGCTCGCGGCATGATGGCTACTCGTGGATTGTATGTTTTTGAGCACAATTCACCATTGGGTAATGCTTCGGCTCACAAGCTTTTTGAAAGAATCACGATCGAACGAAAACCAACATCAGAGGGACCGGCTCGCTCGTTTAACGACTACGTTGTCAACATTGATAAAAATGGTCTGGAGGGAGGAGTTACATTACTACCAATGCTTACATAAGCCATGTACACTGACTCTGATTTCATCGCCTTATCCGCATTGCAACACTATGTCTATTGCCCGCGGCAGTGCGCGCTCATCCATCTCGAACAGATATGGAGTGAAAATGTGTACACCGCCGAGGGCAGGGAGTTGCACGAGCGGGTTGATGACGGCAAAACGTCATACCGAAGTGGCATTCGTGTCACCCGCAGCGAGTCGTTGCGGAGCGCAATGCTTGGTGTTGCCGGTGTGGCTGATGTGGTGGAATGGCATAAGCTGCCGAATGGCGAAATGCCGTTTCCGGTTGAGTACAAACGCGGCAAGCCGAAAAAACACGATGCCGATAAAATCCAGCTTTGTGCTCAGGCAATCTGCCTTGAAGAGATGCTTGCTATAACCATTTCTGCAGGTGCACTCTTTTACGGCGAAACACGCCATCGGCTTGACGTGGTTTTTGATGACGTTTTGCGTCAAAAAACAATCCTTGCTGCTCAAGGCGTGCACGACCTCATGCAGCATGGGGTAACGCCACCGCCTGAGCCAAGTCCAAAATGCAAGCTCTGCTCGCTGAAGGATGAGTGCCAGCCGGAGGTGATTGCTCATAGCCGTTCAGCAAATCTCTACGTTAAAACCTTGCTGCAAACACTCGCAAAGGAGGAGCTGTGAAAAAATATCTCAATACGCTTTTTGTAACAACGCAAGGCGCTTATCTCTCAAAAGAGGGAGAGTGTGCCGTGGTCAGCATTGAAAAAGAGGTGAAAACACGAATTCCGTTGCACATGCTTGATGGAATTATCTGCTTTGGAGTGGTTACGTGCAGTCCTTTTTTACTTGGTCATTGTGCTGATTGCGGCGTAACGGTAACTTTTTTAACCCAGTATGGAAAATATCTTTGTCAAGTGCAGGGCGCTACTCGTGGAAATATTCTCCTCCGAAGAGCCCAATACCGTATGGCAGATGATGATGAACAGACCGCTGCACTTGCTCGTTCCTTTGTTATTGGTAAAATCGGCAATGCGCGTGTAACGCTTGCACGGGCAGTACGCGATCATCCTGAAAAAGTTGATATTGAAAAAATGCACCATGCTCAGCACATTCTTGCCGGTTGCATTAAACGGTTACAGGATGAGTACGATCAGGAGCGTCTTCGAGGCATTGAAGGCGAGGCTGCAAAAGTCTATTTTGAGGTTTTTAACGAGTGTATAACGGCTACCGATCCGCTTTTTCGCTTTGCTGGACGGAGTCGGCGACCACCGCTTGATCGGGTCAATTGCCTGCTCTCCTTTTTCTATACGCTTTTAACGCACGACATTCGATCGGCACTGGAGTCTTATGGTCTCGATCCGGCAGCAGGATTTCTCCATAAAGATCGCCCTGGTCGCCCCAGCCTTGCACTTGATATGGTTGAAGAGTTCCGATCCTATATTGCCGATCGATTGACGTTGTCGCTTATCAATCGCGGTCAGATTCGTGCGAATGATTTTACCGTTTCTGAAACCGGCGCTGTGCTTTTGAAAGATGATGCCCGTAAAACGCTGTTGACGGCGTGGCAAAATCGCAAGCAGGAAGAGATAGAACATCCTTATGTAAAGGAGAAAATGGCGATTGGTTTGTTGTGGCATGTGCAGGCAATGCTGCTTGCCCGATATATTCGTGGTGATATTGATGCTTATCCACCATTTGTCTGGAGGTGAACCATGCTTGTTCTTGTTGCTTACGATGTCAACACTGAAACTCCAGCAGGACGGCGGCGTTTGCGCAGGATTGCAAAGACCTGTCAGAATTACGGACAACGTGTTCAGTTCTCGGTATTTGAGTGCCATGTCGATCCTGCACAATGGACAAAGCTTCGTGCAAAACTTGTCCATGAAATGGATCCTCAACTCGATAGTTTGCGCTTTTATTTTCTCGGCTCAAACTGGCAGAATCGTATTGAGCACGAAGGGACCAAAGTACCGCGCGATCTTGAAGGAGCGCTCATTCTTTAGTGCGCGAACGTCAAGCGGTACCAATTTCTCCAGCAGGTTCGCGATGTGCCATATTTGGCTTGAATTTTGGAGGTTATAGTTTTTTTCATCAGGTTTTCGTACAATGTTTTTTGGCATATCAAGTGGTTCGCGCTCAAGTGGTGTTAAAGCCATGAGATACCTGATTTTAGCATGAATACAGTCGCGCCCTTCGCGGGCGCGTGGATTGAAACACTTAAATTACGTTATTATGCAAACTGTTATGCAGTCGCGCCCTTCGCGGGCGCGTGGATTGAAACTTGACATCAAAGCTGAAAGTTTTGGCAATATTAGTCGCGCCCTTCGCGGGCGCGTGGATTGAAACATCATAACGTAGTTTGAAAATGTCAATAGCAACATCTGTCGCGCCCTTCGCGGGCGCGTGGATTGAAACATCGGATAAAACATACTAAATAAATATCACCTTTGTCGCGCCCTTCGCGGGCGCGTGGATTGAAACAATGTATTTAGTTAGTTGTCTATTGAATTTTTGCGTCGCGCCCTTCGCGGGCGCGTGGATTGAAACTCCAATTTGTTTGATTGACCAATCTTTGAACTTATGTCGCGCCCTTCGCGGGCGCGTGGATTGAAACTTTTAAATATCTTTCGGCACTTTCAAGAGTGCTGCGTCGCGCCCTTCGCGGGCGCGTGGATTGAAACCGTAATAAAATAACGATATGGTACGATTCCCATGTCGCGCCCTTCGCGGGCGCGTGGATTGAAACCATGCTGAATTTTGATAGCTTCAGCTACTTCTCCGTCGCGCCCTTCGCGGGCGCGTGGATTGAAACCCGTCAGGACTTGTAGGAGAGATCGCTCAGGCTAGTCGCGCCCTTCGCGGGCGCGTGGATTGAAACATACATAAACCAGCATGGACATTATCTTTAAATGTCGCGCCCTTCGCGGGCGCGTGGATTGAAACTCGCACTCAAAACCCATCAAAGGGATGATATTTTGTCGCGCCCTTCGCGGGCGCGTGGATTGAAACTTGTTACAGACGCCTCACGGCGTTTCGAGTATTCAGTCGCGCCCTTCGCGGGCGCGTGGATTGAAACATAATAGTTAGTATTTTCTCTGATATTAAAATTTATGTCGCGCCCTTCGCGGGCGCGTGGATTGAAACAGAAACTGCCCATATAACATAAACGTCATTAAAAATAAGTCGCGCCCTTCGCGGGCGCGTGGATTGAAACACTATAACCCTTGATTGTGTTATAACTTTTGCGTCGCGCCCTTCGCGGGCGCGTGGATTGAAACAATTCCTTTTGCTCTCTCTTTACTATTCGTGCCGCGTCGCGCCCTTCGCGGGCGCGTGGATTGAAACAACTTAAAAGCCGGTGACGTTATCACCTTTACAAAGTCGCGCCCTTCGCGGGCGCGTGGATTGAAACAACTTAAAAGCCGGTGACGTTATCACCTTTACAAAGTCGCGCCCTTCGCGGGCGCGTGGATTGAAACAATTATTTAATGGTTAACAAAACTTCGCGCCATGTCGCGCCCTTCGCTGGCGCGTGGATTGAAACTTAAGTATAATTGAACCATCTTCAATTCCTTTTGCGTCGCGCCCTTCGCGGGCGCGTGGATTGAAACGCCATACCTTGAAGGGTAAATACGTTTACCGTTTATGTCGCGCCCTTCGCGGGCGCGTGGATTGAAACGTTTTTTCGGCGATTGCTTGAGCTGATAATGCTGTCGCGCCCTTCGCGGGCGCGTGGATTGAAACTAGAGTGTGCTTTGTTTTACGTAAGTAAGTTACTCGTCGCGCCCTTCGCGGGCGCGTGGATTGAAACTTGTTATTTGTACGTCTTTACTGATTCAACTGTGTCGCGCCCTTCGCGGGCGCGTGGATTGAAACTGTGGAAAAAAGCAGCAGTGTTGCAAATGTCACAGGATGTCGCGCCCTTCGCGGGCGCGTGGATTGAAACAAGTAAGTTACTCAAAGGTATAATTTACACTTTGCCGGTCGCGCCCTTCGCGGGCGCGTGGATTGAAACGAGTCAGCGGTCAGTGTTTACGAATCGAGAGGGATGTCGCGCCCTTCGCGGGCGCGTGGATTGAAACATCTGAAAATCTGTTTTTGTCAGAGAAGGCAAAAGTCGCGCCCTTCGCGGGCGCGTGGATTGAAACGGGTACTGAAGCTTTTGCTTCTCTTGATGCGAAAAGTCGCGCCCTTCGCGGGCGCGTGGATTGAAACTTGAACGAATGTAGAATTGAGCACTGGTCGCGAAGTCGCGCCCTTCGCGGGCGCGTGGATTGAAACATCTGGTACTGCTACCTTGTACGCGGATTTGTCTGTCGCGCCCTTCGCGGGCGCGTGGATTGAAACTTGAACGAATGTAGAATTGAGCACTGGTCGCGAAGTCGCGCCCTTCGCGGGCGCGTGGATTGAAACATCTGGTACTGCTACCTTGTACGCGGATTTGTCTGTCGCGCCCTTCGCGGGCGCGTGGATTGAAACTTGTTCCTAACCGTCTCATTTGGTCAAATTGGAAGTCGCGCCCTTCGCGGGCGCGTGGATTGAAACTTTACTCAATACAGCTTGCTCTCCAAGATTAGGTCGCGCCCTTCGCGGGCGCGTGGATTGAAACATAAGCACGTATCGGAAGAGCAGAATGAACAAGTCGCGCCCTTCGCGGGCGCGTGGATTGAAACCCAGACGATTTTATCCTTTACAGTCTTGGTACATTTGGTCGCGCCCTTCGCGGGCGCGTGGATTGAAACGTTTCGTGTTCCACTCAATATAATAAAAGATGAGTCGCGCCCTTCGCGGGCGCGTGGATTGAAACAGCAATGTTAAAGATCAAGTTTCGTTTCGTGTTGTCGCGCCCTTCGCGGGCGCGTGGATTGAAACCTGATCAATCTTTGATCAATAGGCGTCATACTTCAAGGTCGCGCCCTTCGCGGGCGCGTGGATTGAAACTAAGTCATCTTTGGATGCACCATTTATTTTGGAAGTCGCGCCCTTCGCGGGCGCGTGGATTGAAACCTTAGTAACATGAGATAAAAGCGCAGAACGTTTGTCGCGCCCTTCGCGGGCGCGTGGATTGAAACTTCAGTACGATAGGAAGGTTAAACTCTACTCTCGTCGCGCCCTTCGCGGGCGCGTGGATTGAAACGGACGATAAGCGGATTATCAGCATCGCCCTGTATGTCGCGCCCTTCGCGGGCGCGTGGATTGAAACAGATGATAGTCGTTGCATATGCTCATACGTGACGTCGCGCCCTTCGCGGGCGCGTGGATTGAAACTGGCGTATCCAGTGAAACTTACATTACCGCACTTGGCGTCGCGCCCTTCGCGGGCGCGTGGATTGAAACATTGACGGGAGTATTTCAGCTAAAACTGCGGGTGCGTCGCGCCCTTCGCGGGCGCGTGGATTGAAACGGCAGTCGTGCCCGTGTATTCAACCGACATAAAGGTCGCGCCCTTCGCGGGCGCGTGGATTGAAACACGAATACGCATTAAAAGGCGCTAAGGTAGATGTGGTCGCGCCCTTCGCGGGCGCGTGGATTGAAACCTGAGAACCCGCTGGGCGAAATGCCTAAGAGCTTGTCGCGCCCTTCGCGGGCGCGTGGATTGAAACAGCGGGTTATGGCTGTTGTATGGAGCTGGAGCAATGTCGCGCCCTTCGCGGGCGCGTGGATTGAAACTTCTTTATAACGCCCTCAATACGCTTTATTCTCTCGTCGCGCCCTTCGCGGGCGCGTGGATTGAAACATTTTGTACCGTCCGGTTATGGTTGCTCAGATTTTGTCGCGCCCTTCGCGGGCGCGTGGATTGAAACTGTTCATTTCTTCTCCATTGATTTGATTCCGAAAGTCGCGCCCTTCGCGGGCGCGTGGATTGAAACAGGTATATGCTCTTTGTAGTACGCTTTGAGCAATGGTCGCGCCCTTCGCGGGCGCGTGGATTGAAACCGATTATTTCGCCTGTGGCGTTGTATCTGACGCTGTCGCGCCCTTCGCGGGCGCGTGGATTGAAACAGTTCTTAGCAGCCGTTAGCCGACGCCCAGCCGTGTCGCGCCCTTCGCGGGCGCGTGGATTGAAACAGCGCAAGACGCTGAAATTGATGTGGAAAAACTTGTCGCGCCCTTCGCGGGCGCGTGGATTGAAACACTGTACAATGGATATCGGACACGGGAAGGCTTGGTCGCGCCCTTCGCGGGCGCGTGGATTGAAACTTTGTACCAGGTAAACCGGAGGCGCTCAAGCGCCGTCGCGCCCTTCGCGGGCGCGTGGATTGAAACTCCGTTTTGTTGTTGACTGTTTCTCCGTTGTTTTTGTCGCGCCCTTCGCGGGCGCGTGGATTGAAACCTTACAGCTTGTCCGTCATCGCGCTTCATGTTTGTCGCGCCCTTCGCGGGCGCGTGGATTGAAACACTGTTACCCATAAGCGCCTTCAATGCCTCTTCATCGGTCGCGCCCTTCGCGGGCGCGTGGATTGAAACGGACTTGAAGGGCGTCTGGAGAAATATCAGGAAGGTCGCGCCCTTCGCGGGCGCGTGGATTGAAACTGTTGTTTATACCGCTAATTGCTGTTTCTTGCGTCGCGCCCTTCGCGGGCGCGTGGATTGAAACTCCGCCCATTTGTGAAAGAAAGCACGTCACGGCTGTCGCGCCCTTCGCGGGCGCGTGGATTGAAACGGGTATTTCCAGTGAGACCTACATTACCGCACGTCGCGCCCTTCGCGGGCGCGTGGATTGAAACATGACTATGTGGGCAGCTTCAACAGCACCCGCAGTCGCGCCCTTCGCGGGCGCGTGGATTGAAACACTCGCATCGCTCGGTAGCGGCGTGGTAATCGCGGTCGCGCCCTTCGCGGGCGCGTGGATTGAAACTTTTATCGAAAAGTTCCGTTGGCTATACCAGAGCGGAGGTCGCGCCCTTCGCGGGCGCGTGGATTGAAACACGTGTTTATAACTCCACGATGCAGGCAGTGATGTCGCGCCCTTCGCGGGCGCGTGGATTGAAACAAAGTTTCGCGCAAAAGGGCAGCGTTTATAGCAAGAGGTCGCGCCCTTCGCGGGCGCGTGGATTGAAACAAAGTTTCGCGCAAAAGGGCAGC
>DYND01000010.1:7600-53303 GCA_020721255.1 Chlorobium chlorochromatii
GTTTATAGCAAGAGGTCGCGCCCTTCGCGGGCGCGTGGATTGAAACACCTATTACGTTATCACCCTGCACGAAAAGCAGGTCGCGCCCTTCGCGGGCGCGTGGATTGAAACTCAACCGCTGAGTTAAACCCATTACCCATACTGTTCGCGTCGCGCCCTTCGCGGGCGCGTGGATTGAAACATAATATTTGACAATGTGAAAGATTGGGGTGGGTCGCGCCCTTCGCGGGCGCGTGGATTGAAACGTTCATCATAATTCATCCCTTTCTTAGAGATAAAGTCGCGCCCTTCGCGGGCGCGTGGATTGAAACGCCTCCTATAAACCAACCGGTAGATATATATATAGTCGCGCCCTTCGCGGGCGCGTGGATTGAAACTTCACTCCCGGTATATTAATAGGGGGTTGGTCAGTCGCGCCCTTCGCGGGCGCGTGGATTGAAACACCACCTACTAACAAAATGGTGTAATTGTGAAGTGGATCGCGCCCTTCGCGGGCGCGTGGATTGAAACACTAGTAACGTGAGGTGTCGCAAATCAATGCAACACCGTCGCGCCCTTCGCGGGCGCGTGGATTGAAACGACAAAAAGTTTAAAACCGGCACTTCAAATAATCGTCGCGCCCTTCGCGGGCGCGTGGATTGAAACAGTTCATTGTACTTTGTCATCCCGTCGAACACGGTCGCGCCCTTCGCGGGCGCGTGGATTGAAACTGAAGTGGAATATGTGTTTTTCTGGAAGCCCTGAGTCGCGCCCTTCGCGGGCGCGTGGATTGAAACTTGATGTTCGGCGCTCTCTCGGCTTTGCGCGTGAGGCATCGCCCTCTTGTATTCGTTCCAGACAAGGTTCAGGTTATTGATATGCTGAATTTGATATATCTCTTGATAGATACCAAGATTATATTTAGATTAGCGAAAGTTTTTTTATCAAGGAGGATTACTTATGCCTGTTACTGCAAAGATTTTTATATCAGGGCGAAGTCAAGCCGTCCGAATACCGAAGGAGTTCCGTTTCGAGGGAAAAGAGGTCTTTATCCGTCGTGATGCAATTTCCGGCGATATCATTTTATCACACCATCCAGATTCATGGTCAGGGCTGTTTGAGCTTGATACAACAACTGAAGTATCTGCCGATTTTATGCAAGCTGACGATCGAACGCAGCCAGAGCAATTGCGAGATCCGTTTGAAGAGTGGACAGAATGAGCCTCTACATGCTGGATACGAATATTGCCAGTCATATTATCAAAGGGGACATTCCTCTTGTTCGTGAGAGGCTTGTTGCTGTACCAATACAACGTGTTGTAGTGTCATCGGTTACGCAGGCTGAATTACTCTATGGCTTGGCAAAACGCGCCTATCCAAAGGGTCTTACAGCCCGAGTCCATGAGTTTTTGATTCGGGTAAAAATATTGGCTTGGGATAAAGAGGTTGCCGTCTTCTATGGTGATCTTCGAGCCAAGTGTGAAACCGCAGGTGTAACGCTCTCACCACTTGACCTTATGATTGCGGCTCATGCTCAGGCAGTCAATGCCGTTCTTGTCACAGGAGATAAAGCGTTTACCAGAGTCCCTGATCAGTTAATTATAGAAAATTGGACACTGTCACCATACTGATCATCATCTGGAACAATCCTGCAAGAATAATTCGTGGGATATTCGGAGGTACGGGAGATAGGCATCGCCGATGAGCGCTCTTTCTGCTCTTTGGTGCGTCGCCTTCTCGCATTCATTCCAGACAAGGTTCAGATTGTTGATGTAGCTTTCGTAACTCTCGTGAAAACCGCTCTGCTTCTCCGTCCCGTAGTCCTGAGCTGCCAGTACGGCGGTAAAGTGACAACAAGATGCACCGCCCTGTCAGCGAGAAGGTTCATCTGTCGGCTGTCGCCATGGATTATGGAGTGATGGCTCTTCAAGGTGCGGTTGAGTGTCCGGGTTGTATTTATTCCATCTGGAATACTGAGAATAGAGTCCTGCTCTCCCATAAGGCGCAAAGCTTCACGTATAACCTCGCTTGCAGAAGTATAAAGTCCTGACTTCACTTTTTGCCGAACCATTTCTTCAAGGAGCGGAGTCAGATTAACATTAATTGGCATGACTTCATTTTTGGTTTCTCAAGCTATCACCGATAACTCACAATAACTCTGCTACTGGCAATTTCTACCAATTATTGAAAAAGATCAAATAACGTCAGTCTCTTTTTACGCTCCATTAGTCAAGCTTGAGAATGCCATCGCGGAGATAGGGAAAGCTCCCCATAATTGAGGCACTACCGGTGGTATTATCTAACTTTCCGAACACTTTACACCGACGAGTGGTATATATTATAATAATAAAATAAGTTACTTGCTATCAGTGCGTATTTCGTCGCTATAAACATAGTTATATTAATAACTATGTCAAAAGGAGGTTAGCCTATGGCTATTCGAGTCCATTATTTCAACAAAAAAACGGAGTCACCATACATATACGCGGCAGTCTCCGTCCACAGTCGTGCCCTTCGAAAACGACGGATTACCTCCTTTTTTATGCGAGTTCGGTTTGTTCCGTTTTGAGCGTCCCGCCCTTCGTTTGCGGGTGGACAGAAAACCAGATCCAACGCTCGATATCAGCGCTGAAAGACACAGTCGTGCCCTTCGAAAACGACGGATTATCCCCTTTTTTATGCAAGTTCGGTTTGTTCAGTTTTGAGGCATATCAACAAAGCGGATTTCCCGGTAAATTGATAATGCCCCGCTGCTGTGGCGGGGCATTAATCAAGTCAAAAAGCTTCGTAAACCGTAAGAGTTTTCTACACCTTACCACTTGCTTTCAGCAGCTTGCGGCGCTCCTCGGGAGTGAGCGATGCGTACCCTTGTGCAGAAATTTTATCAAGAATAGCATCAATTTCTGCTTCGGTGACTTTTGATGGTGGTGGTGCCACTTTGTTCTGAGTATGAAGTCGCGGGGCACTTCTCTTTTTCAGCAGATCATTAACTTTCTCAGTCACATCAGAAATTGTTTCCGAAAGTGAAAAATTTGCAAAATCAGCTCGTTTAATCGAGATGTAAATAAACCCGATCAACATGCCACCGAGATGCGCAAAGTGCGCAATATTGCTGCCACTGCCCATCGAACGACTGCCAAAGCCGGAAATAAATTCAATAAGCGCATATCCCGCAATAAAATACTTTGCCTTCACGGGAAAGAGGAAATAGAGAAATATGTACCGGTTTGGAAACATCATCCCAAACGCAAGCAAAACGCCGTAAATAGCGCCCGATGCCCCAACTGTTGGGTATATATCCCCAATGGTTGCCAGCAGGTTGATGATTGCAGCGCCAATCCCGCACACAAAATAGTAGATGTTGAACTGCTTTGTGCCCCAGTGGTTCTCAATTTCAGCGCCAAACATCCAGAGCGCAAACATGTTGAAAAAGAGGTGTGTCATTCCTCCATGCAGAAACATGTAGGTTACTGGCTGCCATAGTCTGAAATTTTCTGAACCGATTGGCCACAACGAAGCGAATGCCGAAAGCGCGGCACCAAAAGGTGTCATCTGAAGCAGAAAAACAGCAACATTGATGAGAATAATAGTCTTGATAGCCGGGGGCATAACTTGAAAACCCCCGGGGCTGTATGGTTGGGATTGGTTCATTTCCTCTGGTATAGTTTCTCTTTAATCGTTAAGCGCAGAGATGCCTGGCAAATCCTTTCCTTCAAGGAATTCAAGACTTGCACCGCCACCGGTTGAAATGTGTGTCATCTCATTCGCCAAACCGGCTTTTGCAATTGCTGCCGCTGAATCGCCACCGCCGATAATGGTTGTTGCGCCTTTTGCGGTTGCTTCGGCAAGAGCCTTCGCTACAGCCATGGTGCCATTGGCAAAATTATCAATTTCAAAAACACCCATCGGCCCATTCCACAGCACGGTTCGTGCAGAAAGAATTTCCTGGCGATAAAGCTCAGCAGTCTCTGGACCAATATCAACGCCAATCATATCCGCTGGCATACTGGTAATTTTGTCGGCGTAAAAGTCAACATCACCTGAAACGGCTGGAGCAAGTACCACATCCGTAGGCAGGAGCAGCTTAATGCCTTTGTTTTTTGCCTGTTCGAGAATTTCAAGAGCGAGTTCGATTTTGCTCTCTTCAACCAGCGATTTACCAACTTCATAGCCTTGAGCCTTAAAAAAGGTGAAAACCATAGCGCCACCAATCAGTACAGTATCAACCTTTTTAAAAAGGTTCTCAAGAACATCAATTTTCCCCGATATTTTCGATCCGCCAAGAATAGCAACAAATGGACGTTCTGGTTCCTGCAGTGCTTTACCTAAGTAGAGCAGTTCGCGCTCAATTAAAAATCCTGCCACTGCAGTCTGCACATAATGGGTAATGCCCTCTGTGGAAGCGTGCGCACGGTGTGCCGTACCAAAAGCATCATTCACATACACTTCACCAAGTGATGCAAGCTCTTTTGAGAAATCAGGATCATTAGCCTCCTCTTCAGCATGGAAGCGGAGATTCTCAAGTAACAGCACTTCACCGTCCTGCATGGCAAGCACCTGCTGCATCACCTCTGTACCAACACAATCTTTAGCCATCGTTACCGGCGAGTCAATTAACTCAGCAAGTCGAGTGGCTACGGGAGAGAGCGAATACTCCATATTCACTTTTCCTTTCGGTCTGCCAAGGTGCGACATTAAAATCAAGCGACCACCATCTTCAAGCACTTTCTTGATTGATGGGAGTGACTCTACAATTCGTTTGTCGTCGGTAATCTTTTTGTGCTCATCAAGAGGTACATTGAAATCAACACGCATCAACACCCGCTTACCTTGGGTTGATATGTCCGACAAGCTTTTTTTCTGCATTGCTTCTATGATTAGTTAAAAAAATATTCGCGTTTATAATGCTTATAATAGGAAATATAATTAACACGCTGAACAGTCAGATGCTTGGTATTCTTCACTTTCAGTGGTATCAGTTGTTCCGTGCACTTCTATATTTTGCGATATTGCGGGCATGTTCCGCCAGCGATACGGCAAAATAGTGCCCACCTTTACCTGTTGCAACAAAATAAAGAAATTGTGTCTCTGCAGGATAAAGCACCGCGAGAATTGATGCTTTCCCTGGGTTGCAGATGGGACCTGGCGGCAATCCCTTATGGCGATAGGTGTTGTAAGGGGAATCAGCCTTCAGGTCTTTGTAGTAGAGCCGTCGAGCGGTGCCGCCAAGTGCATACTGTACGGTTGGGTCGGCTTGCAGGCGCATCCCTTTTTGTAATCGGTTCAGATAAACGCTTGCCACAAAAGGTTTTTCAGCATTCAGCGGTGTCTCCGCCTCCACAATTGACGCAATCGTCAGTAACGCAGTGGTCGTTAATCCTTGTCGTGCTGCAATATTTTTAAGGCTGTCGGCATAAAAGTGTTTAAATCGCCCAATAAGAAATCCAGCGGACTCTTCTGGCGTGCTTGCCCAGACAAAGTTATACGTTCCAGGGAAAAGATAGCCTTCAGCATTACGGGCGTTAATGCCATGCTTTGCAAGCAGTTTCTTGTCTGATACTGCTGCCATGAAAGCCGTGGAATCCATGTCAAGTTTCCGCGCCAATATGTTGGCAATACGGGTGAGATCAAGCCCTTCCGGCAGGGTAACGCGCACCTCATCCTGCGGGTGGCTGTGCAGGTAATACAGGAGCCCCAAGTTCGACATTCTCGGTGGTATAACATATCGCCCGGGTTTAATGCGGTGCACTTTTGGTACAATGCTTGCCGTTACCAGCGTTGGCCATCTCTCTTGAATTGTGCCGTTGCGGTGCATTTCTGCAAGAATGGTTCTAAACCCCATCCCGCGATGCACAACCAGGCGAGTAGTTTTTGTTGAAGTGTTGATACCCGGCAGAAACAGGAATAAAAGTAACGCAGAAAGAACGATAATGCCGATACCAGACAAGAGCGGGTTAAGGCGACTATGGCGACGATGTTTTTTGGATATCATAATGGTTCGAAAAGCGTTCAGGTAGTCTGGCTGCCCTGCTGCTTGTTTTTCCACTCATGCTGAAAAAGGCGGCTCTCTTCAATAATGCAACGATAGATTTTTTCAAGAGCATGAGCTTTCAAAGGAGAGTCCGCATGGCTCAACACATTGTGCAGCACCACTTTTTCCCGTTCGGGCTGCAGAACCTCTTCTCCGATTCTCAACTTTAATGCGCTGATATTCTGGGCACATTCCAACCGTTCACAAAGAAGCGTCGAGAGTTGCTGATCAATGGCATCAATTTTTTTTCTCCATTCGTCAAGTTCTTTCCAATGCTCTGTTTTGTTCTCGATGCTGTCGGACATCATGATGACGGTGGTTAAGGGTGTGTAAAAAATTCTCTTTTAAGTTTACTCTGTTATAGTAATGCTTTTTACCGTTGGGTTCAATGAATTTACGGGTTCTGAACACCCTTCAATCCAGAGTAATCGTTTTGTTTTCATAAGGTTGAGCGTGCGTAAAATACGTATCAAGCCAGACTGTTAAAAATAGCCAACTATTTTTTTAGTGCATCCTTTTTTTATACATTTTCGAGTGGCAAAAAATGGTAAAAAATGGAGCTTGACTCCTTATCCAGCTCTTTTTTTGACAGCCTCAGGCAAAGTAAAGGGTTGAAAGGGAGTGATTATTTCCAAAATGTTGGCGGCACAGGAAACACGACAATGGCTGGGTTTATAGGAAAAGAGCGACATGCCGTTGATGAAAAAGGTCGATTGATGATTCCAGTCAAGTTCCGTCGGAAGTTTGGGCAGAATCTTTCATCGCCTCTTAATGAAGAATTCAATGAGCATATTGATTCCCTTTATATAATAAAAACGCCCGATCGTTCGCTTGAGCTGTATGAGCCATTTGTCTGGAACGATATGCGCAAAAGTATTTCGGCGTTGTCCGATTTTAACCCGGAAGAGCGCTTGTTGAAAATGTTGATGTATGAAAGCCTTGAAGTTGTTGAGCTTGATCGTCAAGGTAGAGTTGCGCTATCGCGGGAGTTTCTTGATCATGCGGGAATTACAAAGGATGTTGTGATTATCGGGGCAGATACAAAGATGATTATTTGGGAGCCGGAGTGCCTTGCAACTCTTTTGCAGGAGAGTGCTTCTCGCTTTGCATCACTTGCGGGCAGGTATTTTTAACCCACATGGCACAGGAGCGTTATCACGAGCCGGTACTGGTTACCGAAGTCGTTGCCTTTCTGGCACGAAAACCAGGCATTTATGTTGATGGTACGCTTGGTGGCGGTGGTCATTCACTGGCGCTTCTCCATGCACTTGGCGATTTGGGCTATGCTGAGCAATCACTTTTGATTGGTATTGATCAGGATGATGCCGCATTGCGTGAAGCTGCAAGCAAGCTTCAGGTTTATGCTGCGAATACGGCGGTGGTGAAGGGGAATTTTCAGGATATCGATGCTCTTGTCAAGCGAGTTTGCCTCGAAAAAGGGCTTGAGCCTTGTGTTGCAGGTATCTTGCTTGATCTTGGCGTGTCATCTTTCCAGATTGATACGGCTGAACGTGGTTTCAGCTATCTTCGTGATGGAGCGCTTGATATGCGCATGAACGGTGCAGGTGATTTAACGGCGGCAGATATTGTAAACACCTATGAAGAGAGGGATTTAGCAAGGCTTTTCTGGCGATATGGTGAGGAACCACGAAGCCGCAGTCTTGCAAAGGCGATTGCTGCTCACCGTCTTACTCATGGTGCCATCAACCGGACACAAGAGCTTGCTGATCTGATTCGCAATCATGCCCATGGTGGTGAAAAGGTGATAAAAACACTCTCGCGAGTTTTTCAGGCACTGCGTATAGAGGTGAACAGTGAGCTTGATGTGCTTCGTCTGGCGCTTGATGGCGCACTTGATTGTCTTGATGCGCAGGGTCGTCTGGCTGTTATCAGCTATCACTCTCTTGAAGATCGGATTGTGAAAACTTTTTTTGCGGAAAAAGCGAAGAGTGATTGGGGACCGAAAGGTGTCGGGTTACGAGAACCGCTTACCTATGGCGATATTTCATTGATAACCCGTAAGCCGTTGAGTGCTACACCGCAGGAGATAGCGTTAAACTCAAGGGCGCGAAGTGCGAAATTGAGAGTTATTGAAAAAATGCCATTACGGGAGTCGGTAAGTGAAAAATAATAAAGCGATTGAAACGTTTGAACGACTTGCAAAGCATCTCAAAGCCATCGTGACCTCTTCCCGTAAACCGGTTGCTTCTCCTCAATTTGTTGAAGTGAAAGAGCCGGATCCCATGGTAACTGTTGACGGTGCTCTACCCGTTGATTCTGATATAAAAACGTTAAAGTTTGATGTGGCTTCATTGCTGCAGCCAAAAACGTTTCTTTATCTGCTTGGTGTCACGATAATTTTTCTTGCTCAAACATATAATACCCTCGCGATTATCAACCTTGCTCGAGAAAGTGAGCAACTTCGAGAGAAAATTATGATGATCTCCAGTGTGGTGACTTCGCAAGAGTTGAAAGTGCATGAACTGCATAGTATTCACAATATTTCACAAGATGCGTTACTGCTTGGGCTTGAACCCTCAACAGTACCGGCAGTTGAATTGTCCACCGAGAAGTGAAAAATAGATGGCTAACACATGAGCTATGACTAATCAGCATAACAACATTTTGCCGGACGATAAAGAGTTTGGTAAACGACTCGGTCTTGTGGTCTTCGGGTTTTCAATGTTTATTGCCGCGATTATTGGGATGCTGCTCAATATTCAGGTTGTTAATGTCACAAAATACAAGCAGAAAGCTACAAAACAGTATGAGCGTGTTGTAACGGAAGTGGCACAGCGTGGCGTTATTCTCGATCGCCATTCGCGCATGTTGGCAGAAAGTATTGAGTCTATAGCATTTTATGCCGATCCCGAAAAAGTTCGTCATACGCCTGTATTTGATGAAAAAGAGAAGCCGGTGATTGATAAAAAAACTAAAAAGCAGAAAACTTACGACAACACGGAAAAGGTAGCAACGCTTTTTGCCAAACATTTGGGACGAAACAGGCTGGAGATTCTTAAAGAGTTAAAAAGAAAAAAAGGTGTTGCGGTTCTTGGCCGTAAAATTCCTGTTGCAAAGGCATTACCATTAATGCAGAACAAGCCGCATGGAGTCTGGTTCGATAAAGAGCAGCAGCGCTATTACCTCAACGTTGCAGCTCAATTGATTGGCTCTACCGATAGTAAAAACGAGGGAAGCAGCGGTCTTGAAATGCAATTGAACAAAGAGTTGAAAGGGCGTGATGGTACACGAATTTTTCAGCGGAATGCCACCGGAGTTCGCTATCCGGCCCCTGATGCTCAGCAGCAGAGTGCCATACCGGGCAATACCGTACAGTTGACAATTGATGGCGATATTCAAAGCATTGTTGAAGATGAACTTGCAACAGCGGTAACAACGTTTCAAGCTGAAGCGGCATCAAGTATTGTAATGGATGTGCGCACAGGCGAAATTCTGGCTATGGCGAACAATCCCACGTTTGATCTCAATCGTCGTGCAACGTGGAAGCCTGAGCTGGCGCGTAATCGGGCAGTTACCGACAGCTATGAGCCGGGCTCAACCTTCAAGCTGATTATGGCCGCCGCCGCAACCGATATTCTCAAAAGGAAATCCCAGGATTTGGTCTTCGGCTACAATGGTCTTTTGCCGATCTACAACCTCAAAATAAGAGATCACGAGCCTTACGGGAACATCACGTTTCAAAAGGCTATTATGGTTTCAAGCAATGTGATTGCCGCTAAAACAGCGATGTCCGTCGGACGTGAGAATTTTAACGCTTATACCCGTAATTTTGGTTTCGGTAAACGCACCGGTGTTGGGCTGCTTGGTGAGTCTTCAGGAAGGGTTCGCTCTCTTTCCCATTGGGATAGAACAACTTTGCCGTGGATGGGATTTGGTTATCAGGTAATGGCAACACCGTTACAGACGTTGCAGTCCTATGCCGCAATAGCTAATGATGGCGAACTGATGCGCCCCTACATTATCAAAAAAATTGTTGATGCCAACGGCAAGGTTGTTCGTGAAACCGTGCCTGAAAAAGTGCGACGGGTTGTTTCGATTGAAACAGCGCGTTATCTCGGTAAGGAGTATTTCAAAGCAGTTGTTGATAGTGGTACTGCTAAAAATGCGGCATTACCCGGTATCAGTGTTGCCGGCAAAACTGGGACTGCACGCCGTGCTGCGGGTGGCTCTTACGCTAATCCAGTCTATGTTGCATCGTTTGTGGGATATTTTCCCGTTGAAGCACCGCGTTATGCCATTATTGTGATTGTGGAAAGACCGCAAGGCGCTTATTATGCGGCTGCTGTTGCGGCTCCTGTTTTTGCCGGTATTGCCAAGCGCATGATTGCCTGTTCGGAGGAGCTGCAGAAAAATCTTGCAGTTCCCTCTCCTGAGCAGAAGGCACTTGAAGCGGTTGCAACCGTTGCCGTTCCACACCTTAAAGGGTTAAAAGGTCGTGAGGCACAGCGATTGCTGAAGTGGCTTCAACTCGATATGGATTATTCCGGTAATTTTGATGGTATTGTGGTTAACCAGAGCGTTGCCCCAGGCAGCATGGTGCAGAGAGAACAAGTCATTAAAGTTGCGTTGACTCCTGATAACATGAATAAGGCGGGCTTATGACGCTTTTACTGAAAAGCTCTGTCCAGCATTCCGTTCGCTGTGATGCGCTGCTTGCCGTTGTGGCACCGCTCGCCGTTGCCGGTCAGGTCAGTGGCGAAGCTCTTGTGCGGCATATCACCATTGATTCGCGAGAAGTGCAGCCGGGTTCGCTCTTTGTGGCAATTCGCGGCTATGCCGCTGATGGTCATCGCTTTATCGCCAGTGCTGTTCAGCGCGGCGCTGTTGCGGTGATTTGCGAAGGGTTCCCATCTGATTTCGTTTCATCCTGCATGTATCTCCATGTTTCCGACTCTCGCAAAGCGCTTGCTGCTGCGGCAAAACTTTTCTATGGTAATGTCTCTGATCAATTAATGCTTATCGGCGTAACGGGCACGAATGGTAAAACAACCACCGCAAAGCTCATTGCCGCCATGCTCAATGCTAACGGTATTCCTGCGGGTTATATTGGTACAAACCTTTGCCAGATTGGCGAGCAGCATATTCCGCTCGAACGCACAACGCCCGAAGCGCACGAACTGCATTTTCTTTTCACTCAGATGGTTGAGGCAGGCTGCAAAGCAGTGGTCATGGAGGTCTCTTCCCATGCGCTGGTGTTGCAGCGCGTTGACGGCTTGCGCTTTCACGCCGCTGTTTTTACCAATCTTACGCAGGAGCATCTCGATTTTCATATCTCCATGGAGGAGTATGCTGCGGCTAAACAGCGCTTGTTTGATCAGCTCGCGCCACAGGGGTTTGCAGTTTTCAACAGTGACGATCCCGCTGCCGTTCAGATGGCTGCACGAGTTGCGCCTGAAAAAATATATTGCTGCACGTTGCAACAAGGGTATCATCCAATTCCTCAATGTCGCCACCATATTGAGGCCGATATTCTTGCAAGCAGCATTGCGTCAAGCAGCGTCGAACTCCATTTCCCTCAACATGTTGTGCCGATGCAGGTTGGTCTGCCGGGCAGGTTTAATGTGATGAATGCGCTTGAAGCAGCAACAGTTGGCGCTGGTCTTGGGCTTATACCTGAAAAAATATGTCAATCGCTCGCGGCAATCTCTGCAGTTGATGGGCGTATGGAGCGCGTTGGCGAAGGAAGCCAGGGCTATTCGGTCTTTGTTGATTATGCTCACACGCCCGATGCTCTTTACAAGGTGCTCGATACCTTACGTGCACTCAAACCATCAACATCCCGATTGTTTGTCGTCTTTGGGTGTGGCGGAAATCGCGACCACGCTAAACGGCCTGAAATGGGGCGCATTGCGGCGAAACTTGCTGATGTGGTTATTCTCACCTCCGATAACCCGCGCGATGAAAATCCCGAAGCAATTCTTGACGATATTGTTTCGGGCATAACCGCAGCTCATTATACAAGAATAAGCAATCGTGCTGATGCTATTCGCCATGCTATAACGCTGCTTCAAGTTGGTGATGTGCTGCTTGTTGCCGGTAAAGGGCATGAGCGCTATCAGGAGATTGCCGGAAAGAAATACCATTTTTCAGATCAAGAGATTTTGATAAACAGTATGCAGAAAAAGAGTGCCGGAATTTCGGCGAAGGAGCACAATTGCCAGTAACTGGTGTTTTGACGATTAACGATATTTGTGAAATTGGAGAGGTTGTATTCTCTGTCATAAGTGCTCCACCGCTTGAAATCGTTGAGCCAAATGTGTCGATTGATTCACGGGAGATCACCGAAGGTGGCATATTTATCGCGCTCAAAGGCGAACGCACCGATGGGCATTGCTATATCGACGCTGTTTTTCAGCAAGGAGCATGTTGGGCAATGGTGAACCGCGCGTGGTACGAAGCGGCAGGGTTGCCAGAACCTCCGGTTGGTAAAGGATTTATTATCACAAATGATACGGTGATTGGTTTGCAGCGCCTTGCATCCATGTATCGTAACACTTTTTCCATTCCGGTCGTCGCTATTGGCGGCAGCAACGGTAAAACAACCACCAAAGAGATGGTTGCTGCCGTGCTTGGCACCACATTTAAGGTAACCATGAGTCAGGGCAATCGTAATAACCACATTGGCGTTCCCCTGACGCTTTTGCAGCTTCGGCGAGAAACTGGCATTGCCGTGGTTGAAGTTGGTATCAATCATCCTGGTGAAATGGCAGAGCTTTCCGATATTGTTCGTCCAACTCACGCACTGCTCACCAATATTGGTCACGAACATCTCGAATTTCTCATTGATCTTGATGGGGTCGCTGCGGCAGAGCTTCAGCTATTCGATTATCTTCAGGCGAGTGGCGGTACTGCGTTTATCAATCTTGATGATGAGCGACTTAAAACGTTATTCACCAAGCTGTCAGCACCATACGGTTACGCTATATCGCAACAGCTCGGAGCATTATGCTGGGCGCATTCGGTGACGGTTGAGCGCAACGGTCGCCTGACGTTTTCGTTAGCGTCTGAAAAGGGACGCGAAAAGATTATTCTAAACTTTACAGGGAAGCATAATGTTATTAACGCAGTTGCCGCAGCAACGGTTGGTCTGCATTTTGGTTTGCCGTTGTCCGTTATTTGCAAGGGACTTGAAGCTCTTGTCCCCGTCAAAGGCTGGAAACGGCTTGAGGTAATGGATGCCGCAGGTGTGCGAATTCTCAACGATACCTACAACGCTAATGCTGATTCCATGCGTCTTGCTATTGATGCTATTTGCGATATGCCTTGCGATGGTCTTCGAATTGCGGTATTGGCGGATATGCTTGAGCTTGGTGCTGCCGCTGATGTTGAACACGAACGAATTGGCGAGTATCTTCGTCAGAAGCCTGTTGATAGAATATTTACCTTTGGAGAAAAAGCGCGGTTGATATGCTGGCAGTGTCTTGAAAAGTGCGGGTGCCATTTTGATACCCAGGAAGCGCTGCTTCATACTCTCCTTGCTGAGCTGCATACTGGTGATGTCGTTCTTTTTAAAGGTTCACGAGGCATGAAGCTTGAGCGTGTTGTTGATGCGCTGGTGAAAGCAAAAACTATAACCCAAGAGGGATAACGTATGATTTATTATTTGTTAAAGTATATCAATGACATATATCATTTTCCGGCGCTTCGTGTTATTGACTATCTCACCTTTCGGGCGAGTGCTGTCGCAATCACCGCGTTGCTGATCACTATTTTAGCGGGTCCGGCATTTATCAACTACCTGAAATCGCGCGTTATCGAGCCAATTAAGGAGGAAGCTCCGCCAGAGCATAAAAAGAAGAAACAGGTGCCAACAATGGGTGGCGTGCTCATCATCTTTTCTATCGAAATGTCGGTGCTGCTCTGGTCGAAATTTACCGATCCGCACGTCTGGCTTATCATGCTTGCCGTCCTCTGGATGGGCATTATTGGCTTTATTGATGATTACAGCAAAGTGGTGCTCAAGGTCAAGGGTGGTCTCTCGGCACGTTACAAACTCATCGGGCAGGTGACACTTGGTCTGGTGATTGGTACTTATACATGGTATGATCCTGCTTTTTCTGTGCTGCTCTCCTCAACAGCGGTGCCCTTTTTTAAGCAGCTCACCATTGATTACGGAATCTTTTACATTCCAATGGTCATCTTTATTATCACCGCGGTTTCAAATGCTGTGAATCTTACCGATGGTCTTGATGGTCTTGCTGCCGGAAGTTCTGCCATTGTTTTTATCGGCCTTGCTGGTTTTGCTTACCTTGCCGGTAATGCGGTTTATGCCGTTTATCTTAATATTCCTTTTATCCCGGGTGGCGGTGAGGTGGCGGTCGTCAGCATGGCAATTGTGATGTCATGTGTTGGCTTTTTGTGGTTTAATACCAACCCGGCAGAGGTTTTTATGGGCGATACCGGCTCTCTTGCCCTTGGCAGTGCCATTGCTGTTATTGCCCTGCTCATCAAACAAGAGTTGCTCTTACCGTTAATGGCAGGCGTTTTTGTGCTTGAAACGCTCTCGGTATCATTGCAGGTGCTCTACTTCAAATATACTCGCATGATGACAGGCGAGGGTAAACGCATTTTTTTAATGGCTCCGCTGCACCACCATTTTCAACTGAAAGGGTGGCCTGAGCAGAAAATTGTCATCAGATTCTGGATTTTGACGATTCTCTTTTTTCTCGCCAGTCTTATGACCCTGAAACTCAGATAAGAACTTATGGATATCAAGGGGAAAAAAATATCGGTTATTGGTGCTGGTAAAAGTGGTCTTGCGGCTGCGGAGTTGCTCGTCCGTCAGGGTGCATCAGTGCTTGTGAGTGAAATTGGCACGTTTGATGAGCAAACGCGCTTGCATCTTCAGGAGTTGCGGATTTCGTGTGAAGATGGTGGGCATACCGAGAGTGTGTATGATGCCGATTTTTGTGTCCTTAGTCCCGGTATTCCGCCGCATGTTCCTGTAGTGCAAGCCATGCAGGCGCGTGGCATTCCTCTCTATAGCGAAATTGAGGTTGCCAGTCTCTTTTGTCGTGCTCGGATTGTCGGCATTACCGGTACCGATGGTAAAACAACAACATCCACCATTGTTCATCGTATTTGTGAAGAGGAAGGTCGTCGCAATGGTTATCGTTCGTTCAGTGTCGGCAATATTGGTATCCCCTTCTCCTCCATGGTAATGGAGATGCACGAGAACGATGTTGCTGTTGTTGAATTGAGCAGTTATCAGCTTGAACGTTCTCCAACTTTTCGCCCTGATGTTTCGGTTATCACCAACATTACCCCTGATCATCTCGACCGTTATGGTGGAGAAATGCAGCGGTATGCGGCAGCAAAGTTTCGTATTTACGCTAATCAGTGTTCGCAAGATACGCTCGTCTATAATGCGGATGATGGCCTGTTGAACGCTCATTTTACGGCGCAAGACGCATCTTTTCAGTTTCAGCTCATTCCATTCGGCATGGAGCCTGTGGCGGATGATTCTCTTGATTGTCGCACCATTCTCCTCGATAATGAGGTGATTATTGCTCGAACAGCCGAGGCTGATGAGCCGATTATTGCTATAACAGAGTTTTTGAAAAACAGTTTTCGTGGTCGGCATAATATCTCCAATGTGCTTGCTGCGATAGCTGTTGCTCGCGCGTTGGGAATTTCCCATGAAGCAATTGTAGCCGCCCTTAAAGCTTTTGACGGTGTTGAGCATCGTCAGGAATTTGTCAAAACCATTAATGGTGTCGATTGGGTCAACGACTCAAAAGCTACGAACCTTAATGCTATGCGGCAGGCGCTTGCCTCATTGCCGGCTACAGCAGTGTTGATTGCAGGCGGTAGAGATAAAGGCAACGACTACTCCACCGTTGCTGATCTGGTGCGTGAAAAAATTACACTCCTTATCGCTATCGGTGAATCAGCACCTAAAATTATCGCAGCATTTGACGGTGTTGTTCCTCTGAAAGCAGCAAGCTCATTGGAAGAGGCGCTTCGCTTCGCCCGTGAAGCTGCTGTGCAAGGTCAAACCGTGCTTTTTTCACCCGCGTGCGCCAGCTTTGATATGTTTGATAATTTTGAAGATCGCGGTCGGCAGTTTAAACAATGTGTTCATCGTCTCTAACTTATGGTTACTCCTGACTCTTCTGCGGTAACTTCAACCACTCCGGTTATGGAGCCATTGTCCTCGCCTTCGATTGGCGAGGTCATTGCCGGCAAACTCTTGATGCTCATTGTGTTTTTGATGATGTGCATTGGCATTGTCATTGTCTATAGTAGTGGCGCTGGCTGGGCGGAGACCAAGTATGCAAGCTCAGAGTATTTTCTCTGGCGTCAGCTTACCTTTGCGGTGGTGGGCTGTTTTACGGTGTTGCTGGTGGCGCAGATTGATTACCATGTTTTCTGGAAAACAAGTAAAATTATTCTTTTTGCGAGTATTATACTTCTCACGTTGCTGTTGTTGTTGAAGGTCGTTGGTATTATTTCCGGTGCGGCGCGATGGATAGGGTTTGGTCCAATTAAATTTCAGGTTTCTGATTTTGCAAAATACGCTATTATTTTTCACTTCTCGCGGCTGATTACCGAAAAACAATCGTACATCAAGGATCTGCATAACTCCTATTATCCCCTGTTAACCCATTTGATGACGGTTGTTGCGCTTGTGGCGCTTGAGCCAAATTTCAGCACAGCATCGCTGATTGCCATTATTGGATTTACCCTTATGTTTATTGGTGGCGTGAATGTTCGCTATCTTGCAACCACCTTTTCGCTGCTGCTGCCAATTGCTGCGGTATTTGCTATAGCCGCCCCTTATCGTGTGGCACGGTTGCTCTCTTTTTTCAGCGGCAATGAAAAAGGGTTGAGCTATCAGGTTGTTCAGGCATTGATCGGTCTTGGCAATGGAGGCTTGTTTGGTCTCGGAATCGGTGCCAGCAAGCAACGCGATCTCTACCTGCCGCTTTCCTATAACGACTTTGTTTTTGTTGTGATTGGTGAAGAGTATGGCTTTGTTGGTGCAGTGGCGGTTATTACGCTTTTTGCGGGATTTTTTATCTGTGGAATTATTATTGCCAAACATGCTCCTGATAGTTTTGGGCGATATGTGGCAAGTGGCATCACCATTGCAATTTCGCTGTTTGCCTTCATCAATATTGCCGTGGCGTGTCACCTGCTGCCGACAACCGGTGTCGCACTCCCCTTTATCAGCTATGGAGGTACCGCACTTCTTTTCAATTCTCTTGGGGTAGGAATTCTCATGAGTATTTCTCGATACAAAAAAAAGCAGCTTCAAAAAAATGCAACGCCCGATGTTGTTGACGGAATGACGCAACAAGGGAGTGTTGCATGAAAATTCTTTTTGCCGGTGGTGGTACGGGCGGTCATTTATATCCAGGTATTGCTATGGCTGGAGAGCTGAAAAAGCTTGTGCCCAATGTCGAACTCTCATTTGCTGGTACAACCAGCGGTATTGAAGCAACGGAGGTGCCACGGCTTGGCTACAAGCTCCATCTTCTTCCAGTTCGTGGGCTGAAGCGCGGTAATCTTCTGGCAAATATGGTTTCCAATGTCGGCGTGCTTGCTGATTTTGTAAGGGCGTTGAGGCGTGCTGTTTTACTTGTCAAGCTCGAAGCTCCTGATGTCGTTGTCGGTACTGGAGGATTTGTCAGTGCTCCGCTGCTGCTTGCCGCACAGCTCATGCGTAAAAAAACGCTCATTCAGGAGCAGAACGCTTTTCCTGGCGTAACAACCAAACTTCTCTCAGTTCTTGCCGGTGAAGTGCATCTTTCATTTGAGGAGGCGCGAAAATTTCTGCCGAAAAACTCACGAATATTTGTCTCCGGCAATCCTGCACGCTCGTTTGAGGGTGTGGATGCTCTTCGGGCGCGAACTCATTTTAGTATCGATGCCTCCCGCCCGACGCTGCTGGTGTTTGGTGGCAGCCGTGGTGCTCGTGCCATCAACAATGCGGTGTTAACGCATTTTCAGAAGATTACTTCGTCAGCTAACCTCATCTGGCAAACGGGTGCACTCGATTATGAACGCATTAAAGGGCAGCTATCACCGTCACCATCACTCTGGGTGGCACCATATATCGAAGATATGGGTTTAGCATACAGCGCTGCCGATCTTGTACTTTGTCGGGCAGGCGCCTCATCTATTGCGGAGTTGACCAATCTTGGTAAACCGGCAGTACTGGTGCCTTATCCCTTTGCCACTGGCGATCATCAGCGTCACAATGCGCGTGCTTTGGTGATAAATGGAGCCGCTCTTGTTATAGAGGATGATCATCTTGGTGAGCAAGCTTCATGGAACAATATTCTTTCGCTTGTGCAGAATCGCGATACCTTACAGAATATGGGCGCAGCTTCACGGAAGCTTGCCTATCCTGATGCAGCGCACCAGCTTGCTTTACGTATTCTTGCGCTTGCACAACAACATTAATCGAGGAGCATGTATGGAACTTGGCAGAACAAAAATCGTTCATATCGTTGGTATCGGTGGTGCCGGCATGAGCGCTATCGCAGAATTGCTCCTGAAGTCAGGCTTTGGTGTTACAGGTTCAGATCTCTCATCAAGTGACGTTACCGATAAACTTATTGAACATGGTGCCGTTATTTATAAAGGGCATAGCGCCGAACAGGTTGCCTCATGTGATGTGGTTGTCTATTCTTCCGCCATAAGGGCGAATGAGAATGTTGAAATTCTTGCCGCCCAGAAAGCAGGGATTCCAGTCATCAAGCGTGATGAAATGCTGGGCGAGCTGATGCGTTATAAATATGGTATCTGTATTTCGGGAACGCACGGTAAAACCACAACAACCGCCATGATTGCCACAATGCTTATCGAAGCAGGTGAATCGCCAACGGTGATGATTGGTGGTGTTTCGGATTACCTGAAAGGAAGCACGGTGGTCGGTGAGGGGAAATTTATGGTTATTGAGGCCGATGAGTACGACCGTGCTTTCCTTAAACTGACACCAACAATTGCCATTGTCAACAGTCTTGAGTCTGAGCACATGGACACCTATGGCACGCTTGATGAACTGAAGCAGGCATTTCTCACTTTTGCCAACAAAGTGCCCTTTTACGGACGCGTTATTTGCTGCGTTGACTGGCCGGAGATTCGTAAAATAATTCACTTAATGAATCGACGTTACACAACATTTGGTATTGAAGAGCTTGCTGATGTTATGGCGACTGATGTTGTGCTTGAAAAATCTCGAGCCATTTTTACCATTCAAGCATACGGTAACGAGTATCGTAATGTCTGCATCAACGTTCCCGGTCGTCATAATGTGCTCAATGCACTTGCGGCCTTTTCCGCAGGGCTTGAACTTGGCATTCAGCCTGAGCTTCTTATTGCAGGACTTGGCCGGTACAGCGGAATGCGGCGCCGTTTTCAAATGAAATATGATAATGGCATGGGGTTGATGGTGGTGGACGATTATGCGCATCATCCCTCAGAGGTTAAAGCAACAGTCAGGGCGGCGAAGAGTGGCTGGCCAGATTCTCGTGTGGTTGCTGTCTTTCAACCGCATCTCTTTTCGCGCACGAAGGAGTTTGCCGACGAGTATGGCTGGGCGCTTTCACGGGCAGATGTGGTTTATGTGGCAGATGTGTATCCTGCTCGCGAAAAAGCTGAAGATTACGTGGGAGTTACTGGTGAACTGGTTGCAGCAGCGGTACGTAAAGCTGGCGGCAAAGATGTGCAGTTTTTTGCAGATCGTGAAGCTCTTTTTGCCGCAACAATGCGGTGCGCGGTTAACGGCACCATGCTGCTTTTTATGGGCGCAGGAGATGTTACCCATCTTGCCTCCAGAGTTGCTGAATGTTGCAAAACCGACGGAACCGCTTGATACGCATACCCGTTCGAGCTGAATTAAATTGATGTTGTTATGCCTGATTTTGAACCAAGCAACTCTCCCGACTCTTTGACGGAGTCCGAGCTTGATGCGCAAGTGTCCCCATCATCATCTGATACTGCATCGCGCTTTTCTGGTGGTAAATTGATGCTCTTCACGCTCCTTCTCCTCGCTCTGGCTGGACTTGCGTCGTTGGCAATGTCAGCCTCACATTGGAAAAAAGAGGTCATTGTCCGCGATTTTGTTATTGATGGAGAAGCAATTATTCCCGAGTCAGAGTTGCTTGCACGCATAGCAATGTATAAAGGATCGAATCTTCAGGAGCTTCAGGTTAATGAGCTGAAGCAGCGGTTGATGGAGCTTCCTTATCTTCGTGACGTCGTTGTCAGTAAAGAGCTGAATGGGTCAGTGCGGGTTGAGGTTGTGGAACGTCAGCCTGTTGCTCTGGTACTGCTTGGTCAAAGCCGTATGGTGATGGATCGTGATGGATTTCTTCTGCCGTGGAAAAAAGAGGTCGCTGCCCGCTATCCAGACTTGTTTCCTGTTTCAGGAGTAAGTCGAGTGCAAATTGCAAACAATGGGTTGCAGCAACTCGATAAGCGCGATGTCTATTTAATTACCACGTTTCTTGCTGCCCTGTCGTCGAAGGATTATGCCAGTTTATTGATCAAGGAATTTCATCTTGCTGGCAATAATTTAAGCTGGTGTCTTGCCTCGCAGGCACCTACTCGTTTTATTGTTGGCAATGATGGCAACTTTAAGGAAAAGTTGAAAAAATTTGAGATATTCTGGCAACAGGTGGTTTCAAAAAAAGGGTTTGGCTTTTATGACACGGTGGATCTGCGTTTTCGGGAGAGAATTTTCGCCACTGCTCCTGCTGCCACAGAGGTACAGCCGAGTCTTCCCCAGTGATAATCATGCGAGAGTAGAACGATGCTGAAAAGCAATATTGCCGTAGGTCTTGATATTGGGACGACGAAAGTTTGCGTTGTAGTTGCCGAAAAAGATGAGATCGGAAAACTTAATGTCCTTGGCAAAGGTCGCGCAAATTCTGATGGTCTTCAACGGGCTACGGTTGTCAATATCAACAAAACCGTAGCGGCAATCAGGGCAGCAGTTGCTGATGCCGAGCGGGAATCCTCTATACGAATTCAAGCCGTTAATGTCGGTATATCTGGCGCACATGTTCACTGCATTCACAGCACCTCTGAAATCAGCATCAATCAAACCGGAATTGTTAACGAGTCTGATGTAAAGCGTTTTCTCGAGAAGGCTAAAACTAATATTCGCTATCTCGATATTGATAACGAAATCATTCACGTTATTCCTCAGGAATTTATTGTTGACGATCAGGATGGTTTGCTTGACCCAATAGGCATGGCTGGTACAACCATGAAAGGGAGTGCATATATTGTTGTCGGGCTGAGAACCAAGATTCATAATATCAGGCAATGTGTAGAAAAAGCAGGTCTGGCGATCAGCGCCATTACCTTTGAGCCGGTAGCATCCGGTATGGCAGTTATGAAAGAACGCGAAAAGAAAAGTGGTGTTGTCGTTATTGACATTGGTGGCGGCACAACGGAGGTGGCTATTTATATAGATGGAGCTATTCGTTATTCTGAAGTCATCAGGGTTGCTGCAAATGATATTACTCACGATATTGCACATGGTGTAAGAGCACTCTATGAAGTTGCTGAAGATCTCAAGATAAAATATGGTTTTGCATACAGTAAGCTTTCAGGAGACGATGAAGAGCTGCTCATTGAGGGTATCGAGGGACGTCCACAGAAATCTGTGCCAAAGAGTACGTTGACGATGATTATCGAAGCTCGCATGATGGAAATTTTAGAGCTTGTGCGTGACTCAATAAAACGTTCAGCCTATTATGAGTATCTTAATGCAGGGGCAATTTTAACAGGTGGCGGTTCACTTTTACCGGGTACAGAGGATCTTGCTCACGATATTTTGGCGCTTGATATCCGTATTGGTTATCCAGAAGGTGTCTCTGGAGGTATAAAGGGATCCGTCAATAATCCAATGTATGCCACCGTTATGGGGCTTGTTGCGCACACGTTTCAGAACAATCTTTCAGAGAAGCAGGTGTTTGGTCATACAACACCCGTTATTTCCGCCGAACAGCCACCAGTTCTTAAAGAGGAGCCGGATGCACCTGAGACAAACGCAGCAGGTAAAAAAATTGTTGATAGAATGAAAAGATTTTGGGATAACTTGTGATGTTAATGTATTGACTGAGCGGTTTTTAAGTGGAGGAATAAGCGATGGCATTTGAACTTGATCCTGGTTTATTTAATGATGATCAGGGCAAAGGTGTAACGATAAGAATTGTGGGTGTTGGCGGTTGCGGTGGTAATGCGGTCAACAATATGATCGACCGTAAAATAAGTGGTGTTGAGTATATCGTTTTTAATACGGATCGTCAGGCGCTGCTGAATTCTAAAGCTCCGCTTCGTGTGCAGATTGGCAAAAAGGCAACCAGCGGGCTTGGCGCAGGTGCTGACCCCGCAAAAGGCCGCCAGGCAGCAGAAGATGATCGCGAAATTATTGCGGCTCAGCTTAAAGGAGCCGATCTTGTTTTTATTGCTGCAGGTATGGGCAAAGGTACGGGCACCGGTGCGGCGCCTGTTATTGCTTCGATTGCACGTAATATGGGTATTCTCACCATTGGTGTTGTGACGCGTCCATTCAATTTTGAAGGTCAGGTCAAGGCAAAAATTGCCGATGGCGGTATAGCCGAACTCCGAAAATCTATCGACACTCTTATTCTCGTTGAGAATGAGAAAATTCTCAGTATTGCTGAAGAGGGTATCAGTGCAACCGAAGCGTTCAATATGGCGAACGATGTGTTGTACAGAGCGGCAAAAGGCATTGCTGATATTATTACACGGCATGGTCACGTCAATGTTGATTTTGCCGATGTACGCAGCATCATGTCGGGCGCTGGCGATGCTGTTATGGGCTCTGCCGCCGCCGCAGGCGAGCGCCGCGCACTCAAAGCAGCCTCTGATGCTATCAACAGTCCGTTGCTGGAGGGAGTTTCGATACAAGGCGCAAAAGGGGTTCTCGTCAATATTACTGGCGAAGTCACCATGCGCGATATGTCTGATGCTATGAACTACATTGAAGAGCAGGTTGGTAGTGAAGCAAAGATTATCAATGGTTATGTGGATGAACCACAGGTTGCAGGTGAAATTCGTGTGACGGTTATTGTTACCGGTTTTAAGCGTACTGACCAGGGTACAGACCAAGTTTCTCCAGCACGTCGCCCGCTTGCAGTTGTTCCAATCATGAGGCACGGACAAGTTCCTGCGCCTCCACGTCAAGCATCATCTCTCTATCCCGAACGTCAAGAAGACGATCTGCGGATTCCCGCATATATTCGCCGACAGTATTCTATTAGTGATCCTCATGATGTAGCAGCAAAACGTCATACTGCACAATATCCCGACCGGCCTGCACCGCCAAAAGGCGGATGGGGAGAGCAACAAGATTTCATTGAAAAAGGACAGTCCGAAACACCGGCGTATCTTCGTCGAAAACAATAATATAAAAGGTATTCATGCACTATTGTACGCTTTCCGCTGAAGATGCGGTAGCAAAAATAAAGTCAGGAGATCGAGTATTTTTACACACCGCAGCCGCCACGCCACAGCGCTTGATTGACGCAATGGTCGCGCGTGCGAGCGAACTCAAAAATGTTGAAATTGTCAGTCTTCATACTGAAGGAGAAGCCGCCTATGCTCGACCGGAATATCGCGAAAGCTTCAGGCTGAACGCACTGTTTGTTGGCAAAAATGTCCGGCAATCTGTTCAGCAAGGTCATGGAGACTCTATTCCTGTTTTTTTAAGCGACGTTCCATCTCTTTTTTATAATGAGATTCTTCCGCTGGATGTAGCTCTTGTTCACGTATCTCCACCTGATCGACATGGGTATTGCTCGCTTGGTGTTTCAGTTGATGCCAGTTTAGCGGCTGTTCAATCCGCAAGGCTCGTTATAGCTCAGGTGAATCCAAATATGCCGCGTACCCATGGTGAGGGGTTGCTGCATGCAAGCAAGATTCATGCTATGGTTGAGGTTGATGATCCACTTCTTGAAACGCCGCGTCATCTCATGGACGATGTTGAAATCCGTATCGGCAAACATATCGCCTCTATTGTTGAAGATGGCGCCACCTTGCAGATGGGGATCGGTGCAATTCCAGACGCTACACTTGCTGCACTTTCTGGTCACAGGGATTTAGGTATTCACTCTGAAATGTTTTCCGATGGTGTTGTTGAGCTGGTTGAAAAAGGGGTAATTAATGGAAGTAAGAAAAAAACCCATCGTGAAATTATTGTTGCCAGTTTTTTAGTCGGCACTCGGCGGCTTTATGATTTTGTTGATGATAATCCTCTTGTAGAGATGCTCCCTTCCGATTATGTCAACGATACAAGGGAGATCAGAAAAAACCCTAAAGTCACAGCCATTAACAGTGCGCTTGAAATCGACATGTCAGGGCAAGTCTGCGCCGATTCTATCGGGCAGAAATATTATTCTGGCGTTGGTGGGCAAATGGATTTTATTCGAGGTGCCGCACTTTCTAAAGGTGGAAAACCCATTATTGCATTACCATCAACAACCCGCAAAGGCTTGTCTCGAATTGTTCCGCAACTCAAACCTGGTGCAGGAGTGGTTACCACCAGAGCACATGTTCAGTATGTTGTTACGGAATACGGAATTGTTAATCTTCATGGTAAAAATCTCCGCCAACGTGCAGAGGCGCTTGCCAGTATAGCACATCCCGATTTCCGCGAAGACATAGCGCGTCAAGCGCATGAGCTTTACGGTTCTTATGGTCGTCGCTTCATGTAAAACAGACTACCGCAGTCCTATAAGGCTTACCATACGTCCAGTTATTCCATTGTCGCGGCGGTACGAAAAAAACATTGTACTGTCGCGATAAGTGCAGTAGGGCGATTGCTCAATATGCGATTCAGGTATTCCTGATGCAGAGAGTTGCTGGTGATTGATCAACCCAAGATCAAGCAAGTATTTCTCATTATTCCCTGCGCATCCTGAAGTATAACGGCAATCTGATGGAAACCTTTCAGCAACAGCGCGATCTACCTCATACGCTTCTTTCGAAATACCTGTGCCGATGTAAGCAAAGCACTTATCAGGACAAGTTTTAAACTGCCGTTGCATCGCTCTTATTGTTTCCATCACAATGTTACCGGCAGTACCTTTCCAGCCGGCATGAACAGCGCCAACAGCATGATGTTGCGGATCATAGATCAGAATGGGATAGCAATCAGCCGTAAAAATACAGAGGAAAAGATTCTCTTTATTGGAAATGATCGCGTCATAACCCTTATAATGGCCAGGCATCTCAGCCATCAAGACGCTTGTTCCATGAACTTGTTCGGAGCTGACAAGCCGTTCGTGATCAATATTGATTGATTTGCACAATCGTATAAAGTTTTCATGAACATTTGCTGCAGAGTCGCCAGTATTATTTCCAAGATTCAGCGAATTATAGTTATCGTGGCTTACTCCGCCCGTTCTTATGCTTTGAAGGGCAACAAGCTTTGTGTGTTTTTCTATAATTATGGGTTTAATATAGCTTGGGGTACTAAAATGTCCGGTAGAGGGTTCTGCATTTGGTGCTTTCATAATGAAACGCTCAAAAAATTGTTGGTAACCTCCAAAATAGTTTTTTCTCTCACCTTAAGTATTCGTGCTTAAACGTTCTTATTTCATAAAATGAGTGTTATCTTTGACTTACAAATGATAAGATTTTTTGGGATTATTAATGGATAGCGATTTATGGAGAGAGATGGAAATGAACGATTTCCTGATAAATTCGGAAATTCAGTTCGGGCAATTTCTGATTATTTGGGTATAGGTTTACAAATTGCCGCAAGTTTTGCTTTTTTTGTTTTCCTTGGTTATTGGGTCGATACTCAGTTTGGCTCGTCGCCACTCTTTCTCTTGGCGGGAGTTGTTGTTGGTATGGCGGGCATGGCACTAGTTCTTATGAAGATTATCAGGATTGCAAATACAAAAAAATAGCCTTTTTTGTAAATTATAGAAGTGTTTATGCATCTTTATACAGAAAGTGAGTGATGTTATGAAGCCTTTATTTGAATTTTTTATTAAGTTGTTTATCTTGTCCGTCATTTTATGGGGGATTATTTATGCAGGATTAGAGTCAATAGCGGTTGATTATTATTCGCTCTTCCTTGCTTGGTTCATGGTTGTGGGAAATACCGTTATTGGTTATTTACTCTTTGACTATGCGTTGGATAAAAGCCAGTCTGAGTTTACCAAGTTTGTTTTTGGTGGGTTGACAGTACGATTACTACTTATGATGGTGATTGTTGCCGTTGTTCTTATCAAAAACGTTGTTGTTGTAAATGATTTTGTCTTTTCATTTTTCGCTTTTTACTCTATTTATGTGATTGTTGAAATCCTTGGTTATCAAAAGAAAAACAAACAGAAAAAGAATAGTGCATGAAACGCTTAAACGTCTTACAGCCAAAGGTTCTTCTCAAGGTTATTGCCATCCTTGTTCCTCTTATTGTTAATGTTGGGCAACTTTCTTCATTGTCTTATGCTGAGACTCAGGCTGTACCTGTAGAAGTAGTTGGAGAACATGCTGCTCCTGCCGCACATGGTGCTGATGCTCATGGCGAAGAGAAAGCTGGGGATGTAATCATGCACCATATTTTTGATAGTCATGTCTTTGCTTTTGAACCGTTTGGCGAAATTGATCTTCCTCAACTGCCGCCCGTCGCTGGTATTGATATATCTATCACGAAGCATGTCGTAATGATGTGGCTTGTTGCAGCTATTCTTCTTGTAGTTTTTTCAATTGTTGGCTCTAAGTATAAAAATATGGGTGCTCGTCAAGCGCCTAAGGGATTAGCTAATGCAATGGAAGCCTTAGTTGAGTTTATCCGTCTTGATGTAGCGAAGTCAAATATCGGTCACGGTTATGAAAGACACCTCCCATACCTCCTTACTGTTTTTTTCTTTATTCTTCTCTGTAATCTTTTAGGTCTTATTCCTTACGGTGCCACGGCAACAGGTAATATTAATGTCACACTTGCGTTAGCAATTTTTACTTTCTTTATAACGCAGATTGCCGCTCTTAAAGCTCACGGTGTTAAAGGTTTTCTTGCCCATCTTACTGCTGGAACTCACTGGTCTCTTTGGATTATTATGATACCAATTGAAGTTATTGGTTTGTTTACGAAGCCATTCGCTCTTGCCATACGACTTTTTGCAAACATGACAGCCGGTCATATTGTTATACTGAGTCTTATTTTTATTAGCTTTATTTTGAAAAGCTATGTTGTTGCAGTTGCTGTATCTGTCCCATTCTCAATTTTTATTTATCTGCTTGAGCTTTTTGTAGCTTTTCTTCAGGCATTTATTTTTACGATGCTTTCTGCTCTTTTTATCGGGCTTGCTACAGCGCATGAAGGGCATGATGAGCACGAAGCAGAAGCGGCTCATCACTAATCGAATTTTTTTTTTGCATAACTGATTTTCACAAATGCTAATTTTTTATTAGCAAAAAACTTACAACAAATAAACGGAGGTAATGACAAGATGGAAGGTTTAGGTTTAGCTTATTTGGGTGCCGGTCTTGGTGCTGGTTTAGCTGTTATTGGCGCCGGTCTTGGTATTGGTAACATTGCAGCTTCTGCTGCTGAGGGCACAGCGCGTCAGCCAGAGGCTACATCGGATATTCGTACTACCATGATTATTGCAGCAGCTCTTATCGAGGGTGTTGCGCTTTTCGGTGAAGTTATCTGTGTGCTTCTTGCTCTTAAGTAAGATTTTTGGAAACTTACAGGTTCGATACAGAAGATATCCCAATTGCGACTCCGTTAATATCTTGTCGCAATTGGGTTTTATTAATCGTTAACGGAAACATTCTTCATGCTTACGTCAGGAATCATACTTCTTGAGGCTAATCTTTTGAGTCCGAATCCAGGTCTTATTTTTTGGACAGCCGTAACCTTTGTAATTGTTCTGCTTATCTTAAAGAAAATTGCATGGGGACCTATTATTACCGCTCTTGAAGAGAGAGAGAAAGGCATTCAGACTTCTATTGATCGAGCACATCAGGCAAAAGATGAAGCGGAGTCAATACTTCGCAAAAACAAGGAAATGCTTGCTAAAGCAGATGCTGAAGCCGATAAAATTATTCGTGAAGGAAAAGAGTACGCTGAAAAACTTCGCGCCGACATTACTGGCAAAGCTCAAGAAGAGTCGAAAAAAATGATAGCTTCTGCGGTGAATGCCATTGAGCAGGAAAAACAGCGGGCGCTGGATGTTTTGAGGAATGAAGTTGCTGATCTTGCTGTTATGGGTGCTGAAAAGATCATCAAAACAGCCCTTAATGCTGATCTGCAGAAAAAAATCGTCAACTCCATGCTTGAGGATCTTTCAACAAAACGTAACTGATAAAGGTCACGACATGTCCAGTTTAATTACAAGCCGTCGATATGCCTCTGCACTCTTGTCTGCAGCAATAGAGGGCAACTTTCTTGAACAGATCATCCAGGAATTACAGATAATTAAGGAGATTCTCCACAACTCCCGTGATCTCGTTCATGTTTTGCAAAGTCCAGTTGTTAAAAGTGATAAGAAAATTCACATTCTTGAAGAGATTTTGCGAAATTCAGTTGGCGATAAAATGCTGATTTTTTTGAAGCTGGTTGCAAAAAAAAATCGAGCAGGATTATTACCTGATATTGTTGATGAGTTTTACTCCCTTCTTGATGAGAAGCAAGGCGTTATTAATGTAGAAATTACAAGTGCAGCGACGCTCTCTGAAGATCAACAAGCTGAACTTGTTGCACGTCTTGAAACTTATACGGGTAAGAAAGCTCGCCCGAAGATGTTGATTAATGAGGCATTTATTGGTGGTCTAACCGTAAAAATAGGTGATACCATTTTTGATAATGCTATAAGTCATCAGCTTCAATTGCTCAGGAAAACGCTTGTTTCATCACAGGCATAGTTTTTGAGTGTGCAGTAGAGGCTTTTAAGCGTCAATAGCCTGCAGTCAATGCGGGCTATTTTTTTATCATCTTGATTTGGGGCTTTAGCTCAGTTGGTAGAGCGTCTCGTTCGCAATGAGAAGGTCAGGGGTTCGACTCCCCTAAGCTCCACAAATCTATTCTTTCTTTTTCCCCATTCATCTCTTCTCTATTATCGTTACATCTTTTTATAGGTGATAAATATCAGTTTTTCTATTGTTTATCAGTAAAACGGCTTGTAACTTATTCTTTCTGTCGGCTTCGATCGATAAGAGAAGGCGCGATTCTTTATGATAGTATATTATTGAGATGGTAGCTTATGAGTTGGTTCAATAATGGCTCGTTTGCCTCTCTGCTTATTTTGTTAACACTATGGAATTATGATATATGCCTAAATTGCTTACCAGATTTGTTTCATCTGCGGCAATATTGTTTTTTGCCACAAGCCCATTCTTGAATTCAGGTTGTTCGTCTTCAAAACCAATAACACCCGTAGCAGTTCTTGTTAATGAAGGGTATGCCGAGGCGCTTAAGCTTTACAACAATAAAGAGTACCAGGCAGCGTCGTTGAGTTTAGAATCTCTTATTTTTACTGCGCGGGCAACGGCGCTTGAAGATGATGCTCTTTATTTGCTTGCCCAGTCATATTATCATTCAGAACAGTATCTTTTAGCCGCCGATATATATAGTCGATTGCTGCAGCAAATGCCCTCGTCACCCTACGCAAGTACTTCACAGTTTATGCTTGCAAAATCATACGAGCAATTATCTCCACCGGTTGAGCTCGATCAACAGCACACTCTTAAAGCTATCGATAACTTTACAACGTATATTGAGCTGTATCCAATGGGAGATTCAGCAAAAATTGCACAGGATGTTGAAGCATATCGCGAGTTATTGAAAATTAATCCGGCAAACACATCGTATCAGCAGAACTATTCTTTAGCAAAACAACAATTTGCTCGGATTGACAGTTTGAGATATTCGAATAAAGCGATAGTGACGTTGCGAGAAAAATTAGCAAAAAGCGTTCTTGTTGTTGCACGGCACTATGTGCAACTTGGCAAGTACCAGGCAGCAGGATTATTTTACGACAAATTGATTACCAATTATGGAGATACCTCGTATGTAAACGATGCCTTTGAGGAGAAGATTTCAGTGCTGATCAAAAGAGAAAAATGGTTTGATGCAGCCAATACGCTCGACACTTATTTACAGTTTTTCCCTGAGCGGCACAAAGACATGCAACGATTCAAAGAGAACATTGCTCTGCATATAAAATAAGGAGTTATTGTGCATTTGGCAGTGTTTGGCGGAACTTTTGATCCTCCCCACAATGGGCATTTAGCGCTTTCTCTTTTTGCCAGAGAGTTGCTTGCACTTGATCATTTGCTTATTTCCGTATCAAATAATCCCTTTAAGCAACAGAAGGCGGTTTCTGATGATCATCGTCTTGCTATGGTAGAGCTGCTTGCCACTGAAATAACGCGCACAGGTTGCTGTGTGGAAGTCAGTTGTTGGGAACTTGAAAAACAGCAGCTCTCATATACTGTTGATTTGATTCGTCATCTTCATAAGGTGTATCCGCACCACACCTTGTCACTACTTGTTGGTGAAGATAGTTTTGCAGACTTTCCATCATGGAAAGAGCCAGAGAATCTTATGGCGTTGTGTAATGTTGTTGTTTTTCGTCGAATAACTGTTCCTCACGACCACCACCACCAGCGTTGGCAACCCGCTATAACAACCATTGATTTCTCTTGTGGAATTTCATCAACAGAGGTGCGGGCACGCGTCTTTTCGGGTCAATCTATAACCCATCTCGTGCCGCCATCCATTCATCGCTACATTGTCGAAAACTCGCTTTATTGCTGATGATCACCCCTTCGGCTCGCGTTCATTTTACTCAAAAACTTTACACCAAAAACTCGGTAGTTACATTGACTCTGGAGCTGAAACTCCAAGAATTTTAAAACCATTGCGCAGCACTTGCCGCGTTGCAAGTGCAAGGAAAAGGCGAGCATTACGAATATCCGGTTCAGCTTTAATGATTGGGCACTCCTGATAAAAGCGATGAAACACTTCCGCAAGATCGTGCAGATATTCCACCATTTTTTGTGGTTCAAGAAGGCGAATGCTTGTCGTAATCATTCGAGGATAATCCAGCAGCGCAAAGCCAAGCTGGAGTTCCGCTGGAGAGTTGAGGAGCTGCAGAAGTTCATGCTCTGAGCTGTTTTGTGGGTCAAATCCAGTTTCCTGCAATGCAAGTCGTAAAAGACTGCAAATTCGAGCATGAGCATATTGTAAATAAAAAACAGGGTTCTCTTTCGATTGCCGTTTTGCTAATTCAACATCGAAATTAAGATGAGAATCTTTGCCGCGCATGATGAAAAAGAAGCGCGTGGCATCGGCGCCTACATCATCAATCAAATCATCTAATAAATCAGCATTTCCTTTTCTTGTTGACATTTTAATGGTCTGCCCATCAACTGTTGTGGTTACAAACTGGTTGATAGCAATTTTAATACGTTCGGTGTCATACCCGAGAATTTTGAGTGCTTCAAGCACATCAGGATATTCATCAATATGATCAGCGCCAAAGACGTTGACGATGGTGTCGAACCCTCGCTCAAATTTAGTGATGTGATAAGCAATATCGGGCAGTCGATAACTTGGTTCGCCTGAAGATTTGATTAAAACCTTATCCTTTTCCTGCCCAAGCTTTGTCGTAAGAAACCATGTGGCACCATCGTACTCGCCAATAAACGCTTGGCGGTAAAGAGCATCAATAACTCTCTGGTTTGCGCTGACGCCAGTTTTTTCTGCAGTATAAAGTGTATGCTCATTGAAAAAAGAGTCGTGCCGAATAGCAAGGCGCTCTAATGTTTTACGTATTGAGGCAAAGATGATGCTCTCTGCACGTTTTTTAAACAATAAAACATCATCGCTTGACTGTAGTGTGTTGCCCTCTTCCTTATAGATTGATTCTGCAATATCACGAATATAATCGCCTTGATAATGTGTTGTCGGGAATTCCACGGTTTCGCCACAGTACTCAAGAAAGCGTAGTCTTACGGATTCACCGAGAATTTGCATCTGCTTGCCTGCATCATTGAAATAGTACTCACGAGTGACGTTATAGCCCTGTGTTTCCATAAGATTAGCTATGCAATCACCAAGAACTCCACCACGTCCTCGTCCGATTGTCAGTGGTCCGGTTGGATTCGCACTGACGTACTCTACAAGCGCTGTTTTTCCTTGGCCAGTATTCCCCTGCCCATAGGCAGCACCGTCACGTAACACGTTCCCAACAGAGCGCATGATAAAAACAGGTGCGAGGTAAAAGTTGATGAACCCGGCACCTGCTATGTCAATTTTTGCAATGGTCTCTGGCGGAAATACGATATGGCGGATGATTTCCTGAGCAAGTTCGCGTGGATTTTTCTTACGCTCTTTGGCGATGAGCAACGCAATATTTGTTGAAAAATCCCCAAATTTTTTATCAGCCGGCTGTTCAATCTGAATGGGTTTATCAGTGATAATATTTGCAGAAAGTAGCGCATTCTGAATAATGGGAAGGAAAAAATCGTGCATAAGTGTTCGTTTATCAAAAAGTCGTGGATGCTTATTGGCCGATGAGTTCAACGATTTGTTTTGGATGAATCGTCGTAAAATCGTTAATAATGGCGACGACGTTGTCGAAGTTTCTGAAAGCTTCAGCGTTGTTGGTCGTGGTAACGGCAACGCAGCGCATGTTTGCCCGATGGGCAGCCTCTACGCCTGGCAGCGCATCTTCAAAAACAATGCAGTGCGACGGTGGTATCTCCAGCAATTTGGCGGCACGTAAAAAAATATCAGGATAAGGTTTACCCTGTTGTACTTGCGAAGGATCAACCAGCGCCTGAAATCGTCCGGTCAACCTGAGTAAGCCAAGAATGTAGTCGATATTTTTCGCTCCAGCGCCCGTGCCTATACCCAGGCGAATATGCTTATCGTCAGCGGCATCAAGAAACTGGTGAAGCCCGGGCAAAGCTGTAATGCGTTCCCGCGACATCACTCGGTAAAGAAAGTCTTTGAATTCGGTTAAACGATTAGCCTCAGTTTCACTGATGTCTGGATCAAGAAAATAGCGAAGCACGTCGTGCCCCTTCATGCCAGCAGTCTCTACAAGATAGCGTTCAGCATCAAGTCCCTCAAGCCCAAAGTCTTTGAAAAGTTCAACCCAGGATTCAGCATGAAAGCGCATATTGTCAGTCAGCACTCCATCCATATCAAAAATGAAGGCATTATTGCTGTTGTTCAGCATGATGGTTGCTCTTTCAGGGTTACTGGTTTTGTTTCGCCAAGTCGCATCGCTTCTCGAACCTCTTGCATTGTTGCGTTGGCAATGCGTTTCGCCTTTATTTCGCCTTCAGCAAGAATCTCTTTGACCTCCTCAACACGTGATTCATAGTATCGGCGCTTTTCGAGGATAGGCGCAATCTCTTGCGAAATATTTGCAGCACAGAGCTTTTTGCAATCGACGCAGCCAAGCGTTCCTGCACGGCAATCATTGGCGACGGTATCGAGTTCTCCTGTCGACGAAAATTTGGCATGATAGCTGAAAACCGTACAGACTTCCGGATGCCCGGGATCATTTTTCCTGACTTTCAGGGTATCGGTTACGGCTGTGCGCATTTTCTTCAATATTTCTTCAGGATTATCTGAGAGAAAAATTGTGTTGCCGAGCGACTTCGACATCTTTGCTTTTCCGTCAAGACCAACCAGACGGGAGAATTTTGTGATTTTTGGGGCAGGTTCAGCAAACACTTCACCGATTACCGGATGCAGGTATTGATTGTTGAATTTGCGGGCAATCTCTCTGGTGATCTCGACATGGGGAATCTGGTCTTCACCAACAGGCACTACATTTGCTTTATAGAGAAGAATATCTGCTGATTGCAAAACGGGATAGCCAAGATGTCCGTATGTCAGCGACTCCATATTCAGGTCGCGCACCTGCTCTTTCAGTGTTGGATTTCTTTCAAGACGCGCGGAGGTAATAAGCATGGCAAAAAGCAGAAAAAGCTCAGCATGTTCTTTTACCTGCGATTGGCGAAAAACGGGGCTTTTTTCAGGGTCAATACCGGCAGCAAGCCAGTCAGTCAGCATATCGAGCGAATGGGAGTAAATATCGGCAGTTTCCAGCGACGTGGTCAAATTGTGATAATCCGCAATAAGAAAGCAGGTATCGTAAGCTCGTTCGCCTGTGTCAAGAAGGAGATTCTGCTGCTCAACCCAATTCTCCAGAGCACCGGTATAGTGCCCGAGATGGAGTTTGCCGGTTGGGCGCATACCACTTAAAATTCGCTGAGTTCCCATAGGTTTGATGATTGCTGCCTGAACTTGCAGCGGTGTTGCGGCTGTTTGCCGGCGATTGGTTTTACCTTGCATTTAAAAATTCATGAACTTTAAGTTATCATAGTTGATAGAAAGATAAAAGGTCTTTGTTTGTTTTTGTTTTCACCTGATCAAGCGCTATATTGTGCCACTTGTTTTCGATTTCTTGACAAACCGAGAGATTGGAAACCAATATATTAGAGAGTAAGTCCTATACAACGCTCAGTTGCCCAACCATGTCAGATCCGGAAGGAAGCAGCATCCGGTAATTTGAGTGTGTGATATAGTCAGCTTACTCTCTTTTTTTATTTCATCACGTTTCGATCATATCGGGAGTAGTTATGCCGTCATCATTCAAGAAAGAGGAGCTACTAAGTGCACCGGTTTGCCATATTGATATCAAACCACTCAACATTGTGCCGCTTGTCGATCAAATGAGCGACACCGCTTTTCAAGCAAGGAATCTTGCCCGAGCAGCGTCAATTGTTGATCTTATGCAGCAGGACAGGGAGTGCGCCGTTATTCTCACTCTTGCTGGTTCACTGGTCAGTGCCGGCTTGAAACAGGTGATTATTGATATGATTGATAATAATATGGTTGACGCTATTGTTTCCACTGGCGCAAATATTGTTGATCAGGACTTTTTTGAGGCACTTGGGTTCCGCCATTATAAAGGCTCCCAGTTTATGGATGATGCCATTCTTCGTGAACTGCATATCGACCGCATTTACGATACCTACATTGATGAGGATGATCTCCGTGTTTGTGACGATACTATGGCAATTATCGCGAATTCGATGAAACCGGGTGCTTACTCTTCACGCGAGTTTATTATTGCAATGGGTAAATACATTGCCGACAATAATCTCGATAAGAACTCCATTGTTTATAAAGCCTACGAAAAGGGTGTGCCAATCTTCTGCCCCGCATTTTCAGATTGTTCTGCTGGTTTTGGTTTAGTGCATCATCAGTGGCATAATCCCGATGCCCATGTATCCATAGATTCTGTCAAGGATTTTCGTGAACTCACCAAAATAAAAATCGAGAACGATAAGACTGGTATTTTCATGATTGGTGGCGGTGTGCCAAAAAACTTTACTCAGGATATTGTGGTTGCTGCTGAAGTGCTTGGTCACAATGACGTTTCCATGCACACCTATGCGGTGCAGATTACTGTAGCCGATGAGCGCGATGGTGCGCTTTCTGGTTCAACGCTCAAAGAGGCAAGCTCATGGGGTAAGGTGGACACCGTACACGAGCAGATGGTGTTTGCGGAAGCCACAATTGCGTTACCGCTCATTGCCGGTTATGCCTATCACAAACGGAGTTGGGAAGGTCGTGAGCCAAAAAATTTCAACGCATTACTTGACGAAAAAATGATAAACTCATAAGGGAGATAATAATGCAGTTTTTTATTGATACAGCAAATCTTGCTGAAATCGGCACCGCACAGCAGATGGGCGTGCTTGCCGGTGTTACCACCAATCCTTCGCTGATTGCAAAAATTGTGGGCGATCCCTCTGCGTTTACATGGCAGATGTTCAAAGATCATATTTCACAAATTTGCCAGATTGTTGATGGCCCTGTCAGTGCCGAAGTGACAGCGCTTGATGCTGAGGGTATGATAGCAGAGGGTGAAGAGCTGGCGGAAATTGCTGACAATGTTGTTATCAAATGTCCTGTAACGATGGAAGGACTGAAAGCAATCACCTATTTTGACAGCCAGGATATTGCCACCAACGCTACGCTTGTTTTTTCAGCCACTCAAGCGCTTCTTGCTGCTAATGCGGGAGCAAGTTATGTCAGTCCGTTTGTTGGCAGGCTCGATGATATCAGCTCTGATGGCATGGCACTGGTCAAACAAATTGTTACCATTTTTAACAATTACGATTACATGCCAGAGGTGATTGTTGCAAGTATTCGCCATCCACAGCACGTTATTGATGCTGCAATGGCAGGTGCTGCTATTGCCACCATTCCTTATAGCGTGATTCGTCAACTTCTCAACCATCCATTGACCGATCAAGGGGTGAAGAAGTTTACAGAAGATGCTGCAATTATGAAAAAGTAGTGAAAGGTGCTGCGTTGCCAGAGTATTAATATTCCTTTCAAACTTTTTTTTATATTTCTCTTCGATCTTACAATTTTCCTCGATATTGCGAATCATTATCGGTTTGCGATATCGAGTTGTGTAACCTCTTTCGCAATTACCTCAACTTTGACGGGTGCAGTTCCTTTCTCAAAGAATCCAAGCCGTTTTGCCGCTTCGGCGCTTAAGTCAATAATGCGGTCGCCAATAAATGGACCTCTGTCGTTAACACGAACGATGATAGTTGCTTTAGTCTCAAGATTCGTAACCTTGACGAGCGATGGCAGTGGAAGATATTTATGTGCTGCGCTTGGCCGTGATGGATCAAACACCTCACCGTAAGCGGTCAATTGTCCATTGTTTTGGTCAAGCGTCTCTTGCCCGTACCACGATGCAAGCCCAGTTTCTTCAAAGGCAACGGCCTCTTCATAACTCATCGGCACATAAACTTTACCATCAATAATGTATGGTGTGTTTTTTAACTTGCCAAGTCGATAAGCTTCTTCAGGTGAAATTCCACTGAAGTCAAGCCGTGAAGAGGAGCATGAGCTGAGTACAAACGGTAACATCAGTAATCCGGCGAGAAAAAAATGACGCATTATATCAAGCTTATTGCATCGGTTAACATTTTTTTTAATCAATGAAAGGTACAGAATTTCTCTCATTCCATTGTAATCTGGAGTTTATGAACAATGCAGGTTTATGATCTCAGCCAACAGCTTGAAGCAGGAATGCCCTGTTATCCAGGAACTCCTGATCCACGGTTTCAGCCAATCAGCACTATCGAATCCAACGGATTTTCAGAGCAACTTCTTACAGTTTCTTCTCATACCGGTACTCATATTGACCTGCCATCGCATATTCTTGAAGGTGCGCCATCGCTTGATACATTTGATATCAACTCCTTTTTCGGTAATGGTTTAGTGCTTGATGTGCGTAACACGCGTGATGGTTTAATTACCGTTGATATGCTCAAACCATTTCATGCGGATATTGCTGAGTGCGACTTTCTTTTGCTTTGCTCTGGTATGAGTAACGTATGGGGTACTTCTTCCTATTTTGAGCATTATCCGACACTCTCTATGGAAGCTGCTCAGTGGCTTGCAAGTTGTCCGCTTAAAGGTGTTGGTGTCGATATGATTTCGGTTGATGCGCCGGATGCCACTGATTTTCCTGTTCATCAGATTCTTTTGCAGCAAGAGTTGATTATTGTTGAGAATCTGGCAAATCTTTTTTCACTGTTGCATCATACCTTTCTTTTTTGCTGTTTTCCACTCAAGCTATCGCAAGGAGAAGCCTCGCCTGTTCGCGCGGTTGCATTGGTTGATGATAACAAAACGTTTTCTTGACTTTTATTATTTTATTGGAAGTGAGATAACTGAGCTGTACTTTAGCGCGCAGGCACAGGTGATGTGCCATTGTTCTTTTTCACTAATCACTATGGTATGAATCTTCTACTTTCATCTTTTTCTTCTCTTACCAATAAAGTGCTGATGGCACTTGCTGGTCTTTTTCTGGTAACTTTTTTAGGTGTTCATCTTGGCATCAATTTATTGTTGCTGAATAATGACGGAGGTCGGGCATTTACCGCTGCAGCTTCGTTTATGGGTACTAATTCCATTATCAAAGTGTTTGAAATCGTGCTTTTCGCAGGATTTTTATTACACATTATTTTGGGAATGATGGTTTCAGGTCAAAACAAAGCGGCGCGTCCCTCGACTTATGTTGTCAGCAACCACTCTGCTACAGCACCATTCTCCAAGTACATGTTTCACACTGGCATTATCGTTTTCCTTTTTTTGCTGCTCCATTTTTTTGATTTTTATTTTATCAAGATTGGTCTTGTGGCTCCGCCGGATGGAATCGCCAGCCACGATTTTTACAGTAGAACCCTGCTGTTGTTTTCAACTCCCTGGTATTCATTACTCTACATTGTCTGTTTTGTCGCACTTGGCATTCACCTGAATCATGCCATACAGTCCGCTTTTCAGACGTTGGGATTAAACCACAGCAAGTATATGGATGCAGTTAAAGTTATCGGTTCCGTGTACTCTTTGTTGATTACTGTCGGGTTCAGCATTGTGCCGCTCTTCATTCTCTTTTATCGTCACTAAGCATTTCAAATTTGTTGACGAAAATTAACATTCATCATACGTTGCAATGACACGTCTCAACGCCAGAATCCCTGAAGGGTCAGTGGCCAATAAGTGGACGAACTATAAATCGGCCTGTAAACTGGTCAATCCCAATAATAAACGAAAGCTTGATATTATTGTTGTTGGCACTGGGCTTGCAGGCGCTTCGGCAGCCGCTTCGCTTGGCGAGCTTGGGTACAAGGTTAAAGTATTCTGCTATCAGGATACTCCGCGTCGTGCTCACAGCATAGCGGCACAAGGCGGAATAAACGCTGCTAAAAATTATCCCAATGATGGTGATAGCGTTTATAGGCTCTTTTACGATACTATTAAAGGTGGCGATTATCGCGCACGTGAAGCTAACGTCTATCGCCTTGCTGAAGTGAGTAACCAGATTATCGACCTTTGCGTGGCGCAAGGGGTGCCGTTTGCTCGCGAGTACGGAGGATTGCTTGCCAATCGCTCATTTGGAGGCGCACAGGTATCGCGCACTTTCTATGCCAGAGGTCAGACAGGGCAGCAACTTTTGCTCGGTGCCTACAGTGCACTGAGCCGCCAGATTGCGTTGGGAAATGTGACCATGTTCAATCGTCGCGATGTGCTTGACACCGTGCTTGTTGATGGAAAGGCACGCGGAATTATCACCCGAAATCTTGTTACTGGTGAAATCGAACGCCATGCAGCTCATGCGGTAGTGCTTGCGAGTGGTGGCTATGGCAACGTCTTTTTTCTCTCCACTAACGCCATGGGTTCTAACGTGACACCGATTTGGAGTGCTTATAAAAAAGGGGCAATGTTTGCGAACCCTTCTTTTACCCAGATTCATCCGACCTGTATCCCTGTGCACGGTGATGCGCAGTCAAAGCTCACCCTGATGAGTGAAAGCTTGCGCAATGATGGTAGAATTTGGGTTCCTGCAAAAAAGAGCGATGTTGAGAAGCTGCGCAATCAAACCATAAAGCCATCTGATATTCCTGAAGCCGATCGCGACTATTACCTGGAACGTCGCTATCCCGCTTTTGGTAATCTTGTGCCGAGAGATGTAGCATCACGAGCCGCCAAAGAGCGATGCGATGCAGGCTTTGGCGTGGGCAGAACCGGCATGGCAGTATTTCTCGATTTTGCCGATGCTATAAAGCGAAAAGGGCACGATACCATCGATAAGCTCTATGGCAATCTATTCCAGATGTATGAGCAGATTGTTGCTGATAATCCTTACGAGACACCGATGATGATCTATCCCGCTGTTCACTATACCATGGGCGGTCTCTGGGTTGATTACGATCTTATGACGACGGTACCAGGTCTTTTTGCTCTTGGCGAGTGCAATTTTTCCGATCACGGCGCAAATCGCCTCGGTGCTTCAGCGCTTATGCAGGGACTTGCCGATGGCTATTTCATCCTTCCCTATACTATTGGCAACTATCTTGCGGCTGAAATTCATACGCCACGCTTTAACCCTGATGCCACTGAATTCAATTTTGCCGCTCAAGCAGTTACGGCTCGTCTCAAGCAAATGAAGGGAAGTAGCGGCAAAGAGTCAGTTGATACCTTCCATCGGCGTCTTGGTAAAATCATGTGGGAGTATTGTGGCATGGCGCGTAACAATGACGGATTGACCAACGCATTGTCGATGATTGCTGAGTTGCGTCACGATTATGCAAAAGGAGTGTGTATTCCTGGTGGATTGGATGAATACAATCCCGAACTCGAAAAAGCGTGCAGAGTTGCTGATTTTATTGAGCTTGGTGAGCTGATGGTGCGCGATGCTCAGCAGCGTAAGGAGTCATGCGGTGGCCACTTCAGAGAGGAGTTCCAAACCAATGAAGGCGAAGCACTCCGTAACGATGACGATTTTGCGTTTGTTGCTGCGTGGGAATATCAAGGTGCTGAAACTGCGGCAGCTCTTTATCGTGAAGCCCTTCAATTCGATGAAATTAAGCTTTCTCAGCGCTGCTATAAATAACTGTTACTATGAACTTTACGCTGAAAATCTGGCGCCAGAAAAATGCTGTCGCCAAAGGTGAAATGGTCACCTATGCTGTTTCGGAAATATCACCTGACAGCTCATTTTTTGAAATGCTTGATGCTCTGAATCAACAGCTTATTACCAGTGGCGGTGATCCCGTTGCCTTTGATCACGATTGCCGTGAGGGAATTTGCGGTACGTGCAGCCTTTATATTAATGGGCGTCCACATGGACCGCTCAAGGGTGTTACGACGTGCCAGCTTCACATGCGGTCGTTTAAGGATGGTGATACTATTCATATTGAACCGTGGCGCGCTAAAGCATTTCCCATTATAAGAGATCTTATTGTCGATCGGAGTGCGCTCGATAAAATTATTCAGGCTGGTGGCTATGTCTCCGTCCATACGGGTGGTGTGCCCGATGCCAATACAATTCCTGTGCCACACGAAAAAGCTGAATCCGCAATGGACGCTGCAGCTTGTATCGGTTGTGGCGCTTGTGTTGCTGCGTGTTCCAATGCAGCAGCAATGCTCTTTGTCGGGGCGAAAGTTTCGCATCTCGCGCTGCTGCCACAGGGCAAAGTAGAAGCGGCTAAACGGGTACAGAAGATGGTTGCTTGTATGGATGAGCTTGGATTTGGCAACTGTAGTAATACCTATGCCTGTGAAGCTGAGTGCCCGAAAGGGATATCCGTTGTCAATATAGCGCGCATGAATCGGCAATTTCTTGCAGCAAACCTTTTGTCTGAAAGAGAAAAAGTTGTTAATATTTCACTCTAAAACTATTTTTGTATGGTCTGAAAGAGGATTGCAAGTCGGTGGTAACTTTTTTTTCTATTTGTTCCACAGGTTCAAATGTTTTAACTTATATACATTACTGGAAACATTTCTCAGGAGCGTAGTATTGCAACAACAATCTCTCTCCATAACCTCAAAACAATAACAACCATGTCAAACGGAAACAACGATCTTTCAGGTGCTATCAGCAACCTTATGGACACCATGGGCAAACTTGCTCAGCAGCAGGTTGAGCTTATCAACACTGGCATTAAAACAGCTTCACAGCTTGTTGAGCCACTTGCCAAAACCGCTACCGATCTTCTTGGTAACGTTGTCAGCACCATGAACCAGATGTTGCAGAGCATCTCTTCAGCAATTGCTCCTAAAAAGTAAGTGTTGATTGTTTTCTTAAAAGCACCTTCTACGTTTATCGTACAGGGTGCTTTTTTTTTGCTCATATGGAATTGTGATTCGAGTTTTTTGTCTGTTGCACCTCTTTTGAAAACGTCATTGTATGGCTACCCTGCAGCATATTATCACTCTGTATACTTCCTTTTTTCATAGCGAATCGCTATCGGTTATAAAAATACAGGGCGATGCGTCGAGCCGCCAGTATTTTCGGATGACTGGCGCTGCAGGTTCTTGCATTGCCTGTTTCGATCCTGCATTTTCAGGCATAGCGGCAGAGCAGTACAATTTTCTGATGATGCAGAAGTTATTGTCAGAAAACAATATTCCAGTGCCCTCTATTATCACCGTTGATGAACAGAACGGTTTACTGCTTCAGGAAGATTGTGGAGAGCTGCTGTTGCAAAACGTTTTTGGAACAGTTGATGAACCGACAATCCCCAACCGTTATCGGGAGATTCTTGATCTTCTTGTGCGATTACAGTCCATTTGTGGGGATAAAAAAATGCAGCCCTTTAGCTTGAGCTTTGACCAAGAAAAGCTGATGTTTGAGTTCGATTTTTTTATCGAGCACGCTTTGCAGAACTATTTTGCTCCACGTTTCAACCACAGCAGCATAAGCGCTTTACGCAGTGAGTTTGAGAAAATTGCAGAAATTCTTGTTCAGCCTCAACATTTTGTGCTGAATCATCGCGATTTTCACAGTCGTAATATTTTGATTCATCATAACAAGCCAGTCATTATTGATTTTCAGGATGCTCGCATGGGCTTGCCACAATACGATGCGGTTTCGCTCATTAAGGATTCCTATATCCAGCTTGATTCTCCGCTTGTCGAAGAGCTGAAAGTTTATCACTACAACCAGCTCCGCAGTCACGATCTAAGCGCCATGACTTTCGACGAGTATCTCTACTATTTTGATATCATGGCGTTTCAGCGAAACATCAAAGCCATTGGCACGTTCTGCTATCAAACGACCGTGAAAAAGAACAGCTCTTTTGAACATTCTATTGCGCCAACGCTCGCTTATTTGCCTGACTATATTTGCGCTCGTCCTGAATTGAGAGCCGCCGGAAAGCTTTTGCAACCACTTCTCGATGGAGTCGTTGCATGAAAGCGTTTGTGCTTGCCGCAGGACTTGGCACTCGCCTTCGGCCACTGACTGAGCGTATTCCGAAACCACTGATTCCTGTTCTTAATGTTCCCAGCCTTTTCTATACTATTTCATTACTGAAACAGGCGGGCATCAGCGAGATTATCTGCAACATCCACCATCATGCGGAAATAATACAACGAGTTGTCGAAGCGAGTAATCTGCCGGATGTGCATATCACCTTCTCCGAAGAGCCGGTGATTCTTGGCACAGGAGGCGGCTTGAAAAAATGCGAAGCGCTTCTTGGGGATGATGATTTTATTCTGGTCAATAGCGATATCATAACTGATATTAATTTCAAGGCACTTGTTCGGCATCACAAGGAATCTGGTCTTCCTGGAACGTTGACGTTGTATGCAACACCGAATGCAGATGTGATAGGGTCCGTTGGTGTGGACGGTTGCCTGGTAAAAGATTTTGCGAATCGGCGAAATACTGGATTGTTTTCATCATTCATCTACACTGGTACAGCAGTGCTTAGTCCGGAAATTTTCCGTTTTATGACGGCGGAGTATTCGAGCATTGTTGATACAGGATTTACAGGGCTTATTGATAACGGTGGTCTTGGCTATTATGAACATAAGGGATTGTGGATGGATATTGGCACCATGCAGAGCTACTGGCAGGCGAATCGTGATGCTACAGGTGTGATTCATCAGCTTGTTTTGCCGATGAAGCAAGCGCTGGGATGCGCGCCGCATACCATTTCAGCAGAGGCAATTATCAGCGATGATGCAGAGATTTCAAATTCTGTTATTGGTAAAGGATGTCGTATCGGAGCGCGCAGTATCATCACCAATTCAGTGCTTTTGCCGAATGTTGACGTGCCTTCAGGAAGCGTGCTTTGCAACGCGATTGTTGATCCTTACAGTATAACCATCATGGAATATAGATGTTCCCGCGAATCGAGTCTCTCAAGTGAATCTTCATGCATTGTTCACCATAGGGGGAGTAAATTGCATAATGGTTAGCGCCTCGAACGGCCAAGAAATACAATAACAGACTCTCCAATTTTATCGTGAAGGACTCATAGATGGGCTCTGATCACGAAACGGAAAAAATAGCACGCTAAGAGATTCGATGAAACTGTAAGTCGCGTTAATATATTTATCCTATAATTATAATGGCTTTTTTCTAAACATAAGCCACTTTTATCAGATTTTGATGTGCTGCTGCCTGAGATCAGAATTGAGTAGTTTCGGTTTAACTAATTATTTTGCTATTCTTTAAAGGATCAGATAAGCTTCAGCATAAAATAAATCTATACCGATGTAAAACGCTTACCATACTTTAATCTCCCAATTCTGAGGCGATCCCAAAATGGCGAACGAACTACAATCATTATCCTTACTGTTCCAGAATAGGCTTTTCAGAATCCCGGACTATCAACGCGGGTACGCTTGGAGGCACGAGCAGCTCGTCGATTTCTGGGAGGACATCATGAACCTCCACGAGGACAGGTATCACTATACAGGTTTGCTCTCCTTAAAAGCAGCGGGACGCGAAAGTGTCGCAGATTTCGCTAAGAACGAGTGGCAACCGAGCGGATACAAACTATTCCACGTTGTGGACGGGCAACAGCGATTGACGACGTTCTCTATTCTCATGGGTGAGATTACCTCATTTGTCCGAGGACTCTTGGAAAACGATGGGAAAAAGGACGATGAGATTGTTCTCGGAGACGAAACCCTAAAACAGATTAAGGATAAGTACATCGTTAGGTATCGTCCGTCGATAGAACTCAATATTGTAAAAACATACCTGTTTGGCTACGAAACCGACAACCCCAGTGCCGATTACTTGAAGTACAAGGTATTCGAGGAACCGTTCGGTGGGAATGTTTTTGAAACGTATTACACAAAGAACCTGAAAGACGCGAAGGTCTTCTTTGCCGAGGTGCTTCAGGCATTGTACAAGAGTGAGGAAATTGAGGGCATTGTGCGGGTTTACCGCAAACTGACCCTGCGCCTTATGTTTAATCTTCACGAGATTGAGGATGACTATGACGTATTCGTCGCTTTTGAAACTATGAACAATCGTGGCAAAAAGCTGACAAACCTCGAACTGCTGAAGAACCGACTTATCTACATCACGACGCTCTTCGATGATGGGCAACTGGATTCAACGGAAAAAGAACAGTTACGAAATAACATCAACGATGCCTGGAAAGAGGTTTACTATCAACTGGGGCGCAACCAAAATGCCTCGATTTCCGATGATGAATTCTTGCGCGCCCATTGGATTACCTACTTCCAATATTCCCGTAAGGGTGGAGACGACTACATACAATATTTACTCGGAAAGTTCTCCGCAAAGAAGGTCTTTGAAAAATGTGCACCGATACAGGAACATGATGAAGATGGCCCGCTGACTGATGTCGATGCCAGAGAAGACGATGAAACGTCAGAGGTTCAGATCGAAGCGGAAGCCCAGTTTGTCAGCAAACTCGCACCAAAGGAAATAAACAACTATGTCAACAGCCTTAAATCGCTGGCGGAGTATTGGTATTATAGCTTCTTCTCCTACGAAAGCGACTTTTCGGACGATGAGAAAGTTTGGCTATACAAGCTGAACCGTATCGGTATCGGTTATTTTCATCCGTTGGTCGTCGCTGCATTATCAAAGAAGAAAGACACAACACCGACAGAACGCATTGCGTTGTTTAAGTCCATTGAGCGCTTTATTTTTGTGTCTTTCCGTATTGGAGGGTTCCAATCGAACTATCAGAGCAGCGTTTATTACAACAAGTCCCGAGACGTGTTGGATGGCAATGCGTCCCTTGTTTCGATTTCCGAGGAATAGGACTCCAGGGTGGATAATTATAACCACGCAAACAGTTTTATAAAAGTCATCACGCAGTTTTATAAAACTCGAA
>DYND01000041.1 GCA_020721255.1 Chlorobium chlorochromatii
AAGTAATACCATATTTTCGCGAAAAAGTCAAGCGTAAATATCTGTAATAGTTGTAGAAGTTACATCACACTCATTTTCTGCTTGAAACAAATCCTAACACAAAGTTCAGCCGTGTTAATCGGCTGCAACTGATGGTTAGGTGTTTATTCTTAAATATCTCTTGCAGATTCATCATAAAGCCTGAATTTAATGTGATAGTTAGGCAAGTCATCTGCTTATCGAATCTTCCAATGCCGCTTTGAATTCATAAAATGTATAGCTCGTATCCATCGGCGAACCATCCGAGTAATCCCAATTTCTGGGATTCAAATAGTTTGAAAACATAAGAAAAGGAATTGCAGCCAAACATTCGAGCGATCCTGGTTCCTCATCTAGTTTAATGATGGCTCTCTCAGCAAGATCAAGACTGTTCCTGACAGCTCGGTAATCATTCAGATAGGCATAGCACATAGCCATAAGACAGCAGACCCACGCATCTTTTCGCTTAGTTCTTTTACATTGCATATGATCGGTATTTTCCCTTAAGAAGCCTGTATTACTATGATCTCTCTCATAAGCGCAATGTGCAGCTTCAAGATGGGTAATTGCTGAGTTGATACGATCTCTTGGATTTTCAGAAATCCTTGATGTTTTGATTGCGAGCTTTGCCGCATCAAGATGAATGTCCCCAACTATTGTTGAGATAGCTTCACGAAGTCCATCTCCACAGACAAAATTGGCTATAGACTTAGTATTTTTCGCTATGGTGATAAGTGTTGCTGCATCCATATTTGCCCTCTTTGCCCCATGTATTTTTGTGGCTACCTAACAACAAATTCAGTGGCGGGGCGATAGCCCCGTCCACTGCAATGACTGGTTATGTTTGTATCCTGTTACATACAGGATTTCAGAGCGCAAGACTGATTTTCACTGCCAATAAGCGAACATGAACATCGTATTCCAGCTTGACGAAAGCATTTATACCGGCGGATGTTGACGAATATTCTTCAGTTCTTCCTGTTGTAGTTGAAAGAATCCGAGGTGTAGTCCAGTCGATTGATATGCCTTTGTTTTGTACATAAGATTTGACTTCTTGAAAAAGGCTTTTTTTATCTGAAAAACCCTCATTGATCTTTAACTCGACAATGCTGGATTCTGGCGGCTCTGTATGTACAGCAAAAATCAAACCGTTAGCCCATTCAAACATGATCGAACCGAAATATTCCCCCTCAAATTGTCCGGTTGTTCCGCCTTTGCATGATGACGGCGTTCCATATACTGCAACCAGATACCTAAACAGTCCGTCATTTGTGCGAATCCTTTCCTCTATTGCATCCAGCCAAGGGTCTTTAGCCAATGCAACGGTGGAGCATCTATCACTCGGTATAGATACCCCTTGTGCATGGCAACCTACCACTAAAAGTTGGAGCCACATTAGAGAAAGGACAACTAATCTGTGTTTATTAATAAGTCTCATAGGTTGAGTTCGATATGATAACAGCTATTGCTGGTGGTTTCATCAATAAAGCGGGTAACTCTGGGGGTTACCGAAGCCCGGAACAGTTGACCGTTATCAGCATTAAATGAACTTACTCCAATATCAATTACGCTTGCGGCAGCCGGATCCGCACAATGTCTTGATACGTTTTGAGGACCTTGAGCGTTGATTTCTGTAACCATTGAGGCTTGAATGGTAGCAGATGCGGCAATGATCTGGCTATATGTCATTCCTGTAGTTTGAGATGAGAACACATTTATGACGGCATCGCCCGGAGCCGCATAGAGTGCCAATTGATTTGTTACGTTCGTCGCTATTGGATTGGCTGAATTGACCAGATTATTAAACATAGCACGCGCCTGATCGGCAGGTGTTCTTGCAGTGCTTGTAATCGTGCATGTTGGCTGACCCGCTGCACGCAGTCCATCCTTAATCACATCAATCATTCCTGCACTCACCGATGCTGCATTGGCATTAGCTCCATAGGAAATTTGAACATCTGGAAGAACTCCGATTTTTGTTTCACTAGTTGCAGCAATAATGTGAGTCGTACCGCTCGGATCGTCTGCTAAACCGGTACCGGGTATAGAAATTGGTCCGCCCTGCCCTACGTTAGTACCGGCAGGTACAGTATAGGTAAAGAAGGGAGAGCCGATCTGTGATGCGTAGGTGCTGCCGGATGCCCAATATACTTCAATAGTTACTGCTTTCTCAAGAGCGGTAGTTCCTTCGACTGTGTAGGTAAGATTTAACCCCCCGGCAACGCTGTTCCAGGAGAGTGCGGGTTGCACCTTGTCTTGTCTTTCTTCAATAAAATCAATAACTACATATGAATCATATAAAGCATCGGCTACATTTGCAACCGTCACATCCAGTTGAATAACATCACCTTTAGGATCGGTTTTTAATGTAACATTTCGCCATGACGTAGATCCGCTCGCAAAGTCAAAGTCACCTAGCCCAAGACCGTTCATTGTGTTACTCTCGCTTTTGATCTCACCGCCGGCTTTACTTCGCAAACTTACGCTAAAATAGTCATTATACTCGGAACCGAAATATCCTCCCGGAACTTCACTGGTGACAAACCGGTATCGCACTGCTACAGAAGTTGTTCCTGTACTGGTAGCAAATGTACGCGAGAGTGATTGAGGACCTTCCCCTGAAGTAGCAAGCTGAAGATCATTGTCAGCAAATGATGCTGTCCTCATCTCCCTTGTTGAACGATATATGCTCTCTTCGTTTGATTTGACAATCATATTATTTGAGGTTTTCTCACTGAATGCCGGGAAATCTTCTATATGTTCAATAATTGTGACCGGGCTGGCTCCCACATTCCATCCATCAAGTCCGAGAGAAAAGTCGTTGTTTGCAACCGGGCTTACAGGAGCAAAGTCAACGATTCGGATAGTAATCGTGCCGTCCGACCCGACACAGCCCGAAACGCCGACAAGATTATTGTAGGTTCTCGCCTCTACAACAACAGTTCTTGAGGGAATATTCTGAAATGTTAAATTCCCTGTAGATGTATTTCCTGATGCTCCTATATTCTCGTCATCACTGAGGGTTAAATCAACGGTTACAGGCTCGAGAAATGGCGCACCGTTGGGGTCTAACACATTCACCGATAGTGTATTTGATCCGCTCCAGACCGTCTCAGTCAGGAATAAAGGGCGCCCTATTGTGTCATATGCTTTAAACGACAGATCATTCCTGCCATCATAAAATTCCACAGTAGCCACTATTTCGGTTGCTGTGAGAGAAAGGGATTTTGGAGATACAACGGACCCGTTGATTGTCAAGCTGATGTCGCTGGCTGATTGAGTGAACTCAGCACCTTGAAGTCTGAATCTAAGTTCTGCCGTTTTCTGGGTCAGTTCGCCTTTAACAACACCAGAGAGGGTCAAGGCACCTGAATCAGACAAAGATTTATCCAATGGATTAATTTCTGATATAATTGGTTTCGGATTTTCATCTTCATTGTCATTGCTGCTACTGCATCCTATAGCGGCAGTGATAATTAATCCCATAATTACCACTATCATCAAAAAACTAAACGATTCATGATTCTTTCTGACTTCTTTCATCTTTTTCTCCTTTTTTGTTTAAAACTAAAAACATAACACAAAGTTCAGCGGCGTGAGTCCGCTGCAACTGATGGTTAGGACTTCGGTAACGGTTGTGAAGTGCTGCAGACCTGACTTAAGTAATACCATATTTTCGCGAAAAAGTCAACAGTAAATATCTGTAATAGTTGCAGAAGTTACACACCACTCATTCGCTGCTTTGAATAATTCCTAACACCATGTTCAGCCGTTCCATCGGCTGCAACAGATGGTTAGGCTTATCTTCACTTACCATTTTTGCATCCCTCTCAAACTGTGATAACTATAGTCCATTTCATTTGACTTCGTACTAATTTCAAGGTGTTTTCTCGGTA
>DYND01000001.1:0-71867 GCA_020721255.1 Chlorobium chlorochromatii
GCTTGGCTCGACTTAGAGGTAACGGAGCACGATTATCAGGCAGAAGCAATAGAGGGTGGAGAGCACAATAAAAGTAAAGACGATTACAATAACCTTATTGCTCAAAGTATAAAAGAGATGTATAGGGTGTTGAAATTTGACCGTTGGCTATCATTTGTTTTTGCTCATAAAGACCCTGAATTTTGGCACTTAATTATTGATACAGCAGAGAGTTGTGGCTTTGAATATATTGGAGCAGTTCCACAAAAAAATGGCCAAACCAGTTTTAAAAAGCGGCAAAATCCTTTTACCGTTTTATCAGGACAATTAATTATCAACTTCCGAAAGGTTCGCAATCCAAAAGCAATAATGAAAGCTAACCTTGGTGTGGATATTGCAGAAATTGTGATGCAGACGATCGAAGGAATAATCGCAAAAAATCATGGAGCCACATTAGAGCAAATTAATGATGAATTAATTATTAAAGGGTTAGAGCTTGGCTTTCTCGATTTATTGAAAAAAGAGTATTCAGATTTAACACCTATCTTGCTTGGTAACTTTGATTATAACGAAACAGTAGAACAATTTACTATTCGTAAAGACACGAAATTCAAAACGCATCTTGATGTAAAGCTTCGTATAAAATATTATTTGACAAGCTTCTTGCGAAGAATGGAGCGTGAACATAAAAAGCCAAGTTTTGACGAAATTGTTTTGGCTATTTTGCCACTCTTAAAAAATGGCACAACTCCAGGAAATCAGACAGTTTTAAGTGTTTTAGAAGATATTGCAGAACGAACAGAACAAGATGGTTGGAGATTAAAGCATGAAGGGCAACTGTCGATGTTTTAAAAGCAAATGCGGATTCCACCGGGAAACCATCTGGAAGCATTGGCAGGCGAGGTGTGGTAGAGTTGCATCGAAAACAGCAAATAACTTCCATTCAATCACACTTCGGTGTTTCGAGCAATCAGCCCATACTTTATTGCTCGTGATTCATTCAGCACATTGATATCTGAATAGCCAATTGCCCAGATTTTCTGTTCGGATATCAATACTTTTCTGAACTTTGCAGAAAGTGTCTGTAAATATTGATCGGGGACTGTCGGGATAACCAAAAAAAGTTTTATCGGTAATGTTAAAGCATCAAACCGCTTAAGCTTCTCAGGCAAAAGAGCTTTAACACTCTCATGACGTCCACACACTGCTGCAAACCAGATGGTAAGCGTATGAATCATCTTTTGACGGATCTCTGCAAAAAAATTATCAGAATCACGGGGAAGTGAACTTTTTGCTTCTACAATAAATATTGAGGCATTCTCAGAAACGCCTCGAACAATAAACTCTGCCTTACACACATTATCGCCAAACGTTATTTCTTTCAATACTTTTTCAAACTCAAAAACATCTCTTTGAGCAAAAGGACCAAACCTCACTCCCGATTCGTCAATTGAAATGCTCATCCTAACGATACCTCAAGCTCTTGATCAAACAAGCGAATTGATTCATTAATAATCTCATTATCAGGAATGCCATTCAACAAATCTTCCTGATACCAGTTTCCTTGTTGATCAGCCATTAATACCGGAAGATGTTTTTTTTGCGACAACGCAATCAGATAGAGTTTTTTTACAACGAAATAAGAGTGGGAGGCAAGAAAAAACTGAATTCCTGTTTCTGAAAGTTGATCAATAATATCGAGCAACTGACTGATAGCCATTGGATGTAATGCTGACTCAGGTTCATCAATAAAAACAACGGAATCAGGAGACAAAAAACGATTCCCCAAAAGGGTATCTAAAATGGCAATTTTTTTTATTCCTTCTGCAGTTGTATTCACCGAAAAACGGCTATTTCCTTTTTTATAAATCCATTTTTCTGCATCTGCCAAATACTCAATTTTGCCGTGGAACATATTTTCCAACTGCTGACGCGAACGAGAAAAGGCGTCGTAATTTCGCCCACGCTGCGTTGGGTTCTGGAGCGCAAGCACTAAATCAACATAGGTTGCATCAAAACCAAATGCTTTGTCTTGTAATCCTGACTTTAAAATAACTTTTGATAGTGTTAATACTTCTTTGGGTGGTAAAAAAATAGAATTGGCCTCCCTGCGAGGTAAATTATTGTGCAAGGGCGATACTTTACGGCTGGTATCGGGTCCAAACTCGTAAGCAAGAGTGCAATTATTTTGCATAGTTACTGAAGCACTCAAGCGATTACCAACACCTTTCTGCACTAAATCGCCCAACTTATCAGCCTGAAATGTCCAGAAAAGCTTATCGCTAAGCACCTCCACAAAATCGCGCGGATCCTCGCCTTTTCCAGTCTCCTCCTGAGAACGAATCATAGCATACAGCGCTTTGAGCAAAAACGTCTTGCCGCTGCTATTACCTCCAATCACAAGATTAAGCTTTCCCAGATTCTCTCCCTGTACAGAAGAGAGTGGACCAAAATTTTTTATATCAAATGACGTGATCATTGGGCGAACTTGTTGATATCCTTCTCAGAAACTTTTTAACTGCTGAAATTTTTTCTAATTGTATTGTATATAAATATACAACATGATATTGGATGAAGAAATATCAACGTTCTCTCAACAGAACAAAGATTTTCAAATGCTCCAACAATACCATCCATTTCCACATCACCCATACCGCATGATTAGCCCAAGCTTCTCAAACCGTGAATAGAGCGTTTTCTGGTGTAGTGCGAGCAGCTCTGCTGCTCCACTCGCACCGATCAACCAGGCTGTTGCACCTTCCGAATGAATCACTGTCTGCTCAATAAGGAGGGCAAGTTTGCGGATATTGCCTTTCCACTCACGTGCCACAAGACGCTGCAAGTCGCTTACTCGGAAAGGACGAAGCGGCTTGCCGAATTCGCGTGAACAAACATTTTTTAGTACCATTTTCAAAATAGTCTTTCAAGCTTTGCCAAAGCCTTAATTTCCCCCCTTCTGGCTGTAATTCCTGTAATTTTGTGCCAAAATATCACATGGAGTGGCTGCTTTTGCTTCGTTGCAGGCAGAAGACTGGTAGCATATTTGCAGGAACTGATGAAAGCGCGGGTGAAACCGTGCTGTATGAAGGCAGAAAATTCAAAACCTATCGAGGTATGGGCTCACTCTGCGCTAAATCGGAACCAGATGGCAGCAGCCACCGTTATTTCCAGGATGCTTCAAGCGAGGCAAAAAAGTATGTGCCAGAAGGCTCGCTGGATGAGGTTGTCTATCAGTTAATCGGTGGTTTAAAGTCACATCTATGTTGCGGTGTCGCTACCATTGATCATACAGCTCTCTTAATGACCCTTATATAGCCTTCTTTTATGCGCTGTAAACATTAAGAGCATTTTGCTTTTTGCTACTCGGGTGCGGCGTTTTCATTTCTTCCGTATTAAAACTGCTTGCCAACACTTTTTTGAATCCTCTTTATGTCAGTGAAGCCGCTTTTTTTTGTATGTTCAGTGGCGACCGTTGCATTTTTGCTCACGTGTTCGCGATAAATCAAAGTATTCATTATATGAAGGGGACACTACGTTATGAGTCGTTTGAATGAGCAGGAGGGAGTTGAACAGGTGCGGGAAGTTGCCGTTGGGGAATTACTTGCAAAACGCGCTGTTGAGCTTTCGCTGGAGAAGAAATGTGAAGAGGCAAAGATTCTTGATGTGCGGGGTTTGACCTCGGTCGCCGATTTTTTTGTGATTATCACGGCTGATTCTGAGCGGAAGGCAAAAGCTGCGGCTGAACACATTGTTGATGAGTTGAAGGAGGATGGGGAACGCCCGACGCATGTTGAGGGTATGGATTCAATGCACTGGATTTTACTCGACTATTTTGATGTTGTCGTTCATATTTTTATGCCGGATGAACGTCGTTTTTATGATTTGGAATCACTCTGGTCTGATGCGCCTCAAATATCATTGAGTTGATATTTTTTTCCGTAAAGCAGCAGCGTTTTCCCCTTTTTTGAAGCGCTCTTCTCCTGCGGAATCGAGTCGGATTTTCATACATTACGGCGTTGAATTTTTCTATCAATTATCACCCAGGATCTCTTTATGCAGCGTGAAAGAATAGTCCCGATCAGTATTGAAGAAGAAATGCGGGGTTCTTATCTCGATTATTCAATGTCGGTTATTGTCAGTCGTGCGCTGCCTGATGTGCGTGACGGTCTGAAGCCGGTACATCGCCGGGTACTTTTCGGAATGCACGAGCTCGGTTTACAAGCAGGGAAGCCACATAAAAAGTCAGCCCGTATAGTTGGTGAAGTCCTTGGCAAGTTTCACCCCCATGGTGATACTGCCGTGTATGACAGTCTGGTGCGTCTGGTTCAAGACTTCTCGCTCCGTTATCCGCTCATTGATGGTCAGGGTAACTTTGGTTCGGTTGATGGCGACTCACCTGCGGCTATGCGATACACTGAAGTTCGCATGAAAAGCATTGCTGGTGAAATGTTGAAAGATCTTGAAAAAGAGACGGTTGATTTTGCACTGAACTTTGATGACTCTCTGGAAGAACCGACCGTTTTGCCCTCAGCTATTCCAAACCTTCTGGTGAACGGCTCCTCTGGTATTGCTGTTGGTATGGCCACCAACATTCCGCCTCAGAATCTCAGGGAGGTCGTTGATGGCATGATTGCACTGATTGAGAATCCTGAACTGGAAGTTGCCGATCTCATGAAATATGTGATTGCGCCTGATTTTCCAACTGGTGGTATTATATATGGTTATGAGGGCGTTCGTTTGGCCTACCTGACAGGCAGAGGCAAGGTGGTTATTCGTGCACGAGCTATTGTCGAGGTTACCCAGAAAAATGGACGTGAGTCTATTGTTGTCACCGAATTGCCTTATCAAGTCAACAAGGTCCGGTTGATTGAGAAAATCGTTGAACTTGTTCACGATAAAAAACTTGAAGGTATTGCTGATATTCGCGACGAGTCTGACCGAGATGGTATGAGGCTGGTCATCGAGCTGAAGCGGGATGCTGTTGCAAAGGTTGTGCTCAACAATCTGTACAAGCATACTCCGATGCAGGATACTTTTGGCGTGATCAATCTTGCGCTGGTTGATGGCGTGCCGAGAGTACTCAATCTCAAGCAAATGATGCACTACTACATCAAGCATCGCAACGAAATCATCCTGCGTCGTACACAATTCGACCTTAAGACTGCAGAAAAACGTGCTCATATTCTTGAAGGTCTCAAGATATGTCTCGACAATCTTGACGAAGTGATTACCACTATTCGAGAATCACCGGATACCTCCACAGCACAGGAGCGGCTCATGGTGCGCTTTGGTCTGTCGGAATTACAGTCAAAAGCTATTCTTGAGATGCGTCTTCAGCGCCTGACCGGCATGGAGCGCAAGAAGATTGATCAAGAATATACGGAGGTACTTGTACTTATCGAGGAGCTGCGTTTTATTCTCAGTAGTCCCGAAAAACAGATGCAGATTATCCGTGAGGAGCTGCTGAAGGTCAAGGATGTGTATGGCGATGCCCGCCGTACAGAGATTGTTCCGCAGGAGGGTGATTTTTCGATTGAAGATATGATTGCCCAGGAAGACGTTGTGATTACCATTACCCACGAAGGTTTTATCAAACGTTTTCCTGTTTCGGGCTATCGCCGTCAAGCGCGCGGTGGCAAAGGCGTTACCGGAGCCCAGGCAAAGCATGATGATTTTGTCGAGCACATGTTTATTGCTTCCACGCACAACTATATCCTTTTCTTTACCAACAGAGGGCGTTGCCATTGGCTCAAAGTTTATGAAATTCCTGAGGCTGGACGAGCCGCAAGGGGCCGGGCTCTGGCGAACATTATGGAGTTGCAGCCAGGCGAAAAAATCAGGGCATATATTAATATCAGGAACTTTGATGAGCCCGGTTTTATTGTTATGGCTACAACGAACGGTATCGTGAAGAAAACTTCACTTGAAGATTTTTCACATCCGAGGAAGAATGGTATTGCTGCGATTACTATTGAGGAGCATGATGAACTGCTTGATGCTCGCTTGACGGATGGAGAACACCAAATTATCCTTGCCAAAAACTCCGGCTTTGTTGTTCGCTTTCCAGAGGCTGAAATTAGATCAATGGGTCGTACAGCAATGGGTGTTAAAGGAATCACACTTGATGATGAGGAGAAGTGTATTGCAATGGTGACGACCAAGCGCTTCGATATGGCTTTGCTGGCCGTTACTGATAATGGTTTTGGCAAGCGCAGTCGTGTTGAGGATTATCGTCTGACGCGTCGCGGTGCGCGTGGTGTTATTACCCTTAAAGCTCACGAAAAAATTGGTGCACTTGTTGGTTTGCTTGATGTGAATGATGATGATGATTTAATTATCATTACTGTGAACGGTATCGTCAATCGTCAGCATGTTTCCGATATTCGTTTAACCGGACGGAATACCTCCGGTGTCAGGCTCATACGGCTAATGCCTGGAGATATTATTTCCGCATTAGCAAGAGTGCCAAAAAGCGATGAAGATGGTGAGCCTGATTTTCCAATTGAGGAACCTGAAGGGCAGATTGATCTTTTTGAATAACAGTTTTTAAACTGCGGAGGAGTTATGGAACAGAAGCACCCTTATGTCATTAAGGAAAAGCCAGGAACAAAATATTATTGTGCCTGTGGTAAATCGAAGAATATGCCCTACTGTGATGGTTCACACAAAGGCAGTGGGTTGCATCCAATGACCGTGGTGATTGAAGAGGAAAAAACCGTAGCAATATGCAGTTGTGGCAGATCGGCAAAACTTCCTTTCTGCGATGGTGCACACAAACGACCAGAATAACTCAATGTTATTCCCCTATTAACAAACGACAAACGATCTCATGGCTCGACCAAGAAATGTAAAACATATTTTTGTTACAGGAGGAGTTATTTCCTCAATAGGCAAGGGAATTCTATCGGCTTCTCTCGGGATGCTGCTCAAAGCTCGTGGCTTAAAAGTGACGATACAGAAATATGACCCCTATATCAACGTTGATCCGGGAACAATGTCTCCTTATCAGCATGGTGAGGTCTATGTTACTGATGATGGCGCAGAAGCTGATCTTGATTTGGGACACTACGAACGTTTTCTTGATGATGCAACGTCCCAGACATCAAACCTTACTATGGGTCGAGTCTATAAATCGGTGATCGACAAAGAACGTAATGGCGATTATCTTGGTGCTACCGTTCAGGTGGTACCCCATGTGATTGATGAAATCAAAGACCGAATGGCTGAACAGGCCAAAAACAGTAATCTTGATGTGCTCATTACCGAAATAGGTGGCACCATCGGCGATATTGAATCACTGCCATTTCTTGAAGCAATGCGGCAAATGAAGCTTGATATGGGCGACGGGAATCTGCTGAATATCCACCTGACGTTTGTTCCCTATATCAAAGCAGCAAGTGAGCTTAAAACTAAACCAACACAGCATAGTGTAAAGATGTTACTTGGTGTTGGTATTCAGCCAGATATTTTAGTTTGCCGTAGTGAAAAGCAACTTTCTCGAGAGATAAAGAATAAGGTTGGTCATTTCTGCAATCTTAACGAGTATGATGTTATCGGGTTAAGTGATTGTACCACTATTTATGAAGTACCGTTAATGTTGCTTCAAGAACAGCTCGATTTGCGTGTTCTGAAGAAACTGGGTCTTAAAGGAATCCAAGAGCCTGATCTTGAGTATTGGCGTAATTTTTGTAACAAAGTTAAATTTCCGACCGGTGGCGAAGTTACTGTCGGTATTTGTGGCAAGTACACTGAATATCCTGATGCTTATAAATCTATTCTTGAATCCTTTATTCATGCGGGTGCAAGCAATAATGTTAAGGTCAACGTCAAGCTCTTGCGCGCAGAGGATGCAGAAGCGCCAGATTTTGATTTTGCAAAAGCACTTGAAGGAGTTCATGGGCTTTTGGTGGCACCAGGGTTTGGTGATAGAGGTACCGAAGGTAAGGTCAAATATATTCAGTATGTGAGGGAGAAAAATATCCCATTTTTTGGGATATGCCTTGGTATGCAGTGTGCATCCATTGAGTTTGCTCGTAATGTCTGCGGTATGCCGGAAGCAAATTCGACGGAATTCAACAAGCGTGTGCGTTTTGCTATTATTGATCTCATGGAGCACCAGAAAAAGGTAAAAGAGAAAGGTGGCTCGATGCGTCTTGGCAGCTATCCATGTATTATTACAGAAGGTTCAAAAGCTCATGCTTCCTATCAAAAATTTCTGGTTAATGAACGTCATCGTCACCGTTATGAGTTTAACAACGAGTATCGTAAGGTATTTGAAGAGAGTGGGATGGTTTTTTCAGGAACCTCTCCAAATGGAGAGCTTATAGAGATTATTGAGTTAAAAAATCATCGCTGGTTTGTTGCTGTACAGTTTCATCCTGAATTGAAATCAAGAGTTCAGAAAGCACATCCGCTTTTTCACGGCTTTGTCGATGCAGCAAAAGAGTATGCAAAGGGTGCTCACCAGACTGATATGAGTATCGAAATGCCTTCGTTTACTCCTCTTTAGGGACAAATCAGCCCAATAACTGGGGCTTGTTGGGTAATGACCTAAAAGAATCATCAATGGAGTGATTTACTGGGTAATCTCCAGCAGTCGATGATGAACGGCGTGTAATGATGCTGAATTACCCGTGTATTGTAATGCCGGCTCCTGCAGCAGCAACGCTGGTGATGTTGTGGGAGTTGACGCGTTTTCCAGCTATCATTCACTATTGGGTATGGCTCTATTTTACTGTTTTCCCCAAGAATGAAGGAGCCATCAGAACGACAATAGACAGCCGAGATGGAATGAGCCCGGCGCATTGGTTGCACGCTCGTCATTACCACTGCTGAATTTTTCACGGTCACTGTACCACGTGGTTTCATAACGTACCGCAAGTTTCATCTGCTGCATAGCCTTCCATGTTGCCACAACAAAGAACGATTTCCCGCGCCCATCATACACGCCAAGACTTGAGGTCAACGGCAAATCATCTTCATAGGCATAGAGTGCGGCATCGTAATCAGTGGCATTAAAAAACGTTAATCGCCCTTTGATGCTGTAGTTGTTCACGCTGTACCCAATCTGCTGATAAATGAGTTTACCCGTAAACGACTGATCTCCAGCGAGATATTGTTTAACAACGCTCTTTATCTCACCGCGAGTCCTGAGCCTCATGTGCTCATTTGGCGTAAAATTGCAGTCGAGCTGCAAGCGGTTGGTAACGAGAGGCAATGGTGCCCAGAGCGGAATACTTGATGTCCCCTGATTATTCTGCTCTTCTTTCACCTTATGCTGAAGCTGAAAATTCCACGACAAAAGGGGTGATTGTTTCAAGCCAAGAAAAAGACGAGCATCACTGCCGTCAGAAGCATCAGGAAAATGGCTGCCAAGTTCTGGAAAGGTGAACAGGTCATAATAACCACCAATCGAAAGCCGATCGTTCACCTTTGCCTGAATACCGATATAGTTGCCACTTTCGTTCGAAGCGCCATCACCACGTTCAGCAAAAGCACCGGCAAAGGGGGAGAAATAATGAGTGCCATAGCTGCGTCGAGCAAGAACTACAGAGGTACCACGCCCCAACGCATATTCAGCACTAACAATCCACGACCTGTCGTTGGGATGTGCTGACGAGGCAAGCTCTGTAAAAAGCGACCACTTGCCCGCCGTAAGATCTGCCTCAATACTGGTGAGCATGCCGGAAGCAACGCTGCTCAACGCGGAAGTTGGCTCAAGCGAATCTAAGGGATGAGGATAGCTGTAATGCAGCACACTGCCGCCAACTTTGCCGTTGAGCGTGCCAAGCTGATAGCGATAAAGAACGTTAGCGCCAGAAACGTTTTCAACAACGTTATCCTTTCGGCTGATCTCCAATTCGGTACGATGATAGCCCGACGAACCGAAGCTGGTAATAACGCCACTGTTATTGATAATTGCATCGAGATGGTTTGCCGAATAAAACGCGGTAACATCAAATGGAGAAACGCGCACTGTTATAGCAGCTCCCTGTAAAAACCCCTCTTCAGCGCTTGAAGTGTAGGGTGATAACAGTTTTGCAGCGAGTCGGACACTGCCGGTGGGATCAGTGCCTTTGGAGAAATAACGCCCTTGCCCTATCAGCAAACCCTGTCCAAACGTCAGCTTGTAATTGCCAAGCACGGCTCGCTCCAGCACACCAAGATCGTAGAGATGAATGCTTAACGATTTAAAATCTGACACATCAGGTTCACCTATATCTTTCTCCTGCACCAGCGTCAACGAAAGATGTGGTGCCAAAAATTGAGCGCGATGGTACATTTTATCGTTTGCTCCTGCATATTTGCCATTCAATATCCCCTTGCGTGGTGTCGTTTCCCAGAAAAGTCGGCTGTAGAGAGAACCCTCAACGTCAACCGCTTTCGGAGTTGCTGTTCGCACCATCTTCACTTTTTTATAACGAAGATAAGGCGCAAGTGTAGCCATTTTCTCTTGCCCGATAATGGTTAGCAGCTCCTTTTGCGAATTGATATCCCCGTGCTCTTGACGATAACGAAGAATAGCCTGAACATCGTCGTTGGTCAGCCATGGCAGTTGACGAAGTTCATCACCATTCGCCTCATTGAGTTGAATTTTATTTGTGCGTAATTCACCAAGCAGCTCGGTCAAACGCTCAAGCGCAACCGCCGATTCTGTATGCTGGAGAAGCTCCTGCACCGCATTGTTATCGTCGGCAAGCGCTGGAGAAGCGTCGAGAATAGAGCGATTGAGAATAAAAAACGCCATGACGGCGATGCGTGCATGACGTTTAAAAACATGAGGTTGTAAAAATGAGAGAAGCTGGTGCATAGCCATAACGGTTTTGTGTGTTGAAACAAAACCGGCTGGATGGCTTATGGCAGCTCAGTTAACTTGTAGAGTGCCTGAACCTCATTACGACTCAGATGTCGCCATTCGCCCCGCCGGAGCTCTCCTGGCAACAGACCTGCATAAGCAACTCTGTCCAGCCGTTTTACCTCAAAACCGAGCGTTTCAAACATGCGCCGAACCTGATGGTTCTTGCCTTCATGAATGCTGAGAAGTACCTGCAAACCATTGTCAAGTATTTTTGCTCTACAGGGACTTACCCGCTCACCGGTATCCTTCAGCCGCATACCACCCGTCAACTGCTGCAAAAGATTTGGAGTAAATGGTTCGGAAAGTTCTGCAATATACTCCTTTTTTACATTAGATGATGGGTGCATTAATTTATGTGCAAGCGCACCATCGTTGGTCAGCAGCAGCACTCCTGTCGTTTTTCTATCGAGCCGTCCCACGGGAAAAACACGCTCATCAACCTCAATAAAGTCAAGCACAACCTCACGACTCTTGTCGTCACTGCTGGAGGTAATAACATTGCGTGGTTTATTGAGTAAAATATATACTTTGCGATGTTCAGGCTGCGCATAACGCTCTCCATCAACTATCACTTCATCGTGAGCTGGATCAACTTTTATACCAGGCGTTGTTACCACCATGCCGTTTACCATCACGCGGCCTGCCAGCACTAATTGATCGGCAGCCCGGCGTGATGCTATACCGCACGACGCCAGATAGCGATTAATTCGCACCCCATCATCATTATTATTACTCGTGCTCTTGTTCATAAGTGTCAATCCTCACTTCTTTATTGTTATACCGTTGATGGGTCATCTGATTGGGTTACATACTCCTGCTCCTCCTCCTGTTCTTGAAAAATCTCTTTGATCTCGCGCAGTTTCGGCAACTCTTTTAACGATGCGAGGTGAAAAAGATCAAGAAAGTCGCACGTTGTACCATATTGCAATGCTTTACCCGGCGAATCCGCCCTGCCATGAACCTCAATAAAACCAAGCTCCAACAACCGATCGAGAGCATAATCGGGACTGACACCCCGAATTTTTTGAATCTCCCCGCGAGTCACTGGCTGATGATAGGCAATAACAGCAAGAACTTCAAGAATCGAATGAGAGAGCTTTCGGCGAATTTTAGGGGCAAGCAGTTGTTTGAGCATATCGTGGTATTCCGGCTTTGAAAGAAAACGGTAACCACCAGCAATACAGTGAATCTGAAAGGTGCGTCCGGTTTCGTGGTAGGCCGCATTCAATGCCGCCACGATGTGCTGAAGCTGAGTATAATCAAGCTCTACACCAGTAATCTGGCGTAGAGTTTGAGGGGTAACAGCCTCTTCTGAAGCGAAAATAAGTGCCTCAATCTGCTGCTGCAAGTGTAGGGCATGCGTTTGCACTGGGTATGGCTGCTGCCTGCTATTTTTTTCGAGCAGTTGAAAAATTGTGATCAAGCGTCATTTCATCCTCAAAACCATACCACAACTCTTGACAAGGGAAATTACACTCATAAAGCGCTTTACCCACAATCACGGAATCAACACCACAAGCGCTCAACTCATTCAGTTTTTTCAAATCTCTGGAGGTAGTTACACCACCCGATGCTGTAATTTTCATACCAGCTTTTTCGGCAAAACGCTTCGTGCTTTCATACCCGACGCCCTGCATCATACCATCACAGGCGATATCAGTATAAATAATACGTTCAATGCCCATCGCTTTCATTTGCAGCGCAAGCTCATAATCCTGAACTGTCGAACTCTCTGTCCACCCTTTAATTTTCGGGATCCCATTTTCAGCATCAATGCCCACCACAATTTTCGATGGGCGATAAAGCTTCATCAGCTCTTCAATCAACTGTGGATGGGTTACCGCAGCCGAACCAATAACAACACGGCTGACACCGATATCGAGATATTTTTTAACCGCATCGACTGAACGAATACCCCCACCAACCTGTACAGGAATATCGATGGTTTCAACAATCTCCTTAATTTTTTCAAAATTGATGGTCTCTCCCGTAAGTGCAGCATCAAGATCAACAATATGGAGCATTTTTGCATTCTGCTTGCGCCAGATAATGGCCATGTCGGCAGGATTGTCGAGGTAAATTTTTTTCTGGCTGAAATCGCCACGCGTCAACCTGACGCACTTGCCCTCTTTAATATCAATAGCAGGAATAATCAACATGATAAATAACTAAAAACAGGTTTTAACATCCAGCAAAATTTTTGAGCACTTGCAAACCTGCATCTGAGCTCTTTTCCGGATGAAACTGAACGGCAAAAATACCATTTTTTTCAATGGCTGAACAAAAGTTTTTTCCAGCGAAGTAAGTCGTTGATGCTATGTCTGCAGAAGCTTCAGGCTCGCAGAAATAGGAGTGAACAAAGTAGAAAAATGAGTGATCGGGAATGCCTTTAAAGAGGAGGCACTCTTTCTGCTGATCGACCGAATTCCAGCCAATCTGTGGAATTTTATCAACATCGCTGACAAAATGGCGAACTTTTCCTGGAATCAAGTTCATTCCCTGCCATTCTCCCATTTCGTCACTATCGGTAAAGAGCAACTGCATACCGAGGCAAATTCCGAGAAGCTGCCCTCCTTTATCAACATGCTCAAGAAGAGCCTCCGTAAAACCCGAAGCATTCAGCGACTCAATGGCTTGACCAAAAGCACCAACACCGGGAAGAATAACTTTAGGATAACCCTTGAGCTTGGCAGGATCGCTACTAACCTGAGCTTTAACGCCAAGGTACTCGAATGCTTTAAGCACAGAACGAAGATTTCCGGCGCCGTAATCAGCAATAAAAATCATGAAACAAACATTAGTGTGGTGCGAAAAAAATAGTGTCAACGAGTATCCTTGAATGCTGAAAACCTCGTTAATACTCTCATTTTTATATTGATTATTTATTTCTTATTATAGAAAGTTTACGCCTTACCGATTACAATCCAGCAAGTCTCCATTATTCATACGAAATCGAAGAACCAATGTATCAAATTGTTTCCGCACAATTTTTAGCTGAAAATATCAAAAAAATTGAAATTGAGGCTCCTCGTATTGCCAAAAAGAGAAAAGCTGGTCAGTTTGTGATGATCAGAGTTAACGCAACCGGCGAACGCATTCCACTTACTATTGCCGGTTCAGATCCCGAAAAGGGCACTATTACCCTTATTGTTCAAGGTATGGGTAAATCCACCCGAGAACTGAACCTCAAAGATGCTGGCGACACTATTAACGATGTGGTTGGACCGCTTGGAACGCCATCACATATCGAAAATTTTGGAACGGCGGTCAGTATTGGCGGCGGTGTCGGTACGGCTATTGCTTACCCCACGGCTGTTGCCCTGAAAGAGGCTGGCAATAACGTGATTACCATTAATGGTGCCCGATCTAAAGACTTGGTTATTCTTGAAAAAGAGATGGCGGCAGTGAGTGACGAAGCCTACATCACAACTGACGACGGCTCATACGGCTTCCACGGTTTTGTAACTCAGAAACTACAGGAGCTTATCGACTCAGGGAAAAAAATTGATTTTGTGCTTGCCATTGGTCCTATCCCTATGATGAGAGCTGTGGCTGAAGTAACACGCCCTTATAACATCAAAACGGTTGTCAGCCTTAACCCTGTTATGGTTGATGGCACAGGTATGTGTGGTGGCTGCAGGGTAACCGTCAATAACGAAACCAAATTCGCCTGTGTTGATGGTCCTGAATTTGATGCTCATCAAGTGGATTTTAAAAATCTGATGGATCGCAATAAACTTTACCTGCCTGAGGAGAAGCACTCGGCAGACGCATTTGCGCACAAATGCCATTTGCATCAACAGGCATAAAAGGCTTACGTTCGATTTTTCTTCCCATTATCAGAAGCACTTCTCCTCTCTTCAATTGGTGATGGAGGCGGCTTTATTATCGCTTAAACATATTCTCTTTTATAAAGAACGATCACTATGGAGCAACAAAAATTAACAGCCAAACAGCGTTTCGCCATTCCACGGCAGGTTATGCAAGCACAAGACCCTGCTATCAGGGTGCTCAATTTTACAGAAGTTAATCTTGGCTATACGCCAGAGCAGGCACAACGGGAGGCCATGCGCTGCATTCAGTGCAAAGATCCTGTTTGTATTCAAGGGTGCCCGGTCAACATTAAAATTGATCAGTTTATCAAGATGATTGCTGATGGTAATTTTCTTGATGCGGCAAAAAAAATCAAAGAGGATAATGTACTTCCCGCTATTTGTGGACGTGTTTGCCCACAGGAAGATCAGTGTGAAAAAGCTTGTATTCTTACGAAAAAATATGGTTCAGTCGCTATTGGCAATCTTGAGCGGTTTGCGGCTGATTACGAGCGCGAAAGTGGAAATATTGAACTGCCTGTGGTAAAGGCTCCAACCGGTAAAAAAATTGCTGTTATTGGTAGTGGTCCTGCGGGGTTAAGCTGTGCAAATGACTTGGTTCAGCTTGGTTACGATGTTACGATATTTGAAGCGCTGCATGAGGTTGGTGGAGTGCTGATGTATGGTATTCCTGAATTCCGTTTGCCAAAAGAGATTGTACAGTTTGAAATTGATGGTTTGAAAAAACTTGGTGTGAAATTTGTAACCAACGCTGTTGTAGGGCGTTCAGTGACGGTTGATGAGTTATTGCAGGATGAGCATTTTGATGCCGTCTTCATTGGTGTTGGCGCTGGTTTACCTTGGTTCATGGGTATTCCTGGCGAAAACTTGCTTGGTGTGTACTCTGCCAACGAGTTCCTGACAAGGGTGAATTTGATGAAGTCATACAACTTTCCAGAGAACGATACCCCTGTTTTTGATTGTAAAGGCAAAAACGTTGCGGTGTTCGGTGGCGGCAATACAGCAATGGATGCTGTACGCACCGCTAAACGACTTGGTGCAAAAAACGCCTCTATCGTCTATCGTCGCTCAGAAGCGGAAATGCCTGCTCGAGTTGAAGAGGTTCATCATGCCAGAGCTGAGGGTGTCGAGTTTTTGATGCTGATGAATCCATTGGAGTTTATTGGTAATGAGCAGCAATGGCTCACCGGCGCAAAATGTCTGCGCATGGAGCTTGGCGAGCCCGACGATTCTGGGCGCCGCCGCCCAGTACCGATTAAGGACTCTGAGTTCATTCTGCCGATTGACATGGCAGTAATCTCCATTGGCAACGGCTCCAACCCACTTATCAAGCAAACAACGCCTGATATTGAGGTGAGCAAGCGCGATACCATTGTGGTTGACCTCAATACCATGGCAACCTCAAAAGAGAACGTTTATGCTGGTGGCGATATTGTTACCGGTGGAGCAACCGTCATTCTCGCGATGGGGGCAGGGCGTACTGCAGCAGCAGCTATTCACGAAAAGCTGATGGGAGGTTCCGCGAATTAGGCGTTGAAAATCTATCTTCAGATATTTCCTGACTAATAAAAAAGGGAGACGAAAGTCTCCCTTTTTTATTGCTTTTACTTTTTTTCAAATCGAAAAGTATCGAGAAAACTGGTATCGAAGTCTCCACTTTGAAATACAGTGGAGTGCATCACCTGCTTGTGGAATGGAATCGTGGTTTTTACACCTACAACAATAAATTCATCCAGTGCGCGCGACATTCGAGCAATTGCTTCATCTCTTGTATGTGCAGTTACAATCAGTTTAGCAATCATTGAGTCATAGTTTGATGGTACGACGTAACTTGCGTACGCGTGTGAATCTACCCTGACACCGTGACCGCCTGGTGTATGGAACACTTGCAGTGGACCAGGTGAAGGACGGAACATGTGCTCCGGATCTTCAGCATTAATGCGACACTCAATCGAATGGCCTTTTGGGGTGAAGGTACGATTCGCAATGGACTCTCCAGCAGCAATAAGAATTTGCTCTTTTACAATATCCACATCGTAACGTTCTTCGGTAACTGGGTGCTCAACCTGGATTCGTGTATTCATCTCCATGAAATAAAAATCCTTGTGCTTGTCGAGCAGGAACTCAATAGTTCCTGCGCCTTCGTAGTTGATAGCACTTGCTGCAGCCACTGCGGCATCACCCATTTTTTTTCTTAAGGCATCATCCACGGCAGGTGATGGCGTCTCTTCAATAAGCTTTTGATGGCGTCTCTGTACCGTACAATCGCGTTCACCGAGGTGTATGGTGTTTCCATGCTGATCGGAGAGAATTTGAATCTCAACATGACGTGGCTTTTCAAGATATTTCTCGATGTACACGCCGCTGTTACCAAAAGCCTGTTCTGCTTCGCTGCGGGCTGTGTTGAGTGCTTTTTCAAGCTGATTATCCTCAGTTACAACACGCATACCTTTACCACCGCCGCCTGCTGTTGGCTTGATAATAATTGGATAACCAGTTTTTTTAGCTGTTTCCAGTGCTTGTTTCAGGTCGGTCACTAACCCTGGACTTCCTGGTACAACGGGCACCCCTGCAGCAATCATCGTTGCTTTTGCGGTGTTTTTATCACCCATCGAGTTGATCATTTTTGCTGTTGGACCAATGAATTTAATGTTTGCTGAATCGCACACTTCAGCAAAATCAGCGTTTTCAGCAAGAAAGCCATATCCGGGGTGAATAGCATCAGCATTGGTTACCTCTGCTGCTGCAATGATACGGGGGATGTTGAGATAACTCTCTCGTGATAGCGCAGGTCCAATACAGACAGCTTCATCAGCGTATTTTACATGAATAGAATCAACATCAACAGTCGAATAGACTGCCACTGTACTGATTCCCATCTCGCGGCAGGTTTGCATAATACGCAAAGCAATTTCGCCACGATTCGCAACAAGTATTTTTTTGAACAAAGCGTTATATCTATGAATTGATTATGGCTTAATACGGAAGAGTGGCTGATCATATTCAACAGCCTGTCCGTTTTCAACAAGAATTTCAACAATCGTGCCTGAAACTTCGGCTTCAATTTCGTTCATCAGTTTCATGGCTTCGATAATACAAAGCACATCACCTTTTTTTACTACATCGTTAACTGCTACAAATGGTGGAGAATCTGGTGAAGATGACTGATAGAATGTGCCGACAATTGGTGAACGAGATTCAATCAGATTCGTTGCTGGTTCGTTTTTTGCTGGTTGCGGAGATACAACAACGGCAGGTGCAGCTATGGACTGATCGGGCAATACCGGCATAGTCGGTGCTGATGGTTGCACAGGAATGAACTGAGTGGTGACGTTGGAGGCTGAACGTCTCAGGATAATTTTAAAATTCCCCTCTTCAATAATGGTTTCTTGAAGGTCTGAGCCATTGATAATCTCAATAAGCTGTTTGATTTCATTAAGGTTCATAATAATGTCACTTAAGTTATAACCACCAATTTTGGTTAACCTGTCGAATTAATGCAATCTTTACTTTTTTACTCTTTCTATATATTCGCCTGTACGAGTATCAACACGAATAACACTTTCTGTTTGAATAAACATTGGAACATTAACCTCTGCTCCGGTTTCAAGAACAGCTGGTTTCGTGCCACTGGTTGCTCGGTCATCTTTTGATGCAGGGCTGGTTTCCCTAACTTCGAGCTCAACGAAAATTGGCATTTCAACGTCAAGAATTGAACCGTCATCAGAGAAAACAATAGTGACGTTGATACCATCTTTGAGGAATTGCGAGGCCGAACCTAAAGCAACCTCTGGTACATGGATTTGATCAAACGTTTCGTTATCCATCATCACAAAATCACTTCCATCACGATAAAGATATTGATATTGTTTCCGTTCTGTGACAATAAGGTCAACTGATTCTGATGCACTGAAACGATACTCAACATTTCTTCCAGTTTTCAGGTTTCTCATGTTTGCCTGATAGAATGCACGCAGGTTTCCAGGAGTGCGGTGAGTCAGGCTTTCGATACTGTGTGGTTCTCCTTTAAAACGGATAATTGAGCCTTTTGAAACGTTACTGATTGAAGTCATAAGCCAGATTGAAAAAATATCTTGTGCAAATCAGGAATTGTGTGAATAATTGAGCTTAAATATAATACAGTACAGGGCGAATACCAATTACAGGGTATGTAATCAAAAATAATGGTTTAAAAGCGATTGGATGTTTGTCCTGTACTGTTTAAATTCGTTCAAACAACTATGCTCTGTAAGTAAGAGTTGATTTACATCAATAATAACCAGCATTTCCTATGACAAAAGCTGAATTAGTAGAAAAAATGGCTGAGCAGGCTAAACTTACCAAAGTTGATGCTGAACGTGCTCTGGCAGCCTTTCTTAGTGTTGCAACTGTATCGTTGAAAGAAGGAAATGATGTTACTTTAGTGGGCTTTGGCACATTCAGTGTCGGAGATCGTGCTGAGCGTCAAGGCAGAAATCCAAAAAGTGGCGAAGTTATTACTATTGCTGCCAAAAAAGTTGTTAAGTTTAAGCCAGGTAAAGCATTGCAGGAAGAGATTGCCCGTTGATAGTGATGTTTTATCACTTTTTATGCTTTTGAAGCCCATCAAAATCTTTAGACTGATGGGCTTTTTATCATTTTATTTAATTGTGCTGCATTATGGCGACCAAGGTTGTTCTTGATTTTGAAAAGCCGCTTTTTGAGCTTGAAGCCAAACTTGAGGAGATGCGACAGTGTCTCCGGAGTAGTACGCGAGAGCAGACTCAGACTGAAACGGAGGTGCTCAATCATGAAATTGAAGCATTTGAGTTGAAAGTTGATGCTTTACGTCGATCCATTTACAAAAATCTTACTCGTTGGCAGAGGGTGCAACTTGCCCGCCACCCGGAGCGACCTTATGCGCTTGATTACATATACATGATGGCTAAAGATTTTGTTGAACTTGCCGGTGACAGGCATTTCAGTGATGACAAAGCTATTGTTGGAGGTTTTGCGCGTCTCGAAGAGAGTGTTTCAGGGTTTTCACAACCAGTCATGATTATTGGTCATCAGAAAGGTCGTGATACGAAATCTAATCTGTACAGGAATTTTGGTATGGCTCAGCCTGAAGGGTATCGCAAAGCTCTTCGTTTGATGAAACTTGCGGAGAAGTTTCGCAAGCCGGTTATCACGCTGATTGATACACCGGGCGCGTTTCCCGGTATAGAAGCTGAAGAGCGTGGTCAAGCTGAAGCGATTGCCAGAAATCTCTTTGAAATGGCAAAATTGACGATTCCTGTTATCTGTGTTATTATTGGTGAAGGAGCAAGTGGTGGAGCTATTGGCCTTGGTGTGGGCGATCGTATTATTATGGCTGAAAATAGCTGGTATTCTGTGATTTCACCAGAAAGCTGTTCTTCTATTCTCTGGAGAAGCTGGAACTATAAGGAACAAGCGGCTGAAGCCTTACAACTTACAGCGCAGGACCTTCTCGGGCAAGGTATTATTGACCGAATTATACCAGAGCCTGTTGGCGGTGCTCATACTGACCCTGACGCTATGGCGGCTACTTTAAAAAGTATCCTTATCGAAGAGCTTCGGACCCTTTTATCACGTAATCCTGCAGAGCTTGTGCCTGAACGCATTGCAAAGTTTTCAGCGATGGGTGTGTGGAGCGAGTCTTAGGAAGAGGTATTTGCTGTTTATCGCTTTATAAAAAAAGCCGGTATTACTACCGGCTTTTGAAGTTGCCTGGTTGGTGAGTAACATTGTGTTTTACTCGATCGTCCATGTGTTGTTGCCTTTCAGCAGTTCTTCAAGGGTACCTTCACCATTTGCCTGAGCCTGATCAATCTGTGCGGTGAGCGCCGCTTCGTACGTGTAGCGATCTTCAACGTAGAAGATTCCAAATGGTCTCGGCAAACAATCAGGATTAGCATCAGGATCGTCAAAAAAGCGTGAGAGCATGTTTGCTTTGATGAAGTCTTTCTCATCATGTATCCAGAGATCATCTTTGGATATCGATGGATTGGTCAGGTCAACAATGAGTGGTTTAAAGCCATCAAGCTTGATTCCTTTGTTGCCATCTTTACCAAAAATGAGTGGTTTACCTTGTTCAAGAAAGATCATGGTGTCTTCTTTGCGCTCTTTATCGAGGAACGGATCAAATGCACCATCGTTGAAAATAGGGCAGTTCTGGTAAATTTCGACAAGTGATGTTCCTTTGTGTTCAGCCGCGCGTTTAAAAATTTCGCGCATCATTTTGCCGTCGCGATCCATCACTCTTGCAAAGAATGTTCCTCCTGCACCAAGCGTTAGAGCTGCAGTGTTGATTGGGTGATCGACAACGCCATTTGGTGATGTAACCGTTCTCAATCCTACTTTTGAGGTTGGTGAGTACTGGCCTTTGGTAAGACCATAAATTTCATTATTGAAAAGAATAACATTCAAATCGAGATTTCTTCTGACGGTGTGGATGTAGTGGTTGCCGCCGATAGAGAGAGCATCACCATCGCCAGTGCCGACCCAGACACTGAGTTCTGGACGAGAAGTTTTCAAGCCTGATGCTACCGGCAGTGCGCGACCATGAATACCGTGAATACCATAGGTCGCTATGTAGTAGGGAAGCCGCGAAGAGCAGCCAATTCCCGAGACCACAACAACTTCTTCAGGTTTCAAACCAAGATCAGCCATAGCATTTTTAAGCTGCTGCAATACAGCATAGTCGCCACAGCCTGGGCACCATTTCGGTTCTTGATTTGAAGTAAAATCTTTGGCTGTCAATTGTGTACAAGTATCAGTCATAGTTTAAAGCTCCTTTAAAATATCGGTGATTTTTGCTTCGATTTCCATTTCATTGAACGGCAGACCCTGAACTTTGCTGAACCCAACTGGGTCGATCAGGAATTTGTTTCTGATCATGTGAAGGAGTTGTCCACTGTTGTTTTCAGGAATCACAATGCGTTTGTAGTTGCCGAGAATGGTACCGAGATTTTTTGGGAATGGATTGATATAACGCAAGTGCGCGTGAGCTACACTCTGGCCGTTTGCAAGTGCTTGTTCTACGGCGATTTTAATAGCGCCATAGGTTGAACCCCAGCCGAGTACCAGCAGATCACCTTTCTCAGGACCATTATCAATGGTGAGATCAGGAATGATATCAGCAACGCGCTCAACTTTTTCAGCACGCAGCTTTGTCATCAGCTCATGATTCATTGGGTCGTGCGATACATTTCCGGTTTCATGCTGTTTTTCAAGGCCACCAATGCGGTGTTCAAGTCCTATAGTGCCTGGAATACCCCATTCACGGACACCGCGCTCGTCACGTTTGTATGGTAAATATGGAGCGTCATCCTTTTTACGGGCAGCAGCAAATTTGGGAGTGATTGTTGCCAGATCGTTTGGTGATGGGACGTGCATTGGTTCGGAGCTCAATGCAAGATAGCCATCGGTGAGGCATATCACAGGTGTCATGTACTCGATAGCAATTTTGGCAGCTTCATACGCTGCATAAAAACAGTCAACTGGCGATGTCGCTGCAATGACTGGTACAGGCGAATCGCCATGGCGTCCGTACATTGCAATAAAGAGATCGGACTGTTCCGGCTTTGTTGGAAGACCTGTTGATGGACCACCACGCATAACGTTTATGACCACAAGTGGTATCTCAAAAATCATGGCAAGACCGAGAGCTTCAGATTTCAGCGCCAGACCAGGACCGGAGGTGTTTGTTGCGGCAAGTGCGCCACCATAAGAGGCACCGATGCTTGTTAAAACGCCAGCAATTTCATCTTCAGCCTGGAATGTTTTAACGCCCCATTTTTTCAGATTTGCAAGTGTCTGTAAAATCTCTGAAGCTGGGGTTATTGGGTAAGAGCCGAGGAAAAGTTGCAAGCCGGCTTTTTTGGCCGCAGCCGTTAAACCGATAGCCGACGCTTCGTTACCGGTAACGCGGCGATAGGTTCCAGGTTTTTTATCTGCAGGAGCAACGCTGAATCGCCCGTGCTGTGAGAACATTTCTGTTTCATCGCCAAAATTATAGCCAGCCTGCACCGCTTTGATGTTGGCTTCTGCAAGGTCAAGCTTCTTTTTAAATTTGGTTTTCAGTGTTTCGATTGTGGTTTCGAGCGGAAGGCTATACAACCAGTAGAGCACACCGAGCACAAACATGTTTTTGCAACGGTCGATATTTTTTGTTGTCAAACCAGTTTCAGCCAGTGCTTTACGGGTTAGCGAGACAACGGGAATTTCAAACACGGTGTAATCTTTCAGGGAGTCGTTACGCAGTGGATTATTCTCTTCACCATAGCCCGATAGTTTCAGATTTTTCGCATCAAAACCATCAGTATCCGTAATGATAATACCACCATGATGCAGGTTGCTCAAATTAGCTTTCAATGCAGCCGCATTCATTGCCACCATAACATCAAACTTTGCGCCTGGCGTATAAACAGCCTTACTTCCGAACTGGAGCTGAAAGCCTGAGACACCGGAAATGGTGCCGGCTGGGGCGCGAATCTCCGAAGGAAAATTTGGAAAAGTGTTGAGGTCGGAGCCATAGACAGCTACAGTGTTAGCGAACTGGGTTCCTGTCAACTGCATACCATCTCCTGAGTCTCCTGCAAAAAGCACAGACACACTGGTTTTTGGCGTCACATTGACTTGCGTGGTTGGTTGTGTTGTATCAGTCATTGTTCCTGGTTAATTACTTTGCAAAGTTAAGAAACAGCAAGAAAGCTCCTGCATCAATGAACATCACAGGACGAAGCTCATCGACTTATTGTTGTTGTTGAAATGTATTGCTGGGGAAGTAAAGTAGGAGACAAAGAAACTATTTGTCACACTGACTCCTACTCAGGAGTTAGTTTAAGAAAAAACGCGAATTAAAACAAGCTACCCGTTTGTTATTGAGCGATCAGGATTTTTTTCAATAATGATGTTGTTGGTTTTTAAATACTCCTGCCACTCCATCTCTTCGCGTGTGGGGCAATCAGGGGAGAGATCGCAAAAATCACAGCGCTGGATACCATACATCTGCTCCATCCAGCAGTCATTATTACTTTTGGATACTTCATTGACGTGATTGGGATTATCCATCATAATTTTGGTGGCAATATCCATCAGTTCACGAATATCCTTTCTTTTTTGTTCGCTTTCTACTCCCCAACTCATAGCACAGCTCCTCTTGAAAAAAGTATCAGAAAAAATGGGTACATTTATGGACTTTTTTTGATCCATTCTGGACTTAAATATACTGTTTATTGCTATTCAATACGAGCGTTAAAATTAAGTTGGCAACACGCTTCAAAAAAGAGTAACTTTGCGCCCATGAAAGGCATTGGCATCATATGCTAACGTGCATTTCAGCAAGTATTGTCAAGTATTATAACAAGATTATAAGTTCTATGCAATCCCGAGAAATCAGGCAATCGTTTTTAGATTTTTTTGCTCAAAAAGCGCATACCATTGTTCGTTCAGCTCCTGTTATTCCTGCCGATGATCCTACCCTGCTTTTTACCAATGCGGGGATGAACCAGTTTAAAGATGTGTTTCTGGCGAAAGGTACTAGGCCCTATGTTCGGGCTGTTGATACTCAGAAATGTATCAGGGCATCGGGGAAGCATAACGATCTGGAAGATGTTGGTCGCGATACTTACCATCACACCTTTTTCGAGATGCTTGGGAACTGGTCGTTTGGTGATTATTATAAGCATGAGGCTATTACTTGGGCGTGGGAGCTGATGGCTGAGGTGTGGGCGTTGCCGAAAGATCGTCTTTATGCGACGGTTTATCAGGATGATGACGAGAGTTTTCAGATTTGGAAGAGCCAGACTGATATCAATCCGGAGCATATTCTTCGATTTGGTGACAAGGATAATTTTTGGGAAATGGGGGAGAGTGGCCCCTGCGGTCCCTGCTCCGAAATTCATATCGATTTAACGCCAGATGGTTCCGGCAAAGAGCTGGTTAATGTTGGTGATTATCGGGTTATCGAGTTGTGGAACCTTGTCTTTATCCAGTATAACCGAAAGAGCGACGGATCTCTTGAGCCTCTGCCCATGAAGCATGTCGATACCGGCATGGGATTTGAGCGCGTTGTGGCGGTTATGCAGGGAAAAGGATCCAATTATGACAGTGATGTTTTTCAGCCGCTGTTCGATCGTCTTACCGAAATTACTGGTGTCAGTTATGGCGCGGCAATGGATGACCAGCGTGACATAGCAATGAGGGTTATTGCTGATCATGCCCGTACGTTGACTTTTGCACTTTCCGATGGTGCAATGCCTTCTAACGAAGGGCGTGGTTACGTGTTGCGCCGCATTCTTCGCCGAGCCTTGCGATATTCAAAAAATCTTGGCTATAACGAACCTATTTTGCATCAGCTTGTTGGTACACTTGCCAGCTCAATGGGCGATGTTTTTCCGGAGCTGGTTAAACAGCAGGAGATAGTGAAAAATATTATTAAAGCTGAAGAGGAAAGCTTTATTGTGACGCTCGATCGTGGGATGGAGATTTTCAGTGAGGTTGTTGCTACACTTCGTGCAGCAAAAGGTTCGATGATTGGCGGACAGGATGCCTTTAAACTTTATGATACTTATGGCTTTCCGTTTGATTTGACAACGCTGATGGCTAATGAAGTCGGCTTGCAGGTTGATGGTGAAGGGTTTGAGCGCTGTATGTTAGAGCAGAAGACACGTGCCAGAACTGATCGCAAGGAGAAACAGCAGGTTGGTGATGATGGTGCCGAATGGCTTTGGTTCAGTGATGTTCACGCTTCAGTATTTGCTGGTTATGAGCAGCTTGAGATGCCTGTGGTTATTACCGGTGCTAAACAAACGGGCGATAAGCTCTTGCTGGTGCTCAACCGTACGCCATTCTATCCTGAAAGTGGTGGGCAGACGGGTGACCGTGGTTTCCTTGCCAATGCGCGTTACCGTTTCACAGTTGTCGATACAATCAAAGATGGTGATGCAATTTTTCATGTTGTTACCGAAGCCTTCGATAAAATTCTTGATACTTTAGTAAGCCTCGATGATATTTCGCTGGATGAACTGGAGTTGACGGTAAATGCTTCTGTTGATCGTTGTGTTCGTCAGGATGCGGAGCGCAATCATACCGCAACCCACCTGATGCACGGTGCTCTTCGCCATATTCTTGGGCAGCATGTGCAGCAGAAAGGTTCATTTGTCAGCGCTGAACGGCTCCGTTTTGACTTCAGTCATTTTTCAAAGCTTTCAGATGCAGAGATTGATGCGGTCGAAGCTGAAGTGAATGCGCAGATACGGCAAGCTGAAAAGGTTGTAAAATATGCTGATATGCCTTATGATGAGGCAATTGCTAAAGGCGCACTTGCTTTTTTTGGCGATAAATATTCCGATCGTGTTCGTATGGTGGAGGTTCCAGGTATTTCTGTCGAACTGTGTGGTGGTACCCATGTTGATAACATTGGCAGCATTGGACTCTTTAAAATTGTAAGCGAATCATCAGTAGCTTCTGGTGTTCGGCGTCTTGAGGCGGTCACTGGCAGCGCAGCCGAAAAGCTTTTATGGAACGAGTATCGTGAGCTTCAGCAGGTGCGCCATCTGCTGAAAGCCAAAGGCGATGAAGCGGTGTCGGAGAGAGTTGCTGAACTGATGGAGGCTAAAAAAGAGCTGGAGAAGCAGCGCCTTGAGGGGAAGATCAGCTCTCTTCTCACCATGTTGATCGCTGAACTTGAAGTATCACCCGATATCAATTGCTGCAGGGTGATAACGAAGGTTGTTGATGGAGTGGATGGTGAGACTTTGCGCCAGGCGGTTCTTGCGTTGCGAGAGAAGCTGCCTTGTTCGGCGGGTCTGCTCTGTACTGTTGATGACGGAAAGGTTTCGCTGGTGAGTTTTGCTTCTGATAAAGCTGTTCGTGTTTGCGGTATTGATGCAGGGAAACTGATTCGTGAAGCCGCAAAGCAGGTGCAGGGAGGTGGCGGCGGCAAGCCTGAGTTTGCAACGGCGGGCGGTAAAAATATCGATGGAATACCGAAAGCGCTTGCAACCTATGCCGAATCGCTCAATGCTTTGCTGGAACAAAACAGAGACGCTTGAACAATAAATGATCGGTTATGCTGCTTTTTGACTGCTTTTTTGGGCGATGTGCAAAGCCTTCATGCGACGGTTGTGCTTTGGGGACTGTTCGCTCACTGCGTCTTGCCCTCAAGTCACGTGCGATGCAAAGGCAAGAGAGCTCCTCTGTTGCTCCGGTCGGATCGTGGGAGCAACCGGAGACCGTGATGCAGCACGCCAGAATAACGAACCCAAAACAGGATACAGCGAAAAAACGGAAGCGATTACTCGTTCCGAGGGAGGAGATTGCGTGGTATCCTGTCATCAAGCCGGAGCTATGCAACGGTTGTGGCGACTGCAAGGTCATCTGCAAGCCCGGTGTCTTTGAGTTGGGCGAGCCAGATCCCACGGGTATCCATCGCCCGAAGCTGATTGTGGGGCACCCTTACAAATGCCTTGTGCTCTGCGACAGGTGTGTGCCGATTTGCACGTCAGGCGCCATTGTGCTTCCCCCGAAAGAGAAATTCGAGCACTTCGTGGAGTATATAGACTGACGGAAAGCCTGCCGGAGAGAGGGATGATAGAATAAACCAAAAAAAGATAGGATTATGAGCGGCTCAGCAACACCAGAAAGGAAAAAACGCAGGTTGCTTGTTCCTCGCGAAGAGATAGCTTGGTTTCCTGAAATTGATGCTTCACTTTGTCACGGGTGCATGGAGTGTGAAACCTTCTGCAAACCGGGTGTTTTTGCGCTTGGTGAGCCAGAAGGAGTCAAGCGCGCAAAAATGATTATTGCCAATCCTTACAATTGTATTGTGCTTTGCACGCGCTGTATTCCTGTATGTAATGCCGGCGCTATTACGTTGCCTGATACAGCAGACTTTACGCAGTTTGTTGAGTATGTTGATTAAAGAGCAGATTATCGCGATCCCTGAATCCCATTAAATAGAGAATAGCGTCAAGTCCAAGCGTTGAAATTGCTTGCTTGGCGCTCTCTCTTACAATTGGTTTTGCCCTGAAGGCAATGCCAAGTCCTGCTTTACCCAGCATGGGCAGATCATTAGCGCCATCACCCACTGCAATTGTTTGCTCCAGTCTTATGTTCTCTTTTTTTGCAATAAGCTCCAGTAGATCGGCTTTTCGTTTACCATCAACAACCTGCCCAAGAACCTTACCGGTCAATTGATGATTATCAATTTCAAGTGTGTTGGCATACACATAATCAATATTAAGCTTTTTCTGAAGATAGTGACCAAAATAGGTAAAGCCGCCGGAAAGGATAGCGGTTTTAAAACCAAGATGATGCAGGTTATGGAAGAGCGTTTCAGCTCCCTCTGTGAGTTGAAGGCGTTGAGCAATTTTTTCCAGAACATGTTCATCAAGCCCTTTCAGCAGCGATACGCGCCGTTGCAAACTGCCGGTAAAGTCAATTTTGCCACGCATTGCCTGCTCGGTAATTCCGGCAACCTCAGTACCAACACCAGCTTCAAGCGCAAGTTCGTCAATTACCTCTGACGTGATAAGTGTAGAGTCCATATCAAACACAATCAATCGGCGATTGCGGCGGAAAATATTGTCTTCCTGAAACGCGATATCGACGCCAAGAGAGTCGGTAATCGCGAGCATTTGCTCACGAAATCGGTTCTCGCTTTGCAGTGTCCCTCGTATTGAAAACTCCACACAAGCCTTTGTGCCAGTTTTACTGTGTTCAAGAGGAACTCGCCCTGAGAGTCGGTTGATGGTATCAATATTGAGATTATGGCTTGTAATAATTGACGACACCCGCTCAAGCTGTTCAGCGGTAATTTTGCGTGCAAGAAGTGAGAGCAAGTAACGGTGCTTGCCCTGCTCTTGCACCCACTGCTTGTACTCCGTATCTGCAACCGGTGTAAAAGTGATATTGATGCCGAGCGTATGGGCGCAGAAGAGAAGATCCTTTACCATTGGCGATGAGGCAGACTCTTTTGGTACTTCAACCAGCATTCCCATTGAGAGATGGTTATGGATAACCGCCTGGCCGATATCAAGCACCGGCACTTTATAGCCAGCAAGGATTGACGTTATTTTTGAGGTAAGGCCAGGTTTGTCGGGACCTGTAATGTTGATCAGCAGAAGCTCGCTCATAGTGGCATGGTAAGGGTTAGTTGTGTTGCGCAAGATATTACTAAAGTTGAAATTTTACTCTGTTGTTTTTGAATCAGGGGGATCAGTTTCAGGCATGTTTATATCTGAGTTTGCCCTTGTTTTGATTGCGGAGATTTCTTTTGTTATAATTCTTACTGAAATGTGGTCATGGGATTAAAAGCCCTTTTGACGGGTTTACTTAGGAGGATCCATTTAATTGGTGTTCGCAAACGCAAAGGAAATAATGACTGAATCCGTCTGGATGTGGGTTGGTTTTAACGTATTCGTTCTTGGAATGCTTGCTTTGGACCTTGGTGTGTTTCATCGTAAGGCACACGTCGTATCCCTCAAGGAATCGCTTACATGGACAGTGGTATGGATCGCGTTCTCATTGGTATTCAATGTCGGTATTTGGTACTATGCAGGCCCTCAGAAGGCACTTGAATTCTTAACGGGCTACCTAATTGAAAAGTCATTGAGCGTTGACAATGTTTTTGTGTTCGCTCTCCTTTTCTCTTATTTCGCTGTGCCACCGCTCTATCAACACAAGGTTCTGTTCTGGGGTATTCTCGGGGCGCTCATCATGCGTGCCTTTATGATTATTTTAGGTGCAGCGCTCATCACAAAGTTTGCCTGGATTATTTACATTTTCGGTGGATTTCTGATCTTTACTGGAATCAAAATGATTCTGAAGCGTGAGGATGAGATTCATCCCGAGCGCAACCCAGTGGTCAAGTGGTTCAAACGCCTTATGCCGGTAACGCCCGATTATCGGGGGGGCAATTTCTTTGTACGTGAGAATGGTATTCGTATGGCGACACCGCTATTCGTAGTGCTTTTGCTTGTGGAGGTCTCTGATATCATCTTCGCGGTTGATTCCATCCCAGCAATCTTTGCAGTCACTAACGACACGTTCATCGTCTATACCTCAAACGTGTTCGCCATCCTTGGCTTGCGCTCTCTCTACTTTGCGCTGGCTGGCGTGATGGACAAGTTTCATTATCTCAAGATCGGCTTGGGTATAGTACTGACATTTGTTGGTGCGAAAATGATTCTCTCGCATACCATATGGAAGATCGACACGCTCGTTTCACTTGTTGTCATTGCGCTGGTCTTGGCATCGTCGATGGTGATCTCTTTTATTCGACCGAAGAAGAGCTACTAAATGTGTTCTTGAAGGCTAAGCGAAAATAGTATTAAAATAAACAACCCCACATCTCAAACTGCGGGGTTGTTTATTTTAAACATAACATATAAGATTATTAGTTATCAGCGATTTCAGGCAATAACTTCATAAAGTGATCGACATTATCTGGATATGATGCTGTGAGTGCCGAGAGTGTCCCTTGAAATTTCGTATAGACGACTTCGCTTTTTTTCAATTGATAGCTCTCTTTATCGCCTTCAATGACTGATTCAAGATCATACACAAGCCATGCAATTTCAGCCTCATCTTGTTTCACTGGTACCAAATTTGGAAGAGCCTCAAAATAGCTGCGACTGATTGCAACAGCCATTTTCTTATGCCAAGAATTTAAAATGGAGCCTTTAAAAATAAGTTGTGGTACAAGATTTTCTCGTGCAGATGTGACATAATCTGGTTCTGGATAGTTCGATTGAGCAGTCCAATCCATCATTGCGTGTGTCTTTGGATCTTTCATATAATATTCAAATGGGTCACGCGGATCACCAGCAATATAAGCGGCTTGAATCTCGATAACACCAAAGTCAACAATCTTGCCAGCTTCATCATAAGCGACAAGAACAACATCAAGCTCACCAGCAGATTTGCCGTATGCATCGGTAAGTTGAACGGCTGTCAATGAGCTCCATCGTACACCCTCTTCAAAAAAGAAGGCAGCAGCATCATCAGTTATAAGCCAATCTTCACGAAAACGCACCGGACAGGTGATAACAGCTTTGTTGCCGTGCAGAATACTGCATACGCCAAGAGGATTCTTTGTCTGGTCATTAGTACAGTTTGGTACTTTGTTATTAAACGGGCATTGCCGGTGTGAGCGGTAGCGCTGTGCTTTTTGCGAAAAGTCCGTTGCTGTAAAACCAAAAATCTCGGCTAATGGATGTTTGAATGTGTTCATACTGTAAAGTGTTTTCGAGGGCGTGGATTGAATAAGACTATTGGGTTCGAGATCCTGTGCTGGTTTTACAATACCAATACTCTGCTGGATTGGATTTTCATTTTGTAGTTGCTCTGCAAAATGAGGTAAAGAAATATTTGTTGACGGAATACTTATACCGTTGTTATTAATACTTTGTGTTGCTGGTTTTGGTTGAGAATTTTCTTCTTCCTTACGCGAAACGACAGGAGAAATTTGTATAGCAGGTTCTGTGCTTGCTGGTGAGGCAGCAGGCGAAGATGACGGCTCTAATTCATATGTAAAATCATCTTGTTCATCTTTTAAATACGGTAAACTCCGCGCAGTTGTTTGATGTGACGGATATCCATTAACAAGATCAACACTTTTCTGTAGTTGATCAATATGATGTTGCTCATTGGCGCTTATTCGTAACAATGATTTTTTCATTTCCGGATCGTCAACATCTACGGCAAGTGCTGTAAAAACATCTCGCTTTTGCATTTTGATCTCTATCATAGAGTCAAAAAATCCAAGTAAATCCTTATTAATAAACATCTTTTCCGCTTTTTATAATGGATTCAATGAGCTGTTTTGTCATGGATTTTTGATCTTGCAGATCAGCATCAAGTTTTTGTAACATGTCCAATACTTTAAACTGCACATCTTCACTTAAGGTAGAGTACCTTAAAACATTCTGTATATGGTTGGAATAAATAGCGATTACGGACTCTTCGCTTTGCTCTATTCCCTTTATTTTTTTTAGTAATTCGTTTTTTTCTATCATGGCTGAATATTTTAGAAAATTGTAATAGCTAATCTATAAAATCCTATTAATCAGCAATAGAATTACTTTTGAAAAAAAATATCAATTTTTCTTTTCATTCCAAATGGTCATTTGATTAAGATAGAAAGATTCCGTGAAGCATGAACTCGTCGCTATGGTATTGGTTATTTTATAAGCCTAATAAAACTCGTTTTTTGCTTTGATAATACTCAGGTAGCCATGCAATACTGTTGATATAATAATCGCTTATATCATTGTAATAAAGTCCTTCTTCATCATGCCGTATATGTTTGCGAAGGCGTTGCAGCATGTTTGTTGAGGTTTTTGCTCCTGATGCCTCTGTTGCGGCAAATACGGCGCTGCAAAACAAGGCATTGTTATAGGGCGTGGGTTGTGCGTTAAATTCTATCTTATTGCTGAAATTCTTTTCAAATGACTCGGAAAACCATCGAAGTACTTTAAGTGCCCTTATGTCTTGATAAAGATAATAATCTGCCGCAATTCTTAATGGAACTCGAACAGCATCCCAGCCGTATATCAAAGGTTTACCGGGAAGAACAGTCAATTTCCCCTCTTGATCAATTGCAACCCAGTCAGGTATAATGCCCTTTTCATTAAGCTTTTCTGGTGAATCCAGCAACCGGTTAAGAAGGTCATACGTTGTATCAGTAAGTGCTAACCAGCGGTTGTCTTGACTGATTGTATAAAACATTTTAAAGTGTGATGGTGCGTAATAAGACGGATTCAGAGCTATTAGATCATGTGCGCTATTTTCTGATTTAGGCCATGGAAGCAGATATATCTTTCCATTGATGACCTCTGTTTCGTGCTCAAGAACACTCTGCATGACTTTTTTTGCAAGTGTTAAATATTTTTCATTTTTCCATTGACGATAAGCAAGAATAAGACTGTAAGCATAATCAATATCAGCGTCTGATGCTGCTTTTATATCAGTTACCTTCCCATTCTCGAAATGCCATGCCAGCAAATAATCCCCTTTTGATGTTTGGCGAGATAATGTTTTTTCTGTCCAAGAAAGGCATTCATCAAATATTTTCTGATCATTAACCAATACTGCGCGCAGCATTGCATAAGCTTGACCTTCAGAGACAGTATCGTTATTGTTTTTAGGACGAATAACTCTTCCATCTCTTATGAAGGCGTATTGATAATGCCTCCAAGATTGCGTTACAATCTCTTGGGAACTTTGAGGGATTGCTGAACAGTTAATTATAATGAATGATAAAATCGACGCGAAAGTGAGAAAAAAAAAGCGTCTCATTTTTTGTTTAAATGAAAAATACCGATCAATAAGATTGCCTGGAGTACCATCCAGAACATGTTTATCAAGAGTACATAATCCATGGACTCAAATGTGAGTCGGTAAGCACCCCATCCAAGTGTTATTAGTACAACAAGCAAAACAAGTAATTGTGGCCAAAGATTCTTCAATGGCACATTTTTGAAGTTCCCTTTTGGAGTAACTTGAAACCCTTTTTTGCTGATGTTCAGTAAGCCGGTAAACGAAGCAGTTAAATATACAGGCATGGAAAGCGCAGTAAGCATCTGTACTTTAAACATATTACTCAGCTTATATTTCTTCTTGAACATGCTTGAATAAAAGACATAATTCGAAAGAATAAAGAATGGTACGAAGGTTAAGCTGTACACTTCCGGAGTAATATTGTACGAATGGATATTGAAAAAAATGTACAAAATAGGACCAGTCATTAACCAGAAATATGCCCATCCGATGAAATAATAGGTTGTCGAGATCACATATTCAAGCCATTGTGATGGACTGAGCTTATTGATACCAGTGAAGACCAACTTCACCAATTTTCGGAAAAGTTGCGATGTGCCTAAAGCCCAGCGATTTTGCTGTGTGAAATATGCTGCCAAGTCTTCTGGAGCCATCCCAAAGGTATATGCTCTGTGGATAAAGTACGATTTCCATCCTTTTTGATGTAATTTGAAGGATGTAGCAATATCCTCAGTAACAGTATCTTCATCAAAATTACCAACATCATTCAAAGCTGCACGACGAAATACAACATTCGTTCCACAGCAGAACATTGCTTTATTGATTGTTTTGCCAAGGCATATATACTCATAAAAGATGGCTTGCTGATTGTGTGCAACCATCGATACTGTACTGACATCTCCATTAGAGTAAAATTGAGGTGTCTGAACAAAAGCAAGTTTATCGTCACCTTCTAAAAAAGGTACAAGTGTTTTAAGAAAAACAGGCATAGGGTTCTGATCAGCATCAAAAATTGCGATATACTTTTCCTTCACAATTTTTAATACTTCATTAATCATTCCAGCCTTGGCACCTCGATTATCTTTTCTAGTAAACAGTATAACACCAAGCTTTTCAGCAAGCTCTTTTGCTTCTTGTTTATAGCTTGGAATCGTAGAATCATCAAGAAGATAAATCTTCTTGTTTTCATAAGCGATATTAATGCAGGTGAGTAATGTTTTTTCAATAATCGCTTTGTCTTCGTGACGGGCTGGAACTAAAATCGCCACAGAAGCATCTTCACCCGGCTCAGCCTGTGGCGGAAGAGATGGTGACCAGTTTTCGCGTACAACATCCACGAAAAAGAAAAACGAGTGAAACAGAATAAATGTTTCAGCAATAAAAAAGAGTGTCCCAAATAACCACTCAATGCCCACAAATGGCGCGTAAAGCAAGTAATAGATGCGCACTATCACATAGACCACAAGTGATAATAATAGTATTGCTACCTGCGCAACTAACGACCAAGATTTTTTCTTATCCTGCATTGTTCTTCCGTATTTATGTAAGAAGATTTAGAAAAACCACTGTAACTGTGCTTTGAGCAGTTTATCTTGATAATCTACCTCTGTTGCCCAAGTGTATTGCCCCTCAAGAATTGTAGATAAGCGGTTACTCCAGTCATGATGTAAGCCGGCATGAACTTGGTGGGCTATATTTCCTTCTGGTTCAAAACTTGCTTGATATGCTGTCGTTACATACGTATTGTTGACACCATTAAACCGCTCTTTATTGAAGTAATATCGACCATCTATTTTGGCTGTATGAGTGGTGAATGAGTTCGGTGTCCAATATCGATCATGCAGCATTCCTTTTATGTCTGAAAAACCATAATCCTGTAAACGATAGCTTAGATTGAGTTCCCTTAATCCACTGATTAAATGCGCAGTAATATCTGCGCCTTTTGTTATGCCGGTATTGCCATCCGAATAATCAGCAGAGACATAATCTGCACCAACATGCCACGCTCTATAACCAGTGTACAGCACTCTTCCTTTCCATTGATCACGTGTAATATTTTGTTGAAAGCTCCTGGCATTATCCATTACTTCCTCACGACGAAAAGCTGCATTGATATGAACATTATTTAATGGTTCACTTTCTGCTTCGATAAAGCCGGTATGCTTGTCTGAAACCCCTTGAGGATTTTTGTTAAAGGTATAAGCTGCACGTATTAATCCATCTGGTAGATTTTTATATTCAACACCGGCGGTAATACTTTGTTTATTAACACTACCACCATTTTCAAAATCATAATACTTGTTATTGATACTTAATAACCCTGACAGATTTTCTTTAAATGGGTATGAAAGAGATGTATAAAAGCCACTGTAACTGTAACTGACATCTTTTTCACTGTATTTAGCAGTAACCTTCAAATATTCAGCACCAGTAGTGACTATTGGATTTGATGCGTAGAGGGTTGTTTTATCCTTTGCCATTGCCGCTTGGCGATGTTCTGGGGCATTCGCAAGCAGTTGATCGTATGTTTCTGCAGCTTTCTGCCACTGGTTAGCCTGCATGTACATTTGCCCTAAATCAAAAAGAGCTTCTTGTTGTTTGGGTTCTACGGCTAACCACTCTTTATAAGCCTTGACAGCGAGTCTGTATGAACCCCTGAAATACTCCCTTTTTGCCTTTGCCTCTGCTTGTAATGCTTTGTTTTTTGGATCCATTTTTATGGCTTCGTCATACGTTGCTAAGGCGTGGGTATATTTCGCCAGCCAACCTAAAACACGAGCTTTTTCTCTGTACGCTATCTCTTTGAAATAACTTTTATTACCAGATTTATTTTGATTAATCAGTTTATCGTATTCCGCAAGTGCAAGCTCATAGTTTTTATCTTCCCAGCTTGCCATCTCAGCACTAATCAATATAGCCTCTTCATTATCTGGTGCTTGTTGGAGTATTTGGCTGCTGATTTTCCGAGCTTCAGGAAAATCATTTTTTCGTAAAGCTATATTTGCCTTTGCTTGAAGCGCTTGGGTGTCACCGGGGAAGCGCTTCTCAATAGCTGTTAAAAGCTTTTCAGCCTCAGCATATTCGCTTGCGTCAGCCAATTTATAGACGGCGTTAACAGCACTCTCTCTCTTTATTTTGTTTTTCTCAAGTAACTCCTGATAACGAGCCGTTGCTTTGATGTATTGTTTTTCAATAAGCAAAACCTCTGCATATTCATTAATAACCACATCGCTTGCTACTCCTGCATCCACACCTACTGCATAGAGTTTCTGTGCTTCAGCAAAACGTCCAGTCCACTTATAAGCCCTTGCGGCTTCAAGGTTTAGGTGTGGATCTTTAGGATGTTGACGAACTAATTTTGCATATAATGAAATTGTCTTTTCTGCATTTTTTAATTCTAAATAGGTGCGTGTAGCTTGTCTAAGAATTTTTTCATCATTTGGATACCATACAACGAGCTTGTCAAACAGCTCCCCAGCATCTTGAAATTTCCCTGCTGCAAGTGAGTTTTCTGCAAGTGTGCGAATACTCAAACGATCAAGTGATCCTGCACGAAATGACTCCATTGAAATGGCTTTATTCGACATGGTTTGTTGAACCGTACTTGCTTTTTTTGTACGTGCATCACCTATTTGTGGGTTAGCGATGATTCCCAAACCAACTATAGTAAGTAGAAAAAATGTATTGTGTGATTTCATGGTATTGTATGGCATTTAGCTATCTCGATACAGTTCTGATAAAATAGTGATTGTTTTGATGACGAGGAGACGACTTTTTCCATTTGTATCATGGTACCTCAATCTAAAAAAACAGCTTTATAGATGGTTAATCTTGTTGTTGTTCTGTTGCTCCGTCAAAAAATAATAAACCTAATTTACAACAGGTTATGACAATGATTAATTGAGTTATGGTAAGAACTGTTTGAGTCTTGCTGTATGGAAGTGGTAACATAAATAAGTGTGACTCGGTATTTGGTTATCACTGCCTTTACCATTAAGCAGTTTTGATTATAGTACAAAAGGTTGAAGAAATAAACAAAATTCACTTCAATAACAGATGTTTTTTCATAATTATCATATAGTTGTTTTCATTTGTTAATTTTTTCTTAACTCCTTTTTTTATATTATTTTGTGTTTTTATTTCCATGTTTGATTGTCAGTAAGTTATTTAACTTGTTTGATGGATTAATCAGTAAAATTTCTTTACATAAACCAATGGAGTTCACTCAATGAAAAAGGTGATGATAGCTATTGTTCTTACGGTAATTCTTGGTGGTTGTATGAGTGCGTCTGACCATGCACGTCAATTGCCACCATCTCAAGAGCGCGATATGACGCTCGGTATTGTACAGCGTGATATTCGTAAAGGTATGACGGCAACTACTGTAGCTGAAGTACTTGGGTCACCAAATATTGTGTCAAAAGATAGGGATGGAAAAGAGAGTTGGATTTATGATCGTCTTGCTACTGAAGCGGCATACTCTGCAGGGAGTGGTGGGATTTTATCGCTTCTCATCGGCTCGCGCAATGCTGGTGCAGCCTCATCAACACAAACGAGCTTGACGGTGATTATCAAGTTTGTGAATGGTGTGGTGAGCGATTATTCTTATCATAGCAGCCGTTTTTAAGGAATCATAATGAGAAACTTTATAATGTTATTGATCTCATTTGTTCTATTGACAGTGAGCGGATGTCAGACAATGCAGCCTGTTGCGCCTAAAACGCAGCTTCAGATTCGTGAATTTCAAACGCGTGTGTATGATGTACGTGACATGAAGCTGGTTATGAAAGCGGTTATGAATACGTTGCAGGATGATGACTTTATCGTGCAGCAGGCAAATGTGGATTTGGGACTTTTGACGGCACAAAAAGAGCTTGATGTGGAAAATCCTGCTGAGTCTTTTTTTGCGCGAGCATTTACTGATCGTCCAGAGTATAAAAAAAACAGTATTACTGAGGCCTCAGCAAATGTCAGTGAATTTGGTAAGCAGATTAAAGTGCGTATCAATTTCAGATACAAGTTGTTGAATAATAGAGGAGCAGTTATGCGTGTCAATCAGATCGATGATGCCATATACTATCAAGATTTTTTTGCCAAGGTGGATAAGTCTGTTTTTTTAGGGGAGCAGAAAATTCAGTAACTGTTTCAAATTTTTTCATAAAGGTATTATTAGGAGCACCATGTTGGTCGATAGTAAAGGTTGTTGTTGTGGTGGTGGAATGAATTTTTTTGCTGAGTCTGACGGAAAACGTCTTGGCTGGCATGAATATTTTATGAGTGTTGCTCATTTAATTGCTCGCCGAGCAACGTGTACGCGTGGTCATGTTGGTGCAGTAATAGTTAGAGAGAACAATATTCTTTCGACAGGTTATAACGGCGCGCCATCTGGTTTGCCACATTGTAATGACAGCAATTGTCGTATTTATAAGACCACTCATCCAGATGGCACTCTTGAAGAGAATTGTGTGAATACCATTCATGCAGAAATTAATGCAATCGCACAAGCTGCAAAACACGGTGTCTCCATCAAGGATTCGGATATTTATATTACAGCAAGTCCTTGTATTCACTGCCTTAAAGTGCTGATTAATGTTGGTATCAAAACCATTTATTATGCTCAGCCCTATAAAATGGAGCACATCGCAGAATTAGTGCGATTGTCGGGTATTCATCTTGTACAGGTGACTGTGGAGAGTAATCAGCCGGAGTGAAGTTATGCCTATTGTCGATGATGCTTTTTATATGAGGCGATGTCTGGAGCTTGCTCTGCAAGGTGCCGGACAAGTGAGCCCTAATCCAATGGTTGGAGCGGTTCTTGTATCTTACGGGCAAGTTATTGGTGAGGGATATCATCAACACTTTGGTGGACCACATGCTGAGGTTCATGCAATATCGTCGGTGGTTGATGAACAGCGGCTTCGTGATGCAACACTTTATGTTTCGCTTGAGCCATGTTCCCATTTTGGTAAAACACCTCCGTGTTGTGATTTGATTATTAAAAAAAAAATTCCGCGTGTTGTTATAGGGTGTCGTGACCCCTATAGAGAAGTTTCAGGTTGTGGTATTGCAAAACTTCAGTCGGCGGGTATTGCTGTAACGGAAGGGGTGCTTGAAGCTGAATGTCTCCGTTGCAATGAGGCATTTATGAAAAGTCAAACGGTTGGTTTGCCTTTTGTTATGATTAAGCTTGCTCAGACACTCGATGGTAAAATTGCGACATCGCTTGGCGTTTCACACTGGATTACAGGCGAAGAGGCACGCCGTGAAGTGCATCGCTTGCGTAGTGTTTACGATGCGGTGCTGATTGGTGAAGCAACGGTTCGGGCTGATAATGCACATTTGACGGTACGGAATTGTAAAGGGCGGAATCCACTGCGAGTTGTGCTTGATCGTCGGTTAAGTCTTTCACCTTCAGCGAGAATTTTTGATAAGGCAGCTCCAACACTTCTTTTTGCCTCTTCGTCGTGGGAGAATTTACCTGTTGTAGAGTTGTTTCGTCAACAAGGGGTGACGGTGCTCTTTGTTGATGAACATTCAGGTGAGCTTGATTTGCGTCAAGTGCTTGAAGAGTTACATAAACGAAAGGTTTTGTCTGTTATGGTTGAGGGGGGGAGCCGTTTAGCGGCATCGTTTCTTCGTGCACAGTTGGTCGATAAACTGACCTTATTTATTGCTCCAAAGCTGTTTGGTGGTGATGCGTTAAGCTCATTCGCACCTCTTGGTATCAGTTTTCCCGAGCAAGCGAAGCATTTTCGTTTTGAGCCACCACAGTTTTTTGGAGATGATATTCGACTTGAGGTGTATATTCATACATGAGTTACTGACTGAGGAGCAGCTATAACACAAACCTTGGTGCACCATGAAAAAAAAATTTGGAAAAAGACGAAATGCTGTGCTTGAGCGTTTTCTTAACAACAATGATCTTGGTAAGTTACTTCTGCGGGTTTCAGTAGGCATGTTGCTGCTTTTTCATGGTATCAATAAACTGCAGCACGGTTATAATTTTGTTGAAACAATGCTCGTTAAGGCAAAATTATCACCCTATTTTTCACACGGCATTCTTGCTGGAGAGCTTTTTGCCCCACTTTTAATGGTGCTTGGGTATTATACACGGCCTGCAGCGTTGCTTCAGGTGGTTGTAATGATTATGGCAGTTTATCTTGTTCATTCGCACGATCTTTTAACGTTTTCAGAGCATGGTGGCTATGCACTTGAACTTCAGGCACTCTATTTTTTTGGATCATTAGCAGTGTTCTTCCTGGGTGCAGGGCGTTACAGCATTTCACGTGGCAATGGATTGTGGAACTGAACGATAAAATTTTGGAATACTATCGACTTCTCTCTTAACCTTTAGACCACATTGTTTATGGCACAGATTACCTTAAAGGGCAATCCTTTTGAAACTGCTGGTACTCTTCCGGCAACAGGTTCCGAAGCTCCATTTTTCTGCTTGGTGAAAACCGATCTTTCTGAAGCAGGTCCAGCAGATTTTGCAAGTAAGAGAATGGTGCTTAATATCTTTCCAAGTCTTGATACGCCAGTTTGTGCTGCTTCGGTGAGGCGCTTCAATCAGGAGGCATCATCACTCGATAATACGGTTGTGTTGTGTATTTCTGCTGATTTGCCATTTGCCCATAACCGTTTTTGTGAAACTGAAGGATTGAAAAATGTTGTTGCACTCTCAACTTTCCGTTCACCAGAGTTTGGACTGAATTATGGCGTTACCATTACAAATGGCCCACTTAAGGGATTACTTTCACGCGCGATTGTTGTTGTTGATGCCGATGGCATTGTGTGCTATTCCGAACAGGTGCCTGAAATTGTACAGGAGCCTGACTACAGCGCAGCTCTCCAGGCATTGGTTTAATACGTTCATATCCAGGCAACGTTGATGGAAGCCGGCGGTATCTGCCGGCTTTTTTTATTAGACGCAACGGTTATAATTATTAAACCAATTTGACTCTTCGTATTTTGATAGGTGATGCTTTTGTGATGTGAAAAATCTGTATAATGTTTACTGGGATTATTAAAGATGTGGGACGGGTGAGGGAAGTCGTAAAACGGCAGGGTGGACTCCGTCTCAGTGTTCAATATGGTAACTCTGATGCGTTCCGTAATCTTGCGATTGATGAAAGTATCAGTATCAATGGTGTGTGCCAGACTGTTGTTATCTGTGGAGATGGTTGGTTTGATGTTGATACAGTCGAAGAGACGCTTGCTAAAACCACACTCGGCACCTTGCAGCATGGTTCTCTTGTTAATCTTGAACGCGCCGTTCGTCCTCTCGATCGTCTTGGTGGTCATTTTGTGCTTGGTCACGTTGATTGTGCGGCAACCGTACAGGATATTAAAGAACTTGGCTCAAGTCGCGAAATCTGGATCAGTTTCCCTGAAGATTTTATGCCATTTATTGTCTCTGCCGGATCCATTACCATTGATGGTGTCAGCCTTACCGTAGCGAAACTTGAGGAGTGTCGATTTGCTGTTGCAATTATTCCCTTTACATTTGCAAACACAACCATCAATTCGCTCAAAGCACAAACAAGAGTTAATCTTGAATTTGACATTCTCGGTAAATATGTGGCACATCAGCTTAGTCGAGGCGCATCTGCAGAGAGGGCATCAAAGGTTACTGAAACGTGGCTTCAACAGCATGGATTTTAATGGCACCCCCCGATAACATGCAGTCCGATCTGTTCGGTTTCAGCTCAACCCCTGAAAAACGCGACTATTTTCAGCCACTTGCTGAGCGTGTGCGCCCACAATCGATTGATGATCTTGCCGGTCAGGAGCATCTTGTTGGTCACAACGGACCGTTGCGCAAATTCATCGCCAGTGGGCAAATGCCATCAATGATTTTCTGGGGACCTCCTGGAACAGGAAAAACCACACTTGCTTTGCTGTGTGCGGCAACATTAGATTATCGGTTTGAGCAGCTTTCCGCTATTGACGCTGGTGTCAAGGATGTTCGCAAGGCGCTCGATAATGCCGAAAAAGCAAGGCGTTCGGGTCAGCGCACTCTTCTCTTTATTGACGAGATTCATCGCTTTAATAAGGCGCAGCAAGACACCTTGCTCCATGCAATCGAGCAGGGTCTTATTATCCTTATTGGTGCTACCACCGAAAATCCATCATTTGAGGTAAACAGTGCACTGTTAAGTAGAATGCAAGTTTATATTTTAAAGTCGCTTGCATCTGCTGATATTGAATCGGTTATCCGTCGGGCGCTCGAGCAAGATGCATTGTTTCATGGTCAGGAAATTGTTCTGAATGATCTTGAATTTCTTTTGCAGTTTTCTGGTGGTGATGCTCGCAAAGCGCTCAATGCCGTTGAAGCTGCACTTGCGCTTCTTCCCGTCGAGAGCCACCCTAAAGTGTTAAATCGTGCACTATTTGAAGCTGCATTGCAGCATAAAGCGCCGGTTTACGATAAAGGCGGTGAGCATCATTACGATACTATTTCGGCATTTATCAAATCCATGCGTGGGTCCGATCCTGATGCCGCACTTCTTTGGCTTTGCCGTATGCTTGAAGGTGGTGAGGATCCTAAATTTATTGCCCGCAGAATGGTCATTTTTGCGAGCGAAGATATTGGTAATGCTGACCCTTATGCAATAACGCTTGCTCTCTCTGTTTTTCAGGCTGTTACCATGATTGGGTTACCTGAAGCACGAATCAATCTTGCTCAGGGCGTTACCTATCTTGCATCTGCACCAAAATCAAACGCCAGCTATCAAGGTATCAATGCTGCGATGAGTGATACAAAAATTCTGCAAGATTTTGATGTGCCAATGCATCTCCGTAATGCACCAACCAAACTTATGAAAGCAGAAGGGTATGGTGCTGATTATTGTTATCCCCATAATTATCCGGAACATTTTATCGATCAACACTATTTTCCGGACGGAGTGCCACCAAAAGTGTATTATCGCCCTGGTGATGAAGGCAGAGAAAAGTTTATCAAAGAACGCCTGACTCATTTATGGCATGAGCGATATAATAGTTGAACGTCATTACAATGCGCTGTATTCCTTTTTTTAACGTTATGCGATTTACGGAATCTTTTCTCTACAGAAGTTTTCTGACACAAGCATCGACCAAGAGCAACCGATTTTTACGATTACTCAGGATGATTTTTATTGTACTGGTGTTGACCCTCTTGACCTCTCCATCTTCGGCAGCTCCAGCGGCAACATCCGCTATCACACTTGAAGATGCTGTTCGTCTTGGTTTGGAAAAAAGTAGAGCACTTGCCATTGCAAGGCTTGATCGCGATATGGCTGGTCAAAAAATCAGGCAGACGTGGTCAACCGTTCTTCCGCAGATTACAACAGGCGTTACCTACACTCGCACCTTAAAACCCTCGGTTTTATTGTTACCGCCCGATTCAGGTTTTCCCAGCAGTGAACTTGAAACAAGTTCTGATAACGCTGCTCGTGCGTCGATTGATGTTCGCCAACCACTCTTTAATGCCGCTGCTTTTGCAGGGATAAGAGCGGCAAGTCTTGTTCGTAAAATAAGTGATGAAGCGTATCGTGGTGCTGAAGCAACGGTGGTGACCGATATTAAACTTGCATATTTTGATGTTTTGATTTCGCAGGAGCAGGTAAAGCTGCTTGAACAGAGTATTCTGCGGTGGGAGCAGTCACGAAAAGATACAAGGGCAATGTTTCGGCAAGGTGTTGCTGCTGATATTGATACCTTGAAAGCATATCTTTCCGTAGAGAATTTACGTCCTGATTTATTGCAGGCGCAACATCGTGTCGCAATTTCAATGACCAAGCTGAAAAATGCAATTGGTCTTCCTGTTGATACGCCAGTAATGCTGAGCAGTTCGCTTAAACCTCTTATATCAAAGCTTCCCGCTGATCTTGGGACGGCTTATGGAGAAGCACTCGATGCGCGTCCTGAGTTACGGCAACTCGTCTATCAAGTGCAAGCGGAAGGTGAAAATATCAATGCAGCACGAGCTGAGCGTTTTCCACTATTCTCAGCCTTTGGTTCCCTTGAATCGCAAACAGCATTTAATGACGGTGTTCGTGTTGCTGATTCGAGATGGCCATTGTCTGCCTCTGTCGGGCTTCAACTCTCAATGCCTCTTTTTACAGGATATCGAATCAGTGCTCAGGTTGAGCAAGCAAAAATTGGTCAATTACAGACTCGCGCACGGCTGGAAGACCTCAAGGCCACAGTCCAGGCTGAACTTGAGATAAGGCTCTCCAATGTGCAAGATTCAAAGAAACGGATCGAGGTACAATCAAAAACCATCGGTGTCGCTGAACGAAGTTATAAAATATCAGCACTTCGCTTTAAAGAGGGGATAGGTTCCCGCCTTGAATTGACTGATGCTGAATTGCAACTCAATAAAGCAAAAACCAACTATCTTCAAGCCGTGTACGATAATCTTGTTGCTACAACACAACTTGAAAAAGCGTTAGGACGTAGTGGTTTGTTACAATAAGCTGTTTTGGTTCGGGAGTATTATCCTTGACTCTTTTTTATAAAATACACTAAAGTGTCGGCATGATTCGGATCCATGATGCCTGATATAGCATCCATACCGCCACGAATGATTGCAGAGGCAATTCTTGCGACATGAAACTTTTCATCACTCTTTTTGCAAGCAAGTTGTTCGCTGTATAAATTATTATAGAGTGCATCAGGAAAATAGGAGAGTTGCTTTATAATTGTTAAGTCATGTTGTTCAAGAAGTTTCGCTAAAGTCTCCGGTAGAAAGTGATAAAGATGCCGAGGCGCATCATAGGCTATCCAGTTTTTTTGATAGCGTTTGGCACTCCAACAGTCGTGATTAGGCAGTGCAACCACCATTATACCTTCTGGCGCAAGGAGCTCTTTAAGGGTGTGTAATGTTTTATGTAATGCGTGAATATGCTCAAGTGTGTGCCACAATACAATCCGATCAAACTTTTTTGCCCCATCATCTTGTATTATCTCTGTTACTCTTAACCCGAAATTTTTTCGAGCGTATTCTGCTGACGGTGCATGAGGTTCTATACCATCAATATTTTTGATAGGTATTCCTTTATGGCAGTGACAAAAATGTAAAAGTTCACCAGTAGAGCAGCCAATTTCAAGAAGAGAATGCTGATTATTTGGTTTGGCCGTTTCTTTAAAAATGAGGTGACATCTGTAATGCAATAGCAAAAATCGTGCACTCAGCATTACTTTTTGAGTGAATGAAACGTTCTTTTTTGTAAGAAGATAAGGTTCGTATATACCATCAGGATAATGCTCAGCTATCTCAGTATGGTCAGGTCGGGGGTTGAGCATAACAAGGCCAGACTCACATGATTGCACAAGCTCCCAATGGCTTGTGACCAAATGGTCAAAACGATCAAAAACATTCAACCATGGAGTGAAATTCATGGAGTTGCTTATTGGGCAGGGCACATACTCCATTATAAAGTCTGATGAAAAAGAAAAATGAGATTATCTTTAGGCCTTGGTGAGCTCTGCAAAGGCTTTTTTCAGATTTTGATAGGTGTTTGTCATATCATTACTGAGTACTTTGGCATCAGCAAGTATAGGCATGAAATTAGTATCACCTTCCCAGCGTGGCACAATATGAAAATGAATATGATTATCGACACTTCCACCAGCAACACGCCCAAGATTTGCGCCAACATTAAAGCCTTGTGGTTTTAATGTTATTTTTAAAGCCTTTATAGATAAATCTGTTAACTCCATGACTTCCAGTTTAGTCTCTTGATCTAATTCTGAAAAATCGGGAGTCTGGGTATAAGGTATCACCATAAGATGACCACAATTATAAGGATAGAGGTTCATGATAATAAAGCACCTCGTACCACGAAAAAGCACAAAACGTTTCTCATCATCCTCAGGAGAAATATCTGCAAATACCGATTTTCCCTCTTTGTTTGAAGGCTTGTCATCCTTGAACGACTGCATGTACACTTCACGCCATGGCGAGTACATTCTGTCCATATGGAATAAGCTCCGAATTTTAGCTTGTTGCTGAGAAGAGTACCAAAGATGGGAATCGAACCCACACGAGTTATTCACTCACTGGATTTTGAGTCCAGCGCGTCTACCAGTTCCGCCACTTTGGCATATCACGTATCGTGCGAAAGAAGGGACTCGAACCCTTACGCCTCACGGCACTAGTTCCTAAGACTAGCGTGTATACCAATTTCACCACTCTCGCATTTTACAAGGCGATAATATACGTGGTATTTATTCTAATAAAAACTATCTTTCAAAAATTTTTTGATGACAAGGACTTTCAAAGAAATAAATCATTTCATTTTCTTCGTTTATTAGCTTATGCAGTCTCCCGTATATCGTCTTGCTGATGTAATATCCTGGGTAATAAGTCCCATTGTGGTTGCACCTGCAATCTACATTGTGTTGGTTCAACTTGGTTATAGTAGTGATATTCATAGGCTTTATTATTTGACTGTGCTATTTTTATCCAGTACAGTTGTGCCAGTGCTGCTCATTTCAGGATTAAAGAAAACAGGCAAAATTTCCGATTATAATATTAGTTTTCGTGAGCAAAGATTTATGCCCCTTCTGGTTCTTGTTGGAGTAAATGCGCTTGGTTATGAATTTATTCAGCAACTTCATGCACCACGTTTACTGACGGGCATTTTGCTGTTTAATGCGATTAATATGATTTTGATTTTACTGATTACTCTGCAATGGAAAATCAGTATTCATCTTTTTACTCTCACATCATCAATTGCTTTGCTTTTCATACAGTTTGGGTCTGTTGCATTATGGCTTTTACTGCTGATGCCTATACTTATGTGGTCAAGAATTTTTCTGAAAGCTCATAATTTTATGCAAACGCTTATCGGGGGTATTGTTGGTTTTATTTTGATGTATGCCGAGTTAACCTGGTGGACAGGCTTGTGACTAAAAAGAAATATGCAGTTATTGTTACAACGTATGGAGAAGTGGAGGGGGTTACTATCCGAAGTTTGTGGCCGAGTTCAAGAAAAATTCTTAGAGCTGTAACGCGTCAGATAGTTCATATTCCTGAAGCCTTAATTTATTTTATAGCGGATTATCGATCCACGAAACATTATTTCAAGTGGAAAAGTAATCGTTATAACTCTTCATTACTTGCGATAAATCGTGCTCAAACAGAGCGATTAGCATCATTACTTGCTCTTAGCGATAATGTGATTTTTGAAACTGTCGAAATAACTGTGCTTGACGCGTATTATTTTGTTCAGCCTTATCTTGAAGAAACTCTCCAGAAGCTTCGGTTTCAGTATGATGGTTTTGTCGTTGTTCCTATGATTCCTGTAGAATCAGCGTTTTCGTGTGGTGTGGCGTGTCAGATGGTGTCCGAAGCATATGGAGATTCAGCATTCCTGCAGGTGCGAGTTTTGAGGAAGCTTTGGGATGATGCACGCTTACATCAACTTTATACCGATTATTTGTTTGAACAGCTTTCTCCGGTATTTCGACAACATAGAGAATTGAAGGTAGGTCTTGTTCTTGTTATTCATGGTACGTTAGTGACAGATCGTTTTGGAGAACCACCAGCGCTTTTTACAGGGTTGCCTGAAACAATTGCATTTTTTGATGCTATGAAAAGTATCATTTTGAAGGATCCTGAAAATATTTTTTATGATGTGCGACAAGGGTGTATTAACCATTCACGTGGTGGAGTCTGGACTTCAGACACTATTGAAAAAGCGCTTTATGATTTTAAGTCAGAAGAATACGATGGAGTGGTGATGTTTCCTTACGGTTTTTTCGCCGACAATAGCGAAACTGAATTTGATTCGCGAAAAAAGCTCGATGAAGCAGGTTTTCCGTTTTCTCAATATATTCGTTGTATTAATGATGCGCCGTCATTTGGCAAGTGGCTTGCCAGTAAAGTGCTTGAAGGCATAACTACGCTAAATAAATTGCAATGTACTATAAATTAGTTATAGCCTGTGCTGGTAGGCTAATACTTCATAAGAGAGCAAACTCATGATTGATTATATCGAAAGCGGTTGCTATGAATATGAAACCGCAATGCGGTACATTGATGAGCAACGTTATAATGAAGCGCTTGCCTTACTGGATCAGTGTCTTTGTCATGAACGGCGTAATTCAGCAATTCTCTATGCCCGAGCCGTAACCAATTTGGCTTTAGGTAGTTATCGGAAAGCTGCCTGTGATTTGATGAAGACGATTGTGCTGGATCCTGAATTCCTCCATGCCTATAAACATCTTAGTTTTGTGCAATTTATGCTTGGTAAGGATGACTCGGCGATGAAAACCATCGAAAAAGGACTTCGCATTGATCCGCACTATGCCGCGCTTTATTGTATAATGGGTGATGCGTATCTTGACCAAGGAGAACTTGACAAAGCAAAAGAGGCGTTTGACAAGGCTCTTGCACTTGAACCCGATAATGCAGAACCACATAGTAAGATTGCTATGTATTACGTAGCCAAGGGGGATATGAAAAGTCTAAAGCTTGAATATGAAATGCTTAAAACGTTAGATGCAGCTTTAGCTGAACAAATCGGTGCTCTTTTTTTTGATATACCATGAAATTATTACCTGAGAAGGAAACCAGAAAAACGTTCATGAAAAACACCCTGCCATTTCTTTTTGGATTGGCTTGGATGCCTGTTATCTGGGTAATTTTTCTCGCGATTTTTGCTCAACCTCTTGCGGCTATTATTGGTTGGTCTGCCACACTTGTTTTTTTAGGGATTATCACACTTATTTGTACCTTTTTGTTGTTAAGGTTTTTCAGACGTATCGCCCATAATCTGTATCAGAAAAGCCAGTAAATATTTGTTTAGGTTTATTTTTTTCTGAGTTCCAAGATTTTTTTATATTCAATTACGTGAGTATATAATTTTTCACAGAAATTTTAAGAAAGCTTGTCAAAGCTGACATTCAATGAAACTGGCATGATATGGATCAGACTCTAAGCAATTTTGGCAATGTATTTGTTTTTCTTGCTCTTGGTATAGTGTTTGTTGTCGGTGGTTTTATGACAGCAAGGCTCCTGCGTCCACAAAGACCAAATTCCGCTAAAAATTCAACCTATGAGTGTGGCGAAGAGGCTGTTGGAAGTGCTTGGGTTAAATTCAATATTCGCTTTTATGTTGTGGCACTTATTTTTATCATTTTTGATGTTGAGGTCGTTTTCCTCTATCCATGGGCAACCATATTTAAGCAACTTGGCACATTTGCGCTTTTTGAAGCTCTTGTATTTGCCGGTATTCTTATACTTGGTCTTGCTTATGCTTGGGTAAAAGGTGATTTAGATTGGGTAAGGCCTACTCCTAATATCCCCAAAATGCCTGAAATGCCTGAGTCAATATCAAAGAAATTCACCTCTTCCACTCTTCAATAGAACGTTATGGGTTTGCTTGATGCCGGAATTACAAGGCATAATGTGCTGGTGACATCAGTTGATAATGTGCTTAATTGGGCACGTCTTTCTTCTTTATGGCCGATGGGTTTTGGTTTAGCATGTTGTGCTATTGAGATGATGGCAACCAACGCGTCTAATTATGATTTAGAGCGTTTTGGAATATTTCCACGTTCTTCGCCGCGTCAATCAGATCTTATGATTGTTGCTGGTACAGTAACGATGAAAATGGCAGAAAGAGTGATTCGTCTCTACGAGCAAATGCCAGAACCTCGTTATGTTTTGTCCATGGGTAGTTGTTCAAATTGTGGTGGTCCTTATTGGGAACATGGTTATCACGTTCTGAAAGGTGTTGATCGAGTTATACCCGTTGATGTTTATGTGCCCGGTTGCCCACCAAGGCCTGAGTCTTTGATTGGAGGTCTTTTGAAAGTCCAAGAGTTGATAAGGATGGAGCAGATAGGTATATCAAGAGCTGATGCCTTGAAAAAATTATATGAGAAGCCAGTTGATCCCCAGTTTATTATTGAACGTGATCGTCAAGCATCGAAAGCTTAAATTTTAAATATAAGGTTTGCTATCAGATGGAAGAGGGAAAGCAGATGTCGCAGTCTTTGAAAAATAGTGTGACAGCATATAGTATAATTAAAGAACATTTTGGTTCTGCAATTTCAGAGTTTGACCCTAATGAAACTATGCCTTTTTTTGAAGTGCTTGATGTTTCTCGCTGGACTGAAATAGCGTTGTTTATGCGTGATAATTCCAAGCTACAGTTCAATTATTTGGCATGTTTGTCAGGAGTTGACTATCCAGCCGAAGATAAGGTGGGTATTGTCTGTAATTGTGAATCACTTGGGGTTTTTAATCATAAATTGGCAGTAAAAATTAAATGTTCTCGTCAGGGCGGTTCTCTTCCAAGTGTTGCTTATGTTTGGCATACGGCTAACTGGCACGAAAGAGAGGCGTTTGATATGTATGGTATGACTTTTACAGGTCATCCTGATCTTACAAGGATTCTCTGCCCCGATGATTGGGTTGGGCATCCATTATTGAAAGATTATAAAGTTCAGGAGACTTATCACGGAATAAAGGTGCCCTACTAAGAAAGATTTAAATAGTAAAAGCAGCTCACCTATGCAGGAATTAGATACAGCCAGACAGGCATCTGTCAGGGTTAACAGAAAAAGCGACAATAGAGTTGTTATTGAGAAAGATCTCATGACGGAGCAAATGGTTCTTGCTATGGGTCCTCAGCATCCGTCAACTCATGGAGTTCTTAAATTAGAGTGTTTTACCGATGGGGAGGTGATAACTGAAGCTATTCCTTGTTTGGGTTACCTCCATCGTTGTTTCGAAAAAACGTGTGAGCGAGTAGATTATCCCGCGGTTGTCCCTTATACAGATCGGTTAGATTATCTTGCCGCTATGAATAGTGAATTTGCTTATGCTATTGCTGTTGAAAAATTATTGGATATCGAGATACCTCGGAGAGTTGAATTTATTCGCGTTATTGTTGCGGAATTAAATAGAATAGCATCTCATCTTGTTGCTATAGGTACTTATGGTATTGATTTAGGTGCATTTACCCCATTTCTATTTTGTTTTCGTGATCGTGAAATTATTCTTGGCCTTCTTGAGTGGGCATCCGGTGCGCGTATGCTTTATAATTATATATGGATAGGCGGTCTTGCTTATGATGTTCCTTCAGATTTCTTAAAAAGAGTCAAAGAGTTTGTCGCTTATTTCAGACCGAAAGCAGTTGAACTATGCAATCTTCTTACAGAAAACGAGATTTTTGTAAAGCGAACATGGGGTATTGGTATAATGCCAGCAGATGTTGCAATTAATTATGGTTGGTCGGGTCCAATGCTTCGAGGTTCTGGTGTACAATGGGATTTAAGAAGAAATGATCCTTACTCCATTTATCCTGAGCTTGATTTTAAGGTTCCTGTGCCAGATGGAAAATCTTCTGTAGTTGGCGACTGTTTGTCTCGTCACCTTGTTCGCGCGTATGAGATGGACGAAAGCCTAAAAATTATTGAACAGTGTCTCGATAAAATCCCATCATCTGAAGGTTTTAATTCCAGATCAGCTATCCCGAAACGAATTCGTCCAAAAGCGGGGGAAGTGTATGGTCGCGCAGAGAATCCGCGTGGTGAACTTGGTTTTTATATTGAAAGTGATGGTAAGTCCACCAAGCCAATTCGTTGTAAAGCTCGTTCTTCCTGTTTTGTTAATCTTTCTGCGATGAAAGATATGTCGAAAGGGCAGCTTATCCCCGATCTGGTTGCTATTATTGGTAGTATTGATATTGTTCTTGGGGAGGTTGATCGATGACTTTAACTGCATTATCGCAATTTAGTTTACCTTTTCTTATGGGTAGTGGTCTTAATGTATGGTCTGAGACTCTTGTGGGTTTTAACGTATGGGGTTTACCGCTTGGACTTATTATCCTTGCTGCTATCCCGCTTGTGTTTATTGCACTTTATTCGCTTACCTATGGTGTTTATGGTGAACGAAAAATATCAGCATTCATGCAGGATCGTCTTGGTCCTATGGATGTCGGTAAGTGGGGTATTCTTCAGACCATTGCTGATATTTTAAAATTAATTCAGAAAGAAGATATTGTTCCAACATCAGCAGATAAGTTTCTTTTTGTTATAGGACCAGGTATTCTTTTTGTAGCCTCATTTCTTGCATACGCTGTTTTGCCTTTTAGTTCAGCTTTTATAGGCGCTAATCTTAATGTTGGTTTGTATTACGCCATAGGTATTGTCGCACTTGAGGTTGTTGGTATTCTTGCTGCTGGATGGGGCTCCAATAATAAATGGGCTCTTTATGGTGCAGTTCGTAGTGTTGCGCAAATTGTAAGTTATGAAATACCTGCTGCCATTGCTTTACTTTGTGGTGCTATGATGGCCGGTACGCTTGATATGCAGCAAATTTCCATTCTTCAATCAGGTGAATATGGTTTTGCTCATTTTTATCTTTTTCAATCTCCAATCGCCTGGCTACCTTTTCTCATATACTTTATTGCATCATTAGCCGAAGTAAATCGAGCTCCCTTTGATATTCCTGAGGCAGAATCTGAGCTTGTTGCAGGTTATTTTACAGAGTACTCTGGTATGAAATTTGCTGTTATATTCTTAGCTGAGTATGGAAGTATGTTTATGGTATCTGCTATTATATCAGTAGTTTTTTTGGGAGGTTGGAACTCACCACTACCGAATATTGGTTCATTAGCTCTTAACACTTGGACGAATGGTCCTGTATGGGGGGCTTTCTGGATGATAATGAAAGGCTTCTTTTTTATTTTTGTTCAGATGTGGCTCCGTTGGACTCTTCCGCGCTTAAGAGTTGACCAGTTGATGTACCTTTGCTGGAAAGTTTTAACCCCTTTTGCCTTTATTAGTTTTGTTTTAACAGCGATTTGGGAAATTTATGTTCCATAATACAAGAGTGTTAAAAAGATATATGACGGTAAGTAATGATTATATAATTTATGAGTGAGTATTTTGGAAATATAAAATCCAGTGCTGTAACTATAGCTACTGGTATGGGAATTACTCTCAAGCATTTTTTTAATGCTCTTCATCGTAAGGGTGACGCTGGGCTTGATGATGTTGACTATTTTAAACAAGTCGATGGTTTGGCAACTTTACAGTATCCCCATGAGGCTATTCCTACTCCTCCAAATGGACGTTATCGTCTTTATAACGAAATAGATAATTGCATAGGCTGCGGTCAGTGTGTGAGAGCGTGTCCGATCAGTTGTATTAGTATGGAGACGATTAAAGTTGCTTCGGATGATCTCGTTTCATGTGGTAAGACAAAAGATGGACAACAGAAAAAGTTTTGGATTCCTGTTTTTGATATTGATATTGCCAAATGTATGACTTGTGGTATTTGTACTACAGTGTGTCCTACTGAGTGTCTTTTTCATACTCCTGTGAGTGATTTTTCAGAATTCGATAGATATAATTTAGTTTATCATTTTGGTAATCTTACCCATCTTGAAGCTGAAGCCAAAAGAACAAAACTTGCCGAGATTCAAGCCAAAGCACAGGCGGAGAAAGAGAAAAAGTCATTGGAAAATTGATACTTTCTGAATAATACTATGAGTAACCAGAGTTATACCGTTATTTTTTATATTTTTGCAGCTATTACAGTTTGTTCTGCTGCATTTGTAGTATTCACTCGGAATATTATTTATTCTGCATTTTCATTGCTCTTTACCTTTTTTGGTATAGCAGCTCTTTATGTTTTTCTCAGTGCGGATTTTATTGCAGTTACTCAGGTTGTAGTTTATGTGGGTGGTATTTTAGTTTTATTACTATTTGGAGTCATGTTTACAAATAACATTATGAATCCAGGAGAAAAAACTGAAGTAATTAATATCATTCCAGGTGTTTTTTTGCTTATTGGGGTGATAAGTGCTACACTTTATGCATTTTATACCGATGATAGCTGGGTAAAAACAGGCAATTTATTTCAAGGAAGTGTGGTAGAGCGTATTGGTTTTGAAACGATGTCACGTTATGTGCTGCCTTTTGAAATGTCATCTATTTTATTGCTTGCCGCACTTATAGGCGCAGCATTTCTTGCTCGTTTTGATAAAACTGAAAATTAATTCCCATTGAAATTATGGATATACAGCAATTGTCAATAATTAGTATTTATCACTACCTCACTATTTCTGCATTGCTTTTAGGTTTAGGGATTTTTGCTGTAATAACTCGCAGGAATGCTATTGTGATTTTAATGGGAGTTGAATTGATTTTAAATGCAGCCAACATTAATTTTTTAGCATTCTCCAAATATAATGGAGGGATGGAAGGTGTAATGTTTTCACTTTTTATCATTGTTATTGCGGCTGCAGAGGCTGCAATTGCACTTGCGATCATTATTAATATTTATAAGCTCTTTAAAAGTGTGGATGTATCACGTATTGATACTATGAAAGAATAGGCATTTTATTTTATTTTTTGTAAACATCTTATAGAACATGCACAGTTTAATTCAGTTATCAATAGTTGTACTGCTGTTGCCGCTCCTATCATTTGTGATTCTTATTTTTTTTAATCGCCGGCTTCCTCGTCGAGGCGATTTTGTAGGAGTAGGGATTTTAGGTACAGCTTTTGCTCTGTCACTTTATATTTTTTGGCAAGTAATTGTACAGGCTTATGATCCAGCATTCAGGGTTGCATGGGATTTTACATGGATTGATCTCGGAAATGTTCCTGGTTTAGGACACCTTGAAATAAAAATGGGCATTGTTATTGATAACATAGCATCGATTATGTTATCAATGGTAACATTAATTAGTTTTCTTGTCCATTTGTATTCAACAGGTTATATGGCAGGGGATAAGAACTATGGTAGATTCTTCGCCTATCTTGGAATATTTACTTTTTCAATGCTTGGTATTATCCTTTCCGATAATCTTTTTGCTATTTATATTTTTTGGGAACTTGTAGGTCTCTCGTCTTACTTGTTGATTGGTTTCTTTTTTGAAAAAGAGAGCGCTGCAGATGCTCAAAAGAAAGCATTTCTTGCAAATCGTATAGGTGATATAGGAATGTGGCTTGGCATCCTGATTCTTTATTCTCAATTTCATACGTTTAATTATCAGGAAATCTATGCTAATCTTGCTGCTGGTAAATTTGCTCTTTCTAATGGTTGGCTTACTGCTGCAGGTATTCTTTTGTTTATGGGATGTGTTGGTAAATCCGCGCAATTTCCTCTTCATGTCTGGCTTCCTGATGCCATGGAAGGCCCCACTCCGGTATCAGCTCTTATCCATGCAGCGACCATGGTTGCTGCAGGTGTTTATTTTGTAGCTCGTATTTTTGTCGTTTTAACACCTGACGCATTACATGTTATAGCTTTTGTAGGTGCATTTACTGCTTTTATGGCGGCAACTATAGCAATAACCCAGCATGATATTAAGCGAGTTCTTGCTTATTCCACAGTTTCGCAGCTTGGGTATATGGTTCTCGGTTTAGGCGTAGGTGCTTATTCAGCCTCTCTTTTCCATTTAGTTACACATGCATTTTTTAAAGCATGTCTTTTTTTGGGTTCAGGTGCAATTATTCATGCGATGCATCACGAGCAGGATATGCGATGGATGGGTGGTTTACGGAAGCAGATGCCTTGGACATTTGCAACCTTTACCTTGGCTACACTTGCGCTTGCAGGTTTACCTCTTACGAGCGGGTTCTTGAGTAAAGATGCTATTCTGGCTGGTGCTATCGGTTTTGCCCAAGTTGAGGGGGGCGGTATTTTTTATTTGATTCCATTTTTAGGATTCTTTTCTGCTATGTTGACAGCCTTTTATATGGGACGTCAGATATGGCTTGTTTTCTTTGGTGAGAGTAGAACACATCTTAAGCCAGCAGATGACCACCACCATAGTCATGATGCACACAGTGGCCACGATGATGCTCATGCTCATCATGGAGTACATGAGGTTGAATGGAATATGCGAGCACCACTTGTTATTCTTGCAGCACTTTCAATTTTCTTTGTTTATTCACCCGATCCTCTTGATGGTGCTAAAGGGTGGTTTATGAAGATGATTCCAACTCCATCTACGGTGGTTGGATCCTATCAAAATCACTCAGACATTCTTCATGCCGAAGTTATTAAAACATCTCATGAAGAGAATGTTGTCGTTGAGCATCAAAATAACAAACATGACGCCGCTGCAAATGCAACTTCACAGACCAGTACAGAACATGGAGAGCATTTTTATGCGGATCCTCGCCAGGCTGCTGTCATTCATGCTGGTCATGGCGCACACTATACAGCTATTTATATATCAAGCGTGATGGTAATTTTGGGAATTGGATTAGCTTGTGTCGTTTATGTCTTTAATATTATTGATCCGGAGAAGACAGCTCATGCTATAAGACCGTTATATCTGTTTTCATTTAATAAGTGGTATTGGGATGAAATTTATCAAGCTACATTTATTCGTGGATCAGTTATTATTGCAAAAATGTTGAGCTGGTTTGATACGCATGTTGTTGATGGTATTGTCAATGGTGTTGCAACTATTGTTCGTAATTTTGCTTTCTTGAATAATAGCTTTGATAAGCATGTCGTTGATGGTTTGGTGAATTTCACAGCATTTACTATTAACACAACTGGGGGTTTATTAAAAAAGCTTCAGACTGGTAAAGTTCAAACTTATATTGTAATGCTTATTTTTGTTGTGTTTGGGTATTTTGTCTTTTATTTTTCACGCTTAGTTTACTAAATGGCTTTTATTTTAATTAGAAAACTTACAGATAAGGAACATGCTGAGTTTAATTGTTTTTCTGCCTATTATTGCCGGTTTGATAATTCTTGCCGTGCCGTCATCACAAAAGCAGATAATCAGAATTGTTTCACTGCTTGCGGCTCTTGGCCAGGGAGTATTGGCTGTTCTGATCTGGAAAGACTATAATCCTGCCCTACCAGGAATTATTGCTTCCCCTAATGGCAGCCCATTGGGTTCTTTTCAATTTGTAGAAAGGGTACCATGGATTAATCTTGACCTTGCCGGTTTTGGACCATTAAATATCGAGTATTTTATTGGTGTTGATGGTATATCGATTACCATGGTCATTCTCACCGCACTTGTTTCCGCGATAGGAGTACTTTCGAGTTGGCCAATTCAAAAGCAGGTAAAAGGTTATTTTATATTGTATAACTTGCTTGCGACGGCAATGATGGGATGTTTCGTTGCTCTTGATTTCTTTCTTTTTTACGTTTTCTGGGAAGTTATGCTTCTCCCGATGTATTTCTTGATTGGTATCTGGGGTGGCCCTAATCGCGAGTATGCAGCTATTAAGTTTTTCCTTTATACTCTTTTTGGCTCTGTTTTTATGTTACTGGTAATGATTGGATTGTATTTCAGTGTAACGGATCCTATTACTGGTAATCATACCTTTAGTTTAGTGGCTATGGCGACACAGAGCAACTATATTAAGGATGCAATTCTCGGTCCGGATAACGTTGTATGGCGTTATGTTGCTTTTATTGTTCTTTTCATTGGATTCGCGATTAAAGTTCCGATGTTCCCTTTTCACACATGGCTTCCTGATGCTCACGTAGAGGCACCAACTCCTATTTCTGTTATTCTGGCAGGTGTCCTTTTGAAATTAGGTACTTATGGTATGATTCGTATTAACTTCCCATTATTTCCGGAAGTTTTTCAAGCAGGAATGTATGTGATTGGTATTTTCGGTGCCATCAATATCATATATGGCGCATTCTGTGCTCTTGCACAGCAGGATCTTAAAAAAATGGTAGCATATTCTTCAATAAGCCATATGGGTTATGTGCTGTTAGGTTTATCTGCAGGCAATAGCGAAGGTATGGTAGGAGCTCTTTATCAAATGTTTAATCACGGCACTATTACCGCAATGCTCTTTTTGCTTGTAGGCGTGATTTATGATCGTGCTCATACTCGTCAGATCGATAAATTTGGTGGTCTTGCCAGTTATATGCCGGTGTATGCCGGACTTGTTACTGTAGCATGGTTTGCATCACTTGGGTTACCTGGGCTGAGTGGTTTTATTTCTGAGGCACTTGTGTTTGTAGGTGCATTCAGTTCTGTAACGACTCGGTATATAGCTATGGTGTCCGTTTTAGGGATTGTATTCGGTGCGGCTTATCTGCTGTGGTCTTTACAAAGAATGTTCTTGGGTCAGAGAAAGCCAGGTGCAGCTTATGATCTTGTTACAGACGACGATGGTCATCAGCATATTCATTTTCACGATTGGAATGGTAAACTTGATCTTGATGCTCGTGAATTGACCATGCTTGTACCTCTTGTTATTATTACTATTGTTCTTGGTATATACCCAATGCCAATACTTGGTATGCTGACAGCAAGTATCAATAAACTTGTAGAGGTGCTCTCGCCAGTAGTTTTATCACAACTTTGATAGTAATTGAAAAGATAGAGCCTAAAGAATAAACGAAGAGAATTATGTTCGAGCTACCATCAGGTGCTGAAATTCAGAGTATTATTGCATCTTTAAAAGCAAGTGTTGGTTTTTTTATACCTGAAATTTATCTGTCACTTCTTTTTATGCTCCTGATCGTTATCGATTTGGTGATAAAAAGCAAGAAAAATATACTTCTTTCATTAATCACCATAAGTGGTCTTGCTGGTAGTTTATTTTTTATTTATCAACAGCATAGTCTTCAATCTGGTGAGTTGTTTTTTGGAATGTATGTTTTAGATGAGTTTGCTCTCTTCTTTAAGTATTTTTTTGTTCTTTCGGGTATTCTGGCTGTTGTCGTTACTATGGCTGATGAGCAGTTTGATAGAGAAGTCAAAAGTATGGGTGAGTATTATGCATTGATTGTCTCTATGGTAATTGGTATGATTATGATGGCGTCATCGCAAGATCTCCTTATGATTTTTCTCTCAATGGAGCTTGTCAGTTTTACTGCCTATATTCTTACTGGTTATTTTAAAAAGAATCAACGTTCTTCAGAAGCCGCGCTTAAATACTTGGTGTATGGTGCGGTGTCGTCTGGTTTAATGGTTTACGGTTTTTCGCTTATTTATGGTCTAACGGCGCAGACGAATATCATTAAAATAGGCATTGAGCTTGCAGCTCTTGGCAGTCATTCTTCAGTGGTGATGATGTTAGCTTCACTTCTTATAATTACAGGTTTTGGTTATAAAATAGGAGCTGTTCCTTTTCACTTCTGGGCACCAGATGTTTATGAAGGCGCTCCGACTCCTATCACTGCATATCTTTCAGTTGCGTCAAAGGCTGCAGGCTTTGCTTTGCTGATGCGCTTTTTTTATATTGCCATTCCACATTCAACCGTTTCTTGGTCGAGTATAGTCGGTATTGATTGGCTCACTTTTTTGATGATTCTGTCTGTGGCGTCAATGATTTATGGTAATGTTGTAGCAATATGGCAAAAAAACGTTAAACGATTACTTGCGTATTCCTCAATTGCTCATGCAGGGTATCTTCTACTCGGTCTTATTGTAATGGGTAAGTTAGGGACACAAGCCACATTATTTTATTTATTATCATACTTTCTTGTCAATTTCGGTGCTTTTTATGTTGTCATTTTAATTGCAAATAAAACCGGTAGTGAAAACCTTGATGATTACAAGGGGTTAGGTAAAACAATGCCAATTGCTGGTGCTGCGTTAACTGTTTTTCTTATTTCATTAGTAGGGCTACCACCAACCGTTGGTTTTATTGGGAAGCTGATGATTTTCTCAGCCTTACTTGCTAAAGGCTCACTCTATTTATGGTTAGCTTTTATTGGAATAATGACAAGCGTTATTTCATTGTATTATTATATGTTAATTCCTCTGAACATGTATCTGCGAGAACCAAAACAAGCAGATAACCAGCAAATCAATTTAGGTGTTTTGCCTCAATTGATTATGACTGTCTTTATGATATTAACTCTGTATTTCGGTTTGTTTTTTACGCCATTATCTGATTTTTCAAAGTATTCCTCTTCCTTATTTGGTATTATTTTGCAGTAATTTATACTTTTCATTTTATACCAAGAATTGTATTAAAAGCGTGAATTTGGCATTCTTAGGAGTGTAAATTCACGTTTTTAGTTTCTACATTGCTATTAACTTTTAATTATTTTAGCTTATAATTCAATAGCAAATATGAGTGATACTTTTTAAATTCTTTATAATTTATGTTTTGATTAATTACTCAAACCAAACGTTGAAAAAATGAAGCTATCAAAGAAATATTTAATTCCAACGGTGTTGGGCTTTTTGGGTTTAAGCTCACCTGTGTCAGCATCGACACCAATAGGTGTTTATAATTATACTCCCAATAATCATGGTAAGTCAGTGACTACTCCTGTGGCTTGGGGTGCATCTAATAACGTTGTGTTTATGGGTGTTGGTGGTACTTATGAGTCACCGTATACTAATAAAGCTGATGGTGCTGCTATGTTTGGTTATGGTTTAGGTGACCCAAAGAAGAATGTTGGTGTGCAGGTAGCATTTATCTCTCTTGATTTAACCGAATGGGAAGAGTATTCTTCTGCTATTCATCTTTCAAAAAATTTAGGGAATGCTGATGCAATTGGTGTTGGTGTTGAAAACATAATGCTGACTGATGGTGGTGATTCTGGTGTCAGCTATTACGTAGTCTATAGCCGTGCATCTCAAGACCCTTCCGTGATCAACCCAAAAACGAATAAATCAAAACTGCATTATAGCGTGGGTGTTGGTAAGGGGCGATTCAGTGATATGAGTGATGCTGATAAGGATCCGAAAAGAGGTAATAAAGGTGAGCATGGAACTTATGTGTTTGGAAACGTTTCGTACGAAGTATTTGATGCGTGTAATATTGTTACCGATTGGAATGGTATGAACCTCAACGCTGGTTTATCGAAGTCATTTATGCTTGGTAAGCTTCCATTTGCTGCAACGGTAGGCGTTGCTGATCTTACCGGTTATTCTGGAGATGGTGCGCGATTAGTTGTTGCCGGTGGTTTTGGATTTAAATTGTAAGAACTTTAAACGATACTCATTATGAAAAAAAATATTATAGGTACAAGTATTTTGGCTGCTGGGTTATTGGTGTATCCAGTTATGGATTTATATGCTGCTGGGTATAATACTGATTGTAGTGCTTGTAATACCTTATCTGATGTTACTGCTACAGTAGCCCAATTAGCTCTTGCTAATACGCTGGGTTCAATTATTGGTTCGACTGCTGATGGTAACATAGGCATAGTCGATCCAGCACCAGTTGCTCCACCACCGCCAGCGCCAGTCGCTCCACCACCGCCAGCGCCAGTTGCTCCACCACCGCCAGCGCCAGTTGCTCCACCACCGCCAGCGCCAGTTGCTCCACCACCGCCGGCACCAGTTGCACCGCCAGCACCGGCACCAGAGCCGGTAGCGCCTGCAGGACCTGTCGGCAATAAACCTGCTGGTGTTGTTAAGCCGACTAAAGGTGGTACAGCAACAAAAACTCGTACAGTGCAAAAGCGTACTACACAAAAGCGTACCATTCAGAAACGTGTGGTAAAGCCAACGGTTAAACCAACTTCACAGGTGCCTAATCGCTAAGAATCTCATTTTTTGTGGAGTTAAGGTATTCGTATTAACTTCATAATTTCTGTCATTACTTTTTAATAAAGCCACTCATTCATGAGTGGCTTTATTAATTTATTCCAGTCGCTTCTTTCATTGGAATTTCATAAGCATTCTCACCATTCGTGTAATAAGATGGAAAAGTTCTATATTCTGAGCTTTATGGGTGATTGGAATTTTCCAGCGCGATCAACTTTATCATTTTATGCAGTCATTATCACTTGGAGAGCTAACTCAAAGAGCGTTAAGAATTAAGTTGGTCATTTCGGATAATGATGGGGTGTTTACTGATACTGGTGTCTATTACTCTGAGCGAGGCGAAGAGATGAAGAGGTATTCTATTCGTGACGGTATGGGCGTTGAGCGGTTGAGAAATATTGGTATTGAGACCTGCATCATGACTGGTGAGGTGTCGCCAAGTCTCAAAAAACGTGCTGAAAAACTTGCCATGAAGCGTCTTTATCTTGGAGTCAAGGAGAAGCTCTCAATGGTTGAAACCGTTCTGGCGGAAACAGGACTTTCCCGATGCGAACTCGCATACATTGGAGATGATGTTAATGATGTTGCTATTATGGAGGAGATTGCGAAGGAGGGTTTAACCGGTTGCCCTCGTGATGCAACGATATTTGTTCACCCATGCAGCCACTATCAAGCCAAGGCTGATGGTGGACATGGTGCCTTTCGCGATTTTGCTGAATGGATCATCGCACTAAGGAATTCTTGAGTATATTTTTTGTTTTATTAACATCGATTCCAGACATTTTCATCAAAGAAGTAATGGATGGTTCGTTTTATCAGAGTAACGCATGGCGGAAGTCACGATAGGGAACAGAAAAGTTGGGGATGGTCATCCCGTATTTGTTATTGCTGAAATTGGCATCAATCATAATGGGTCGATTGAGGTAGCCAAGAAGCTTATTGAGGGTGCTGCTCATGCAGGCTGTGATGCTGTAAAGTTTCAGAAACGTACTCCAGAGCTTTGTGTGCCGAAGGATCAGCGCGATATTGAACGCGACACCCCTTGGGGTCGTATGAAGTACATCGACTACCGCTACAAGGTGGAGTTCGAGCGCGACGAGTATCTCGAAATTGATCGTTACAGCAAAGAAAAAGGCATTCTTTGGTTTGCCTCTTGCTGGGATGAGGAGTCGGTTGATTTTATGGAACAGTTTGAGCCACCATGTTACAAAGCAGCATCTGCCTCTTTGACTGACCTTCCCTTGCTCAAAAAAACAGCTTCAACTGGTCGTCCACTTATTATATCCACAGGTATGTCAACTATGGATGAAGTAGAAAAAACAGTCAATGAAGTTGGTACAGCGAATCTTTTAATTGCCCATACAAATTCCACGTATCCATCTCCGGTTAATGAACTGAATCTTCGGATGATTATGTCGCTTAAAGGACTTTACCCTACAGTGCCGATTGGTTATTCCGGTCATGAAGTCGGGCTTTCAACGACTTGGGCTGCAGTGGCACTTGGCGCAACCTTTGTTGAGCGTCATGTCACCCTTGATCGTTCCATGTGGGGATCTGATCAGGCGGCATCTGTCGAGCTTTCGGGAATGGCAAGGCTTGTGTCAAACATCCGTGATATCGAGAATGCACTTGGGGATGGTGTTAAGCGTGTGTATGATGGTGAAGCTGCTGCAAGAAAAAAATTACGGCGCTCGTGAGTTTTACTTTTTTTCTGTTCACAGTTTGCTCATAGCATGATCGTTCTGTGTTTCATTGAGAACTCTCTAATCAATAATTGTCAATTATTTTTTCTGTTATGATGAGTAACGATACAGCAAACAATCACATGCCAGTCCTGGAATTTGAATACAAGGCTGAGATGAAGCAGCTTCTTGACCTTATTGTTCATTCACTTTATACGCACCCTGAAATCTATCTCAGGGAGCTTATTTCAAACGCCTCCGATGCATTGAGTAAAGTGCGTTTTAATGCCTTGACCGATCAGGATATTCTCGATAAAGAGGCTGAACTTGCCATTCGCATCAGCATTGATTCTCAAGAGATGACTTTTGTTATTCAAGATAGCGGCGTTGGCATGACTGAAGAGGAGCTGATTGCCAATCTCGGAACGGTTGCCAAGTCGGGAACGCTCAGCTTTATGCAGGCTCTTAAAGAGCAGCAGCAACAGCTCGATGGTAACTTGATTGGTCAGTTTGGTGTAGGTTTCTATTCCGTATTTATGGTGACTGAGGAGGTAACGGTTGAAACACGGAGCGCGCATCCTGATTCGCAGGGGTATCGGTGGCGTTCGAGTGGCCAAGGCACCTATACTATTGAAAAGATCGACAAAGCTGAACGTGGCACAACCATCTCTTTTAAGCTCAAAGAGGAGCACAAAGAGTTTGCTGAAGAGTATCGGGTTGAGCAGATTATTAAAAAGTACTCTAATTTCGTTGATTTCCCTATCTATCTCGCAGACAAGCAGGTCAACAGTATTACGGCGCTATGGCAACGTTCCAAGAGTGAACTCAAAGCGGAAGAGGTCAATGAGTTTTACAAATTTATCGCCAACGATTATAGCGATCCTCTCGACTATCTGCCTGTTTCCGTTGAGGGCATGGTAACGTTCAAGGCACTGCTTTTCTTGCCACAGGAGGCTCCGCCCGACATGTTGTACCGTCAGGGTGAGCTCGAAAATCATGGACCACAGCTCTACGTGAAAAAAGTGCTCATACAGAATGAGTGCCGTGATCTTCTGCCTGAATATCTACGCTTTATCGCTGGCGTTGTTGATACCGAAGATCTTTCGCTCAACGTATCGCGCGAGGTGGTGCAGTCCAGCCCTGTGATGGCCAAAATCCGTCAGATTCTTACCGGGAAAATTCTTGCCTGGTTTGAAACACTTGCCAAAGAGCAGCCTGAAAAATTCAAGACCTTTTACAAGGCATTTGGCCCTATTATCAAAATTGGCTTGAACACAGACTTTACTAATCGTGAGAAACTGATTGATCTGTTGCGGTTCGAAAGTACAAAAACTGCCGAGGGTGAGTATGTAACGCTCAAGGAGTATTCCGATAGAATGAGCGCAGACCAGAAAGAGATTTATTACCATTCTGGAAGTAGCCGCAGCCAGCTTCTCGCTCATCCCAATCTTGAGTATTTCCAGGATATGGGCATTGAAGTGCTATTGCTCAGTGATCCGGTTGATGTTTTTGTTATTCCGTCGATTCATGAGTATGATAAAAAGCCATTGAAATCTATTGAAAAACCTGATATAGATTTTTCAAAGCAGAAACCAGCAAAAGAAGGCGCAGAAGCACTGCCGGAAAATCTTCTCTCTTCGGTGCTTCAGCTTTTCCGAGAAACACTTGGCGAGGATATTGAGGACGTGATTGAGTCGCATCGGCTTGTCAATTCGCCAGTGACGCTGGTGAGTGGTAAAGATGGACTTGACAGCCAGATGGAGAAAATGATGAAGATGATGCAGGCTTCAATGAAGATGCCGGCGGCTAAAAGGATTCTGGAAGTCAATACCTCACATCCGATTATTCGTAATCTTTCGGGAATGATTATTGCAGATGCTGGCAATCCACTTATCAAAACGGTCATTAAGCAGCTTTATGAAGGGGCACTTTTCCTTGAAGGTGGTCTCGATTCGACCACAGCATTTTTGTCGAGAATGAATGAGTTGATTGAGGCGGCTACACTCTCCAGATGAGAGGATTCAATAACGTAAACCAGTGAATTCGTGAATAAGGGAAGGGAATTTGATGCCAGAGAGATGGCGGTTTTTCAAAAAAATGAGATAACCGAGTACCATATCTACAAAAATCTGTCAACCAAGGTGAGCGGTATTAAGAACCGACGTATTCTTGCGCAGATTGCTGATGATGAAATGCGCCACTACAATGTGTGGAAAAATTATACACGAAAGGATGTTGCTCCTGATCGTTTTAAGGTCTGGTTTTATACCATGATCAGCACGTTGTTCGGCTTTACCTTTGGTATCAAATTGATGGAAAATGGTGAGCATAACGCGCACTCTGTTTATAGTCGTTTTCCATCAATGTATAAAGAGGTTAACGGTATTATTCGAGACGAAGAAGAGCATGAACAGGCATTGTTAATGCTGCTTGATGAAGATCGCCTGAAGTACACCGGCTCTATTGTGCTTGGTTTGAATGATGCTCTTGTTGAGTTGATGGGTGTGCTTGCAGGTCTTACCTTTGCACTGCAGAATACGAATGTTGTTGCATTTACTGCTTCGATTACCGGTATTGCTGCAGCACTTTCGATGGCGGCATCAGGTTATTTGTCAACAAAAACGGATCCTGGTGGGAAAAATCCCTTTCTTGCCTCATTTTATACGGGTTTTGCCTATATTTTGACTGTTCTTGCTCTTATTTCACCCTATCTTTTTCTTGTTGATCCTTATATCTGCTTGGGAATTGCATTTTTTATTGCCATCTGTATCATAGGATTTTTTAACTATTACGTCTCTGTCGCTCGCGATCTGCCGTTTAAAAGCCGCTTTTTTGAGATGGTGGGTATAAGCTTTACCGTTGCAGCATTAAGTTTTTTAGCAGGTTACGCTATTCGTTATGCTTTTCCTGATGTGATGTAGGATTCTTCAAATGTGGATTGGATTGCAGCAGCATGGCTATTGCTGCTGCATCCATTTTTTCCTCAGTGTCAATTGCTATAGCGATTTTTTTTTCTCCCTCCGTTAGCATCTCTTGTCTCTCAAACTGCATCATCAACACCTCGGTATCAGCATCCGACGCATCATTATCCATCAACGCACGGTTTCGTACTCTCTCCATCAACACGCTTTCTAAAGCATAACAGTGTAGAATTCTGCATGGAGCCTTCAGTTCTTTGGCAAGCTCCATAAACATCTTTCTATGGCAGCGTTTGAGAAAGGTTGCATCCACTATGATTGATATTCCCGCTTTCAGGCAGATTGTTGCCACATCGAGCAGTCTGCGGTAAGTCTGAAGGCTTATCTCCTCCGAGTAGAGTGCATTCCGCTCTTGATTCCGCTCAAGTGGTTTGAGGCCAGCCAGTCGTTTTCGCTCAATATCCGATCGGATATGAATACCGTGCAGTTTCTGCGCAATATTGCCGGAGACAACGGTTTTGCCGCTTCCTGAAACACCGAAAGTGATGATGAGTATTGGTTGTTTGGTGCGGATAGAACTGAGCGCATGGGCAATGTATGAGCGATGTTCGTTGAGAATCGTCTCAGATTGAACAGCGTCAACGGTCTGCTCATAGCGGATTGCCGTTACTTTTGCTCGAACCATCGCCCGATAGAGTGCGTAAAAGCCGAGCAGTGGCAGTGCTGCGTAATCGCCGGTTTCCATCACATAGTTGTTCAGTAGCCTCCACGCAAGCTCCGGTTCTCCTCCATGCTCAAGATCCATGAAAAGGAACGCTAGATCGCTGATAACATCAATATTGCTCAGTGTTTCGTTGAATTCAATGCAGTCAAAAATTAATAATTTTTTATTCCACAGCACCATGTTACCGGTGTGCATGTCGCCATGACACTGCCGGATAAAACCATCGTGTTTGCGCCGGAGTAATAGAGGATAGAGGCGTTGATGTTCTTGTATGGTTAGTTTTTTCAGTAACGCGAGTTGCTCAATTTTATCTTTTCCGGAGATGACAGGCTCCATAGAGTTGAAATTATGCAGCATCGGCTTTACAAGATTATCCGGATGCCCGAAACCGGTTTCAGCAGGTACGGATGCAAGTCCGGTGTGGAACGCGGCAATCAGGTGGGCGAGAGTGTTGATATGTTCCTCTGTGAGCAACTTTTGTGCAAGCATTCGGTCAAGCTCCATTGTTCTATCAAACCGTACCATTTTCACGGCATAGTCAACAATCTCGCCACCTTCAGCATCAACCAGAAAAGTCTCTCCAGTGTGCACAATCGGTACAACAGAATGGTAAATTTCCGGACAGAGTCTCCTGTTGAGGCGAAGCTCTTCGTAGCAGAAGTGCCGGCGTTTTTCAAGTGTTGAAAAGTCAAGAAACCCGAGATCCAGCGTTTTTTTGACTTTGTACACCCACAATTTTGTGATAAAAACCCAGGAAATGTGCGTTTCTACCACAGTAATTGCGTCGGTAGCATGAGCGTAAGCCTGGGGATTGCTTAGCGCTTTAACGATTTGGTCCATAGTGTTTTCTGCGGTAGGTCCCGAATTTTTTTCTTTGCATCAATATACAGGAGGAAGCCGGAGCGGGCAAGAATTGTTCACTCGAAGGGATTACTTTTAAAAAAAATGTAAATTAGCATTTCGTTGCAGCGGTATGCTGCCGTTATCACATTCATCTAATCAACGAACAGTTATGTTACATCTTATAAGGATACTTTGCCCGATGGATTACTCATCAACATCGGATAACGCTGTACACTATGCCATTGAATTTGCCAAAAAAGTTGGCGCTCATGTCCGTTTTCTTCATGTCCCCTCTTCTGAAGCTACGTCAGCAGACGCATCAGGTTCTACAGTTCGTTCGGAAGATGGTGGCGATGGACGGTCTAAAATTTTTTCGCAGGTGTTAATTGCTGAAAAAGAAAAAGGATTGAATGCGGATTTTCTCATTCTTACGGGAAATGCTCCTAAAGTTATTACTGAACAAGCGCTCTCTTGGGGTGCTGATATGATTATTATGGGGTTTCATGGTAGAACTGGTCGTGAGAGACTTATGATGGGCAGCGTCTCCGAAGAGGTATTTCGCGGTTGTGACATTCCAGTATTGCTGGTCAAAAAGCAGTTAGTCGATAAGATTTTTGTGGAATAGATACTTCCCTCAGCCGAAGCTCTTCTCAATTTTAGCGTTCACATTCTTATGGAAAATTTCAAAGAGTCAATTCTTGCTCTTATTACGGAAACCTCAGCCAACTTGCCGAGCGATGTTCGTTGCGCACTTGCTGCAGCAATAGAACGCGAGGATCCTGCGTCGCAGGCTGGGCTTGCAATGTCAACCATCTCTGTTAATGTTGATATGGCGGTGAACAATGTTTCGCCGATTTGTCAAGATACCGGTATGCCTACCTTTTTTATTCATACCCCTCGTGGTGCTGATCAACTGCTGATGAAGCAGGAGATTGAGGCTGCTGTAGCCGAAGCTTCAAAAACCGGCAAACTTCGCCCCAATGCGGTAGATGCCATCACTGGTAAAAACTCTGGTAATAATTTAGGGTTGCATGTTCCTGTCATTCATTTTGAGCCTTGGGAAAAGGATGAGATCGAAGTGAAGCTCATTTTGAAAGGCGGCGGATGTGAGAACAAAAATATTCAGTACTCGCTGCCCGATGAAATTCCCGGTCTTGGCAGCGCTTCACGTGATTTGGATGGTGTGCGCAAATGCCTGCTGCACGCTGTTTATCAGGCACAAGGGCAAGGATGCAGCCCCGGCGTTATTGGTGTCGGCATTGGTGGCGATCGTACCAGCGGCTTTGAACTTGCCAAGAAGCAGCTTTTCCGCACTATTGACGACCGCAATCCTGACGCTGAACTCGATGCTTTGGAACAGGAGATTATGGAAAAATCCAATACAATGAATATTGGACCTATGGGTTTTGGAGGTAAAACCACGCTTTTGGGTTGCAAAATTGGCAAAGCCCATCGTGTTCCCGCAAGCTTTTTCGTTTCCGTCGCTTACAATTGCTGGGCATACCGCCGTCTTGGCGTACTGCTTGATCCTGTCAGTGGCGCTATTCAACGCTGGTACTATCGCGATGCCGATGAAATCAAACGCATGGCAAAAGGCGAGGGTATGCCGTTGACGGGGAAAGAGGTTGTGCTGCAGGCACCGATTACTGAAGAGCAGATACGCAGCCTCAAGGTTGGTGATGTGGTGCTGATCAATGGTACCATGCACACCGGTCGCGATGCGTTCCATCATTATATCATGCACCACGATCTTCCCGATGGGCTCGATACCAACGGTGCAGTGCTTTACCATTGCGGACCAGTTATTATGAAAAATGAGGATGGCAGCTACAGAGTGACCGCTGCAGGTCCTACCACCTCAATTCGTGAAGAACCATTTCAGGCGGATGTTATCAAAAAACTCGGTCTTCGCGCCATTATCGGTAAGGGCGGCATGGGCCCGAAAACACTCAAGGGATTGCAAGAGCATGGCGCAGTCTATCTCAACGCCATCGGAGGAGCCGCGCAGTATTATGCTCGCTGCATAGAAAAAGTGACTGGCGTCGATTTTCTCGAAGAGATGGGCGTGCCCGAAGCGATGTGGCACTTTGAGGTTAACGCTTTTCCCGCAATTGTCACCATGGATTCTCATGGCAACAGCTTGCACAGCTTGGTTGAAGAGGAGTCCTTCCGTCAGCTTGGCACATTCGCCAATGATGCGCACTGACACTGTTTGCTATTTAATTCGAAAAGAGGACGCTGATGAAAAAAATTAGATTTATGGATGTCTCGTTTCGAGACGGATTTCAGTCATGTTTTGGCGCGCGTGTTAAAACCGAGGATTTCTTGCCTGCTCTGGAGGCTGCTGTTCATGCGGGTACTGATAACTTTGAAATAGGTGGCGGTGCCCGCTTTCAAAGTCTCTATTTTTATTGTGAAGAGGACGCCTTTGTGATGATGGATACCGCCCGTAAAGTGGTTGGGCCCGACATCAACCTCCAAACCTTGTCAAGAGGTGCCAACGTTGTCGGGTTGGTGTCGCAGTCGCGCGATATTATCGATCTTCATGCACGACTCTTTAAAACGCACGGCATTAGCACCATCAGGAACTTTGACGCGCTGATGGATATACGCAATCTTGCTTATTCCGGGCAGTGCATTCACAATGCAGGACTCAAGCATCAGGTTGTTGTGGCGCTTATGGGCTTGCCTCCTGGTCTTAAAGAGAGCTATTGCCATACACCACAGTTCTATCTCGACAAGCTGAAAGAGATTCTTGATGCCGAAATCCCTTTCGACAGTGTCGCCTTCAAGGACGCTTCGGGCACAACAACGCCAGCCGTTGTTCACGAGACCATCAAGGGCGCAAGAAAAATGCTGCCAGAAGGAACAGAAATCGAGTTTCATACCCACGATACTGCCGGTATGGGCGTTGCCTGCAACTTCGCGGCTATTACGGGTGGTGCCGACATCATCGATCTCTCAATGGCTCCGGTGAGCGGCGGAACTGCCGAAGTCGATATTCTCACCATGTGGCAGCGACTCAGAGGCACTGAGTTTACGCTCGATATTGATCACGAAAAATATCTTGAAGTTGAAGCGCTGTTCACCGAGCAGATGTATAAATATTACATGCCGCCTGAAGCGACAGCAGTTAATCCGGTGATTACTTTTTCACCCATGCCGGGTGGTGCGTTGACGGCTAATACCCAGATGATGCGCGATAATAACACGCTGCACCTCTTCCCTGAAGTGATTAAGAACATGCGTGAAGTGGTTGTAAAAGGCGGTTTTGGAGCATCAGTAACTCCCGTATCGCAGTTCTATTTTCAGCAGGCATTTGCCAACACAGTTCAGGGGAAATGGAAAAAAATCACCGATGGTTATGGCAAAATGGTGCTGGGTTATTTTGGCCGGACGCCTGCTCGTCCTGATGAAGAGGTTGTGCGTCTTGCCTCCGAGCAACTTGGTCTTGCCCCAACCGATGAGGATGTGCACGACATCAACGACCGTAATCCTGAGCTGGGAGTAGCCTATAATACGTCGTTGCTTCAGAAGGTCAACCTGCCGCCGACGGACGAAAATATTTTTATTGCTGCAACCTGTGGCGCTAAAGGTATTGCCTTTCTTCAGGGAGATTGTTCTACCGGCATTCGCTATAAAGCCGACATTGCTGTTGAAATAAAAGCAACACCAAGAGCCGAAGTTATTGCCGCTTACCACGAGGCGCACAAGCACGACGTTCATCAGGAAGAGGTGAACCACCGGCTTTCGGATCTCTTTTCAAAACTGCCATCTGCAGCAGTACCAGCAGCTCCTTCTGCCAATAAAGTGATTTCAATGGCAGGGAACTTTACTGTTTTTGTTGATGGTGCACCTTACACAGTCTCATTTGCGGAAGGTTCGGCAATCAATCCTCAAACGGCAGCATCAGCCGCAGAACCATCTGCAGCGCCAGCCGTTTCAGCAGGTACGCCCGTACCTGCTGTGATGCCCGGCAATGTCTTTACCATCGCCGTCAAGGTTGGTGACGAGGTTAAAGAGGGAGAAGAGGTTGCTGTTATCGAAGCCATGAAAATGGAAAATCCAGTTAAAGCTCCTTGTGCCGGCAAAATCCTCTCTATTACAGTAGCCAAAGGTGACACTGTTGGTATGGGTGAAACGATGATGACCATCGGCTGACAAATCTTTTTTCCACCGTCGTCTGCGATGCAATGTTGCAGACGGCATGGTGGCCACCATCGCGTTTAACCATGCAGACCTTTTACATTCCATTTACAGCAAGCAAGAGTGTTTGTCGGTT
>DYND01000001.1:71967-104217 GCA_020721255.1 Chlorobium chlorochromatii
TAACCATGCAGACCTTTTACATTCCATTTACAGCAAGCAAGAGTGTTTGTCGGTTGAATTTTTGATAATCAATTATGAGTAACTTATCAGCGATTAAGCTTGAGGTTATGGCTTTACCGGTAAAAGCCAGAGCAGAACTTGCCGAGTATCTTTTAGCCGGTCTTCATGACTTGGGTGGGGAAGAACTTGAGTCTTTGTGGGTTGAGGAAGCCGAGCGACGTTATCAAGCATATCTTGAAGGGAGTGTTCCAGCACGATCTGCCACAATGGTACTTCAGGAAGCACGGGAAAGACTTCGATCCATATTGTATTCAGATAACTGAATTTGCAGAGTGCTTGAAGGGTGAAGGGAGAATGCTATCAAACAGCCTGTTTTTACATGGCTTCCGATGGTTGGCTTGCCAATTCGTCAAGCGATACATGATTCGAAATGTTGAGCAATTCAATGCCAACAATACGGTTGTGGTTATCATAATCAACAATCATGTCCGTACGCACCTCTTCTGACTCGGAAATACTTTGTTCACTTAGCTTTACATAAAGTGTGTCGTTTTCTTTATCAATCATAATTTTCATTGTTTAACAACTCGTAACCATCGGTTTTCATTTGCTGCAATTTTTTTAAGATAATGAACCGTTGCGTCATTATCGTATAACTCCACAAGGTCAGGGAAATTGATTGTTTGTTCTACCCATTCAAGTTGAATGCCTCGAATTATCAGCATTTCGTGAAAATGTTTTGAAAAGATAAGCATCTCTTTCTTGATATGTCAAATACAGCAAAACATGACAGAAAAGCAGTATCGTAAAATTAAAATTCTCATTGCATCACCGGGCGATGTTGCGAAGGAGCGAGAGATTACCGAAGAGGTAATCACAGATTGGAATACATGCCATTCTGATGAACATCAGTTTACGCTTGAAGCGGTGCTTTGGGAATCGCATTCAGTTCCTGAATTCGGTGATAGGGTGCAGGAGATTCTCAACAAGCAGATTGTTGACCAGTGTCATGGAGCGATAGGCATTTTTTTGGACACGGATTGGCACGAACACAGGCATAGCTCCTGGTGGTGCGGTTGAGGAGATCAAGCGGATACGGGCGATGGAAAAGCCGGTCATGTTGTATTTTTCCGATGTTCCAGTCTCTCCAAAAAAAATTGATCTTCAGCAGAAGCAAAAGCTTGACGAATATCGTGCATCGTTGCAGCCACAGGCGCTAATGGGGGAGTATGAAACGCTTGAAGAGTTTCGTCAAAAACTGTCTCATCACTTGGCATTGCAGGTACCGAAGTGGTTTAGCCAAAAAAACGAGAGGAATCCCTCGGATGTTGTTGTGTCTCATCCAACCACCGATTCCGACCTTCTCCTCCGCTACCAAGCCACGCTGAAGCAGCAGCTCGGCAATATAACGCTCACGGGTTCGCCAGCGCTGGAGAATTTTGCAACCAAGCTTTCCGAAACGTTTGTATCACTCAGTCTTTCCGGTTCAGTGCGTGCTGAAACTCGCTTTTGCAAGGGAGTTGAATGCGAATTATTGAGTGATGCGCGAAGCAGTACGCCTGAAGAGGTGATGAGCATTGTGTTTCAGCAGCACCCCTTACTTTTGATTATCGGCGATCCGGGTTCGGGGAAAACAACGCTTCTCAAGCATTATCTGCTCTCTTGCCTCGATAATGGACAACATAAAAAGTTTGGTTTCAGTGAACCGGTTAACGTCTTTTTTCTGCCGTTACGTGAGCTGAACATAGGCAAGGATGGCGATATTTCGCTTGCCGATAATCTTGAGCAATGGTCGAAAAAACAGTTTCTCGCCATTGATGCGGCACACTTTTCCAATTGGCTTGATCAACCATCAACGTTAGTGCTGCTTGATGGTCTGGATGAAATCAGCGATAAAGAGGATAGGATAGCGGTTTGCAAGTGGATTGACCGCACGGTTGAGTGCTTTACCAAGGCAAAGTTTGTAGTGACCTCGCGAAGCACGGGTTATCGCAAAGGCGATGGTATTGAGATTGAGGCAGATCATCAGCGGGCAGACATTATGGATTTCTCTCCAAAACAGCAGGAGGAGTTTTTGCATCGCTGGTTCAAGGCTGCGTTTTGTGGTGAAATTCCCCCTGCCGGCGATCAGGCTGTGTGGCGAAGTGAGCAGGAGTAGAAGGCTACCAAAAAAGCCGGTGCCATTCTTGCGTTTCTTGCCTTGGAGAAAAATCGCAGTTTGCGCCCTCTGGCGGGTGTGCCGCTCTTATTGCAGATTATGGCGATGCTGTGGAAAGAGCGGGAGTATCTACCGGGTAGTCGCCTTGAACTGTACGATGCGGCGTTGAACTATCTCCTTGATTATCGTGACCGTCGTCGTGGGCTCTATCCAAAACTATCCGCACAGGATGCGCGTCGGGTACTGAGCCCTGTCTCGCTGTTGATGCAGGAAGAGCTGAAAAAAGATGAAATTGGTCGGCAAACGATGCAGGAGCAGATGCAGGTACAGCTCGACACGCTCTACAACTCTTTGCCAGCGTCAGATTTTTGCCGAAATCTTGTTGACCGCGCTGGTTTACTGGTGGAGTATGGGGATAATGAGTATGTGTTTCGCCATAAGTCATTCCGCGAGTACATGGCTGGCGTTCAGCTTGTCAAGAACATGCGCCATGCTGATGCGCTCGATAAGCTTGTACTCCATTTTGGTGACGACTGGTGGACGGAGGTCTTCCGCTTTTTTATTGCTCATGTTGATGATGCTGAATTGTTCGACAGTTTTATGCAGAAGCTCTTCGATGCTCCGGTGTCGGAGGAGTTAACGCAGAAGCAGCAGGATTTGCTGGTGACACTTGTTGAAGAAGCACCGCAGAAAAAGATTGATGCGTTGAAAAAGAAGCTACTGAATCCAGAAATTACGTTGCTTGAACCAGACAAAGTGCGTAATCGCCAGCGCTATCTGGTGTCGTGCCTGAATGCTATCGCTAAGCCTGACGCTCTTGACGTAATCGAGGAGTTCAAGCGCTCAGATTTGTCGCAAGACAGGAACAGTGGCGCAATGATGCTGGTTGATCCGCTTGGCGCTGAATATATTTTCATCAAAGGTGGCGAGTTTATCTATTCAGTTGGGGAACAGCGTAAAACTGTAGATGACTGCTCCTTCGCAAAACACACCGTTACAAATCAGCAATATCGCCGGTTTATCAGCTATCTGGAGGGAAAAGAGGCTGAATTTGAACGCATTATCTCTTTCGTATTGTATGAAGAAAAGTTACTGCAAATGGCATCAGCTATTGAAGGATTCAGCGACTATCTGGATGAAAATAAATCCATGTCGAAGCGTTTTCTGTCAGAGTATGATGATGATAAACGATTCAACAAAGATGAGCAGCCGGTTGTTGGGGTAAGCTGGTATGCGGCACGTGCCTATTGCTTATGGCTTTCGCTCCTTGCCAGAAACGGTAACGGGGAAAAAACAGGTGTGTATCGTTTACCAACAGAAGTGGAATGGGAGTGGGCAGCAGGTGGGCAACGGGATAAAACGGGAATATTAAAAGTTCGTCCATATCCGTGGGCAGAGGAGAAAGGAGAACCTTCAAAATTGCTTGCTAATTACAATGAGCATGAAGGTTCCACAACTCCTGTAGGACGTTACCCTGAAGGAGCAACACCTGAAGGGCTGTACGATATGGCTGGTAATGTGTGGGAGTGGATGGAGAATCTGTACGGTGAAGGAGCTTTCACTCCTGATTCCCGTTCGTTGCGCGGGGGTTCGTGGTACGACAAATCTGATGATCTGCGTTGCTCTTCCCGGAGCTTCGACGATCCGTGGGACCGGGGCAGCGACGGCGGTTTTCGAGTGATTCATTCCAGTCATTCTTCACTGGAAATCTGAACATCTGATATCTGGAACTCTGAAAAAAAGCTTACTCGGTAGGGAAGAATGAACATGGGGCGCTTCGATACGCGCTTCGCGCTACTCAGCGACCGTGTTGATTTTGGGCACTTACTCTCTTTCTACCCATCCCTCCTTCGGTGTACTCCCCCTTTCCAGGGGGAGAGTTTGTAATTTGCACATCGCATTGCAAATTCCCGTTTCCCCTCCTTTTGAAGGAGGGGTGGCAGGCGAAGCCTGACGGGGTGGTGGTTTCGACTCCGCTCAACTATAAACCCGTTATCTTTCAATGTCCAGATCAATGGATTTTTTACTGATACCACATGCTGCGCTTAACTCATCCACCCGCATGTGTGGAGTTTGTGTTTTGTCGAACCGAAAATTGACGGTGCCCAGTGCATAGAGAATACTGCGTGCCCATATTTTCGGTTTTCCCCGGTCACATTAAAGCGGTTGGAACAGATTCGGATTATTTCTTGGGCTTATTATACCCGCGCTGATTTGGGGAATATTTTCATTATCCTACTTCTTTTCCAGCCATAACAAGTGTCGGTGGCGCACCCAAATGCCTTCCTGCAAGCAGGACATTCCAATAAAGCCACTCAAAACCGAGTTTGCCTTGCCAGTTCATCTTTGTCTCCTTCAAAAGAGAGAATGGACCAAGTTTAGGCATCGGGAATTTGCCCGGCAGGGGCTCTATTTTGTAGTTGAAGTCAATCAGTGAAGAAGTGCCTTTGGAATAAACGATGAAACAGGTCGAATGTCCATCATATATTTCTTCAGGCTTAGTGCCATGTATTTCAGCCATAATATTGAACACCACCACGTCTGCTTCATAATGAGCAACCGAACCGGCTTTGGATGTCGGTACGTTAGTAGCATCACCAATAACATAAACATTATCGTGCTTCAATGCCTTGAGCGTATTGTGATGAGTCGGCACATAACCAATAGTGTCATCAATACCAGACTTACTGATTACCTCATCTCCAATGGTTGTCGGGATAATAACCAAGGTATCAAACGATACTTTATCTCCTTGTACGGACTCGATATACTTCTCTTTTCCGCGTACAGCATTGAGTTCAAAACCCGGAGTTATTTTAATATTTTTGCTCTTTGCTGCTTCATTATAAATCGCTGTTGCTTTAGGTTTTGTAAACGCACCGGAAAGAGGCGTAACCAGCTCAATCTCCGTCTTGTTTCTGATACCTTTTTTCTTGCAAAACCAGTCGGCCATAAAAACAAATTCAATAGGTGCAACCGGACATTTAAACGGAAGCTCCGCAATATTTAACACTAATTTTCCACCATCAAACTCTTTTAACCGCTTGCAAAGCAGATTAGCAGACTCTATGGTATAAAATGAAAAAGCATTTTTCCCCCAGGCATCCATGAGGCCATCATTTTCCTCCGGAACTATTTTACAACCTGTGGAGATAACAAGAAAATCGTACACAAAGGTATGATTTCTGGTCTTTACTTCCTTCTTGTCAGGATTAATGTGAGTAATTTCATCAATCACGAAATTAACGCCTGGCATAATGTATTTTTTCCTTGAGCGTACCAGTGTCTTCGATTTTTGAAGATCAAAAGCAACAAACAGCAAACCGGGTTGATAGATATGCTGGTCATCGCGGTCAATAACCGTTATCTCCCACTCTGGCGGTAAATGCCTTCGCAAATTATTCGAAACAATTGTCCCGCCAGTACCTCCACCTAATACCACTATTTTTTTTGCCATTACCTTACCTCCTGTTTATCAATCAGTTATCAAATTTCAATTGCAAAACAACGTTATAGATGGATCAACACAGACGCCATAGAGAATTTTGATACCTTGAAACAAAGCGATTCAGCGAAGAATATGAATAAAAGAGACTCAATCCACCTTGGTATTAACAATTGAATATATAGCTATATTACCATATTCTTCTATCGTCAAACGCATCAAAGACCCAAAATAGAGTCATGATGCTTATGGATAGTTGCAACATTTTCAACAGTCCACTCTACTTTTTTCCTGAAATCTGCCTTACGAACAGCACAATTCTTTTTTTGACATAGTTTACACGAAAACTCAAGGCATCCATCCGTAATCAAATCGATAAGTGGTGGTGATGTTTCAGCAAAGGGCATTGCGAGTCAAGCAATAGTATCATCCTCAAGTGCGCCGCCATGAAGCCTGATATGCGGAAAGTGCCCTTGGGTGCGTTCAACCCACACATCGCTGCCTTTACTGAACTCGGTTTCGTTCGACGCAACAGAGGCGCGGTTTTTTGCAAGCGCGGTTATCTCCTCCAGCAGACCAGCAAGGATGCGATCGTCAGTAGTGGCGGTATCATCCTTCATTTTTGAGTGTATGCTGGCCAGTTTTTCGACGGTGACTTTACCGATGGTGTGATAGAGCGCTTGATTCATTGTTTTATGGCTAAAGTGAAAAATCCCTGATTTTCCATGTAAATAGTGTTTGGAAGAGATGAAATTTTTCTTATTATTAAAAATCGCTTTAGCACTCTCTGTGTTCGAGTGCTAAAAAAGATATAAGTTGTTTACTATAGTATCTTACTATTCAATCAAAAACCCAAACGAGATAAGACAATGAACTTGAAACCCTTAGCTGATCGAGTTATTGTTAAGCCTGCAGCGGCGGAAGAAAAAACCAAGGGCGGCCTTTATATTCCTGATACAGGAAAAGAAAAACCGCAGTATGGTGAAGTTGTTGCCGTAGGTGCAGGTAAAGTTGCTGATAATGGTCAACTGCTTGAAATGCAGGTCAAGGCTGGCGACAAAGTGCTTTATGGTAAATATTCTGGCACCGAAGTAAGTGTTGAGGGTGAAGATTACCTCATCATGCGTGAGTCGGATATTTTCGCCATTCTTTAATGTTATTAACATTTTAAAACCTTATTGGAGGAACAGTTAACAATGACTGCAAAAGATATTTTCTTCGACACTGAAGCGAGAGCAAAACTGAAAGTTGGTGTGGATAAACTCGCCAACGCAGTAAAAGTAACGCTCGGACCTGCCGGACGTAACGTTCTGATCGACAAAAAATTTGGCGCACCGACCTCAACCAAAGACGGCGTGACCGTTGCAAAAGAGATCGAACTTGCTGACGCAGTTGAGAACATGGGTGCACAGATGGTACGTGAAGTTGCTTCCAAAACCAGCGATGTCGCTGGCGACGGAACAACTACAGCCACTGTTCTTGCTCAGGCTATTTATCGTGAAGGTCTGAAGAACGTAACCGCTGGTGCTCGTCCGATTGACCTGAAAAGAGGTATCGATCGCGCCGTGAAAGAAGTTGTTCAGGAACTGAGAAACATCAGCCGTAGCATTTCTGGTAAAAAAGAGATTGCACAGGTTGGAACTATCTCTGCAAACAACGATCCTGAAATCGGTGAACTTATTGCCGAAGCGATGGACAAGGTTGGAAAAGATGGTGTTATCACCGTTGAAGAAGCAAAAGGAATGGACACCGAGCTTAAGGTTGTTGAGGGTATGCAGTTTGATCGTGGCTACCTTTCGCCTTACTTTGTGACCAATTCTGAGACGATGGAAGCTGAGCTTGAAGATCCGCTGATCCTGATTCACGACAAGAAGATCAGCAACATGAAGGAGCTGCTCCCGATTCTTGAAAAATCAGCACAGTCTGGTCGTCCTCTTCTGATCATTTCAGAAGATATCGAAGGCGAAGCTCTTGCAACCCTTGTGGTGAATAAGCTGCGTGGTACCCTGAGAGTATGTGCAGTCAAGGCTCCTGGCTTTGGCGATCGCCGCAAGGCTATGCTCGAAGATATCGCAATTCTCACCGGTGGTACTGTTATCTCCGAAGAGAAAGGCTACAAACTCGAAAACACGACAATCAACTACCTCGGTCAGGCTGGTCGCGTCACCATCGACAAGGATAACACCATCATTGTTGAAGGTAAAGGTACCGCTGACGAGATCAAGGCTCGCATCAACGAAATCAAGAGCCAGGTAGAAAAATCAACCTCTGACTACGATACCGAAAAGCTGCAAGAGCGTCTTGCCAAGCTTTCAGGCGGCGTTGCTGTGCTGAATATTGGCGCATCCACAGAAGTTGAGATGAAAGAGAAAAAAGCCCGTGTTGAAGATGCGTTGCACGCTACCCGCGCTGCTGTGCAGGAAGGTATTGTTGTCGGTGGCGGTGTTGCCCTGATCCGTGCGATCAAGGGTCTTGACAGAGCTGTTGCAGACAATGAAGATCAAAAAACCGGTATTGAAATTATCCGCCGTGCGCTCGAAGAGCCACTTCGCCAGATTGTTGCCAACACAGGCACCACCGATGGCGCAGTTGTGCTTGAGAAGGTCAAGGCAGGAACTGGTGATTTTGGTTTCAATGCCAGAACTGAAACATACGAAAACCTGGTTGAGTCCGGTGTTGTCGATCCTACTAAGGTAACCAGAAGCGCTCTTGAGAACGCTGCATCAGTTGCCAGTATCCTCTTGACAACCGAAGCAGCTATTACTGACATCAAGGAAGAGAAATCCGACATGCCAGCAATGCCTCCAGGTGGAATGGGTGGTATGGGCGGCATGTATTAATCGGCGCTCTGTCCATCTCTATTCTTTAAAAAAGCCAGCCTTCGGGTTGGCTTTTTTATTGAGATTAGGAAAATCAAGCCAATCCGTCAATCCTTTAATCATGGTTCAAGACCAGCTCTTTAATATACCGGCCCGTCAGCGACTCTTCACAAAGTGCAATATCTTCGGGTGTGCCTTCGGCAACAATAAACCCGCCTTTGTCGCCAGCCCCTGGTCCGAGGTCAATCACCCAGTCTGCTTGCTTGATAATATCGGGGTTGTGTTCAATAATTACGAGGGTGTTGTTCTGCTCTAACAGCTTTTCAAAGCAGAGAATCAGTTTATTGATATCTTCAAAATGAAGCCCTGTCGTGGGTTCGTCAAAAATAAAAAGCGTATGCGATGTGTCGGCATGGGCGATGAAACTTGCGAGCTTGAGGCGTTGCGCCTCGCCACCTGAGAGCGTGCTTGACGACTGACCAAGGCGAATGTAACCAAGCCCAACCTCCTCAAGTACCATCAATTTTTTTACCAGACCTTTTTCTTTACTGAAGAACTTGATTGCCTCTTCAACAGTCATATCGAGCACATCAGCAATGGACTTTTCCTGATACTTAATGGCAAGTGCTTCGGGCTTATAGCGAAGACTTTCACAATCTTCGCAGACGGCTTCAATATCGGCAAGAAACTGCATTTCAATATGCACGGTGCCTTCTCCGGCGCAGGTTTCGCAACGACCGCCGGGTATGTTGAAAGAGAAGTAGCCTGCCTTGAGGCGACGTTGCTGAGCATCGGGAGTTTGCGCAAAAATGGTGCGGATATCATCAAAAATCTTCAGATAGGTAACGGGATTGCTGCGGCTCGATTTACCAATCGGGGACTGATCAACATGCTCTACGCGATCAACCAGCCAAGCGCCTGACAATGAGCGATGGGTACCAACACTCTCTTTTGTCCCTGCTTTTGCTCGTGAAATGCCCCTGTGAAGAATATCATTAACAAGGGTTGACTTTCCGGAACCGCTGACACCCGTAACACAGGTCATAACATTAAGGGGGAAACGGACATCAATATTTTTGAGGTTGTTCTGCATTGCACCAGTGATGTCTATGCAATAGGTAAAATCGGTGGTACGACGCACTGCTGGCACGGCAATCTCTTTTTCGCCGTTGAGATACTGGGCGGTGAGCGACTTACCGGAACGTCGCATCTCCTCAATTGAGCCGTGAAACATCACCTCTCCACCAAGACGTCCGGCATAAGGTCCGAGGTCAATCACCTCATCAGCCGCCTCGATAATTTCGCGATCGTGCTCAACCACCACAACAGTATTGCCGAGATCACGCAGTTTGCGAAGCAACGTAATAAGACGTGCAGAATCGCTCTGGTGGAGACCGATACTTGGTTCATCGAGGATATAAATGGCCCCGACAAGGGGCGAACCCAGTGAGGTGGAGAGGTTGATGCGCTGGAACTCACCGCCACTGAGCGTGTGCGTCAGGCGGTCGAGGGTGAGATAGTTCAAGCCGACATCGAGCAGATAGCCGAGGCGCTTGATAATTTCTTCAAGAATGACCTCTGCCACTTTACGATCGAATGGTGAAATATCGAGGGTACGGAAAAATTGAGCGGCTTCAGCAATGTTCATGCGCGACACTTCACCAATATCGCGTCCGGCAATACGCACAAGCATAGCGTCAGGGTTGAGACGGCTGCCACCACAATCGGGGCAGGTGGCGTAACCGCGATAGCGACTTAAAAAGACACGAAAGTGCATTTTATAGCCGGCATCTTTCTCGATGGCAGAAAAGAAAGCACGAATGCCCTCGTAACGCTTATCAGGAGTACCTTTCCATACAATCTCCTTTTGGGCGTAGGTGAGCTTTTCATAAGGGACCTCAGTCGGCACACCGGCATCAGACGCGTAGGTAAGCAGTTCCTGCAAATTCCAGCGATATTTTTCGGAGTTCCAGCAGGCAATGGCTCCCTCTTCAAGCGTCAGCGACTTGTTCGGTATTACCGCATCTTCATCAATCCCCGCAAGACGACCGAAGCCTTGGCAGGTTGTACAGGCGCCAATTGGTGAATTGAAGGCGAAGAGCTGTGGAGATGGTTCCTGATACTCAATACCGTTCAGTTCAAGCCGATCGCTGAACTGATAGGTTTTCCCGCCAATAATCTTCAGCACGGCATAACCACCCGATTCATTAAAGCTGCTCTCAGCAGCCTGCGAGACGCGGCTGAACACCTTCTCGTCTTGCCGCGCAATAAAGCGGTCAACCAGTACAAGCAGCTCAGCTCGTTCCGCGATTGGCATAGCAATAACTCTCTGGCACGCTGCATCCTGATTCAGGTCGAGCACTTCCTCTCCGGCAACCACTCTAAAAAAACCGCGTTTCAGCAGACTGGCAATTTCATCCTGCACCGAACAGCTATGATGCCCTGCATCTTCATGTGCCGGGAAATAAAAGCCGACATAAAATTTTGTGCCCTGCTCAAAAAATCCAGCCTGAAGGCTCACGTCATCGGGCGTGTGCTTTAGCACCAGCTCATTAGTATCGCGCGAATAAATTTTGCCGATACGGGCGTACAGCAGGCGAAGATAGTCGTAGATTTCGGAAACCGTACCAACGGTAGAACGCGGATTTTTAGGGAGAGCTTTCTGCTCAATAGCAATGGCAGGCGCAATACCTTCAACCGTTTCAATTTCAGGGCGTGGCATTCTTTCAAGAAACTGCCGCACATAAGCAGAGAGCGATTCAACATAGCGACGATGACCTTCAGCATAGAGTGTATCGAATGCAAGGCTTGATTTACCCGAACCACTCACACCGGTAAAAACGACAAATTTGTTGCGGGGAATGCGAACCGAAATATTGCGAAGATTGTGAGTTGTAATGCCTTTGAGAAAAATGTCAGGAAGTGTTGTGTCAGCGACAACAGCATCGGCAAGGCGCGGCGTGGTCATAGTAGTCAAAATCGTTTTTTTTCAAAATGGTTGAAAATGTCACTCTGCGATTTGATGCAAAAGCGATTCGATGGTGGTAGCCATCAGGATGGCTTGGATTTTATACTGCAACTTATTCATGTAGCTTTTGTGGTGGCATGAGGTAAAAACCTCACAACTTTCAGGACTTACACCACAGCGAACAAGATGTGGTTTTCCCTCAATGGCAAGAGCAATATCGGCAACGGTAATAGCGTGTGTTTCCTTACAGAGCATATAACCTCCCTTCACGCCCTGTACCGAATCAGCAATTCCAGCACGCTTCAAGCTCTGCACTGCTTTGGAGAGAAATTCTTGCGAAAAGCCAATTTCATCAGCCATCTCTTTAACGGTAACAACACGACCTTGACCTTTGGTTGCCATGTAGGTAACGGCGTGTAATCCATATTCAAATTTTCTGGAAACCTGGAGCATAGAGAGAGAAGAGATACAAATGATAAAAATCGGATAAATTTAACCCTATTATCCATATTACCCAAGATCTTTTATATTTGTTTCAACCATTTTAAAACAGTCTCGAATCGCCAGCGTATATTGTATAAGAAGCTGTACAACACGCTTGTGATGACCAATACCGCTCGACGCTCGCTACAATTTTTCGTAATTTCTACTGATTTTGACTACGATGAGCAATACCGCAAAAGACCAGTACTTTATATGGCAGTTATCGCCAACTCTTGAAGCTAAAATCAGATATCAGGAGTATGGTGAGGAACAGCCACATAAAACACCTCTGCTGTTTCTCCATGGCTATGGTGCCATGATTGAGCACTGGGATTTGAATATTCCTGAGTTTGCACTCCATAATAAAATTTATGCAATGGATTTGATCGGGTTTGGTAAATCGCAAAAACCTGATGTGCGTTACAGCCTGGAACTTTTTGCGGCACAAATTGAGACCTTTCTCCTGCTGAAAAACCTTGATTCAGTTATTGTTGTCGGTCACTCCATGGGTGCTGCAAGTGCGCTCTATTTTGCACATCATCATCCACACAAGATTAAGGCGCTTATTCTTGCTAATCCCTCAGGTCTTTTTGGCGATACCATGGATGGCATGGCGAGTCTCTTTTTCGGACTTGTCGCTTCACCACTGATTGGCGATGTACTCTTTACCGCTTTCGCAAATCCTGTTGGTGTCAGCCAGAGCCTTACGCCAACCTACTTTAATCAGCAGAAGGTTGACAGCAAGTTGATCAACCAGTTTACCGCACCATTACTGGATCGTGGTGCACAATTCTCCTACATGTCGCCCTCAAAACGACCACGCGATTTCAGGCTTGATCATCTTACAAAACCGTGCAATTATAAAGGACCGACCTTTCTCGTCTGGGGCGCTGAGGATATGGCGCTTCCACCGCATAAAATCATCCCTGAATTTCAGGAGCTCGTGCCACATGCGGGCGCGTTTATCATCCCGAAAGCATCGCACTGCATTCATCACGATGCTCACGACGCGTTCAACAAGCGGCTCGCCATTATTCTCAATCAACTTGAGATGATGGAGTGACGAAGGGATTCTGGTTTGAAAGCGCTTTCAATCCAAGCTGGAAGGTGATGCCCTGAAAAACGCCGGAAGGCACCAATTGCAAGCCCATTTTCCAGCAGTGGAGGTCGCGATAGAGCTGCACCATCGGGAAAACCATTTTATTGCGCTCAAAATCGTAACCGGTTGTTATGCCGCTTTGCCAATTTTTCGAGAGCGCTATTTTTGCGGCAATATTGAGAAGCTTGTCGGACGCTGGTGCCAGCGGGTTGGTGTTATCGGTTTGCATGAAAAGGGAGAGCATCATCTGCCAGTCACTCGCGAGAAATGGATTGAGAAAGAGTGCCTGCTCGGTATAGGTAGCGAAGGGCGACGCCAAGGCTGTGGCATAAGAGGCTACGGAACCGCTCTCTGTGCTCCCATGCATACTCACGCTCATGTTCATAAACCCTTTGACAAAACGTAATGGCGGCTTGCCTTCGTCATGGTTGGTACGGTTCGCCCTTGCACCGGTTGCTGAATCGTAACTGTAGAAATCATACATTGCCCCACCACTAAGAAGTACGTTTGGAGCCACTACATTGCTGGAGGCAACAATGCTCAACGGTGCCAGCGGGCACGCCTCAGCCGCGCTGTTATAGGAGGTTGAGGCCGTTAAGGAGAGCAACTGAGCCGTATAATCGCCAGTGGAAGCATCACCATTTTCGGCAGTTGATGAGCCGTTGAATTTGCCATGAAACAGATTTTTCAAGGTCAACCCAACGGTGCGTTGTCCGTCAGGAAGACCAGTAAAGCGTGTCGCTTCAAAACCGCTGAATGCCGTAGTTGTTGGCCAATCATAGACACTGCTCAACGACGAAGCATACTCCCACTCACCCGCGAATGCCGGATTCCATGTATAACTGAGTGTGGGAATAAAGGTGTGGCGAAGCGCCTTCATTCCAACAAGCTTTTCAAGCGCTCCGGTTCCAAGCGTACCGTAAAGCCGCGTGCTTGCATCAACTGAAAAAACAGTTGTCGAAAAGCTCTCCGCACCGTCGGTTTGCAATGAATGGCTATAGGTCAGCGATGGATTGAGGTTGAGATGTTGAAACAGCGTAGATTGCATTCGCAACGGTAAAAGTATTCGCGTCCCGCTATAGCTCTTGCTCCCCGGAACCGGTTCCATGCTCTGTAAGCTGATTCCCTGAGTAAACAACGCTTTGGAGCTCTTGCCAAGCTCGCGATAATAACCAAGCTCACCGTTGAGATACCCCGAATAGCCTGATGAAACGCGCTCGTTCAACGACAACGACTCAAGCGTTAATGATGCGCCCGTTGTGACTGACACTGCCGATGTCCAACTCTCGACGGCAGCACGAAATGGATAGAGACGATTCTGGTAGAAGGTACTTTCAATTCGTTGATAACTGTTATTGTTACGCAGATCAGCGGAGCGATTATAGGTTGCTGTCAACAGTGAATTATCATTCTGGAATGTTTTAACCACTGAAGCGCGCGCATTCGTTTGTTCGGTCAATACACTCTCAACATTCATTGCATGAAGATCATCATCACGCTTCCCACCTTGAAACTGCAGTGCAACATCCAACTGTGACGATGCATCCAATGCCTGATGATGCGCAATTGCAGCATTCCAATCCGTTGCTGCTGAACGACCCTCTTCAGCCGCATAACGTTTATAGTCTCCGGTCATCGTGCCTGAAAAGGCATCATTTTTCAGGTAACGGAAGCGCTTGCCCAGCCTCCAGCTTCCATTAAGAGCGAGATCAGCCTCCAGATTAAGATCAGCATAATCGCTCATCGCCCAGTAGTAGCCAAATTTTGACAATGCAAGACTGCTTGAATAGGTGGTAATTGTTGGCGTAAGAAAGCCCGATATGCGTTCACGCTTTGACGACCACTTCATGTACGGAAGCGCCATAACGGGTATGGCGGGAAGGCGCTGCGCAAAAATCTCCGGATGGATATACATCACCAGCGATTTTGCTTTAAGGCTCTTATCAGGCAGCAGCGTCATGGATGAGGCGGAGAACCAGTAGTGCGGCTCCTCTTCGTCGCAGGTGGTGAAGGTGCCATCCTTAACAACAATGTTTCCGTTATCAAGCTTCGACACTTTTTTGCCTTTAAAATAGATGCCGTTTGCAAATGATGGCATGAGAGCCGCAGTTTCGCCCACTCGGGTTTGAAAATTGTAGGTGATGATGTCGCTCCGCAAGATCCCTTGCTGGTCGCCAAACACTGCTGGCTCTGCTGGCGTTTGTGCCGATGCTGAGGTACCAAAGGCGTGTAACAGAGAGTTCGTACCATCAATCACAATTTTGGGTGCCGTCACCTGTGCACGCTCGTGGTCAAGACGCGCCTTCCCCCAAAGCTCCATACTTCGACGATCGAAATTATAGATAACCGAATCTTGCGCTGCAAAAGTGACCACGCTGGTTAACCCTTCTGACGTTACACGTTGCGGCTTGGGAGTGGCTGCTTTTTTAGCCGCATACACAACACCATACCTTGTCAATGGGCTTACCAGCAGTGCATAACTGAGTATGAAGAGTATGGAAATATACCGTGCAGAAAACTTCACAAGCTTAGGGTATTGTGATGGTCAATGATAAAAGTTTTAAAATATATTATTTTATTATCAGACTGATAATTACTATCGCACGATGATTGCTTTATATGCTGCCATTGCTCTGCCGATAACTTTTAACTTTTTTGATTTTTCCATGGCGCAGACCTTTTATTCCGCTCCCGATACCACCGGACATTTTGGCAGTTTTGGTGGCAAGTTTATTCCTGAAACGCTGATAAAGAATGCTGCCGATCTTGAAGCTGAGTACCTTAAAGCGCAACACGATCCTTCGTTTAGTGCAGCACTGACAAAGCTTCTGCGCGATTATGTTGGTCGTCCGACACCTCTTTATCATGCTGAACGGCTGAGCAAAACGTTACAGGGCGCGCAGATTTATTTGAAGCGGGAGGATCTTTGCCATACGGGTGCGCACAAAATCAACAATGCGCTCGGTCAAGTGTTACTTGCTCAACGCATGGGCAAAAAGCGCGTTATTGCTGAAACCGGTGCCGGACAGCACGGTGTAGCAACAGCAACGGTTTGCGCACTGTTTGACCTTGCGTGTATTGTGTATATGGGGGAAGAGGATATTCGGCGGCAGGCACCGAATGTTGCACGCATGAAGCTGTTAGGCGCTGAAGTACGTGCCGTCAGCAGTGGTTCAAGAACCTTGAAGGATGCAACAAGTGAGGCAATCCGTGACTGGATGAATAACCCGGAAGAGACGTTTTATATTATCGGTTCAGTGGTGGGAATGCACCCTTACCCAATGATGGTTCGCGATTTTCAGGCAATTATAGGCAAGGAGACGCGTTCACAGATTATGGCACAAGCGGGGAAATTGCCTGATGTTATTACGGCGTGTGTTGGTGGTGGCAGTAATGCGGTGGGCATGTTTTACGAATTTTTGCAGTATGCAGCACAGATTGAGCTGGTTGGTGTTGAGGCTGCCGGCGAGGGACTGAATGGGCGACACGCGGCTTCCCTGACGCTTGGAACGCCCGGAGTGCTGCATGGAGCTATGACGAAGCTGCTGCAGAATGAGGATGGGCAGGTGCAGGAGGCGCACTCCATTTCAGCAGGATTGGATTATCCAGGAGTTGGTCCTGAGCACTGTTATTTACAGGAGCTTGGATTAGTGCGCTACACCTCCGTTACCGACAGCGAAGCGCTTTTGGCACTCGAAACACTCGCGAAAACTGAAGGAATTATCTGTGCGCTTGAGTCTGCACATGCCATCCATTATGCCATTACCAGAGCACCTGAAATGGCGCAGGATGCTGTTCTTGTGGTAAATCTTTCGGGGCGCGGAGATAAAGATATGGAGACCATTATTCGTGAGTTGGCACTGTAAGAGAAAAATGGCGTATTGAGAAAAATCAATTTTGGAGTTGCAAAAAATAAAAACATCCTTATATTTGTCACTCATTACAACGCGGGAATAGCTCAGTTGGTAGAGCACAACCTTGCCAAGGTTGGGGTCGCGAGTTCGAGTCTCGTTTCCCGCTCAAAAAAATCTTTAAAGCCTCCTTTCAACGGAGGCTTTTTTGGTTTCATTTATTTTATCTAAAATAGAGCGATGTCAACAACACAAAAAGCAGTCATCCTTCTCAGCGGCGGCATGGACAGCCTTGTTACCACAGCAATCGCTCATGCCGAAGGCTATGCGTTAGCGGCAATGCACGTCAATTACGGGCAGCGGACGTGGCAGAAAGAGCTGGAATCGTTCCGTGCTCTCTGTAATCATTACAATATTGAGCAGCGTCTTGAGGTCAATGCGGATTTTCTCGGCCAAATAGGTGGCTCATCGTTGACCGATTACTCTATGCCGGTGAGCGGCGCTGACCTTCAGGGTGGAACAATTCCCACGAGCTATGTACCGTTTCGCAATGCCGGTTTTCTCTCGATGGCGGTGAGCTGGTCGGAGGTGATTGGTGCTTGTAAGATTTTTATTGGGGCGGTGGAGGAGGATACCTCTGGTTATCCCGATTGTCGAAAGGTATTTTATGATGCGTTCAACAAGGTTATTGAGTTGGGAACAAAGCCCGATACAGCGATTGAAATTCTCACGCCGTTGATTGAAATGCAGAAATCTGATATTGTCCATAAGGGTATGGAGCTTGGTGCGCCGTTCCAGCTGAGCTGGTCGTGCTATAAAAGCGAGGGTAAGGCGTGTGGCGTTTGCGACAGTTGTGCGCGGCGTTTGCGGGCATTTGCGCTGATGGGCATGGCTGACCCGATTGACTATGAACGGCGTCCGTTATATATTCCATAACATCATTTAATTTAATTGTTCAGGCATGGCATCAGTTAAATCATTTCAAGAGAGTTCTGCCGCTTCAAACTCTCTCAAAGCACGGTTAAATCTTTCTTTTGGGCTTATGACAGCAATTTGGCTGCTGGGTTTTGTTGGTCATTTTACGCCATTGCTGGAGTGGCCTGCGCTGTTGCTCTACGTGTTTGGCGCTATCGGCTTGGTGCTTTATCGTGGTTCTGCAAAAGGGGAGTGGCACCAGATGTATGTGGCTGGTGGAGATCTTAAAAAATCGTTGTTGTGGGGAGGCTTGGCAGGTCTTTTTCTTTTTGCAATGGATCTTATCAACACGGTACTTTACTACAAAAACGGCGGCGCACCAATGGTGCAGATGGAGGTTCTGCTTGTAAACTATTCGTTGCTTTACTTGTTTCCCATCCTTATTCTTGCGGAGGAGTTTCTCTGGCGTGGCATAATTTTCTCGGCTATGATTGAACGCGGTGTCAACAAACATATTACCGTTTTCCTTACCACTATTTTTTATGTTGTCAACCATTTTGCGGTGGCACCGGTTGGCATACAAGAGCGTGCACTCATGGGAATGATGGCTTTTCCAATCGGTATTTTAGGTGGTTATCTCGTGTTGAAAACTAAAAATCTCTGGGGTAGTTTTCTTGTCCATATCATGACCATGATCTCCATGGTGCTTGATATTTTTGTTATTCCACAACTTGTCCGCTGATCTATTCTTTATGTTCCAAAACAGAATAACAACCCTGTTGCAGCAGGATAAAAAACTGCTGATTGCCTATTATATGCCTGAGTTTCCAATTGCTGGCGCAACGCTGCCGGTGCTTGAAACGCTTGAAGAGAGCGGAGCTGACATTGTAGAGCTTGGTATGCCTTATTCCGACCCTATCGGTGATGGACCGGTAATTCAGGAGACGGCACATACTGCCATTCGTAATGGCGTGACCATCAAATCCCTTCTTGCATTGATACGGCGTGCTCGTCAAGGTGAGGGGTGCAGGCCGATTAACGTTCCCATTTTGCTGATGGGCTACTGCAATCCGGTTATCGCTTATGGCGTTGATGCGTTTATGCGCGATGCTGTTGCTGCTGGTGTTGACGGGCTGCTGATTCCTGATTTTCCACCCGAAGAGGCTGCGGATTTTCTCCGGAAAGCTAAAAGTTGTGGACTGACGGTGGTGTTTCTTGTGTCGCCGGTTACTCCGCCAGAGCGTATTGCGCTGATTGACTCACTTTCTACCGATTTTTCCTACTGCCTTGCCGTCAATGGTACAACTGGCACAGCTAAGCTTTCCGAGGCGTCATCAGAGGATATGGTTGAGGAGTATCTCCATCGCGTGCGTCAGCATACCCGCAAAAAATTTGTCGTTGGATTTGGCATCAAAGATAAAGCCCGCGTCGAGTCCATGTGGGCGCTGGCTGATGGTGCAGTTGTTGGAACAGCGCTCTTGCAGCACATAGCCTCTGCATCGACTCCGGAAGCATGCGCCCGTCTTGCTGGAGAGTTCTGGAGAACGCTGCAGTAAACGCTCCGTTAAGCCCTCTGGAAAACCCTTTATGGAGCATTGCCCCTCTGTTGACATTATCATTCCTCACTACAAACGGCGGGATATGCTTGAGCGATGCCTCGACTCGCTTGCCGATACCCGTTATCCTTCGATGGGTATTATTGTGGTGGATAATGGAGGAACGGAGGCTGGTCTTGTCTTTCTGGTCAAGCGGTACAGAAACGCGCGTCTTATCCGACTGCCGGAAAATCGAGGTTATGCCAGTGGCTGCAATGAGGGGCTGAAACACTCCACGGCGGACTATGTTGTATTCATGAATGATGATACCGAGCACGACCCTTTGTGGCTTGATGAGCTTGTCGCGGCGGCGCGTGCTGATGATTGCATTGGTGCAATGCAGCCAAAAATTCTCTCGTTGCAGCAGTACCGTCAAGGAAAAAGGGTGTTTGATTATGCCGGCGCGGCAGGCGGTATGATTGATTTGCTTGGTTATCCGTGGTGCTTGGGGCGTACGTTTTCAGCCATTGAACCTGACAGCGGGCAGTATGATATTGGGCAGGATATTTTCTGGGCATCGGGTGTTGCCATGTTTACGAAGCGATCCATTGTTGAAGAGCTTGGTGGATTTGATGAGGATTTTTTCATGCAGATGGAGGAGATTGATCTTTCATGGCGGATGAAGTTGGCTGGCTATCGTATCCGTTCCGTTCCATCGTCAATTGTACTGCACGCAGGGGGCGCGTCGCTTGCCGTTGGTTCAGTCGATAAAATATATTACAATCATCGCAATAATATAACGATGCTGCTGAAGAACCAAAGTACGGCATCGCTCTTATGGCTTTTGCCACTCCGTTTATTACTCGAACTTGCGGCAGCGTTGTTCTATCTCACTCAATTTCCTGATGCGTTCAAAAAATCAGCAGCAGTGTTTCGTGCTTTAGCGTATAACATTCGGCATTTTGGCGATACTATGAAAAAGCGCCATGCCATACAGCGCTCCAGAGTTGTCGGCGAACGAGCGCTCTTTCGCCATTTCCCGATCCTGTATATCTTCAAGCGCCGCTCTTGAGCACTATGAACTGGAGATTCAGGGCATTTCGATTGAAGATTACAAAAAAGAGCATTTTCCCATTAATATGCCTGAACCAGTTGAAGCTATCAAGAGCTACACATGCCCGACGAGGTGTTGCTGAGAGAGTATTAACAAGATTTGCCGCAGGTTGCCAATAAAACCCCCTCTCCCCTTCCGGGTACTCCCTCTTTTCAGGTGGAGAGTTTGTTGTGACAATTTCCCAATTCCCCTCCTTTAAAAGGAGGGGTGGCAGGCGAAGCCTGACGGGGTGGTTTCGTGGCAGAGTGCTTGTTCATTATAGGGTTATAATCCCATCCGCAGGAATTCAAGACTTCGGAATGAGATGCCCCCATTTCTCCATGTCCTTGACAGTTTCCAACAAGCTCTCTTTCACCGGCATAAAGCTCATGCCAAGCTCACGGCGGATTTTTATGTTATCAATGCGCATCATCCGTCCAACGTTCAGGCGAATGTACATACCAGTATCGCGTGGTTGGGTGAACGAAAGCACCTTCATCAACATTGAGCCTGCTTTATTTGAAAGATCAACGTTTGGCAGCGCGTATTTGCTGAACCCTGACAATTTTAGCAACGCTACAATAGTGCGCATGTGTATGGTTTCTGCCGAGCAGAGGTAGCGTCCGCTTGCTGCATCGGTTACCATTGCCAGTACATGCGCTTTTGCGACATCGCGCACATCAACAAAACCCCAGTTCAAATCCATAATTCCCGGATACACACCACTCATAATATCACGAATCATCGCATTGGTGGTGTTGAGCGATCGGCTCAGCGCTGGTCCAATCACCATAACCGGATTGATGCTGACCAAGTCAAATTTAGGACGTCTCTGCATGATGAAGTCCCACGCTTTTCGCTCAGCAAGCGTTTTGGAATATTGATATGGCTGTCGTTCAAGGGTGGACGTTGTATTCCAATTCTTTTCGGTAAACACCGTGTCGGTTTCCGGTTCATCCGTAATGGCAGCGATTGACGAAGTAAAAATCACCCGCTTGACGCAACCCGCTTGAACACAGCTTTTCAGGATATTTTTGGTACCAAGCAACGCCGGATCAACAAGGTCGCTTTGTGGATTTTTTACGTTAATTTTGTAAGGACTTGCCGTGTGCATCACATACTCGCATCCTGCAACAGCGTGGTCGAATGCGCCATCTTGCAACAAATCAGCCTGTACAAGTTCCAACCGCTCTTTTGCACCCGGCAGGTTGGTGAGAAAATGGTAATGCTCTGCACTTTTGCGTACCGTTCCCCTGACATGGTATCCTCGTTCGAGCAATTCACGGACGATATGGGCAGCAATGAATCCTGATGCTCCGGTAACGCAAACTATACTGGTGGGTTTCATGATGAATTTATGGGTGAATCGTTGCTGGTGAAGTACTCAACTTGAACCAGTCTTATGTTTCGCAGAGCGATAACCGTCTGCTTCTCTTCTCTTGTTGTGTTATGTAAAAATGCAGTGCACCAAATCTCTAATGATTCTCTTTATTGGTGCGATGTTGCTGAGAATATAATGATAAAAGTGTCTGGTGGATGTAAAGCTGAGGATCTTGTGATTTTTACAATTGCTTTTTTGCAAACAGAAGGATGAATGCTTACCATAAAGTAAACAAGGTTTTATAAAAGCCTCAGTGCCGTATCTGGTGATTTTCCAGTATAGCGCCGTTTCAGCAAGCCATTCGATTCCAGTTCATTTTCATTTATAATCACCTGCCATTCAACTCATGATTGCTAATTTTGAAGGCCGCCTGTTGAGAGCGCTTCGTACCTTTAATCATATTCTCCATGCTTTTCTGGCTATAGCGCTGGTTTTGGCCAGTTTGATGGTGATATGGGAGTTTTCCGCAGCCGTTATCCATTCGGTTGACATGAATAATCTTGCCCATGGTTTTTTGCAGTCACTTGGTACCCTTTTTATTGTATGGACATTGTCAAGCCTGATTTCTGCAGAAATCAACTATGTGCAGACTGGGGTCTTTCATGTTGTCGTTTTCATTGAAGTTGCCATGATTACTCTCTTGCGACAACTGATTGTTGAGCCGGTCAAAATTGCCACTGCTGGGCAAGACATGGAGCTGCTTTTTAATCCGTGGCATTATGGTTTGCTGCTTGCATCTTTGCTGGTTATCGGTGTTTTGCACAAGCTGGTGACCAGTTCCCAAAAAAAGGAACTGGAGCAAGAGAGTTCGGTTTCCGGGCATTCCTCTACCGGAAACCGTTCTCTTTCTTGATTGTCATCAACCCTGTCGTTGTTGTACAGTTCATGACTTTATTTATGCCAGAAGTGGTTCAGCATGGATGATGATGCGGCAAGCGTTTTTCATAGAGTGGTAGATTGCACCCTCTAATTGACTCGTGAGTGAATGTACCTCTTCAAGGAGTGCATCATCATTAAACGAACAGTGCAAAGTAATGCAGAGCTTCTGTTGCTCGGTTTTTCGTATCCGTATGTCGTGAACATCGTGAATTTTATCGATTCTCTTTGACGCTTTGATAATCAGTTCTCGCACGTGCTCCTCCTCTTCAGCAGGCAGCGTAGTCGTGGTGCGTTCATCGTAGCGAAGCGGATCGAGATGAATGCAGATGTCAAGTGTTCCATCGAACTCCCGATGCAGCTCATCTTCAAGCGCGGTGACTGTGTCGTGAGCCTGCTTGATGGTTAGTCGTTGATCAATTTCCACATCAAAGGTGATCTGTTTTTTCTCTTCGCTGAGGCTTGTCGAAATGTTGTGTGCGTGAAGATTGTGGTTCAGCCCGATGACGTGTACTCGTTCTGCAATGGTTTCGTTATTGAGTGCAATGGGTCTGGAGTTGATAGTGATGTCGCCTACCGGAAACTCTTCACGTATCTTCTGCTCAATGCTTGAGCAGATAGCTTGCACTTTTTCTACCGATAATGTTCTGTTCACACAGACCGACATCTCAATAAACACCTGTGGTCCGGTTGGTTTAACTCTGATTTTATCGATTGAAATAACACCGGCGACCGTCATGGATAGCTCCTCAATTCGTTCGGCAATGCCTTCTGGAGCAGCGTCGATCAAAACATCAATAGTTTTTTTCCCAAGGCTGAACGCCGCGTTGCCAACAAGCACCGCTACCGCAATACCAGCTACTGCATCCGCCCATGCTATTCCAATTGAAACAAATACCAGACCGACCAATACCACCGCCGAACTCAGAATATCGGAGCTGAAGTGTAGGGCATCAGCCTCAAGTGCCTGGCTGTTGGTCTCTTTTGCAACTTTCAACAGTGCTCTTGAGCGGGAAAAATCGACAACAATCGATATGACCATAATGGCAAAAGCATACCAAGTGATTTCTATTTCCGTCGTACCTGCAAGAAGTCGTTCAACTGAAGCATAAATAATCCAGAGACATGTAATAATCAGTAATCCTGTCTCAATAAGTGCCGAAACACTTTCAACCTTGGCGTGACCGTAATGGTGTTTGCTGTCGGCAGGTTTATCACTCATGTTGACGGCAAAGAGCGTCAAGCCAGCAGCACCCAAATCGAGCGCAGAGTGTGCCGCTTCGGAGATAATGCCGATGCTGCCAGTCATAATGCCAACGACCAGCTTCATTGCTGTAAGAAAAAAGCTCGCCACCACTGAGGAAAAGGCGACACTCTGTTTTTGTTGACTCTGTTCCATTGAATTATTGTAATGCTATGGTGAAAACTTGTTTTTCAGGATTGCCGTGTTGTCATTATCAATATCCAGAATAATCACAAGCGTTCGTTACTTTACAATGTACGCAGAGGAGAGGAGAGATGCTGCATTTTTTGTTCTCTTGCATCTCTTCTGTGATATTTAACGAAACGATAAATTATCAGTCAGCTTACCCCGCACCCATAAATCGAAAAGCCTTGGGTATATTGGTAAAGTATGTTCTCTTTTTCTCTCACTGAAAGGGGCAATTGCAGGAGGTTGCCACAGGATTTAAGTAAAGCTATGAGAATACAAGCAATGAACATTGGCATATCCTGTCATCATACTTACGGCGGAAGTGGTGCTGTTGCTGCCGAACTTGGGAAAGCACTTGCTGCAAAAGGGCATCGGGTGCACTTTTTCAGCCAGGCAGCACCATTTCGGCTTGGAGCATTTTCGCGCAACATCTTTTATCATGAGATTGAGATGATGCACTATCCACTTTTTGAAACACCATTTTATACTCTCGCCTTGGCTTCAAAAATTGCGGAAGTTGCCTTCTATGAAAAGCTTGATGTGGTACATGCTCATTATGCAATTCCACACGCTTTGAGCGCCATGCTTGCTCGCCAGATGCTGGAGGATAAATGTGCCGAGTCCAAATGTTTTAAGCTCGCCACAACGTTACACGGTACCGATATCACCGTTGTTGGCGCAGATCGCGGGATGAAAGATGTTGTCCGGCTTGCTATCAATAAATCCGATGGTGTAACGGCTGTATCAGGCTATCTCAAAAATGAAACGGTAAAGATGTTCAATCCCAAAAAGGAGATAACGGTTATTCCGAATTTTGTGGATACATCGCTTTTTTTCCGTTCTCCCAAAAAAGAGATCCGCGAACAGCTTGGCATTGGAGATGAAAAAATTGTGATTCACATTTCCAATTTCAGGCCGGTGAAATGTATTGGTGATATTATCCGGATTTTTTATGCGGTGAGCCAAAAAAGCCAAGCAACGTTGTTGCTTGTGGGTGATGGACCTGAGCGGAGTGAAGCGGAGACTCTGGTGCGTCAGTTCGGAATTGTTGATCGGGTAAAATTTCTTGGCAAACTTGTTGATATTGTTCCACTGCTCTCCATTGCTGATGTGATGTTAATGCCGAGTAATGCTGAGTCATTCGGGCTTGCTGCGCTGGAGGCTATGGCGTGCGGTGTACCGGTTATTGCTACCTTGGCGGGCGGGTTTCCTGAGTTTATTGAGCAAGGTCGTCACGGCTACCTTCTGCCTCCTGGTGATATTGAGGGAATGACCGAGAAAGCGTTACTGCTCTTATCTCATGAAAAGCACTGGCAAGACTGTTCGGAAGAGTGCGTCAAACAAGCAAAGCAGTACGAAACCACTTTGCTTGTTGAACAGTATGAAGCGTATTATACCAAGCTTTTAACTGAGCAATAGCTCAATATTGCTTGCTGGTCAGCAGGACACTACGATATTTTTCAAGATTTTCAAGAACTTCGCCAGTACCGCGGGCTACAGCAGTGAGAGGATCTTCGCTTATATGGACAGCAAGCTTGGTCTCTACATTGATTTTTTTGTCGAGTCCTTTAATCAGTGCACCACCGCCAGCAAGAAAGAGTCCACGATCAAAAATATCTGCGGAGAGCTCCGGTTTGGTTACTTCAAGGCTCTTTTTGATTGAGGTGATAATCTGGCTTATTGGAGTTGCAATAGCTTCACGGATAGTGGCAGAATCAACTAACTGCTCTTCTGGTAACGCGGTAACAAGATTTCTGCCTCTGACTGTAATGGTCAACTCTTTTTCAAGTTTATAAGCGGAGGCAATTTTAATTTTCACGTCTTCTGCCGTGCGTTCACCAATAGCAAGATTGTACGCTTTGCGGAAATGACGTACAATTTCATCGGTGATATCTGTTCCAGCCACACGAAGGGATTCACCCGATGCAATACCACCAAGCGAGATAACCGCAATCTCTGTTGTTCCGCCACCGATATCGACAATCATGTTGCCCATCGGTTCCTTCACATCAAGCCCGATACCAATTGCCGCAGCCATTGGTTCTGTTACCAGATATACCTCGCGCGCACCAACATGCTCGGCAGAGTCGCGCACTGCACGTTTTTCCACCTCAGTAATACCTGATGGAATACCAATGACCATCCGACGGATCCCGAATGAGAATTTGGTTTTGGTTTTATTGATCAAGCCTTTAATCAGCTCTTCCGTTGCTTCATAATCAGCAATAACGCCATTGGCCAGAGGGCGTATAGTAACGATGCCGGGGTGTGTTTTTTCGTGCATCAGCAACGCTTCATGCCCGATAGCTACAATTTTACCTGTATTGCGTTCGCGAGCCACAATCGAAGGCTCATTTAAAACAACGCCTTTGCCGCGGATAAAAATCAAGGTATTTGCTGTTCCAAGATCGATGGCAATATCTCTGAACAGATTACTGAAAAAGCTCATGTTAACATGGTTCTGTGTGTATGGCATAGTGGCTTGGAATGATGCTTATTCAAGCTATATTCCAAGGTTTCAACTTCATAGCCAAGATATAAATTATAAAGTGCTAAGGTAGTTAATGCAACTTTTTTTTCAAATGAAAAGCATTGGCAGATAACCTCTTTTTTACATTTTTCTCGTTTTGCAACCTCTTGTTCCGCTTTTCACTCCTGCTCTTGTTGTCGCGTAGCATTAATGATAGTGAGAATGTCGGTAAATTTACTAACTAAAAATGTACTACTAACGTGTTGCGTCTCTACCGTTTTCCTGAAGATCGTGCAGCGTTGCAAGATCAATTGCATCGGAGCGTTACGGTTGATGCCTCAGTGCAATCTGCCGTTGATGATATTTTGTACCATGTGCGCCACCATGGTGATCGTGCCGTGCGGGATTACACGGAGCGTTTTCAGGGCATAAGCTTGTCATCAATGTTTGTTGCTTCCGAAGAGATTGATGCTGCTCGTGCCAATGCTGATCCCGAATTTGTTGCACTGCTTGAAGAGGCTTACGCTAATATTATGCGTTTTCATCAGCATGAGGTTGAGAAAAGCTTTTTTTATGAAGCAGATGGCGGTGTGCTGCTTGGTCAGCGTGTAACTCCAATGGAAAAGGCGCTGCTCTATGTGCCGGGCGGTAAAGCATCCTATCCCTCATCACTGTTGATGAATGCCGCGCCTGCAACGGTTGCTGGTGTTAACGATATGTTTGTAACCACCCCGTGCGATGCTTTTGGTGCAGTGAATCCCGATATTCTTGTGGCAGCGTCAGTTGCCGGTATCCGGTCGGTGTACAAGCTTGGTGGCGCACAGGCGATTGCCGCTTTTGCTTATGGTACTGAAACTATCCCGAAAGTTGACATTATTACAGGGCCAGGTAACAAGTATGTTGCGCTGGCAAAAAAGCAAGTCTTTGGTCACGTCTCCATCGACAGTATTGCGGGTCCTTCAGAAGTTGTCATTATTGCCGATGAATTCGCCAATCCGGAATTTATCGTGCTCGATATGTTTGCTCAGGCGGAGCACGATCCTGATGCCTCCTCTGTGTTGATTACCACCTCCGCCACCTTGGCAGCAGCGGTGCAAAAGCATGGAGAAACTCGGTTGCTAACGATGTTGCGTCAAGATATTATCGCACAATCGCTTCAGCATAACGGAGCAATTGTGCTCGTTCAATCGCTCGAAGAGGCGTGCATTGTCTCTGATATGATTGCACCAGAACATCTTGAATTGCATGTTAATCATCCGTGGGATATTCTACCGCAATTGCACCATGCGGGTGCCATTTTTATGGGTGAATACTCTTGCGAAACCGTTGGCGACTATTTTGCCGGACCAAATCACACGTTGCCAACCAGCGGCACAGCACGCTTTTTTTCTCCTCTTTCCGTACGCGACTTTGTAAAGCATACCTCAATTATCTCCTACTCAAAAAAGCAACTGCAGCACACTGGCGAGAAGATTGCAGCCTTCGCCGATCGTGAAGGGTTGCAGGCTCATGCTGAAGCTGTTCGGGCAAGATTGCGGGCGTTATGAGAGTTGCTGATTTTGACTACGAGCTTCCGGAAGAGAGTATTGCAAAATATCCACCATTGGAGCGTGGTTCAACACGTCTTCTGGTGCTCAATCGCCAAACTGGTGCGATGCAACATGCCCGTTATTCCGATCTTGACGCTTTTCTTCAGCCCGGTGACTTGCTGGTGCTGAACAATACGCGTGTGGTACGGGCACGACTCTTTGCCCGAAAAACTACCGGTGCTAACATCGAATTAATGCTCCTCGAAAAGCACGAAGATGAGCAGAATCTTGTACTCTATCGCGGACGATTGAAAAAGGGCGATATGCTTCTTGCTCACGCTCATGAGCTGCGTGTTGCTAAGCTTGTGGCGGACGGCATTGCGCGCATCGAGCGAGTTGATGGGGGAGTGTTGACCGACCTTTTTGAAACATTCGGAGGTGTGCCGATTCCTCCTTATCTCAAACGCGATGCTGAAGAGCTTGACCGTGAACGGTATCAAACATTTTTTGCCGCATCGCCAGGTTCTGTAGCCGCGCCAACGGCATCGCTGAATATGACTGCAGATCTGCTCAACCGTCTCCACTGTAAAGGCGTTGCTATTGCTACCATGACGCTGCACGTCGGTCTTGGCACTTTTCTTCCAATCCGGGTTGAGTCGTTCGACCAGCATGTCATGCACCGCGAGTTTTATGCTCTACCGGCTGAAAGTGTTGCAAAAATTCGAAACATTAAAGCTGCAGGAGGGCGTGTTATAGCGGTTGGCACAACGGTAACTCGTGCGCTCGAACATGCCGCAGAGCGCATTAAACACATTGAAGGCACTCATTCAATAACGGGTGAAGCAGATATTTTCATCTATCCGGGCTATCAATTTCAATCTATTGATGTGCTGCTGACCAACTTTCACGCCCCACGTTCCACAGTGTTGATGCTTACGGCAGCATTTGCTGGTGCTCATCATCTTCGTCGGGCGTACGCCGAAGCACTTGCTGACGACTACGCTTTTCTCAGTTATGGCGACAGTATGTTGATTTATTAAAAAATTTATTGTGGGTATTTTTCTCTTTTTGAATCTTATCCTTTAAAAAAAAGGAAATATCATGCTATAGCCTGAAGAAGTTTGGCGTTTTTCTGGAGACGCGGTATCACCGTCTTGCATTTCAAAGGCTGGTATGCTATTTTTCAAATTGTGGTTTATCGCCTGATAAACTCGTTTTTTCCCGCATTTTTGTTAGAGTATAAGTTCATTTCAAACACCCGTAAACCATAGGGAGATTGCCTTTATGAGTCTTGTTGACCAATATCGCGCCCACACTGAAGAGCGCGCCCAGCTTAGCATTCCACCACTCCCATTAACTGCCGAACAGGCTCGTTCACTCGTTGAATTGCTTCAGCAGAGCGTTGTAACAGAGAAAGAGTATCTCCTTGAACTCTTTTGCAATCACATCAGTCCTGGTGTTGACGATGCAGCGTTTGAAAAAGCTGCATTTCTCGATGGTATTCTCAAAGGCGAAGTTTCTTGCAGTGTTATCAGTAATCTTGAGGCAGTTCGCATACTTGGTACTATGCTTGGTGGCTACAATGTAAAACCTCTTGTTGATGCGCTGAACCACAACGACCCGGCAGTATGCAGCGAAGCCGCTGAAATGTTGAAAAAAACAATGCTGGTGTACGATCTTTTTGAAGTGGTTGTTGACCTCGCTAAAACGAATGATTATGCAGCAGCCGTCCTGCAATCGTGGGCTGATGCGGAATGGTTTACCAGTAAGCCGCAGCTTCCGGAAAAGATGACCTTGACAGTCTTTAAAGTACCGGGCGAAACGAATACGGACGATTTATCTCCAGCCAGCGAAGCATTTACCCGTAGTGATATTCCGCTGCATGCCCGCTGCATGCTTGGCACCAAAATCAACGACCCCATTGGTACCATTGCTGAATTGAAAAAGAAAGGTTATCCATTAGCCTATGTTGGTGATGTCGTTGGAACAGGTTCAAGCCGTAAATCAGGTATCAACTCAGTGCAGTGGCACATTGGTAACGATATTCCAGCAGTGCCGAACAAGCGTACAGCAGGTGTGGTGATTGGCAGCATTATTGCGCCGATTTTCTATAATACTGCTGAAGATTCAGGTGCATTGCCAATTCAGGCTGATGTTACAGCACTTGAAATGGGTGATGTTATTGAATTGAATCTTGCTCAAGGCACTCTTGAGAAAAATGGTGAAGTGGTTTCCCGTTTTGCACTGGCGCCAAACACCATAAGTGACGAAGTTCGTGCTGGCGGACGTATTGCGTTGATTATTGGCAGAACACTGACGAGAAAAGCACGAGTAGCACTTGGACTTGGTGATGATACCATTTTCACCCGTCCGGAGCAGCCAGCGGATAGCGGTAAAGGCTACACTCTTGCCCAGAAAATGATTGGTAAAGCTTGCGGTCTCCCAGGTGTACGCCCAGGCATGTATGTTGAGCCCGAAACGCTCACCGTTGGTTCGCAGGATACCACAGGTGCCATGACTCGCGACGAGGTTAAAGAGCTTGCAGCATTAAGCTTCAGTGCCGATCTCTATATGCAGAGCTTCTGTCACACCTCCGCGTATCCAAAACCATCAGATATTAAGCTTCACAGAAGCTTGCCATACTTCGTCATGAGCAGAGGTGGAGTATCGCTGAAACCAGGCGATGGTGTTATTCATACATGGTTGAACCGTATGGTGCTCCCCGATACACTCGGTACCGGTGGCGATTCTCATACGCGGTTCCCTATCGGCGTCTCTTTCCCTGCAGGTTCTGGTCTGGTTGCATTTGCCGGTGTTACCGGATCAATGCCACTGAACGTTCCAGAGTCCGTGCTTGTGCGCTTTAGTGGCGAGCTGCAAAAAGGGATTACATTGCGCGATCTTGTGAATGCAATTCCTCATGAAGCCATTAAACGTGGTTTGCTGACCGTTGAAAAGAAAGGTAAAAAGAACGTCTTTGCTGGACGTGTTCTTGAAATTGAAGGCTTACCAAAACTTAAAGTAGAGCAGGCATTTGAACTCAGTGATGCTTCTGCCGAGCGTAGTGCTGCCGCCTGTACAGTTCGTCTCGATAAAGAACCGGTTATTGAATACCTCAGCTCCAACATCCAGCTTCTTCAGCAGATGATTGAAGAAGGGTATGGCAATGCTGAAACACTGAAGCGCCGTATTGGCAAAATGCAGGAGTGGCTGAAGAACCCTGTACTGCTTGAGCCCGATGCCGATGCAGAATATGCAGAGGTGATTGAAATCAATATGAGTGCCATTACCGAACCAATTCTTGCGTGCCCTAACGATCCTGACGATGTCAAAACACTCAGCGAAGTGCTCGCCGATGATAACTCTCCAAAAACTATTAATGAAGTTTTTGTGGGCAGTTGTATGACCAATATTGGTCATTTCCGTGCGCTTGGTGAAATATTGCGTAATCGTGGCGCGGTGCCAGTCAAGCTATGGATTGTTCCTCCGACCAAGATGGATATGAAAAAGCTGATTGAAGAGGGTTATTACTCAGTCTTTGGTGCTTCCGGTGCTCGCATTGAACAGCCGGGTTGTTCGCTCTGTATGGGCAATCAGGCGCGTGTTGCCGATAATGCTGTTGTGTTTTCAACCAGCACAAGGAACTTTGACAACCGCATGGGCACTGGAGCCAAAGTGTATTTAGGTTCTGCAGAGCTTGCCGCTGTGAGTGCACTGCTTGGTCACCTTCCAAATAGCGATGAATATATGGAGATTATTACCAGGAATCTTTCAGGTGATAAGGAACCCTCTATTTATCAATATCTTAACTTCCATAAACTTGAAAAAGCTGAATTAGAGTTGCTTGTTCAATAAAAAAATCATTTATTAAGGCGGGATGTGGGTGAATTTTGCATATTCCGTCTTGCAGTAGGCTTTTGGAAAGTCGCTGTTTTTTTTTATTATTCGAGAGCTGATGAAGCTGTCAATTATCAAACAATCAAATAATCATAGCAATGAAAAAGTTTTTCCTTCTTCTCTTTGTCGCAAGCTCAGTCTCTTTTGTTGGCTGCGCAAAAAAAACTGAAGCTCCAGTTGAAGCTCCAGTTGAGGCACCTGCAGTTGAAGCACCTGCAGCACCTGCAGCAGAAGCACCTGCAGCACCTGCAGCAGAAGCACCTGCAGCACCTGCAGCAGAAGCACCTGCAGCACCTGCA
>DYND01000001.1:104317-169152 GCA_020721255.1 Chlorobium chlorochromatii
ACCTGCAGCAGAAGCACCTGCAGCACCTGCAGCAGAAGCACCTGCAGCACCTGCAAAATAAGTTTCCAGTATTCTGGATTGCTTTTATCGAAGAGACAGAATCAAAAGTTCTGTCTCTTTTTTTATGCCCTACTCTCCGTGCCGTACTCCATATCAAGCTTTTGACGTTATTGTTCTCATTTCTTCCAGTTCTATTACACGTCAACTCTTTTCTTTACCCCATTTTCTTTATGTTTTATTGATTTTGATCGCAATGATTATTGTGTTTCGTTATATAGTCACTATATTAACAATTGTTAATATTTTTTTAGCAATTAGTTGCACTGTTTTTCATTGTTTTTCATGCTCTAACTTTTCATAATCAAAATACTTATGGGGAAAAAATCACGCATTGGTACAGCTTTATTGCTGGTGCTGTTTTCTGGATCATCGACAGCTTTTGCAACAAACGGTATGAACCTGGAAGGGTATGGAGCTAAATCTCATGCGCTTGGTGGAGCCAGCATGGGCTTTGATACCGGTAACTCTGCGGTGATGAATAATCCAAGCACACTTGGTATGATGAAGGATGGATCAAAGGAACTTGGTTTTGGCATCAGGGGACTGCATCCAGATGTTTCGGCGGTGTACTCTCCTCTTTCAGATAAGTCCGATGGAACGGCATATTACATGCCGTCACTCTCCTACACTCGCAAAGATGGTTCGATTGCTTGGGGTGTTGCCATGCTTGCCCAAGGTGGTATGGGAACTGAGTATGGCAATGATTCGCCACTTTTCCAATTTGGTATGCCCATGAGTGGAAAGGAGATACGTTCAGAAGTGAGTGCCGGGCGAGTGATGTTTCCTGTAGCGTGGAATATTACTGAGAATACGACTATAGGTGGATCTGTTGACCTTCTCTGGACGAGCATGGATTTGCAGATGGACATGGACGGTCGTCATTTCAAAGGTATGATGGATGGTGTGAGTGGTTCAATGTATAATACACTGGGTGGGTTTATGGCTGGAGGCAGTGTTACCGATATCAACTATGTTCGTTTTGATTTTTCCAATAGTAGCCCGTTTATTGGCGCAGCAGTCGGCTACGGTACAGGTGCCAAGATTGGCTTGACCCATCGGCTCAGTAAAAACTTGACGATTGGTGGCAGTTATCACACAAGAACCAGATTGTCTGATCTTGAAACATCCAAAGCAACGCTCTCGTTTGCTGGAGCTGGCTCTGCCTTTACTGGATCAAATCCCGTGCTCGTGACTGGAGCCCTCAAAGTGAAAGATTTTGAGTGGCCAGCAGTGTTAGCCGCAGGTTTTGCTTTTTACCCCGATAATCGCTGGATGATTGTTGGCGATGTGAAGTATATGGATTGGGCAACTGCAATGGAGAAGTTTAACATGTCCTTTGTTGCGGATAATACAACAGCAAATGCTCCTTTCGCTGGTCAATCACTTGATGTTGTTATGAAGCAGGAGTGGAAAGATCAAACAATTTTTTCTGTCGGTGTGCAGTATAAAGCAACTGATCGTCTGGCATTGCGTGCAGGGGCTAACCTTTCAACCAATCCAGTTCCCGACACCTATCTCAATCCACTCTTTCCTGCCATTACCAAAAACCATTATACCGGTGGATTTGGTTATCGCTTAACCGATAAATCCACATTGGCAACCGCAGTGGCTTTTGTGCCAAAGGTTGTGGTAACCAATGCTGATGGTATTGTTCTGAGTCATAGCCAGCTTAATTGGTCACTTAATTACGCTCATTCTTTGTGATCTAAAGACGAAAAAAGTGAGGCACGCTGATTTTTTATCGGGCATTTCTTTTGAAGATTCTATAATTTTTCTTAAAATATCATTACTTGGTTATGTAGGAATATATTCCGCGTCTCTTGATGCCTTTCCAGACTTTGTTTTTCCAACAGTGACAAAAATTCTGGATTTTTGTTTCTATTCAGCCTTAAATGTTTGGGTGACAAATCTCTACAATGCAGCACCATTTATAATTTTTTAGAAAAAATACTTCATGAATTACGGCTTTGTTCTTGATGCCCGAAAATGTATCGGTTGTCATGCTTGTACGGTAGCATGTAAATCCGAAAATCAGGTGCCTCTTGGCGTTAATCGTACTTGGGTGAAATACGTCGAAAAAGGGACGTTTCCTGATAGTCGTCGGTATTTTACTGTTTTACGGTGTAATCATTGTGCTGAACCTCCTTGCGTAGCAATTTGCCCGGTTGAGGCATTGCATAAACGTGACGATGGTATTGTTGACTTTGATCAGCGTCGGTGTATAGGTTGTAAAGCGTGTTCCCAGGCATGCCCTTACGGAGCTCTCTATATGGACCCTGAGACACACACCTCCGCTAAATGTAATTTCTGTGCTCATCGTAAAGAGGTTGGGCTTAATCCGGCGTGTGTCGCTATTTGCCCTCAGCAAGCTATTGTTGCCGGTGATCTTGATGATCCCAAGAGTGCGGTTGCCATGCTTGTAGCAAAAGAGCAGACACTTGTGCGCAAGCCGGAAAAAGGAACCTCACCAAAAGTTTATTACATCAATGGTGATGGTGCTTCGCTTGATCCACTGGAGGTTTCTGAAGTTAATGGGTATCTCTGGAGTGAGCAGTCACGGGGTGTTGGGCATTTTGCAGGCAAGCATTATATCAAACCAGCTAAAAAATTACTTCCGTCTGCAGGAGTCAATGGCAAGCCTAAGGCACGAAAAGTGTATGATATTCCTTCGAAAGGAGTTGTGTGGGGTTGGGAAGTTCCTGCTTATGTATGGTCAAAAGCTGTCGCATCAGGATTATTTCTGGTCATGTTTGTGTTACAGTCGTTGCTGATGCACCCGCTTTCTGATGCCATGCAATGGGCATCCTGGACGGTATCACTTCTTTTTCTGGCACTTACCGGCGGGTTTCTGGTCAAAGATCTTGACCGTCCCGAGCGGTTCTCCTCTGTTATGCTTCGGCCACAATTTGGTTCATGGCTTGTTAAAGGAGGCTTGACGATTGCTGGTTTTGGTGCTTTTCTTGCTTTATGGGGTGTTGCAAAGTTTTTGCAGATACCGTTGCTTGAACAAATATCATTATGGGTTGGAGCTGCGTTTGCTTTGTTGACTGCAACATATACCGCGTTTTTATTTGGCTCAGCTAAAGGCAGAGATTTCTGGCAAAGCCCAATGATGCTTTTGCACATGTTTTTAAATTCACTGCTTGCTGGCGGCTCAGCTATGATGGTGCTTGCTGTTGCTATCGGAAGTGCCGATGAGCTGGTTGCGTTCCTGCGTCCAGCGCTTGCTGGTGGTTTTGTACTGCATATCCTTGTCATGCTTTCAGAGCTTTTCGGTAAGCATCCATCAAAATCTGCAGAGCGTGCAGCCGAAGCAATTGTGCATGGTTCGCTCAAACAGCCATTCTGGTACGGTAGCTTTGTGCTGGGGAATTTGCTTCCACTCTTGTTGTGCCTTGCTGTTTCATCGCCCGCCATGCTCGCATTGGCCGCCATTTTAGGACTTTGTGGTGTGTTCTACACAGAAAAAGTCTGGATTCATGCACCGCAAACAGTTCCGTTAAGTTAATCAAGCGCTGGAGTACCTAATGAGTTATACCCATAAACCAACCGTTATTGAAACTATAGCAGAAAAGCTGCATCTTATTCCTGATCTTCATACCGATGGGCAGGATAATACAGCAAAAAGTGCTACCCTTGATGGCAGTCAAGTAAACTGTCCACCGCCCGATCAGTGGGATAACTGGGTGGAGTACGATTCTAAAAGCTGGCCTGAACGCAAGGCAAAAAATTATATGTTGATTCCGACCTCCTGCTTTAATTGTGAGGCAGGGTGCGGGCTTCTTGCTTATGTAGATAAGGAGACCATGCAGATGCGCAAGTTGGTAGGTAATCCCTATCATCCTGCAAGTCGCGGTAGAAACTGTGCGAAAGGTCCTGCAACACTTAACCAGATTGAAGACACTGACCGTGTGCTTTATCCTATGAAGCGCTCAGGCAAACGGGGTAGCGGGAAATGGGAGCGTGTAAGCTGGGATAGTGTTCTGGACGATATTGCTGGAAGAATTCGCAAAGCTATTCAGGAAGGTCGTAACAACGAAATTTCGTACCACGTTGGTCGTCCCGGGCATGAAGGATTCATGGAATGGGTGCTTCGCGCATGGAATGTTGATGGCCACAACAGCCACACGAACGTTTGTTCATCGGGAGCTCGTTTTGGTTATGCGATATGGGAAGGCTTTGATCGCCCATCTCCTGATTACACGAATACAAAATTTATTTTACTTGTTAGTGCCCATCTCGAATCTGGTCACTATTTCAATCCTCATGCACAGCGTATTGTTGAAGCGAGGATGAAAGGTGCGAAACTTGCGGTGTTTGATCCTCGCCTTTCGAATACAGCGAGTATGTCGGACTACTGGTTGCCAAGTTTTCCAGGCAGTGAAGCTGCTGTTTTGCTTGCTATGGCAAAAGTGATTATCGACGAAGGTCTCTATAATCGCGATTACCTTGAAAATTGGGTTAACTGGCAAGAGTACCTCCAGAAAGACTATAAAGGAACTCCAGTGACTTTCGAAAACTTTATCGAAGTACTGAAACAGGAGTATAGCTCTTATACCACAGAATATGCCGAGAAGGAGAGCGGTGTAAAAGCGGCAACCATTATTGAAGTCGCCCGTAAAATAGGCGAAGCTGGTACTCAGTTTGCTACGCATGTATGGCGCAGCGCAAGTAGTGGAAATCTTGGCGGTTGGGCTGTGTCGCGTACACTCCATTTTCTTAATGTATTAACTGGCAGTGTTGGTACGCCAGGCGGTACTTCTCCAAGTGCATGGAACAAGTTCCACCCTGATGTTCATGCAAAGCCAAAACCACAGACGTTCTGGAATACACTCCAATTGCCCGATGAGTATCCTCTTGCCCACTTTGAGTTGAGCTTCTTGTTGCCTCATTTTCTCAAAGATGGACGTGGTAAACTTGATGTTTACTTCACCCGCGTATTCAATCCCGTATGGACATATCCTGATGGTTTTACATGGATTGAGGCGTTAACGGATGAATCAAAAATCGGACTTCATGCAGCGCTTACCCCAACATGGAGCGAAACGGCCTATTTTGCTGATTATGTGTTGCCAATGGGTCACTCTGCTGAGCGACATGATCTTATCAGCTATGAGACTCATGCAGGCAGATGGGTTGCATTCCGTCAGCCAGTTCTGCGTGTTGCTCGTGCAAAAATGGGCAAGCCTGTGCAATATACATGGGAGGCAAATGTTGGTGAAGTCTGGGAAGAGGATGAGTTCTGGATCGAACTGACATGGCGAATTGATCCCGATGGCACTCTTGGCATAAAGCAATATTGCATGTCGCCATATCGTCCAGGTGAAAAAATTACGATTGAAGAGTATTATCGTTATATTTTTGAACGTACTCCTCGGCTTCCAGAAGCTGCAGCTAAAGAGGGACTTACTCCGCTTGAGTACATGCAGAAATATGGAGCTTTTGAAGTAGAAAGTAATGTGTATAAGGTCAATGAACGTCCTATATCGAAGGCTGATATGGAGGGTTCAACCGTGAATAAGGAGACAGGTGTTGTTACGGGAAAAAATGGAAAACCAGTAGGTGTTCAGGTCGGCGATTCAAATTGTACAGGTTTTCCAACTTTGTCCCGCAAACAGGAACTCTATTCGCAAACAATGGTTGATTGGAAATGGCCAGAGTATCGTCTTCCAACATATATTAAAAGCCATGTACATCAGGAGATTATGAACCGTAGTAAGGGTGAGTTTGCCCTCGTCCCTACATTCCGTCTGCCGGTGTTGATTCATTCTCGTTCAGGTAATGCTAAATGGCTTGCTGAAATTGCGCATCGTAATCCAGTGTGGATGAATGCTTCGGATGCAAAGTCTTTGGGTTTTGAGGATGGTGATCTTGTTCGTGTAAATACTGATATTGGCTTCTCTGTTAACAGAATTTGGGCAACTGAAGGTATAAGGCCTGGTGTTGTTGCCTGTTCACATCATATTGGTCGTTGGCGCCGTGAGCAGGATCCTGCTGCAAACCGTTGGGCAACGAATCGGGTTGAGATTAAGAGTGAAGGTAGTGGAAAGTGGAAAATGCGGGTTGAGGAGAGTATTGAACCATACGAAAGCAGCGATCCTGATTCGTCAAGAATTTTCTGGTCGGATGGTGGTGTTCATCAGAATATTACTTTCCCTGTTCATCCCGATCCAATCAGTGGGATGCACTGCTGGCATCAAAAAGTGCGCATAGAAAAAGCTCATGAGGGAGATCGTTATGGTGATGTTTTTGTCGATACCGATCGTTCTTTCCAGATTTATAAGGAGTGGCTTGCTATGACAAGACCTGCACCAGGGCCTAATGGTCTTCGTCGTCCGCTCTGGCTGAATCGTCCGTTTAGACCCGATGAAAAGACTTACTATTTAAAATAATCGAGAGAGTTTTTCGGGATGTTGAGTGCCAGCTTAATATCCCGAAAAAGATTATGTGTTTTTTATCAATCATTTCGTTTCAAACAATGAGCACTGCAACATCTGTTTATAGAAAATTATTGATGGGTAGTGCTGCAGCATTTAGCGCGTTATTTGTTTGTTTATTTATACCAGTGATTTCATTTGCTGCTGAACCTCACATAGCCGAGCAAACCGCTTGGTGGGTCTGGATGATTTTACTTTTCGCTTTTTCTTTTGTTTTAGGAATTTTTTCAGTTCTTGCGGGAGTTGGTGGTGGTGTACTTTTTGTGCCAATAGTTAGTGGATTTTTTCCTTTTCATCTTGATTTTATTCGTGGTGCAGGATTATTGGTCGCTCTCTCTGGCGCTCTTTCTGCGGGAGCCCCGTTAATGAGGAAAGGGCTTGCTGATTTAAAACTCGGGCTACCTATGGCCTTGGTGGGTTCGATTAGTTCAATTGCTGGTGCACTTGCAGGGCTTGCAATGCCAGCTAATATCGTCCAATTATTGCTTGGTGTAGCAATTATGGGTATTGCTACACTTATGATGAAGTCAAAAAGTTCCGGTTCAATTGATAGTCAAGAGCCTGATGCGCTTTCAAAAATGCTTGGTATTTCAGGATTGTACTATGATGAAGTCAGTAAAAAGGATGTTTCCTGGCAGATTCACCGTACACCTATGGGTCTTGTGTTATTTATGGTAATCGGTTTTATTGGTGGAATGTTTGGTATGGGTGCAGGGTGGGCAAACGTTCCTGTTTTTAATTTGCTTATGGGCGTTCCACTTAAAGTAGCTGTAGCGACAAGTGGGTTAGTGCTCTCTATTAATGGAGCCGCTGCGGCATGGGTTTATATTTTCAAGGGTGCAGTTATACCACTTATAGCGGTGCCTGCAATTGGTGGAATTATGCTCGGGTCAAAAATTGGCGCTAAATTATTGACCCGAGTAAATACGCGATCGGTGAGAATGATTGTTATTATCATGTTGGTTATTGCTGGTTTACGTTCATTATTAAAAGGCTTTGGGATATGATAATCGATAACAATAAAAAACGCCATGGTGTAGATAACGTCCAGCGTGTTTATGCTCAAATTCTTGAAAATGTATCACATGTAGGTTTTGCCCTTTTGATAGGAGGATATTTTGTGTATATCTTTCAATTAATGCCGCTCTCAGTTCCAATTGATGCAATTGCTCAAAATTGGCATCTTAGTGCTGCCACAATGCAGCAGAAACTTAATACTCCATCTGGTTGGTCATTTTTTGGCAGCACGTCTCTGCTGATGAAGGGTGACGTAGTCAGTTCTTTATCAATTTATTACTTGGCGACTGCAACAATTTTTTGTCTATTATTTGCTATACCAGCCTACATACGTGAAAAAAATTATATCTATACAACAATTTCACTTTTTCAAATTGTTGTTTTGCTCGTAGCTGCTAGTGGTATTATTAACTAAAGAATTATAGAGAGTTATTTTCTTGTTATTTCTTTGACGTTTTCATGTTAGTTTTTATTATAACCATAATCCCTTTTTAGGAAATTCTTTAATTTTGGAGATACGCACAATGGCTGATACAAAAAAACTCGCAATTATTGCATCACAAGGTACGCTCGACTGGGGTTATCCTCCTTTTATTCTTGCCTCTACGGCTGCTGCTATGGATATGGAAGCAGTCATTTTCTTTACATTCTATGGTTTACCCTTGCTTAAAAAAGAAATTGATGCAAAAGTATCACCACATAGTAATCCTGCTATGCCAATGAAAATGCCTTTTGGTAATAAAGATTTTCAGTCAGTGAATTGGCAAATTCCAAATCTTATTTCAGCAAATGTCCCTGGTTTCGATAATATGGCAACTATGCTGATGAAGGAGACATTTAAAAAGAAAGGCGTTGCTACTATAGAACAGCTAAGAAGTATGTGTCAGGAATTTGGGGTTCGTTTTATTGCCTGCCAGATGACTATGGAAGTTTTTGGATTTGAAAAAGAGGATTTCATCGATGGTGTTGAATTTGGAGGTGCGGCAACTTTTCTTGAGTATGCTGCCGATGCAAATATATCTCTCTTCATCTAATAGATTACACTTTAATGTTGCGTTACAGTGATCTGGTTCGAAACTGTTTATCGGATATTAAGGAGCTTCTGCCTTGGGAGCTTCTTGCTCGTATAGATGCGAATCCGGAGCTTATTATTCTTGATGTGCGTGAACCTTATGAATTTGCAGCTTTGCACATACAAGGTTCTATCAACGTGCCAAGAGGTGTTCTTGAAACAGCCTGCGAATGGGATTATGAAGAGACTGTTCCTGAACTGGTGATGGCTCGCAAGAAGGAAATTGTTGTTGTGTGCCGTTCTGGTCACCGTAGCGCTCTTGCGGTCTATAACATGCAGTTGATGGGTTACGAACATGCCATTTCTTTAAAGGCAGGTTTGAGGGGTTGGAATGATTACGAAGAACCTCTTTGGAGCAGCGCTGGGGTGATAGTTGAGCCTGCTGAAGTCGATGATTATTTTATCTCTAAATTGCGACCTGAGCAGATAGCTCCAAAGCATTAGTAAAGCTTAAACAATTGAAAAGAAATCTTGTAGAAATATAATCAGGAGTGTTGTATGAGTGAAATTGTAACCAAAATGGAGCTGAATTGTGAAGGCTTGAATTGTCCTTTACCAATTCTGAAAACAAAAAAAGCTGTGGATTCTCTCAACAGCGGCGAAGTACTTAAAATGACAGCTACCGATCCAGGTTCTGTTAATGATATGGCATCATGGGCAAATCGTACAGGAAATGAGTTAGTAGCACACACTGAAGCTGGCAACGTTCATACCTTTTATATCAAAAAGAAATAGAAGGCAACGTGTGCTGTGAGCAATTTCCCTCGTTTGATGATATCTGCTGCCTGGAAAAGTTCAGGTAAAACCATGATTAGTCTTGGTATTTTGCGATATCTTTCAAATCAGGGGTTTGCAGTCAGTAGTTTCAAAAAGGGTCCAGATTATATTGATCCCATGTGGCATAAAGTTGCCAGTGGACATGAATGTTATAATCTCGACCCTTATTTGATGGGTGATAAGGCTTGTTTAAACTCGTTTCAACGTCATATTCTTGAAGATGAGACAACCTTTGTGCTTGTTGAGGGTAATCATGGGCTGCACGATGGTGTAGCACTCGATGGTTCTGATAGTTCCGCTGGTCTTGCTAAACTTCTTGACTTGCCAGTGTTGCTGGTTGTGGATAGTCGCAAAACCAGTAGAGGTGTTGCCGCACTTGTCATGGGTATGCAGGCGTTATCACCAGTTGTTAATGTGCAGGGGGTGATATTAAATCATGTGAAAAATGCACGACAAGGTGAGAAGCAGAAAAAAGCGATTGAGCATTATTGTAAGGTTCCTGTTCTCGGCTTGATTCCTTTTGATTCCGAGCTGATACTGCCAGAAAGGCATCTTGGTCTTACGACTGTTGATGAAACTGTTGGGGCTGAGAGTTTTATTCAGAGAGTTGCTGACAAGGTTATCAGTTGTTGTGATATGCCAGCCATTCAAAAATTGTTTTATAATGCATCATATATGGAGCCAGAGTCGCTTCCACAGAATGTTGTATCACAAAACAAGAGAGCAAGAATCGGGGTTTTCAGAGATGCCGCATTTTGTTTTTACTATCCCGAAAATTTAAGTGCATTACAGTCACATGGTGCTGAACTTGTTTTTATCAATTCTCTTGAGTCGAGTTCGTTACCAGAGGTTGATGCTCTTTATTTAGGTGGTGGATTTCCTGAGTCCTTTTTTGTGCGGTTAAGTGCTAATATCGGGCTGTTGTATGATGTTCGTGCAAAAGTAGAGTCGGGTATGCCACTCTATGCGGAGTGTGGTGGATTTATTTATCTTTGTAAGAGTGCAAATTATAGCGGTATTACCTATTCTCTTGCAGGTGTTTTGCCGTTTGATCTTCAATTTGATCATAAACCAGCAGGCCATGGATATCTTGACCTGAGAAGTTCGGTTGATTCAGTCTGGTTTCCTCAAAATACTCTGCTGAAAGCTCATGAGTTTCACTATTCCAGTGTTATCTCACCTGTTGAGCATGGGTCTTATCAGTTTGATGTACTTCGGGGCACCGGTATAACAGGAACGCGTGATGGTGCCTTGTATCGGAACCTCTTTGCTTCCTTTGCGCATTTGCATGTGGCAAGTTATCCACAGTGGGCAAAAAGATTTGTGGAACTTGCTATGGCATTCAAGCAGTGTGGTTGCCGGTTGGAGCTATAAGTTTTTTTACGCAATAAAAACCTGAACTATTTTATCTGAAAATTTGAAAAATACTATATAAATCATTAACTATACATTCATGTAGTCTGTTTCTATTTTTATAGTTTTTTCTGTTTCGTGTTGGTCAAAGTTAACGTAACTTGACAGATGCGTGAAGGTTAATTTTGCGGGTTAAGCGTTAAATAATTAATTCATAATTCATAACATTTAATACACTTAAAGGAGTCGATTATGGCTATTGATATCAATGGCATTCATTGTGAAACAGATGAAAATGGATACCTTGTCAATCTTGATGATTGGACGGAAGATGTTGCTATAGTTTTAGCTGAAGGCGAAGAGATTGAAATGGATGAGGCACATTGGGATATAGTCAAGTTCCTCAGAAATTATTATCAGGAGTATCAGATTGCACCTGCTGTTAAAGTGCTGACCAAAGCTGTTGCAGCCGAAAAAGATATGGATAAGAAAACAGCTTCTGAGTTTCTTTATGGTCTTTTCCCGAAAGGCCCAAGTTTACAGGCCTGTAAGATTGCGGGATTGCCAAAACCTACTGGTTGTGTTTAAAAGATTGAAAAAGGTTTGCTGATCCCAATTTACTGTGAATCAAAGGAGGTAATAATGGAAGGCGCTCAAAAGGCAGCTTCAGATGAAGTAGTACGCGAAAATAATGGTGGTTCGAATGGAGATGAAAAGTTTCTTCATCCAACGCCAATGCTTGATGAACTCGAAAAAGGTCCATGGCCAAGTTTTATCTCTGGGTTCAAAGAGCTTGCAGAAAGAACAGAAAATCCCATGTTACGTGGGGTTATGGATCAGCTTGAGTATTCCTACAATACGAAGATGGGATACTGGAAAGGTGGTTTAGTTACTGTTGATGGTTATGGTGCTGGTGTTATTACTCGTTATTCCATGATCAAGGATAAATTTCCTGAAGCTACTGAATTTCATACTATGCGTATTCAGCCAGCACCAGGTCTTCATTACAATACAGAAATGTTGCGTGGTCTTTGTGATACTTGGGAAAAATATGGTAGTGGCATTATTACCCTGCATGGACAGACTGGTGATATCATGCTTCAGGGTATTGTGCAGGATAAAGTTCAAGCCTGTTTTGATGAGTTGAACAAGGATGGTTGGGATCTTGGTGGCGCAGGTGCAGGTGTGCGTACTGCTGTTTCATGTATTGGTCCAGGTCGTTGTGAAAATGCTTGTTATGATAATCTTGAGGCACATCTGCAGATCATAAAGCATTTTATCGGACCACTTCACCGTCCGGAATGGAACTATAAAATCAAGTTTAAATTCTCGGCTTGTCCTAATGATTGTACAAACGCAATCATGCGTTCCGATCTGGCAGTTATTGGTACATGGAAAGACTCTATCCAGATTGAACCGGAAGAGGTTAAAGCATGGATTGCAGAGAAAGGTATGGACGCTCTTGTTAATCAGGTGCTTAATCTTTGCCCTACTCATGCAATATCTCTCAAAGATGGTGAGATGGTTATTGACAGTCAAGATTGTGTGCGTTGTATGCACTGCTTGAATGCTATGCCAAAAGCCTTGTCACCCGGTAAAGAGCGTGGCATATCACTGTTGATGGGTGGTAAGAATACACTTAAGGTTGGTGTCAATATGGGTTCCCTGATTATTCCATTCATGAAGATGGAAACGGATGAGGATAGGGAAGAGTTTATCGAACTTGTCGAAGAGATTATTGACTGGTGGGACGATAATGGTCTTGATCATGAGCGTATTGGTGAAACCATTGAACGTGTCGGTTTGAAGCAGTTTATTGAGGGCGTTGGGCTTGATGTAGATATTAACATGGTTACAAGACCACGTGATAATCCTTATTTCAAGGCTAAGTACTGATCTAAAAGGCTACTGTATTTATTGAAAGGCAACACTCTTGATGAGGCGATAAGAATCCCTCATAAGCAAGGAAAAATACTAAGGAATCAAACACTATGAGCAGTCCTGAAACTAAGTGGAAGACCATTGAATCGGGGCCTCACTCCTATGAAGAGGCTTTGCACCCGGTTGTAAGAAAGAATTACGGGAAATGGAAATATCATGAAATTCCTAAACCGGGGGTTTTAAAACATGTTGCATTAAGTGGTGATGCTATCTACACCGTTCGAGCAGGAACGCCTCGGCAGGATACTGTAGATATGGTTCGTCGTCTTTGTGATATTGCAGATAAATATTGTGACGGATATCTGCGGTTTACGGTAAGAAACAATGTTGAATTTCTAACACCGAATGAGGCTCATATTGAGCCAATGATTGCTGAGCTTGAGGCGATGGGTTTCCCGGTTGGCGGAACAGGCTCTTGTGTATCTGCGGTTTCGCACACACAAGGCTGGCTTCATTGCGATATTCCTGCTACCGATGCTTCCGGCGTTGTAAAATCAATGATGGATACAGTTTATAATGAGTTTAAGGATATGAAGATGCCAAACAAAGTGCGTCTTTCTACTTCTTGCTGTTCAATTAACTGTGGTGGTCAGGCTGATATTGCTGTTGTGGTTAAGCATACTCGCCCTCCCCGTATTAACCATGAAAATCTCTCGACTATCTGTGAATTACCAAAGGCAGTTGCTCGCTGTCCTGTTGCCGCAATACGTCCTACAGTGATTAATGGCAAGAAAACACTTATGGTTGACGAAGAGAAATGTATTTGTTGTGGTGCCTGCTTTGGTGCTTGCCCTGCTATGGAAATTAACCATCCAGAGCATTCAAAATTTGCAGTATGGGTTGGCGGTAAAAATAGTAATGCACGTACGAAGCCTTCGACAATGAGTATTGTTGCACATAATTTACCGAATAACCCTCCACGTTGGCCAGAAGTAACCGATGTACTTGGAAGGATTCTTACAGCATACAAAGCGGGTGGACGTCCCTGGGAAAGAGTTGGGGAATGGATTAACCGAATTGGCTGGAAGCGCTTCTTTGAAGAAACAGGATTAAAGTTTGATGATGATATGATTGATAGTTACCGTCATGCAAGGACGACCTTCAATCAGTCTGCTCATGTTCGCTTTTAGACCTTATAGGAGATAATTCATGAAGGGAGAATCAAATCCAGTTCTCGATTTTGCAACATCATACGTCTTTCCGAAGTTCAGTGAACAGAAAGGAACAGATAAGATTGTTGCATTTGGAGACCATAGTCACAAATGTCCGGTGTATGTTCCGCAGACTCCGCCTTGTTCGGCAGAATGCCCTGCGGGCGAAAATATTCGAGGGTATCACCGTTTTCTGAATGGTACTGAAAAGTCTGATAATCCTTGGAAATCAGCATGGGAAACCCTGGTAGATGCAAATCCATTTCCTGCTGTTATGGGCAGGATTTGTCCACATCCATGTCAAGGTGCATGTAATCGTCAGTTTCACGATCAAAGTGTAGCGATTAATGCTGTTGAGCAGGCAATAGGTAATTATGGCATTGCCGAAGGCTTACAGTTGCCGGGGCCAGGTCCTGATACAGGCAAAAAAGTTGCTGTTATTGGCGGTGGTCCTGCCGGTCTTTCAGCAGCATATCAGCTTCGCCGTAAAGGTCATGCCGTTACTCTTTATGATGCCAATGCAAAGCTTGGTGGTATGGTGCTATATGGTATTATGGGTTATCGAGTTGATCGTTCTGTTTTAGAAAAAGAAATTCAGCGCATTATAGCTCTTGGTGTTGAAACGAGGATGGGTGTTCGGGTTGGCAAAGATATTACGCTTGAGCAGCTTGAGGCTCAGTATGATGCAGTCTTTGTTGGCGTTGGAGCGCAAGTTGGCAGAGGGTTACCAGTACAAGGTGCAGCAGACACTCCAGGAGTTACAAACGCAATTGATTTTCTGAGAAACTACGAGGTTCAAGGTGATGACATTGCTATTGGTAAAAAAGTGCTTGTTATTGGTGATGGTAATGTAGCAATGGATGTAGCACGTCTTGCTCTTCGTCTTGGTTCTGAGGCAGCAGTTGTGGCAGGTGTTCCAAGAGAAGAGATGGCTTGCTTCCAGATTGAGTTTGATGATGCTGCGCGTGAAGGTGCTGTAATGCATTACATGACGGGTGCGCTCGAACTTGTTACAGATGAAGAGGGTTCACTCAAAGGGTTGCGTTGCGCTACAATGGTGAAAAAAGCCAAAGGTGAAGAGGGGTGGAATTCACCAATTCCGTTCTTCAGGTATAAAAATAGTGATGAGACATGTGTTATTGAGGCTGATATGATTGTTGCTGCTATTGGGCAGACAACAAATATGCAAGGCTTGGAATCAGTTGTCAATGGTGCACCTTGGATGCGTGTTGATCGTTATTATCGTCTTGCAGGTAAAGAGAATGTTTTTGGTGGTGGTGATGCTATTAAAGTTGATCTTATCACCACAGCAGTAGGGCATGGGCGTAAGGCAGCCGCCTCGATTGATGCTTTTCTTAAAGGAGAGCCAATGCCTGAACAGGGTTATCGTGAAGTAACAAAAGTAAGCAAGCAGGATGTTCTTTACTTTTTGCCTTCAGATCAGGCAACGAGAGAAACTATTGAGCTTGATGATGTAGTTGGTAATCACGATGAACTGCTTGTTGCTCTTGATCAAGAACAGGCAAAGGCAGAATCTGCACGCTGTATGAGTTGTGGGTTATGTTTTGACTGTAAGCAGTGCGTCTCTTTCTGTCCACAAGAAGCTATTACCAGATTCAGGGATAATCCATCGGGTGAGATAGTTTATACAAATTATTCTAAATGCGTAGGTTGCCACCTCTGTTCATTGGTATGCCCTTCAGGGTATATTCAAATGGGAATGGGAGATGGTTTGTAAGCACCGGAATAAGCAACCATGAAAATAAGGAGATAAAGTATTTATGTCTCAAGATGTTATACTTCAGGTGGAAGAGGCAATTTCAGGTTCTCGAAAGTGGGCTGAAACAGGTTGGTCTGTAAAATTTGGACCTCGTAGAGTAGAAGTGTCATCGCTTAAGGAGGCACAGGCACTCCCGAAAAGTTTCGTCTATCGGCAAGAGGCTATCAGTTATTGGAATCAGGCAAATCTTACCGGCAATGAGGCGGCGGATTCAGGGGAAAAAGCTTTAGCAGCGCTTAGGAATAATGATATTGCTGTTGCTGGCGATGTACTCTATTTTTGCCAATTTATTGAAAAACCATTTGCAGAGAGTGCAAAAACATGGTTACCTCTGTATGAGACATTTCAGCAGAAGCGTGCCGAACTATAAGAGTTCGGCAATGCTGATTTTTTCATCAACTTTAAATAAACTGACCGACAGTGAAAATAGGAATTTTACTTAAGGAAGGGCCTTACAACCATCAAGCATCTGATACAGCATTTAAGTTTGCTGAAGCTGCTATAGCAAAAGGTCATACGGTTGACGCGGTTTTTCTGTATAATGATGGCGTTACCAATGTTACGAAACTCATGGATCCACCACAAGATGACCGTAATATCTCTGGTCGATGGAGTGAGTTAAGTCAAAAGCATGGCGTAGAAATTCTGGCTTGCATAGCAGCATCGAAACGCAGGGGTATTAATGACGATGTTCTTGTTCAGGGTAGTTCAATTACAGGTCTTGGAACCTTGACTGATATTGCTATTCGTAATGATAGACTCGTAACCTTTGGAGATTGATACTTATGGAAAATGGAAATATCAATAAAATAATGCATGTTTTGCGTCATGCACCTCATGGTACTATTTACACTTATGAGGGATTAGAAATGATCCTTATAATGGCTGCTTATGAGCAAGATCTTTCTGTGGTGTTTATTGGCGATGGAGTTTATGCCCTTAAAAAGAACCAGGAAACGGCAGGAATCGGTATTAAAGGATTTTCAAAGACGTTTATGGCTCTTGACGGCTATGATGTTGAGAAGTTGTATGTCGATAAACTGTCGCTTGAAGAGCGTGGCTTAACAGAAGATGATTTAGTTGTAGATGTTGAAGTTCTTGATTCTGCAACAATTGGTAGCCTGATGAAGGAACAGGATGTCATTATTCACCATTGATTTTGGATAAACTATGTTGCATACTATCAATAAATCCCCATTTGAAACCAATACTTTTGACACTTGTATCAGGTTTCTTGTTCAGGGTGATCCTATTCTTTTGATTGAAGATGGTGTTTATGCTGTACAGGCAGGGAATAAGTTTTCATCGACAATCGAGACTATTTTGAAAACTAACCCTGTTTACGCACTTCAACCCGACTTGTCTGCTCGTGGAATAACACTGACTACTGACGGTGTACAATGCATTGATTATGATGGCTTTGTTGCACTTGTTGAAGAGCATCAAGTTAATAGCTGGTTTTAATTTTATGACATTTTGATATTGTTATCCAGTCACTTATGAATACAACTTTGGTGCACTTTTTGGATGCCAACAAGAATGTTATTCTTCAGCAGTGGCTGGATAGCACACTTGCAATTTTTCCAGAACGAATGGGTTCGGGAACACCAGTTTCAGAAGTGTTTTCCGTAGCTCTTGAAAAGATTTTATCTGAGCTTGACAATTGTGATAACAATTGTAGAACAGCTCTTGATGATGTTACACGAATTTTAGCAATACAAACTTTTCAACCATCCAAAGCACTCTCAATGTTTTTGGAATTGAAAAAAATTTTGCGTCAAATGATGAGGAAATCCAATGTGGCAGATATATCAATTCAAGAGGATGTTTTCTCTCGTATTGACCTGCTCATTCTTGATGCTTTTGATTCCTATATGAGCCATCGGGAAAAAATATATCAACTTAAAGTCGAAGAAGGTAAGAGACGGGTGTTTATGGCATTAAGGAGGGTTGAAGCATGAAAAAAGTAATAATGCCCTTTGTTATGGTTGTTGTCTTAGCCATGACTCCCTATCTTGCAGTGCATTATGCAGGACTTACATACTTGTTTGGTGTTATCATTCCTTATACTGCCGCTGTTGTACTTGTTCTTGGTGTATTATGGCGTTTGTTTAATTGGTTGCGTCGTCCAGTTCCTTTTTGCATTCCTACAACCTGTGGTCAAGAAAAATCTTTTGCATGGATTAAGCATGATCGGATTGAAAATCCTACAAATTCATTGCAGGCAGGAATACGAGTGCTGACGGAAGTTTTATTTTTTCGTTCACTCTTTCGCAACACGAAAGCTGAGTGGCACAAAGATGCTAATCTTGCTTATGGGTCGCATAAATGGTTATGGCTGGGTGGTCTTGTTTTTCACTGGTCACTCTTGATTATTGTTTTGCGACATGCTCGTTTCTTTTTTGTGATGGTGCCTGGTTTTGTTGATTTCCTTGACCATGCGGATGGTTTTTTTGATATAATATTACCAACATTTTATGTTACCGATGCGTTAGCTCTTGCTGCAGTTACATTTCTTTTTGTACGTCGTTTGAGCGATGCTAAAATGCGCATACTATCACTACCTACCGACTATTTCCCACTCTTGCTTATAGGCGCTATTGTTGTTGTTGGTGTTCTCATGCGTTATGTTGTACGGTTGGATATCATGCCAGTTAAAGATCAGATGCTGCGATTAGTCAATTTCAGTTTTGATGCCCCTGGTGAAATAGGTACATTATTTTACGTACACCTATTTTTAGTCTCTGTTCTTGCCATCTATTTCCCTTTCAGCAAGCTAATGCACGCTGGAGCGATTTTTTTGAGTCCTACGCGTAATCTTGCCAACAACAGTCGCATTAAACGTCATATTAATCCATGGAATAAGGATATAAAGTTTAAAACTTACTCTGAGTATGAGGATGACTATCGTGACAAGATGAAAAAGGCTAATCTGCCGCTTGAAAAGCAATAATTATGTCGAAATACGTTTCCAAAATGTCCGAGCTCAAAAAAGAGCTTGACGAAAAACCCAGTGTTCTCAAAGGTAATTATTCACATAAGGATTGGTGGGATTTACCGGTGGAGTTTCATGACGGTAATTGGTGTTTTCCGGGTAAACCGGAAGTGTTGCAAGAGCTTGGTTTTGCGAATCCACGTAAATGGGCAGCCACTGATGCAGATTGGCAACTTCCTTCTGATTGGAAGAAGACGATAAGCGAAGGTTTGCAAAGTCGATTGAAACAGTATCGTTCTATGAAACTGTTTCTTGATTCTTGTATTCGCTGTGGTGCTTGCGCAGACAAGTGTCATTTTTTTCTTGGTACTGGAGACCCTAAAAATATGCCGGTACTAAGAGCAGAATTGCTTCGTTCTGTTTATCGTAATGATTTCCCTCTTGTAGAGAAAATTCTCAAAGGATTTTCAGGAGCACGTAAGTTGACACCAGAGGTGATCAAAGAGTGGCACATGTATTTCAATCAGTGTACGGAATGTCGTCGTTGCTCAGTATTTTGCCCTTTAGGGATTGACACCGCAGAGATTACAATGCTTGTCAGAGAGCTGCTGAATCTTATAGGAGTCAATAATAACTGGATTCTTGGTCCAGTTGCCAACTGTAACCGTACTGGTAATCATCTTGGTATTGAACCCCATACCTTTGTTCAGAATATAGAGTCGTTAGCCGATGATATAAAAGAACTTACAGGAGCTAATGTTAGTCCTACCTTTAATCGTAAAGGCGCAGAAGTCCTCTTTATTACTCCGTCTGGTGATGTTTTTGGTGATCCAGGTGTCTATACCATGATGGGTTATCTTTTACTTTTTCATCATATAGGTCTGGATTATACCATTAGTACCTATGCTTCTGAAGGTGGTAATTTTGGTATGTTTACCTCCAATGATATGATGAAGAAGATTAATGCTAAAATGTATCATGAGGCAAAACGTCTTGGTGTGAAATGGTTACTTGGTGGCGAGTGTGGTCATATGTGGCGTGTGGTTAACCAATATATGAGTACCATGAACGGACCTGCTGATTTTCTTGAACAGCCTGTTTCTCCTGTAACGGGAACACGTTTCGCCAATGCAGCAGCAACAAAGATGGTGCACATTGCCGAATTCACTGCTGATTTAATACATCACAAAAAACTTAAACTTGATCCAAAACGGAACGATCATTTACGAACAACATTCCATGACTCATGCAATATAGCCCGTGGTATGGGGATGTTTGAGGAGCCTCGTTACGTGCTTCGTAATGTTTGTAATACCTTCCATGAAATGCCGGAAAATACCATTCGCGAAAAAACATTCTGCTGTGGCTCTGGAAGTGGATTGAATGCGGAGGAGTATATGGAGATCCGTATGAAGGGTGGATTACCAAGAGCTCATGCGGTAAAGTATGTTAAAGAAAAACATAAAGTAGATTCTTTAGTTACTATATGTGCTATTGACAGGGCAAGTCTTACGCCGCTTATGAAATACTGGAATCCCTGTGTTGCCGTGTATGGTCTGCATGAACTTGTCGGTAACGCGCTTATTATGGATGGAGAAAAGAAGAGAACAACTGATTTAAGAGAAAATACAATGGCTGGTTTTGAGGACGGAGGTGATGATGAAGAATAGTAAGCTGTTCTGGACTATTACCATTTTCTCTTTTGTTTTATTTGGTCTTTTTAATCTTTTTCGTCAAGGTGAAGCTGAAACTCCTAAAGTGCCAGCTCCTCCTCAAGTAGCTATTGATAGTACAAAGTGTATTGCGCCAGCAGACTCAATGCGTGCGAATCATATGCAGGTACTCTATAAATGGCGTAACTCCTCTGTTCGTACAGGTCACCGCGTTCATGTTGCTGCTAATGGCAGCAGATTTGAAAAGAGTCTGAATACCTGTCTCGGTTGTCACGATAACAAGCTTTTTTGCTTCAACTGCCACATGTATGCCAATGTCAAGCCAAAGTGCTGGAATTGTCATCTGTCGCCGATGGAAACACCATGATGAATCAACAACGTAGAGAGTTTATTAAAAAAACCGCTTTTGGGGTTTTAGCAGGGTTCGGTGCTGCATCCGGACTTGTTCCAGCTTTTTCACTTGAAAAAACTATTTTACCTGTTTGGGATGAAACTCCTGTTTCGGGGAAAATTCGTTGGGGTATGCTTATTGATACCCGCAAGTGTAAAAAAGATTGTCAAATATGCGTTACAGCGTGTCATCATGAGCATAATGTGCCTCATTTTAAAACGCGAAAAGATGAGATCAAATGGATTTGGAAAAATTCATACAAGAATATTTTCCCGACAGCCACGGATCAATTTGTTACCAGCGATGTTTTGAATCGCTCTTTTCTTGCGCTTTGTAACCATTGTGTTGATGCACCGTGTACACGAGCTTGCCCTACCGAGGCAACCTTCAAGCGTTGGGATGGTATTGTGGCAATGGATTATCATCGCTGTATTGGTTGTCGTTTTTGTATGGCAGCTTGTCCTTATGGGTCAAGAAGCTTCAATTGGCAGGATCCCCGAACTGCCATTCACGATCCATCTTTAGCGTATCCTACAAGGCAACAGGGAGTTGTGGAAAAATGCAATTTCTGTTCTGACAGACTTGTTAGAGGTCTGCAACCAGCTTGTCTTGAAGCGTGCCCTGAGCAGGTTTTTACATTTGGCGATCTTAATGATCCTCAATCTGATATTCGCATGTTGCTTGAAACTACGGTTACCATGCAGCGTAAGCCTGAATTAGGCACAAAACCATCAGTCTTTTACATTATTTAACGATTTCCCATGATTGAGAAAGCTCTGAAAGGAAACCGCAGTTACTGGATTTGGATAGCATCTCTTGTTACCTTGATTGTTGCGGGTCTCTCTGCTTATAGCCAGCAGCGATGGTTTGGACTTACCGTTACAGGAATGGGACGTGATGTCAGTTGGGGTTTGTACATAGCCCAATTCACTTTTCTTGTTGGTGTAGCTGCTTCTGCCGTAATGGTTGTTTTACCGTATTATCTTCATCATCGCAAGGAGTTCGGTAAAACTGTTATCATTGGTGAGTTTATGGCTGTTTCAGCAACACTGATGAGCATGCTCTTTATTATGGCTGATTTAGGGCGGCCTGACCGTTTATTGAATATTATGTTGTATCCCAGTCCTCATTCTATGGTATTTTGGGATATGTTAGCACTTTCAGGCTATCTCTTTTTAAATATTATCAGTGGTTGGGCAATACTTGGGGCTGAGCGTAAAGGTGTTCCTGCAGCCTCATGGGTCAAGGCACTTGTTTATATTTCAATTCCTTGGGCATTCAGTATTCATACGGTTACAGCATTTCTTTATTCTGGCTTACCAGGTCGTCATCTCTGGTTAACTGCTGTGCTTGCCCCACGTTTTTTAGCTTCAGCTTTCGCTGCTGGAACTGCCCTGCTGATTTTAGTGTCACTTATTCTGAAGCGTACAACAGGTTATGATTCAGGTAAAGAGGCGCGAGAAAAACTTGCCGTTTTAGCAACTTATGGTGGTATTGCTAATTTCTTTCTGCTTGGTATGGAGTTCTTCACCGCCTTTTATAGCAATGTTCCTGCTCACATGGAGAGCTTGCAATACCTTTATTTTGGACTCGATGGGCATGCGCCACTTGTTCCTCTCATGTGGTTTTCTCTCATTATCGGTTTGGGAGCCTTGCTTATTTTGCTTGTTCCTGCGTTGAAAAAATCAACGAAATGGCTTGTAGCTGCTTGTATGGCATTGGTGCTCTCTATATGGATTGACAAAGGCGTTGGTTTGGTTATTGGAGGATTTGTGCCATCTCCTCAACTGGAAATTTTTGAATATATGCCTACGTCAATAGAGGTTTTTGTTGCTTTAGGTATCTGGAGTCTTGGTCTGCTCATTTTGACTATTTTATTAAAAGTCGCTGTTGCAGTAAAGATGGAGCAGGAGAGTTGAACTCTTTTGCTGTTGTTTGAGTTCATTATAGTAATAGTTTATTATTCAGTAGCTTCCTGCTTTTTTTTATTGCAGGGAGCTGTTTTTTTTAGATCAAAAGCGCTTTATAGAGAGCGCTTCTTATTGATAGAAGGAGAGTACAATGAAAAGTTTTTTGCCACTCAATATTCGCATAGATAACAAGAAAATTCTTTTTGTTGGTGGTGGTAAAATTGCGTTGCATAAAATTAAAACGGTTGAGCAATACACTCGCAATATTACCATTATATCCCCAGAGATTCAGGACGAATTGCATCAGATGGGATTTGCTGAAATCTATAAAGAGTATGAAACATCCGATTTACAAGGTTTTTTTCTGGTGTATGCCTGTACAAATATTCTTGAGGTAAATCGTCGCATTAAAGATGATGCTGCCGAATTTGGTATTATGGTTAATGTTGTTGATAACCGTGAGCTGTCAGACTTTATTTCTCCAGCAGTCATAAAAAAAGATGAAATGACTATTGCTGTATCATCAAACGGGCAAAATGTTAAAAAGTCGGTTGAGTGGCGGAACCGATTGCAAAACATGATGCAGAATGGAAATTTTTGAGCTATACGTTTAAAATAACAACGATCATTTTATGAACGAAAATGTACAGGGTCGAGCAATGGGTACCGAAGTGCGCAAAACAGGGTTTGTTTATCTTATAGGGGCCGGTCCTGGCGATCCTGAATTATTGACTCTGAAAGCACAGCGCGTGCTCGATATTGCTGATGTTATTCTCTATGATGATTTAGTCAGTAGTGATCTTGTTGCTCACTTCAGCGCTATGAAAATATATACCGGCAAACGCAAAAATTGCCACCATTTTGAGCAGGATGCCATTAATCAAGAAATTCTTCGCCATGCGCGTGATGGTAAAATAGTAGCTCGACTTAAAGGTGGAGATCCCTTTATTTTTGGGCGCGGTGGAGAAGAAATTGAGGTCATGAGGCAGAATGGTATCGACTACGAGATTATACCTGGCATTACAGCAGCACATGGCGCCAGTGCATACACCGAAATACCTTTGACCATGCGCAAAATTTCATCTTCAGTTGCGTTTTGTACCGGGCACCCTGTCAGTAAACTGCATGTTCCAAATACCGACACTATAGTATATTACATGGTAGCGTCAACTGTGCGAGAAGTACTTGATGCAGTTGCCAAAAAGGGTTGGAGCGATACCACTCCAGTTGCAGTGGTTCAAAACGCTACACGATATAATCAAAACGTTCTTATTGGTTCATTGGGTGAGTTCAGACGCGAAGAAAAGCCGGTTTATTCACCAGCACTTTTACTTATTGGAGAAAATATCTCCTATTTCATCAAAGAGAATTGGTACTCAAAAAAGAAAAAAGTGCTTCTTGCGGGGGGTGATGCTGCTCAATTCAAGACAGCAGAATATGTTCGTGTGTATTTTCCCTGCAAGCAAGCTGAAGCTGTTGATCCCCTCGTTGTGGCACGATGTATGCAGAATATTGAACAATGGTCTGTATTGTTTTTCTCTGATGAATTTGCGGTCAAATATTTTTTTAAAACCCTGCTTGAGTCAGCTCACGATGTTCGTCATCTTTCCAAAACAAGAATTTGCGCTGGCAACACAGCCGTAGCGCTGGCGTTACAACAGTATGGGTTGAAAGCTGATCTGGTGCTTAAGGTTTATGATGATGTTTCAATATTCGACTTGTTACAGGCTGAGGGCATTACCAGGAGCGACATATTGATGCCAATGTCCACTCTTGTTGATGATTATCTCCTTAATGCACTTGAAAAAGCTGGTAATAAGGTGACAGCGCTTCCTTTGTATTCGCTCGACAGACCAGAAAATGAAGAGCCGTTGGATCTTGATTTTATTGATGAAATCTATTTTTCATCAGTGAATTGTGTTCGTCATTTTAAAACTATTTACACAGTATTACCGGAACGCATTCTTGTAAAAACTGCGGATGAGAAAACGCAGGCCGAATATCTGAAGTCGTTTTTTTGATTTATGCAGGCAGTAACGCTTATATGCTCTTTTTTCCTGTAACTATGAACAGTTTTAATCGCCCTTGACTATGGAGTTTACACACCTTGATGCTATAGGAAATGTTGCTATGGTGGATGTATCAGCTAAGCCAGGAACCTTCCGAATGGCAGTGGCTTCTGGTTATATTCGTATGCGGGCAGAGACCATTGAGCGGCTTTCAAGCAATGCCTTGCCCAAGGGGAATGTGCTTACTACCGCGAAGCTTGCTGGTATTTTAGCAGCTAAAAACACTGCACACCTTATTCCTTTATGTCATCAGCTCAATTTGTCGTGGGCTGATATTGTTTTTGATGTGCAGCATGATGGCATCGGTATTGAGGCTACTGTTAAAACCAAAGAGTCAACCGGCGTGGAAATGGAGGCATTAACAGCAGTTTCAATTGCCGCCCTAACCATTTACGATATGTGCAAGGCGGTTGATAAATCAATGGAGATTGGAGCCATTACTCTCGACAAAAAAATTGGAGGGAAATCGCATGCTCCAGAGCTTTATCGCCCGAAAACATCTATTCTTGTGCTTTCCGATTCAGTGTCTGCAGGTCAAGCTGTTGATCGTTCTGGCGAAGTGTTGCGTGACGGTTTTGCCGAAGCAGGGTGCACGATTGGTGAGGTTAAGGTTATCGCTGATAATCAGCAGGAGATCGTTTCAATTATTGAGGAGTGGACATCAGGTGACATAGAGCTGATTGTTACAACGGGGGGCACTGGTCTTGGGCCTCGTGATATAACGGTTGATGCACTGTTGCCGCTTTTTTCTCGTCGCTTGCCCGGCGTTGAGCAGGCTCTTTTTAATTGGGGGCAAGGAAAAATTAAAACAGCCATGTTGTCGCGGCTTGCTGCTGGTGTGGTGAAATCATCTATCGTTATCTGTTTACCCGGCAGCACGGGTGCCGTCAGTGATGCGCTTGAGGTGCTCATTCCGGCGCTGTTTCACGCTTTTGCAATGATGAAAGGGGAGGGACATTCTTCATGATTACTGTTCATGAGGCACGCAGCCTTGTTCAAGCTTCAATTATGCCGTTGGGCACTGAAACATTACCTCTGAGCCAACTTCAAAATTGCGTTCTTGCTGAAGATATTGTGGCACCTTTTGCGCTCCCACGTTTTACTAATGCAGCTATGGACGGTTTTGCCGTCAAGTGGGATGATATTTGCCATGCTACTGCAGATGAGCCAGTACACCTGCAAGTATCGCAGGTGATACCAGCAGGCAGTGGCTCAACCCAGTCAGTTGTTTCGGGATGTTGTGCAGAGATTATGACGGGTGCGCCAATACCAGATGGTGCTGATACGGTTATCCCATTTGAACAAACCAGTGGGTTTGGTGGTAATACTGTCGAAATTTATAAACCCGTAAAATATTGTGCTAATGTCCGTTATGCGGGCGAAGAGGTTGCATTTGGCGATTTTCTTCTGCGAAAAGGCGTTACTCTTACGCTTGCTGAAATTACTTTGCTTGCTTCATTTGGCTTTGCTTCGGTAGCAGTGCAACGGCGTCCCAGAGTATCACTTGTTACTGTTGGCGATGAAGTGCGTCTTCCTGGTGAAGAGGCTTCAGCCGTTCAGATTTATAACAGTAACCATTTTATGCTCGAAGCGCTCTGCCGTTCTGTTGGTCTTGAGCCAGTTGCGATGCGTCATGTGCCAGATAATCGTGAAGCTTTGCGTTCAGTACTGGCAGAAGCGCTCTCTGAATGCGATGTTCTTATAACGGCTGGTGGTATTTCTACGGGTGAATACGATTTTGTTCAGTCAGAACTTGCTGAACTTGGGGTTACCAAAAAGTTTTGGAGTGTTGCCCAAAAACCAGGGAAACCACTCTATTTTGGAGTAGGCAACGAAGGTCAAGTCGTTTTTGCGTTACCGGGTAATCCCATTTCAGCAATTGTCTGCCTTGTGGTGTATGGAGTTCCAGCCATGCTTGCATTGCAACGGAAGGGTGAAATAGCGTCAATACGCGCTTGTTTGGTTGAACCCTTTCCTACCGATAAAAAACGCTATCGTTTTCTACCTGGCAAGGTGTGGGTTGAAGGTGGTGAGTATCGGTGCAGGATAGCCGACAAAATTGACTCACATAATGTAACCTCTTTGCTTGGAGCAAATTGCTTGATTGAAGCTGAAGCTTCTGATGCAATGCTTCCAACCGCTTCGGAGGCGATATGTACGCTTTTACCTTGGGCGACTATGGATGATCGATGGAAGAGTTGCTAATCGTCAGTTTAAAATAGAGGTGAAAAACGCGGTGTCTCTGTTGTGTAGCGGGCGAACAAAAATAACTGTAGTACTCTTTCAAATCCTGTGCATAAATTGCATATTTAAGGTGATATCTTTTTACTGTTACGCTCTATTTCCGTTGGGTAATTTTGTCCTTGTTCGTGTTGTCGTTTCAGAGATCTGATTTTTTCGAAGAATTTGATGAAACCTTCAGGCTAACCATGATATCACACGCACTTACCATCGTTATCAATGAATTAAACAAGCATCTTGTCGATGACTACAATTCGAGTGAGACTGTGGCTAAATTGGGCAATCTGGCAGATGGTTTTGGTAATGGTGGCATATCGAGAAAAGATATCTATTTTTCGGTGGTCAATATAAAAGAGGAGAATGCCTTAAAAAATCTTCCGAATTATGTTCGCAATGATGTAACGCTTAAAGCGTTATATGAAAACCCTCCTCTCTTTTTGAATTTTCAGATTTTAGTCACTGCTCCCCATGAAACCTACTCTCTCGGGTTGTCGTTGCTTTCGAGAGTGATTCGCTTCTTTCAGTATAAGAATGTTTTTACGCAGGACAATGTTGATCCTGCTTCAATAATTACAAACTCACCAACGAACTCTCTCGATCATTTAGAGTCATTTAAACTGATTTTTGACCTGTACTCGGCGTCAATGGAAGAGGTCAACCATCTTTGGGGAACTCTGGGAGGTAAGCAGTATCCATTTGTGATATACTGGATGCGAATGCTTGATCTCCAGTTCAAGGCAGTACCACAAGAGACCTCCCTTATTACAGAAGTGGTTACTGATATTATTCATAAGCAACCATCTTCTGTTTGATATTTTTTCAGAGATATTTGTATAACAATTCACCAACTTAAAAAGGGATGTACTATGCCATCACTGTATAAGACCCCAGGGGTGTATGTCGAAGAGATAACTAAGTTTCCGCCTTCTATTGCACCGGTAGAAACGGCAATTCCTGCTTTTATCGGCTACACTGAAAAAGCTCTGCGCAATGGCGAGTCTCTTCTCAAAAAGCCTGTACGCATTGAATCGATTGCCGAATATGAAGAGATTTTTTGCTTAGGGTCATCACAAGCCATAGAAGTTTATCTTGATAGTAACAATAACTATTTGGGTGCAAAAAAAACGAAAGGATTTTTGCTTTACGACAGTCTTAAGCTTTTCTATTCCAATGGCGGTGGAAACTGTTATATCGTTTCGGTAGGAAGTTATAATGATTCGATTACAAAACAGGCGCTGTTGGATGGAATAGATAAAATTGGAAATGAAGATGAGCCAACCATTCTGCTTTTCCCTGATGCGGTTAATTTATCAGGAAGTGAATTACATGATGTTCAAGTCGAGGCGCTGAAGCAGTGTGCCAAATTGCAAGATCGCATAACATTGTGTGATACGGTAAATTCAGGTAATTTCAAGAATGATGTCCTGACGTTGCGTAATGGGATCGGAATCAACAATCTCAAATATGGAGCTGCTTATGGTCCATGGATCAATTCAAGCCTCTCCAAATCGGTTAATCACCGCGATGTGACGCTCAGGCCTGGTCCGGAATCCAATTCGGTTATTCCGCTTGAAAGCTTGACAACTGACAAAGCAATCCTGCAGATACTATTTGATCTATCCAAGAGTGAGGCGGCCGTTAACTCTTTGAATTCAGCAGAAAAAAGTTCCTCCGCTCCTGAGAATGCGTGGTTGGATGCATTACAAACAAGATCAGAAAATTATGATCAAAGCAAAGAAACCGTGCTTGCAGATCTTGAGAATGAATTACAGGGTATCTATGATTTATTAGCAAAAATCATTGCTAAAGTCAAAGATATGGTAGTTGACCTGCCGACTATAGCACAGTCAAAAGATTTCATTTTAAAAAATGATATCGATCTGTTTTTGAGTAGTTCAAAGCTTAAAGAGACAACCTTTGATATTCTTGCAGCTTATAACAAATGTTTTGCTGGCAGTATAGATCTGTTTAGTGAAGACCCTGCTGTTGCAACAACTAATCTTGCCAAAGCAATTGGTTTGTTAGGGTATGCTGATGCAGCAGCTTTCACCGCAGTGACAGTGACGGACGTTACAACAGCATATGCTGCTGCCAGCACAGAAAAAGCCAAAGCTGACCTTGCCAAAAAAGCGGCAATGAATGCAAGCGTTGCCATTATCGCTCTTTATCGCTATGCACAAAATTCTGCTGCGGAATATGAGAAAAAATTCAACAGCGCCTTGATCAGCAGTTTTGGTGTGTATAAAAATATCATAACCAAAGCAATTGAGTCGCTAAATATGCTTCCTCCAAGCGGAGCTATCGCAGGTGTTTATGCTTCTGTTGACCGCGATCGTGGCGTATGGAAGGCTCCCGCCAATGTCAGTCTTAACTCGGTGATCACGCCGGTTGAAAAAATCTCAAGTGAGCAGCAGGGCGAGTACAATGTTGATGTCAATGCAGGCAAGTCTATCAACATCATCAGGACATTTCAGGGAAAAGGGGTGCTGGTTTGGGGCGCCCGTACTCTTGCTGGTAACGATAATGAGTGGCGTTATATCAGTGTTCGTCGTTTCTTCAACTTTGTCGAAGAGTCCACAAAGAAAGCTACCGAGCAGTTTGTGTTCGAGCCAAACGATGCCAATACCTGGGTGCGCCTTCAGGCCATGATTGAGAATTTCCTCACTGTTCTCTGGAGACAGGGTGCGTTGCAGGGTGTTAAACCGGAACACGCGTTTTATGTTGCTGTTGGTCTCGGAAAAACCATGACGCCGCTTGATATCCTTGAGGGCAGGTTGATTGTCGAAATCGGGATGGCTGCCGTCAGACCTGCAGAATTTATTATCCTCAGATTCTCGCATAAAATGGCAGAGTCGTAGAGTCAGGGAAGAAATGGTGGAGGGTAGGCCAGGAAGCATTTACTTTTTCAATCTCTAAACACAACATATCATGGCACAAGAATATCCAGTACCCAGGTTTCATTTTCAAGTTGACTGGGGCGGTGCAAAAATGAGTTTTACCGAAGTAACCGGTCTTGTGATGGAAAGGGAGAAGATTGAATACCGCCATAGTGACAGCAAGGATTTTAATAAAATCAGCATGCCGGGTATGGTGAAAAACAATAACATCACCCTGAAACGTGGAAAATTTGAGAGTGATTTTGACTTCAACACATGGCTGGAGGAGATCGCTAATGAGCGTGTTGATAAGAGGCGTGATGTCACGATTCGTCTGCTCAATGAAAAACACAATCCTGTTGCGGCATGGACGGCAATCCGTTGCTTCCCGGTTAAAATTTCAGCATCGGATCTCAAGTCGGATGCCAATGAGATTGCAGTGGAGAGTATTGAGCTGGCCCATGAAGGGCTCAAGTTGATGAAGGTCTAAACATTCGTCTGTATGGTTGACTATTATCCGCCGTGGGGCTTTTATTTTAAGGTGGTATTCAACACCATCAGCGCTGATACGAATGATGTTCGTTTTCAGTCTGTATCCGGGTTGTCGGTTGAGTACGACTATGAGAGTTACAAGGAGGGCGGCGAAAATCGCTTTGAGCACAAGTTACCGGTCCGCACGAAATATGCGGATCTGGTGCTGAAGCGCGGAATGTTGCTGGATTCCAGTGTCATCAAATGGTTTCTTGATGCGTTCAATAATCGGATCTTTAAACCGGCAACGATCACGGTAAACCTGATGAATGAAAAAAGCGAGCCACTGCGAAGCTGGAATGTTGTTGATGCAATTCCCAAAAAATGGCTTGTCAGTGATTTGAATGCAAGTGAAAATGGAATTGTGATAGAGACGATGGAGTTGACCTATCGTTATTTCACCATTCAGTAAAGGAGTGAGAAGATGCCTGTTGAAATCAAAGAGCTGCACATCAGAGTCACGGTGAATGCTGTCGAAGGATCGTCATCGAATCAGCAGATACCCGGTTCAGGCAAAAGCAGTGAAGCAGATCGGCAATCGATTATCGCCGAATGTGTTGAACAGGTGCTTGATATAGTGCAAAACAAATCGGAACGGTGATGGCTGAAAAAGGAGAACTGGAAAAAATGCTCATTCTCGCCTTTTCCGATTCACAAAAGGCAGAGAGTGGCGGCAAAAAAGAGGCGGATGATTTTGTTGAGGCGCTGATCAATCCTGAAACCTATACGCTCAACTACAAACTCAAGTTTTCTGACTCCGGACAGGGACAGGGGAGCAGCGGTAAGCAGCTCAAATATGAATATACCGAGCCGGAAGAGATCTCGTTTGAATTTCTTTTCGACAATACTGGTATTATTGACGGCAAGCCTCGTGATTCAATTGCCGATGATCTCAAAAAGTTTCGGCAGGTGTTGCTTGAGTACAAGGGTGATGCACATGAGCCGCGCCATTTCAAGCTGGTGTGGGGAAAAAATTCCATTTTTAAAGGACGGGTAACGGATGCGAGCTTCACTTACAAGCTCTTCAAACCTGACGGGACACCCATTCGGGCATCTGCTAAAGTAACCTTTAAAAGTAGCATTGAAGAACAGAAGCGGGCAGCAAAAGAGGATAAAAAATCGTCGGATCTGACCCATATCCGCAACGTAAAAGCTGGAGATACGCTGCCGCTGATGTGTTACATGATTTACGGAGACCCGAAATACTATTTTGCTGTCGCTGTCGCTAACAATCTCAGCAACTTTCGATCGTTGCTGCCGGGGACAGATATTGTGTTTCCTCCTCTTGAAAAAGTAAATAACGTGAAGTGAGTAACGAAACGACTATTCCGACACCTGCAACTCCGGATGTATGCACGGTAGCGGTTCTTATAGATGGCGCTGAAATTCCCGGTACATTTCACGTTTTGTCGGTTTTCGTAACCCAGGAAGTGAATCGGATTCCTTCAGCCGTGCTTCACCTCATGGATGGAGATGCTGCTACATCTACATTTGAAGCGAGCAATACTGATTATTTCGTGCCGGGCAAAAATATTGAAATACAGCTTGGGTATCGGTCACAGAATGATTCAGTATTCAAGGGCATAATCATCAAGCATAGTATCAAAATCCGTAAGGCGACCAGCGTACTGCTTGTGGAGTGTCGTAACGAGGCTGTTAAAATGACCAGTGGCATCAAGAGCCGCTACTATACCGACAAGCTGGACAGCGACATTATGGATGAGATTCTCGGTGTTTATGGATTGCAAAAGGAGGTAACCGGTACAACACCGGATTTGAAAGAGGTGGTACAGTATGAGTCCACTGACTGGGATTTTCTCTTATGCAGAGCTGAGGCGAACGGGCATGTTGTTCTTGTTGGTGACGATAATAAGGTCATCATTGCCCCGCCAGATACAGGAGCAAGCGCGGTAGTGAAGGTGAACTACGGATCGACCATACTGGAACTTGATGCTGAAATAGACTCTCGCTGGCAAAGGAAAGGCATCAAGGCAAACAGTTGGAATCCGACGGATCAGGAGTTGACAGAAACAGATGCGAGTGAGCCCTCGACAACAGATAATGGTAATCTTTCCTGTTCTACTCTGGCTGATGTGATCGGTGGTGATTCAGATACAATCAGGCATGGCGGTAAACTCAGCCAGCCAGAACTTCAGGCATGGGCTGATGGTCGGTTGTTGAAAGAGCGCCTGGCAAAGGTTCGCGGAAGAGTACGTTTTCAGGGGTTTGCCGGTGTGTTGCCTGGCAAGATTATTGAGGTGAGCGGCATTGGAGAGCGTTTTGAAGGCAAGCTCTATGTTTCTGGTGTGCGCCATTCCGTCGCCAATGGCAACTGGGAAACGGATGTTCAGTTCGGTTTGAACCCTGAAATTTTTGCGGAGAGACATAACCTTCGTCCATTGCCTGCAGGTGGACTTCTCCCTGGCGTCAGTGGCCTGCAAATCGGGGTTGTAACAGTTCTGGAGAGTGACCCGGATGGTGAAGATCGCATAAAGGTGAGGCTTCCACTCGTAAGTTCTTCGGAGGAAGGAACCTGGGCACGTATTGCCACACTGGATGCAGGTAAAGAGCGCGGCACATTTTTTCGTCCGGAAATCGGCGATGAGGTGGTGGTCGGCTTTCTTGGCGATGATCCCCGTTGCCCGGTTGTGCTCGGCATGTGCCATAGCAGTGCCAAGCCTGCTCCCGAACCCGGAAAGGACACGAACCACCACAAAGGGTATGTCAGCCGTGAAAAACTGAAACTTACCTTCGATGACGAAAAAAAAATCATTCTTTTCGAAACCCCTGGCGGCAACAAACTGACGCTTTCAGAGGAGGAGAAGGGTATTGTTATTGAAGATCAGAATGGTAATAAAATTACACTCGACGATAGTGGTATCAAGGTCGAAAGTGTTAAAGACCTTATGCTGAAGGCATCAAATGATATGAATGCCGAAGGTATGAATGTAGAGTTAAAAGCGCAGACAGGCTTCAAGGCATCTGGAGCTGGAAGTGCAGAAGTTTCTGGTGCCAGTACAACGATAAAAGGAAGCGCCATAACGACGATCAGTGGCGGGATTGTTCAAATTAACTGATAGAGATATACAGCAATGTTTCCAGCCGCACGTGTCGGTGATATGATTGTCAGTTCAGCAACGATGTGGGCGCCGGTGCCTGTTATAACTCCAGGAGCTCCAACAGTACTTATCGGAGGAATACCTGCGGTGCGCCTTGGTGATTCGTGTGGTGCTGATGCTATCGTGAAAGGTTCTGCTACCGTTTTGATCGGTGGAATGCCCGCTGCCAGAGTTGGAGATTTGACCGCTGCCGGAGGCGCTGTTTTGCCTCCGGGAGCTCCGACAGTACTCATAGGGGGATGATGGTTGATCTTATTGTTTAAAACACTAAAACGTTTACAGGAAACAGATGGAGCATCCATTTTTAGGTCGTGGGTGGTCTTTTCCCCCGACATTCAATCGGACGACCTCCGGTGTTGAGATGCTTGAGGGTGAGGCTGATATTGTTGCAAGCCTCCAGGTGCTGCTCAGTACAATACAGGGCGAACGGGTCATGCTTCCGCAATACGGCTGTAATCTTGATGAATTACTGTTTGAAAATCTTGATATGCGCATGAAGACCTTGATGGCCGACAAAGTGGAGTCAGCCATTCTTTATCATGAGCCACGGATTGAGTTGGAAAATGTTGAGCTTGATGAAAGCGGGGAAGTTGAGGGAGTTGTGCTGATAAACATCGTGTATCGAGTTAAAACCACAAACTCACGGTTTAACTTGGTATTCCCTTTCTACAAGCTTGAAGCGACAGATGTTAATCTTTCGGCGATCGTAAATTTATTACCCGATAACCGTTGACCTATGTCCACAGAGAGAGAATGCCGGATGAATACTGATCCGTATAGAGACATCAGAGAGGGGACAAGTCAGGATCAGAGAGCATCTGCGGCACTTGATGCGGCTTATGCGCCGGTCAATGAGCACACTCCTGCGCATGGCATGGTGTTTGCCCAAAGCTATGCGGCCATGCTGAGGTATGTGAATGCAGCCAATAACGTGGAAGGAGATTGGCAGTCTTTTTTCTGTAACGATGTGTCAGCGCAACTGGCACTTGTTGCCGTTGAGGATATCGATGCTTACAAGGCGGTTATAAAATCATGGTTTGATTATCTGAACAATCGGGATCATCAGTATGATCATGATCAGTTGAAAGATACTCTTGGTTTTCTTTTCAGCACTCTCGGAACCATGGCGGTTGCGCTTGATACGTTTAAAGAGCATTTGCCGGTTGCAATTGGCTTGAAAAGTACGTTGCAAAATCTTATCAAAATCCAGTTAGCACCAGCATTCAAGCGTTTGATTACCTATTACAACGCGGGGAAAGCGCTTCATCTGGTTCATGATGTTGCTCCGTCACCAAGTGTACTGATTCTGCGTACTCCGGTTGTATCTTTTGACGCATCGCTTGCCTCCGGACTTTCCACCGATTGGAGTGAAGGGCTCACTTGGAGTGGTTACCTTGGCGGTATGATGGAAGATGAGTCTGTGTATGGTACTCCACCAAATACTCCTGCGGGAAAAGTGTTTATTCAAATTAACCATTGCTCGACGCATAACCTCTTCTCCTCTGTTTTTGATCAGTTTCTGAAAGTTTTTGCCCGAATTATCACTGAGGCTTCTCGTGCACTCGATGATACGTTAACCAAATGGGATACACATGAACCCCATTATGCGCTGTTTCTTACCTTTTTACGACTTTTTGAATATGTTCGGGTAGAAGCCAATACGCTTACCCGACGGCATCTGGATTTCTATTACAGGGAGATTTTGCGTCTGAAAGAAAAGCCAGCCCAGCCTGGTCAGGTGCATCTTTTGATTGAACTGGCAAAGCATGCTGCTCTTCGGGAATGTAAAGCAGGGGAGAAGTTCAAGGCGGGAAAAGATGATCTGGGGCGAGATCTCTTTTTTGCGAATGATCATGATGTTGTTATCAACCAGGCGAAGGTTGTTGCTTTAAAAACTCTCTATCGTCATGGAGATGAAAATGTTGGTGCAATAATCACGAACAGTGTTTATAACGACAAGTTCCGTGCTTCATCCAAGCGTTTCTTTTTGAACAATAATTTCAACCATGGCCGGATTTATGCTCTGTCGGTGGCCAACACTGGCGATCAATCCTGGCATCCTTTTTTCAACAAGGTTTACAATGAAGGGGTACTTCAGGAGATCCAGATGCCTGAGGCGGAGATTGGTTTTGCTATAGCGTCACATTATTTACTGTTGGCAGAGGGTAAACGGACAATTACGGTACAATTCAAACTCGCGGATGCTCTATCGCGATTTACTGAAGATCATCGGGATGATGTGACCTGTTCTCTTACCACTGCAAAGGGATGGTTGTCAGGTGATAATGTTACTTGCTCTTTTAAAACCACGGCCAAGAACCTGAACGTCTTAGAATTAATTATTAAGCTTTCAGGTGATGCTCCATCCGTTGTGCCTTATACAAGTAACATACATGGTTATAATTTTAGCACGAATCTGCCTGTTATCATTGTAACGTTGAAGCATCGGAATGACGCTCATTCTATCTACCCACTCCTTCAGGACGCGGTCATTTTGTCCATTGATGTGATAGTCGATGTCAAAGGACTGAAGACGCTTGCTCTTTCCAATGATTTCGGACCGATAGATGCAAGCAAGCCATTTCAGCCGTTTGGGGCCTTGCCGTTAAAAGGAAATGCGTTGATTATTGGGTCGAAAGAGGTTTTTCAGAAAATGCCTGAGGATAAAGCGGTCAGCGCAGATATTATCTGGCAGATCAAGCCACTGCCCTATAATACCACCCCTGAGATTAATGTTGAATTTCTGAGCCAGGGGAGTTGGAAGATATTGTCTGCCAGTGCAGCTCTCAACAAACTCCTCTTGAAAAAGGGCCCCCCCATATCGACAGAGGATGTTCAGATCGATTTATCTGAAAGTATCAAGCGTTCGATACTTGACTCTCCAGATTTTACCGCCAATGAACATTTTTCCATCAGTGCACCTCGTGGATTTATCAGACTGGTTCTGACTGACGATTTTGGCAATGCCGCGTATCAGACGGATCTGATTAACTACCTTGTCAGCAAAGATGAGGCGCAGAAACCGAAAAGTACACCCATTGCGCCAACGATTGCTTCGTTGAGGTTGAACTATACTGCCAGCACAACACTTCCACTCACCTCAGTCTCTTCGGAGGATTATCAGAATCGGGTCGGTCATTTTTTTCATCTTGCTCCATTTGGGCAGGCTGAACAGCATCCTTTTTCAAGTTCAACAAAAACAGTCACGTTGCTGCCTCAGTTCAGTTTTATGCATGACGGTTCAATCCTGAAAAGCGAAGCTGAACTTTATATTGGCGTCAGTGGCGTAAAGCCGCCTCAAAATCTTTCCATACTGTTTCAGGTCGAAGATGGAACAGCAAATCCTTTGGCCTCTAAACCAAAACCGCATACTCAACATATTCACTGGAGTTATCTGCGAAATAATGAATGGATGGGATTTGCTGACAATAAAGTTCATGATGGAACCGATGGATGGCTGAATTCTGGTCTTATAACGTTTGCTGTTCCTGAGGAGGCAACGAACAACAATACTCTTTTAACTCAAGGTTTGGTCTGGATTCGAGCGTCAGTTTCTGAAAAAAGTGATGCGATTTGCAAGCTTCAACTTGTTGCGGCTCAAGCATTGAAAGCAAGTTTTGTTGACAACGGTAATTCAGCGAGTTTTTCTGCTACACTGCTCCCTGAGGGGACAATCAGCAAGCTTGCTCGACCCGATGCGGGAGTGAAAGCAGTCAGTCAACCATTTTCCTCCTTTGGCGGACGAGGTGCTGAGCAGTCCTTGGCGTTCAATATGCGAATCAGCGAACGTTTGCGTCACAAGAATCGCGCCATCACGCAGTGGGATTATGAACGATTAATTTTGGAGGCATTTCCACAACTCTATAAAGTGAAATGTCTTAATCATACCCGTTACGAAACTAACGAAAATGGTACTGGTCTGTATCGGGAATTAGCGCCGGGTCATGTCACCATTGTCACCATTCCAAACGTGCGGTTTCGTAATTTGCGTGATCCACTGAGGCCTTATACGAGTCTTGGTCTGTTGGATGAGATTGATGCATTCGTAAAAAAACGTCTTGGTTGTTTTGCCGTGCTGCATGTGAAAAATCCTCAGTTTGAAGAGGTTCGTGTGAGTTTTAAATTACGCCTGTATGACGGGTTTGATGAAACTTATTATGTCACTTTATTACAGCAGGAGATCGCCCTTTTTCTATCGCCGTGGGCATTTGCTGAAGGTGGCGCTTTGTCATTTGGTGGAAAAATTTATAAATCGGTACTGATCAACTTTATTGAGGATCAGCCTTATGTTGATTATGTGACTGATGTTCAGTTGTTTCGGGATATCAATGGTGAATCGTCAAGTATCGATCACCTGAGCGAGGTGGAGGGTTCACGGGCAGTCTCTGTTCTTGTCTCTGCGCCAGCTATAAAACACAACATTACGCTTATTACATCTACACTGGAAAATACATCCGGTAAAACTTGTCAGTGTGAAGCATGAACCAAAGCCCGAAAACCATAGCGAAACATCCTGTACTTGAACCAGCAGCAGACTTTTACAGGCTGCGCAGGGATGGTATAGGCTTTATTGAGCAGATGGCAAGTAGGCTATGGACTGATTATAATACTCACGATCCTGGCATTACAACGTTGGAGGCGCTCTGTTATGCGATCACCGATCTGGCGTATCGCATCGGGTGGGATATCAAGGATATTCTTGCATCGGAAACCCACTTCACCGATCCAGCTATTCCGTATCCGAATCAGGCGTTTTTTACCGCAAGAGAGATACTGACGATAAATCCGGTGACGACTGACGATTTTCGTCGTCTCCTCATTGATCTGCAGAAAATTCGTAATGCCTGGGTGGAATGTGCTTGCAAACCGAGTTATTATGCATGGAGTGACAACGGTCAATTGCGGTTTTCTTTCCAGAAACCATTTGATGTCTCTCCATCGACAGTAAAACAAATTTCTTCTCTTGGACTTTATGAGGTAAGTCTGGAGCTTGAGGCTGATCCCGAACAGGGCGATCTTAATGATCGTAAAATTGAATATTCCACTGTTTTTCATGATGCCGATGGCGCTCATTCCACCATTATGGAGCTACGTTTTCCTGCAATCAATCTTGCTGATGGAGAGTTGTGGCGACGTTTTCTTGATGGTGCCGAGAGAACGGATGATGAGTTATTGCATGTGACGCTTTCACGTCTTGGCGCGACCAAAACGTACAACGTTTTCAATGAGAAAAAAGAGGAACAGCGTAACACCTATCTTTACAATCATTGGCATACGGTTTTTTATCTCGATTTTACCATCAATTTTATCCATATCCTTGCTGACAAGTCTCAGAAAAAAGAGACTCTTCACATCAATAATGCCGCGTTGCGTGTGTATAGTGATGTCAGTGCCAAAACTGCGATGACCACTGAAGTTTTGAAAACCATTTTGGAGAACAAACGCTCCGATGGCTTTATTCAGCGTTATCGCAAAAAGGCGCAGGCGGCGCAGGTTGCAGTTCAGAGCGCGAAGCTTGCCTTGCTTTCGCATCGTAACCTGGATGAAGATTATTGTGTTGTTACTGTCGTTGGTATTGAGGAGGTTTCGGTATGTGCCGATGTTGAGGTGAAGGCTGATGCCGATATTGAATGGGTGCAGGCTCGTATCTGGTTTGAAATTGAACAGTATTTCAACCCGTCAATCAGGTTCTATACTCTCCAGGAGTTACAGGATGCGGGTGACGCAGTTGAAGAGATATTCAACGGACCGGAACTCAACTGCGGCTTCATTAAAGCCGATGATCTTGAGAAAGCCTCGCTTAAAACTGAGTTGCGTGTTTCGGATATTATCAACCGGTTGATGGATATTGATGGCGTTATTGCAGTCAACCGGATGCTGTTGACCAAGTATGATGGTGAAGGAAATGTTGTCAAAGGGGCTGCAGATCCGGAAAGTAATGGTGCCGATCCCAAATTTGATCCAAAGAAAACCAGTGCATCCTGGGTATTGTCTATCAGTAAACAGCACCAGCCTCGGCTGTACAGGAATGCTTCACGATTTTTGTTTTATAAAAATGGGCTTCCATTTTTGCCAAGAATGGATGAGGTATTTGATACTCTGAATCAGTTGCGTGGTGAGGCTGAACGTCCGAAGCTGGACGGTGTTGACAAAGATCTGAGTATTCCGACAGGAACATGTCGAGAGTGTGAGGACTATTATCCGATACAATATAGTCTCCCTTTGGTGTATGGTATTGGTCCAGAAGGAGTCCCTGCGCACGCTTCAGCACTGCGTCGGGCACAGGCTAAACAGATGAAATCGTATCTGATGGTGTTTGAACAGATGCTTGCCAATGCTGTGGCACAACTTGCACATACCGCTGATCTTTTTTCCCTCGATCCTGATATCAGGCAGACCTATTTTGTCAAAACGTTCAGTGATAACCTGATTCAGGGATTTAATGACATCAAGGGCGACAATTATACGGCAGAAGCCCTGGAAGGGATTACTGAAACCTTGCCTGAGTTTTTTCAGCGGCGTAATCGCTTCCTTGATCATCTACTTGCGCGTTTTGGTGAACAATTCAGCGAGTATGCGCTGTTGCTGAACACTGTCTATGGAAAGCAGGTTGCTCTTGATCGTTTAATTGACGATAAAATCTCCTTCCTTAAAGCCTATCCCGTGATCAGTCATGATCGTGCTAAAGCTTTCGATTACCATCATGGTGTTTTTTTACAGGAGAACCAATCCTGCATCAAGAAACGCATCAGTTTGTTACTGGGTTATCCTGATCTTACTTTTTTCTTTACAGGTACTCATCCAGCCTATGGTCCGGGATATACTGTACCGTTTGAGTTAAAGGATAAAAACAATAAAATATGGTTGAAGGGAAAAATCACTGTTCCGGCATTATCTCCTGAAGAGGCTGAAACAAATGCATTTCGTGAACTCCTTGTCAGGATGTATCAACCACACACTTATCATATTGTTCGTAAGCTTAAAACTGGTCAGTTCCAGCTTGTCTTTAAAGACAAGGCAAGAAAACTGAATTCGGCTTATCCGATATTGTTCATTAAAAAGGCTGATGCAGAAGAGTTACAGAGGGAGTTGCAGGCATGGAGTGCAAATGAACGGTTGATTGTTGTTGAGCATTTGCTGTTAAGGCCAAAGTTTCCCGGTGATGCGCTCTATCCGGCATGCTACGAAGGTGGCTGTCTAACTTGCGGAGATGAGGATCCCTATTCGTTTCGACTTACTTATGTTATGCCAGGCTGGATGACGTTATCTACCGATAATCTGGATTTGCGTCGTTTTGCTGAACGGACAATCAGGGAAGAGACCCCTGCTCATCTGCTCGGTAAAACCTGCTGGGTGGGTAATGACGATGGTCAGTTTGATCGTTTTGAAGAAGCATGGTACCATTGGCTCTCCGTTAATTCGACATTTGACTGGATGGAGGAGCGGTTGCAGGAACGGGTAGAATTTATTCTCAAATCTTCTCTGACCACAATAGTCTCTGAAACGAGTGTTTCCAAGTGTGCAACAGATATTCTGGCAGCCTACGGCATGGAATTTTTCGGATGGATGAAAGGGATTGTGTTCGAAAAGTTTAACGAAACAACTCCATTCATACCTCCTGCCGTCCATATACCTCAGGAGCTGATCGAGGAAGATGCCACGAACAAGAGCACAGCCCAAGTCATTAAAATTTTTCTTGATAGCCGCTATAGTACCTATAAGGAGGTCTCTTATCGGCTTTGGAATGTTGTGAATCTGCTTAGTAAACTGAGAAATATCTATCCTGTTGCAACCCTGCACGATTGTGATGCTGGCAGTGACATTAACCCGGTACGTCTTGACAATACAGCCCTTGGAGGCTCTTCGTTGAGTTCATCATCCGAAACTACCTGATAACGGCCAAATAACTGTACCATGGAATCGACACAAAATAAGTATCCGGTCTTTGAAGCCAATCAGGTGCTTACCCGTGGCCACCTGAATAATCTTGTTAACTATCTCAATGAACAAGATCGTCTTACGCGTGCCAACCTGATTGGTATAGGTATTACTTGCGGCCTCGATATAATGTTTGATGAGAAGAAGATGACCGTCCATGTGTCGAAGGGTGCTGGCGTTACTTCAAAAGGTTACCTTGTCGTTGTGCCCGAAGAGGGTTTGACACTGGTATCGTATCGTGCAGATTATAAGATTCCCGATCAGGGAGATTCCGATCAGGAAGATTATCAGGAGTTCATAGATCCTTCTGTACAAAAACAGTACCCTTTGTGGGAATTATTCCCTGCAGGGGAGCCGAATACCGAACTTTTGGAGAAACTCGATCTGACCGACAAGGTGATTCTCCTATTGTTTGAGCTGAAAAAAGAGTCGCTGAGCAACTGCAGTGCCAATAATTGCGACGATAAGGGTTCTGAAGTAACGACTCTTGTAAAACCATTGTTAATTGAAAAAGCTCATCTGGATAAAATTATTGATGCTGCGAACAAACTGGGCGGCTCCCTTATATCCGGTGATCCAGAGACGACGTTTATTAAGCGCTTGCAATTGAATGATATTCATCTGCCGCGTCTCAACGTACCAAGCAGTAATCCCATAACATCTACCGATATTTTCTCTGCCTATATGAAGGTATTTAATGATGGTTCGTTGTTGCTCTCGACTGCTGCGGCATTGAGCAAAGCGTACTATGCATTCGAACCGCTTTTGCATGATATGTATCCTGTTGATCCTTTCAGTGCTGATGCTCTCAATTTCAACGATCAGTTTGATCGTCTCTACAAAAGTTTGGTCGCAAGCAACAAGGTTTATTTACTGCAATATTTCTATGATTTTTTTGATGATCTGATTCGCGCGTACGATGAGTTTCGCTGGAAAGGTGTCGATCTGGTTTGTGGATGTTGCCCGTCAGAAGATCTGTTTCCTCATCATTTGATGCTGGGTTTGTTATATCCAAAAAATCATACGGGGAATTATTCTCAGAAATTTCTCGCTTCACCCGGTCTCAACCAATGCGCTGAACGTTCACGGGAGGTTGTGCAGCTCTTCATGCGTATCGTTGAGATGATTCGGTGTTTCAGTACGGAGTTGCCGGAAAAAAGTGATATTCGTCTTACCCCCAGCTTCCTTGGTGGCGGAGCCTTGTCGGACAAGGCCATTCCCTATTATTATCTGCAGACCGGTACTCCTCCGTTATATCAGCTTTGGAGTTATGAAAAAACGAAGAGCAACCGGGCTAACCAGAATTTGAGCTATCGATATAGCGACTATAAGCCTGCTTCAGAGCTTTCGTTCGTCAGTGACCCCTTAAACTACGACTTGGAACCTTACAATTTTCTTCGAATAGAAGGGCATTTGGGCAAAGGGTATCAAGAGGTAATCACAACACTTCTTTCAAAAATTTCCGCAAATCGGTTGCCAATTGATGTGCTCGCCTTGCGTAGTGGAGCTGCAGAGACTCTTAATTTGTCAAAAGAGCCCCAATCGTCTTTGAGTACATTTTTGAAAAGCCATCCGGGCATTCAGCATAAAGCGGGGGTTCCGTCAGGGGGAACATTTCTTCTGGTTTATAGTGATACTCCATCTTCTCATGCCAATGGCCTCTCGATCAAAGCTGAGACGGTTATTGCCGATTTTTATCTGCCTTACCGGATTGAGGTGCCGAATATTGTTTCGAGCATTCTTGTCAAAGAGTGCGAATACAAATGGATCGACTCATTGAAGCATCTGAATTATATTGCATTACGTGATTATCGGCCAGAAAAAACAACGAAGGCGCTTGCCGCACATGAACATGAATACGTTCGTCTGAAAGACAATTACATTATCAGGATATACAAGTATGACATTCAAAATCAGTCTCTCATATCAGCAAATAATCCAGTTGATGTTGTAATACCGCTCAATGGGGCATTCAGTATTAAAACCCATAAGCTTGCAGCCGTTGCAAGAAAGCTGAATACACAATTTCCTCTTGGAGTTGTTTTTGATCATGTGGCTGGTACCGATAAACTTGTTATCCGCTCAATTGATGGTCAGAAATATCGGATTGAATTAGGTGGAATTCAGGGGAATCAGATTTGTTATGCTTATGAAAATGGGGTGATCTATCGCTGGCAGAATAATCTGTGGGAAGTCATCGATGGTCAATTAGAGCGAGGATTGCTGTGCCGTACTGCTGGCAGCAGATATAATGAAAAAGAGTATCAGTGGTTACATCAAAATTTTTCGTCTGTTCTGCTTGACCCGGTTCCAGCTCCTACGGTAAAAGAGGTTATTGCATGGGAAAAGATGACACTGAATCGGGCAAGAAAATATCAGAGCGCCCTTCAACTTCCTGTGTATGAATCCGTACTTGTTCCTGTCGCTACTGCTATTGCTAACATTGATCCAAAAGCAAGAGTGATTGTTATTGGCAGTTGGGCAAACGGAAGTTGGGTGTCAAGAAACGATGATGATAACAGGGCAAGCGTCAGTACGCAGCAATTATGGAAAACATTCCTTGAACTTCGCAATAAAGTAACCGGAAAATCTGGCTACAGTGGTATTGAATTGCTGGTTGACAGTAGTCAGGATATCACATCAGAGATGATTAACTGTTCAACTGGTTATAAAATAACGATTTATAAAGGCAAAAAAGATGCACAGAAAGGATTGCTTCTGAAAAAGGGGAAATAATATAAAACGGAAAAATCCACCAGCAAGCTACTTTTAAGGTTCATGTTTACTTCTTACGTCTTTTTGCAGTTTTATGACCGAACACAATATGAGCTCGAACATTATTCCAACATCATTACGCAATACATCACCACTACCCCATTACTTCGCTTACTGGTGGACTGTGCAGGGTAGTCGTCTTGGTTGTTCAACCTTGCTCGGTTTTATAATCTCGACCAGCCATTCCCCGCATCAGGAGTTTACATAGCAGTGTAAAGCCCCACTCAGTGGAAGTATTATACAATACCGCGGTAAGTTTTACAAATTTTTTTATGGATCGCCAATATCACAAGATTCAACGGCAATTTCTCAATCTTGAATTCAATGGAACCGAAGCAGATGCAGTGGGCTTACAGCGACGTTTGTCCGATATATGTGATCAATCTATTCTGCCAGCTCTTGAAGAGGTATTCAATAGATTGGTGCCACCTGATACATTTCTGACAATCGACAGGCTGGAGATCGATGCCGGAATAGTGACTATCAAGAGTCTTGAGTCAGAGTTGTCTGAAAAAATCATTCATGCCCTGACAAACTCGCTGCAAGAGTTATCCGGATCAGCGTCTTCAGGCATTTCCCATGGCTCTGGAGATATTTCATGCAAAACAGAAGGGGAGGGTATTAGTGAAGCGTTTATCTTTTTTTTGAAAAACGGTACTCTGCCCTGGTCGTTTCATCTCTCTCCCGACTCCAGTTTTGAAGAGATAGTTCAACATTTTTTGAGAGAACCGGAGATGTTTGGATCTACTCCTGAATTCATCAGACGAGAGGTGGTTGATGCATTAACGTCCGCTACGGCACGAAAGCGACTGGTTCATCAGTTTTCTCCTGTTTTCCTAAAAACCTTGCTCACCCTGATCTCACCTGAAAGGAGCACTGTACTTGGAAGCCTTTTGCAATGGAATCGCAGTTCTGATGTGCTGCCGATAAATGAGGTCCAGCAGCGTGAACGACTTCTGTGGGAACGTGCGTTTGCATCTCTTGCATCGGGGAGCCATTTCTCGGTGGATATGGTTGTTTTGCAAACTCAAGCATCTCATTCAGAAGCGACGGGTATTGGTGAAGCGTTCATCTTTTTTCTGAAAAACGGCACTCTGCCTTGGTCATTTCCCCGATCTTCCGATTCAAGTTTTGAAGAGATAGTTCAACATTTATTGAGAGAACCGGAGAAGTTTGGAAGAACTTCTGAAAGCATTAGAAGAGAGGTTGTTGATGCGTTAGCGTCTGCTGCGGCACGAAAACGGCTGGTTCATCAGTTTTCTCCTGTTTTTCTGGAAACCTTGTTAGAACTGATTGCCCCCGAAGATAAAACCGTGTTGGAAGGCGTCTTGCAACTGTTTCGCAGTTCCGAGTTGTCAGCCCTTGACGCGAAACAGCTTGAGCTACAGCTATGGGAACAAGCGTTAGCGGCTCTTGCGTCCGGGAGCCCCTTAACTGATTCAATACTCCAGAATTTATCAGCAGGAAAGCAGATCGAGTCTCTTCTATTCGATGAAAAGAAAACAGATACTTCAGCAAATGTACTGCCCGTCTCATTGCGGAAAGAGCATAGTGAGCCTAAACAAAATAATAATCCGAATCAGCATATTCGTGCGATGGATGACGTTGGCTCATCATTTCTTGTCCAACATCCAGATGCAAAAGAGGGTATCTATATTGGGCTTGCCGGTTTAGTTCTCATACATCCTTTTCTACCCCAATTTTTCAGAGCTTTAGGTATTGCTGATGACGAAACTCTTCTCCAACCAGACAAAGCTCTTAATCTATTGTATTTTCTGGCTACTGGAGAGAGTGCTGCTCCGGAATATGAATTAGTTCTTCCAAAAATTCTTTGTAATATCTCACTTGATGATGTGGTGGAATCGGATATAACTCTGGTTGTTGATGAACAAGAGGAAGCCAGGGCTCTTCTCACCGCAGTTATCCAACACTGGGAAATTTTGCAAAACACGGGCATTGATGGTTTGCGAGAGACATTTCTCAAACGTTCAGGAAAACTCTCCCAAAGGAGTGATGGCGAGTGGTTATTAGAGGTCGAGTCGAAAAGCTATGACCTCCTTTTAGAGCAGCTCCCCTGGAGTATTTCTATGATCAAGCTGCCGTGGATGCCGAAAATACTCAGAGTTGAGTGGATATAACCGGTTTGTTTGAAGCACATATTGCTATACCAATGAAAACAAGCGCAGATAAATCATCAACAACCACCTCGACGCCGGTAAAGAAAGTGGCGAGTAGCCCTTTTTTTGCACCTGCTGTTCAAATGAAAATGGCAGTTAGTAAACCTGGAGACAAGCTTGAACAGGAAGCTGACAGGATGGCTGATAAGGTTATGCGAATGCCCTCGCCGGTAACGCCCTCATCAGGAAAAGAGGAAAAGCTGCAAAAAGCTCCAGCGATCGAAGATAAGCTCCAGCGTCAGGGGGCCGATGTGGTTTCCGTTGCGGGATCGAATGTTCAATCCGCAATCCAAAGCAAGAGAGGTGGCGGTCAGCCGCTTTCGAACGATGTTCGCCGCTATATGGAACCACGTTTCAATGCTGACTTCAGTAAGGTACGAGTTCATAGCGACCAGGAATCCACAGCTCTCAACAACCGGTTAAGTGCCCGTGCATTTACCTACCAGAACAATATCTTTTTCTCGCGCAATCAGTACCAGCCTGGCAGCAGTGAGGGTAAGCAACTTCTTGCCCACGAACTGACTCATACAATTCAGCAGGGACATGCCGTGCAGCGCACTCCACAGGTTAGCGCTAACGTCACGCAACCACAGATTCAACGCTCTGCTTTGGGCGACATCCTGAATTGGTTTGCCGATAAGGCGAACTACATTCCCGGTTTTCGCATGCTGACGGTCATTCTCGGGATGAACCCTGTCAATATGAGCACGGTAGAGCGGAGTGCACCGAATATTCTGAGGGCGCTCATTGAGTTTATGCCTGGTGGCGCACTTATTACTCAGGCACTCGACAATCATGGAATTTTTACCAAAGTCGCGACTTGGATAGATGGCAAAATTAAAGCCTTGGGCATGGTTGGGCAGATGTTTAAAAATGCCTTGACTGAATTTATTGATTCGCTGGGATTGTCAGATTTGGCTCCCTGGAACTGGGGGGATGTCTGGAACCGGGCCAAGCGCATATTCACCGCACCCATTGATCGACTTATCTCATTTGCAAAAGGGGTGATAACCGATATTCTGAAAATGGTAAAAGATGCCATTCTCAAGCCGTTGGCGGGATTGGCTCAGGGTACACGTGGTTACGACTTGCTCAAAGCTGTTCTTGGTGAAGATCCGATTACAGGCGAAGCCGTACCACGCAATGCTGATACGCTGATAGGCGGTTTTATGAAGCTGATCGGTCAAGAGGAGATTTGGGAGAATATCAAGAAAGGTAATGCCATTGCCCGCGCATGGGCTTGGTTCCAAGGTGCATTAGGAGGGTTGAGGGGATTAGTTCGTTCGATCCCTGGTAAAATCATTGAGACGCTTACCTCACTTACGTTTGTTGACATCATTACCGTTGTGGGCGCCTTTATAAAAGTGGTGAAGGTATTTGCTTCTATTGCGGGCGATTTTCTCCGTTGGGGGCTTGACCAGGTTATCAGCCTGCTGGAAATCCTTTTTTCCGTTGTCGCTCCAGGAGTTATGCCCTACATCAAGAAGGCTCGGGCTGCGTTCATCACCATCATTAAAAATCCTGTTGCTTTTGTTGGTAATCTGGTGCGTGCCGGCAGGCTGGGTTTTCAGATGTTTGCATCCAATATCTGGACGCATCTGAAAACAGCTCTGATTAAATGGATTACCGGACCTTTGGGTGAAGCAGGGGTTTACATTCCAAAATCATTTGATCTCAAAGAAATTGTCAAGCTGGTTCTTTCAGTGCTTGGCTTGACATGGCAGAACATTCGCGGCAAGCTGGTGAAGATTATTCCCGAGCCAGTGCTGGCAGGGCTTGAAAAAACCGCAGGTATTCTTGTTACCCTCGTCAAGGATGGTCCTGTAGCAGCATGGGAACAAATCAAGGTAGAGCTTGGCGAATTGAAAGAGCAGTTAATTGGCAAAGTTACAGAGATGATCTCCACCGAGGTTGTTAAGGCTGCTGTTACAAAGCTGGTCAGCATGCTGAATCCTGCCGGAGCGGTTATTCAGGCGATTATTGCCATCTACAATACTGTCACGTTTTTCATCCAGAAAATCCAGCAGATTGCAGCCGTTGTTACTTCGTTTGTCGATTCGATTGCAGCGATAGCGTCGGGTCAGGTTGACGCCGCCGCCAAAAAGGTTGAGCAGGCCATGGCCAATACGCTAACTGTCATCATTGCATTTCTCGCCAAGTTTGTTGGGATCGGCAATATTCCGGAGAAGATTGTCGGTATTGTGAAGAAGATTCGTCAACCAATTGACAAGGGTCTGGACAAGATTGTAGCATGGTTGGGGAAGATGCTGGCAAAGGCGAAAGATGTGCTTACAGAGTGGTGGAAATCTAAAAAACCATTCACAACAAAAGGTGGTGCAACTCACGAAATTTACTATTCAGGCAAAGACAAGAGTGCTGTCCCAATGGTTGCCAGTAAAGATCCTGGTCCTATTGAAAAAAAACTGGCAGACTTCCGCAGCCAAGCCACAGCAGCAGACGCATCCGACATACAGAAAAAAGCACTGGACAAGATCACCAAAACACTGAATCTTCTGAAGCTCAGCCCTGATGATCCCTTTATTGTCAGTAATATGAAAGAGTTGTTCGAGATATTTGATGAAGAGAGTGACAGCCCTCTAAAACAATGGAATTATCAACCAAAAGGACAGACACTTTCAGGTGATTCTACAATTGTCGGCGCATCCATGCGCATAGATTGGCTGAGTGCTGATTTCATCAAGCAACATCCCGGCAGTCCACCCGGTTCAGGGCAGAATGCTCTGATGAACAAATTGGTGGTTGACCCAAAGAAACGGAGTGCATTTAAGTATGTTCGCGGTCATTTGCTGAATGAAAATCTGGGCGGAAAAGGGGAGAATCAGAATCTTTTTCCAATTACTGCCAATGCAAACAGTCAGCACCTGCAATCGACCGAAAGTGAAGTTAAAAATTGGATAGTGCCAAAAGATAAGCAAAAAAAGAAAAAATATGCACTATATGAAGTTACGGTTGCTGTGAAAAATGTGAATCTTGATGAGCAAAAAGAGCAGAACCATGTTGATTCTACATTTCATTGTCGAGTTGTGCTCAAGGATGAATCTGGCAAGGAGGCAAAGAGTTTTCTCACCTCTATTGATTCAACATATCAAGAGAAAGAAACGGCAAGCAGATTTGATCTGACGACCGCAAAAAAGGGTTAATCAACAAGATCAAGATTACTTGATGGACCATTAATAATCAGGAAAAGATGAACTCAAATGCTGCTAACCTGCAACTTATTCTCGATTGGCTGAAGAAGAGTGTATCGTCTTCTCTCCGCGTATATCTCGAACAAATTGGCTGTCTTGATCGAAGACCATTAAGCTTTTTCAGTGATAATTCATGGCTGGCCAGTTTTATGGAACGCCATAATCCCTGCTATGAGGAATTTGCAATCTTGATGTTAGCTTTGGTCCCCCATATCCTCCCTGATTTCTTCAATCAAATTATTGCCGAACATCTCCCCGAAGGCGGAGATTTCCCCGAATTCGGTGGAGTCAAAGGTGCAAACCACAGGGGAATACTCCCGACAGGCGAGACTGCCCAATTTATCCTTGCAGGAAACGATATAGAAAAGCGTCTTGAGGTTCAGAGCATCCTTGGCAGTGAGCACTGGTTTATGAAAGAGCACATTCTCTGGCTGGAATCGGTTCGTGAAGGCGAACCGGCAATGAGCGGCCGCTTGATTCTCAACCCGGAGGTGGTTGAACAACTCACGAACGGCACCGTCAGCAAACCCCGCTTCAGTATGGAGTTCACGGCTGAATACATTGAGACTGCAATGGAATGGGACGATCTTGTTCTGCCGTCAGTCACCTTGCAGCAGATCCGCGAAATAGAGAACTGGATTACCCATAATGACACCCTGCTGCATGAGTGGGGAATGAAGAAAAGAATCAAGCCCGGCTACCGTGCCTTGTTTTATGGACCTCCGGGCACAGGCAAAACACTGACGGCAAGCCTGCTGGGCAAGCAGACCGGAAAGGAGGTCTTCCGTATCGATTTGTCACGGGTCGTATCAAAATACATCGGGGAGACTGAAAAAAACCTTTCGAGACTTTTCGACAAGGCTGAAAATAAAAACTGGATTCTCTTCTTTGATGAAGCCGATGCGCTCTTCGGCAAACGGACAGAGATTCATGATGCTCACGACAAATATGCCAATCAGGAAGTCGCATATCTGTTGCAGCGTATTGAAAGCTACAACGGTCTCGTTATTCTGGCTACCAACCGCCGAAACAATATTGATGAAGCGTTTGCCCGTCGATTTCAAACGATCATCCAGTTTCCAATGCCAAAGGCCGGTGAGCGGCATCAAATATGGGTCAAAACACTGCCTCATCAAATGATGTTCGATGCAGATATCGATTGGCAGAAGATAGCCACACGCTTTGAACTCTCCGGCGCGGGAATACTGAATGTTGTCCATTATTGTGCCATTGAATCGCTGGCAAATCCGGAAGAACCGCTTAATGCAAAAGGGCTTGAAAACGCAATTATCCGAGAATTTATCAAAGACGGGAAGGTGGTGTAACGGATTTATTCGCAAATCAAGCCGTTTTTCAGAATTGGGCTGTTCAGACCGATGATTCCTCCTATTGCTGGGGATGCGTGAAGGTTGTAAGCAGCTCACAATTCCGCCTTTTTTCTTACATTCACTCACTATCAAAACTTGAAGATTTTCTGTTGCTAATGGCAATGGGTATCTCCATGTTTTTAGCGTCATACGCTATGCGCTCTTGACTGTAACAGTATCCGATTTTTACTCTTTATCTCACGATTATGATCTCATTTATTGATGTTGACCTTGCACTTGATAAAAAGCCTGTATTCAATGGTTTGAACCTCTCCATTCAGCAGGGAGAGCTTGTCTATATTGTTGGTAAAAGTGGTATGGGGAAATCGACGCTCCTTAAATCGCTCTATATGGATATCAAGCCCATAAAAGGGGAAATACGCATTGCTGGATACAGCTCTCGAACCATTAAAAAACGTCAGATTCCGCTGTTGCGTCGCAGACTTGGTATTATTTTTCAGGACTTTCGTTTGCTTGAAGATCGTAATGTGTATGACAACTTGGCGTTTGTGCTTAAAGTCACAGGGGTTAAGGAGGCGCTTATCAAAGATCAGGTGATGAACGCCCTCGAAAGTGTAGGGCTTGAACGTGCCGCCAAGTTGATGCCATTACGCTTGTCGGGCGGCGAGCAGCAGCGTATTGCTATTGCCCGTGCATTAGTGCGCGAACCACTGGTTATCCTTGCTGATGAACCTACCGGCCATCTCGATCCCGATACGTCGCTTGAAATTCTCGATTATCTGAAGCGTATTAATCAGAAAACCATTACCGTGATTATTGGTACTCACGACTACGAGCTGGTATGGCATTCACCATATCGTACCCTGCAAATCAGCGGGCAGAACCTTGTTGAAACCACCATTAAACCTTCGCTGCAAGGTCTTCGACCAACCTCACCGACACTCCAAGCCGTTGGTGATGTTCTGCAACATTGATCAGGAAATATGCCAAACAAGAATTCGGAGAAGTCTCATCCCATTATAAGAACAGCCGTGGAAACTGATGTGCCGCACTGTGCCGCACTGCTTGCGATTCTCTTCAGCCAAGAGCGCGAATTTGCTCCTGATGTTGATGCGCAGTCGCGAGCACTTGATCTTATTATACAAAGGCCTGAGCTTGGACGTATTTTTGTCGCCGAGGTTGATGGTGATGTACAGGGGATGGTGATGCTACTCTTTACGATCAGTACTTTTCTTGGGCAAAAGGTTGCAATGCTTGAAGATATGGTTGTTGCGCCCGCGTGGCGCGGCAAGGGAGTGGGTTCGCAGTTGATCGATCATGCTGAGGCATTTGCGCGTCAAGAACGTTTGGGGCGTATAACGCTCTTGACTGATGGTGATAATGAGGTCGGTCAACGTTTTTACCGCGCAAAAGGTTTTACGCCATCAAAGATGGTTGTGTTTCGGAAGCTGTTGCAATAAGTGCCGCTTTACGGGCAGGATAGAGGCTGACAAGCAGTGTGAGCAAGATGGAGGTGATTGCAACAATCACAAAGTCGCCCGCTTGCATCTGTACAGGATAGGTATCGATAATGAAGGCGCTTGTTGAGGGAAGTGGAACGAATCCAAAAAGCTCTTGCAGTGTGCATATTCCCCAAGCCAGCAGCACTCCGGCAAGTGTGCCAACCACACCGGTTGCTCCTCCCTGTGCAATAAAAATCGCCATAACATGTGATTTTTCCATACCGAGGCAACGCAAATAAAAAAGCTCACGCTGTTTATCGATGGCGGTCATGGCAAGCGAGCCCGTAAGGCTGAGCGATGCCACCAGCACAATCAGCATAAGAATGGTAAAACTTGCCCACTTCTCAAGCTGCATAACGGCAAAAATATTGCTGTATTTTTCATCAAGTGTTCGTACTCGGCAACTGCTTTTGAGCGAACTTTGTGCCAGCCATGCACGCACCCTTTTTGTCAATGCTTCACGCGACGCATTATTATCATTCCGAATATCTACCTTGATATCAATACCTGTGCAGGAGTTTGCGCCAAGCAGAAGAACCCGCTGAGCGAACTTGTTTGAGGTGAGCACATAACGGTCATCAAAGAGCTTTTGCAGCGAAAAAGTTGACCAGACGCGGCTCTCAGGAATATTGAGCGCCGGCATAAGATAAGGCTGCTCCAGCGCTTCAAGCCCGAGTGAAATAAGTTCCGGACTGAACAGTTTCACCGCACGATCTCCATATAAATGAGCGCGATACGCCAGCAGTTCACCAACAGCAATGGTTTCCTCCGTGAACAGAGGTTGCTTTGCATGAATCTGTTGCATCAATCGCCCATGCGCTGCATTGCTTAATCCTTTCACCATCACCAGTTCAGTGGTATAGTCAGTCGCGAGCATCGCCTCACCTTCAGCATACGGTTCAGCCGATGCAACGCCATCAATTGCCCGTATCGCCTGCAATAAGCTCTCCGACACAGCAATGGTTCTTCCATCAACGGCAATAATCTGCACGGGACTTTCGATGGTGATAAAAAGGTCGCGGGCAAGTTTCTGGAAACCATTCAACACGCTCATCACCACCAGCAGTGTGCTGACGCCAACCACAATTCCAGCCAGGCTGATTGCCGAAATGACATTGATAATGCGGAATCGCTTACGGGCAAAGCTGAATCGCTGTGCAATCCAAAAGGCTGCATTCATACGCTCATGCTCCCAATGCCGTGCCGGGTTTCAGCGAGGCTGCAATTTTTGCCGGTACAAACGCAAAGAGTAACGTCAGCGCCATAACCGACAGCGACACCACAACGTAATCCGAAGGATTGATCAGCAACGGCACATGGTTAATGAAATAGCTCTTTTCAGGCAGTGTAATAAAGTGAAAGCGCATCTCCAGCAGCGAGAATGACAAGGCAAGCAGGTTTCCTAAAGCAATACCTGAAAGGGAAATAAGAAAAGCTTGCACCAAAAAGAGTCGTCTGATTTTCGATGGTTTCAAACCAAGTGCGCTGAGCATCCCGATTTCACGAGTTTTTTCAATCATCAGAACCAGCAATGTCGATATTATGTTAAAGACTGCCACAATGGTGATAGTAACAATCAAAAGAGGTGTCATGTTTTGCTGCAACTTCAGCCACTCAAAGAGATTGGCGTAACGATCGAAGACCGTCATGCCATAAAATGGAGAACCAAGTCTCTTTACCACGCTCTGCACTGTCTCCGTTAACTCATCAAACCGATGCACATTGGCGTCGAAGCCGCTGATCATTTCCGGTGTACTCTGCTTCTGTAATGCTCTCAAATCGGCAAACATCACCCTGTCATCAAAGCCCTCCTGCAAACCGGTATCATAAATGCCACGGATGATGCCAACATCCACCTTCAACGATGAAAGCAGCTCAAGTACCGTGGTTGAGTTGTTCATCACATGCTGTGTTGCTGCATTGTCGCCAAGCCCCACCAGCATCACTCGTTGCCCTACCCGAAGCTTCATATTGTCAGCAAGCGGCTGCCCGGCATAGAGCGGAATCGCATTCGGTTGATCAGGCAACGTTGCCGTGCCCTGCTTGAGGAATTTATGCAGAAATTGTTGACGTTGTTGTTCAGTAACTCCCTTAACCATAACAGGTTTACTACGCCAGAGCCTATCATCCGAACCATCACGGCTGCGCAGTACATAACTCTTTTCAAGAAACGGAGAGAGCTCGGCAATATTGGGATGAGCGGCAATGGTTGCCATATCGGAGCGGTGCTCTGCAAAAAGCAGCTCATTCGGCTGGCGAATTTGCAGATGAGCACTGAAACTGATGAGCTTCTGTTCAATGCTATTCGCAAAGCCGTTTACAATTGAGAGCGTCAAAATCAGCGCTGCCGTACCAATCGCAATGCCCAGCACCGCCATCAGGACTATAAAGGTTGGTTTTGAAGCCGAACGTTGTTTAAACGCAAACCGCTGCGCTATATACAGTTCCGGCTTCATCCCTCGCTTTGTTGAATCTCTTCAAGAGCATCGAACGTCATCACGCAATTTCTTCCTGATGCTTTGGCTTTATACAACGCCCTATCAGCATTGCTGATGAGCGTATGCCAGTCGAGCGCATTATCGGGAAACGTTGCAACACCAATACTTACGGTCAAAAAAGCCTCAGGACGTCCATCAGCAAAGGGAAATGGCGTTTCACTGATAATCAAGCGCAGACGCTGGGCAATATCGTGAGCAATGTGCGTTGTCGTTTTCGGGAAAAGCAGTGCAAATTCATCGCCACCAAAACGCGACGGTACATCGTAAGCCCTGCACTCGTTGCGCATCACCTCGGCCAGTGCTTTCAGAACCTGATCGCCCAGTACATGACCGTTCGAATCGTTGTAAAGCTTGAAGTGGTCGATATCAATCATAGCAAGCGATACCTTATCGTTCAGGCGTTTTGCCCGTTCAATATCAATAATCAAATGCTCCTTGAAATGGCGATAGTTGTACAGATTGGTCTTCTCATCGCGAATATAAATTTCATCGAGCTTCTTGTTTTTCGCATCAATATCGCCGCAAAACTTCATAATCGACTCAGTGATCTGTGTAATATCGCTGGAGTGGTCGGTATCCGTCAGCTCCTTTTTCATCTCAGCCGCAGTATCCCGAATACTTTCAGGAATATTGCGATTCAGCAGCTTCAACTGCGCAACAAGCTGTGCAAGCGGAATAAGCGTCTGGCGATAGTTGTTGTGCAGCATCCAGCCCGCCGTAATGCTGAGACTGAGCAATACCACAAGAATGAAAAAGAGAAAATATTCATTGATAATAAGCAGTTGTACCGACGCTTTTTTCGATTCGATTTTTGCTGTTTCAATGCTTTTTTGCAGTTCAAGCGTAAATTGCTCCAGATTTTTGCCCGAGAGTGCGGCTGGCCACTGCAGCAATGTTGTCCGTAAGGAAGGGAATGCCGGTAAATCGGCTTGCTGCATCTCAACAGCAATTTTTTCATATTTCAGTCGAATCACCTTCTGCTGCTCATGGCTGATCGATATCGCACCCTGTTCGCCACCTGTTTGCGGATTGTGCCAACTGCGTGATACTCCACACTCAAGCAATTTTCCTCTCAACTCAAGAAGGTCGAGATAACACGCCTGTTTTTTTTCAACAGCCTCAAGCTGTGCTTTTTGTCGTACTATAAAACCAGCAGTACCAGCAATCACAATAATCATACTGATGGTTCCAGTAAGAACAATCGCGCGTAACGGTGAAATTTTTTTAATGGCCTGTATGGCTCTCAACATAGACAACTCTGTTCAAATAAGGGAAATTCCCGGCATATTTGCCTTTTCCATCTACTCTTCAGTATGTGGGAAACACAATATAACACTTGAACAGGCTACTCTGTTCTCTTTGCATCAAGCTTTTCCGTTGCAGCGCCATACTACCACCAGTAGCGCTTCCTGAATGCAGCTGTCGCGGTCTTTCCCAACACCTCCGTTTCAAGCACTTTAATCGTCCTATGCTATGCATATCCCTTTAAACCAATTTGAAAACTATATCGACGAAACCATTTTGACTCGAGGGTTTGCATACTTTCAAAAAGGACATGTGCATGAACCTGAAGAGATAAAATCCGGTGACTATCAAACTATGGGGTACTGTATGCAAAAATAGTGCAGCACAATTGTTTATACACCATGGCGGAGCAGCAATCGTCAGAATATATGCGTTTCTTGTTTATGGAATTCTTTATCCAAAACGAGACTATTTCGAGATATTTAAAAAACATATAGAGCCGGAAAAGTGAGAAGTGTTTTTAGAGGATTATAATGGAGTAAAGGGTTTTGGAGGGTTGTTCATAAGGTTTTCCTTTACTTACGATACGGCTTAGTTAAAGAAAACGGCTTTTCCTTAACTAAGGAAGAGATTAAGGTAACGCTCAAAAGCATACATACGCCCTCGTTGTTGCCCTGTAATTTCAATCAGAATTTTTTTATCAACGAGTGTCTGAATTAACGTATTTGCTGTTGGAGTACTTATTTCCAGTGCTTTTTCAAAGTCTGTTGCTTCTATCATCGGCTTGCTGTAGAGCAGTTGTAATGCTTTGTGAGCAGTGGTTGCCCGTTTACCCATTGTTAAAACTGACTCCTCAACCTCTGTTCGTAGCGTTAAAATCTGCCGAAATATATCTCTCCCTTTTGTTGCTGTTTGGGCAACACCATTAAGGAAAAATTTTACCCAATGAATCAAATCATTACTGATTCGTACTTGCATTAACGCATCGTAATAGCTGGCACGGTTTCGTTCAAAAAAGTCAGATAAGTACAACGATGGTTTACTGAGCAAGCCATGGTTTACTAAATACAATGGAATCAGCAATCGCCCTATACGGCCGTTTCCATCAAGAAAAGGGTGAATGGTTTCAAATTGATAATGGCTGATTGCAATGCGAACAAGATGGGGCACAACAATTTCCTTATTGTGCCAGAATTTCTCTAAATCTCCCATAAGTTCAGCAACTCCATCGGGATGTGGTGGAATAAAGCTTGCATCGGTTAAACTCGAACCACCTATCCAATTTTGACTCACTCGAAACTCTCCTGGCTGTTTATACTCGCCACGCACTCCATGCAGTAAAACTTCATGCGTCTGCTTAAGCAAACGGTTCGAGAGAGGTAACTCGTTCAATGAGGCAATAGCTGTATTTACGGCATCAATGTAGTTTCGCACTTCTCGCCAATCGTCTCGTTTTTCAGGGCTGATTTGCTCTTCTGACAGTAGTGCCTCGTCAATTCCTGTTTGGGTGCCCTCAATTTTGCTGGAAGTTTGCGCCTCTTTAACCACGTGCATTTGAATAAAGAGGTCGATATCGGGCACAATTAACGAGAAGGCATTAAGCTCGCCAAGTGCCCGGTTTGCTTGCTCCAATAGGGCGTTGATGGTTGGGTCTTCCCATCTCCATTCATGGTTGACTGGTATTGGTTCAAAGCTTTTATAGTGATAACGCTGTTGCCAGCGACCAGCTTTAAAATTCTCGAATTTCATAAAGTTTTCCTTTTCTTGCGGTACGGCTTAGTTAAAGAAAACTACTTTTCGTTAACTAAAGAAACATAATGAAATTCTAATTTCTATGTCATTCTTCACTACACTCAGAATTACATAGGCTCTCCAGCAAATATTGACGCTTGTTTTGTTACAAATTTCCAAAAATCTCTCTCAAGCTTTGAAAATCATTCAAAAAAAGTAGATATTTATATCATTATGAATAGATATTCAATATAAAGGATGCAGAGCAAAAACGTCTTGTTTCGTTGACCTTCTCTGCCATCCTTTTTTATTTTTATAAATTAAATGGTTCAATCATTCAATTGAGTATCAGCTTGCAGCACTCAAATGAAATAGAAAGCATCAAAGAGATGAAAAAATATTCAGTATCAATTATTGGAGCGTCAGGTTATTCAGGAGCTGAACTGACACGGTTGCTGCTACGCCACCCGATGGTTGAGCTGCAGGAGCTGTACGCGTTTTCAAATGCGGGCAATCGCGTCTCCGACCTCTATGCGGCATTGCATTGCGACAAGGTGTATAAGCCCTACAATGGCGAAACTGAGAGCGATATCTATTTTCTGGCACTGCCACACGGCGAGGCGCTTCAGCTTGTACCGTCGCTGGTTGCGGCGGGCAAAGTGGTTATCGACCTCTCTGGCGATTTCAGGCTGAAAAATATCGCAGAACATAAAGCGTTTTACAAGCAGGATAAGTCGCCATCAGCGGTTATGACCTATGGTATGCCGGAGCTGTTTCGTGAGAATATTATCAATACTCGTGCCATCAGCAATCCGGGTTGTTATGCCACAAGCATTATTCTTGGTTTAGCGCCACTCTTTCTTGGCGCAGAAAGCTCGATGGCGGTGCGTGCTGTCAACTGTACATCCACATCCGGTATTTCTGGTGCGGGGCGGAGCAGCAAAACCGAGCTCTCATTTTCAGAAATGAGTGAAAATATCCGTGCCTACAAGGTTGGCATGCACCAGCATACCCCTGAAATTATGCAGACACTTGGTACCTCTGCCACCAATCCATCGTTCGATTTCACCTTTACGCCAATGATTGGTGCTCTGGTACGAGGCATTTACAGTGTGCTGAATATTCAGCTTGATCGTCCGGCTGAAGCCGATGAAATTTCATCACTTTATCAGAGCTTCTACCAGAACGCCCCGTTTGTGCGCGTGCGCGGTACCATGACGGAAATCAAGCATGTCGCACATACCAATTTCTGTGACGTGCATCTTGCCCATGTAACAGCAAGCGGATCGCTGGTGATTGTTACCGCCATCGACAATTTGCTGAAAGGCGCAGCAGGGCAGGCGGTTCAGAATATGAATCTCATGCTTGGTATTGATGAGAGCACAGGTCTTCTCGGATGATACGCTGCTGTGCGTCGATCATTTCGATACGGGCTTCGCCCTACTCAATGACCGCCGCAGTATTGCAGAAATTGTACAAAACCGGACACTGAGTAGCGCGAAGCGCGTATCGAAGTGTACTCAATGACCGACGCTGGATTATAAGAAATTGCTGAAAAATCGGACACTGAGTAGGGCGAAGCCCGTATCGAAGTGTATCGAAACCTTTTCATTATTAAAAAAAACAACACTGCATTGGAAAAACTTTGCAAAGGGCTTGAAATTATTCATCAACTTTCAGCCGATACATCATGGCCATCATCAGTAACGCCAATGGCATCAACGGAAGATGGTACTCGCAACTTTTGGCCTGCCGGGTTTTCGGTGGGTGCCGTTGAAGCAAATATCAAATATAGCGGCCGGAAAGACCTGATGCTGCTTGTTACTGATTGTCCTGCCAATGCTGCGGCGCTCTTTACGCAAAATCGTTGTTGTGCGGCACCGATTATGCTGTCGCGTGAATATCTGCAACAGTCGTCATCGTCAATTCGCGCGATTGTCTGCAACAGTGGCAATGCGAATGCGGCAACGGGCGACAAGGGCATGGCTGATGCGCGCGCTATGGCAGAGGCGGTTGCCAATGAGCTTGGAATTAAGCCTGAAGAGGTGCTGGTTGCTTCGACTGGTGTTATCGGGCAGCTTTTGCCGATGGAGAATATGTTGCGTGGTATCGCCGCTTTGCCTGCCACCTTGCAGCGCGATTCGGTTCTGGATGCTGCCGGTGCTCTTATGACCACCGATACTTTTCCGAAATTTTTCACCATAGAACTCAAGCTCTCAACCGGTACGGTGCGTTTGAGCGGCATCGCAAAAGGCTCCGGCATGATTTGCCCGAACATGGCAACCATGCTTGGTTTTTTTGCAACGGATGCGGCAATTGCGCCCGATCTTTTGCAAGAGGCACTCAAACAGGCAAATCGCAACAGCTTCAACGCAATTACCGTTGATGGCGATACCAGTACGAATGATATGGTAGCTCTTCTTGCCACAGGTGCAGGCGAGCCAATCGAAGCTGGAAGCAACGACTATGTACTCTTCTGCGAAGCGCTTGAAGCGCTGATGCTATTGCTTGCCAAGCTCATCATTATTGATGGTGAAGGCGCCACCAAGCTTGTCGGCATTACCGTTACCGGCGCTGCTGATGATCGTGATGCTGAACTTGCTGCCAGAACCATCGCCAATTCAAGCTTGGTTAAAACCGCCATTCATGGTGAAGATGCCAACTGGGGCAGAATCATTGCTGCAGCAGGTCGTTCAGGTGCAATCTTTAATCAGGAGGAACTTGAACTGCATTTCAACGATTTACCGATTCTCAAGCCAGGCTTGATTGCTGATTTTTCCGAAGAGGCAGCAGCCAAAATTCTTGCTCAATCCTCCTACACTATCACCTTGCGATTGGGCAAAGGCTCCGGCAAGGCAACAATATGGAGCTGCGATTTGAGCAAGGAGTATGTCGATATCAACGGAAGCTATAGAAGCTGATACTTTTACCAACGACCAAACACAGAACCTTTTTCCGCAATGGAGCATTCACCGTGCAATGAAGTGAACATAACCAGAAAAGCCCCGGAAGGTGCTATCGGACAGGTGCTTATTGAAGCACTGCCTTATATCTGCAAATTTGAAGGCAAGACCTTTGTTATAAAATATGGCGGGGCAGCCATGAAGGACTCCTGCCTTAAAAATATTTTCGCCCAGAACGTTACGCTGCTGCGCAAAGTTGGCATCAGAATTGTGCTGGTGCATGGTGGCGGTGACGCTATCACCAAAACTGCTGAAAAACTTGGTATTGCCTCACGCTTTCTCTTGGGGCGCCGAGTAACCGATGAGGGGATGATTTCCGTTATCCAAATGACGTTGGCAGGCAAGGTGAATCAGGATATTGTGCAGCTTATCAGCCAGCATGGAGGCAAAGGCGTTGGCGTAAGTGGACTCGATGCTGATACTATTAAAGCTATGCCACACCCGAATGCTGAAAAGCTTGGGCTTGTGGGCGAGGTTGAACAAATCAACACCGATTACATCGACCTGCTCTGCAGTGCAGGACTCATTCCCGTTATTGCCCCGATTGGTTATGACGATAAAGGCAACATTTACAACATCAATGCCGATGATGCCGCCAGCAGTATCGCCATTGCACTGAAAGCTGAAAAGCTTATCTACGTCAGTGATGTGGAGGGTATTCATGTTGGCGAAAGGATTTTGAAAACCATCTGCAAAGCTGAAGCTGCCTCGTTTATTGAGCAAGGTGTCATTTCTGGTGGAATGATTCCTAAAGTGCTGTCGGCCTTCAAAACGCTTGATAGTGGCGTTGGCAAAATTCACTTGATTGATGGTAAAGCAATACATTCGCTTCTGCTCGAAATTTTCACCCACGACGGTGTTGGCACCCAGTTTATCAGCGAGGAGGAGCATGAACAATCTCAAACCCGATAATGGTATGTCAACAGTCACCAACACAAACGTCTCCCGTAAAAGAGATTTTCTCGGTTTTTCACACTTGAATGAGAGCAAAATTATCGAGCTTTTCGACTACTCGCTTTTTATCAAAAAGAAGCGAAAAGAGAACCCATCAACCAGCGGTTTTCTGCCTCTGCGCGATAAAACCGTCACCATGATTTTCAGCAAACCTTCGCTGAGAACGCGGGTCTCTTTTGAGCTTGGTATTCACGAACTGGGCGGTTACGCCATCAGCCTCGACGGTCAGTCAATTGGATTAGGGTCGCGCGAATCAGTGGAAGATGCCGCCAGATTACTGTCGCGATATAACGATGCAATTGTTGCCCGCGTGCACGAACACACGGTTATTGAAGGGCTTGCGGAACACGCCTCAATTCCGGTGGTTAACGCCTTGACCGATCTGTCGCACCCGTGCCAGGTTCTGGCTGATGCTTTTACGCTCTATGAAAAATCGCTCTGGAAAGAGGGCATCAAGGTAGTGTTTGTTGGAGATGGAAACAATGTTGCCAACTCATGGATTGAGCTTGCAGGCCTTCTTCCATTCCACTTTGTACTTGCTTGCCCCGAAGGCTATATGCCGGACGAGGAACTGCTTAAAGCCGCGCGCGAAAAAGGGATCAGCCAGATTGAAATTACTCATGATGCCAAAGAGGCTGCCACCAATGCCGATGTGCTCTATACCGACGTCTGGACAAGCATGGGGCAAGAGGCAGAAATTGCCGATCGCCTTCGCATTTTCAAGCCATTTCAAATCAACAAAGCGTTGCTTGCCGAGGCGAACTCCTCATGCGTGGTGATGCACTGTATGCCGGCGCATCGCGGTCAGGAGATCAGCACTGAAGTTATGGATGGACCACAATCCATTATTCTTGATGAGGCTGAAAATCGTCTGCATGTGCAGAAAGCTCTTCTGGTGAAATTATTGAACCACGAAGAGTACAGGAAATTTCACCTGACTCACCGCTTGCTGAATGCTGCGAAAAAAATCAAGGCTTGAGGGATAGCGGGATCATGAACAAACACGCACGACAATTAAAAATAAAGGAGATTCTTCAGCAACACCATGTAGAAAATCAGCACGATCTTTTGCAACTGCTCCGCGATTCCGGTATGACTGTTGCACAAGCAACGCTCTCACGCGACTGCGCTGAACTCAGCATTATCCGTTCGCGCGTCAACGGCAGTTATAGAATGATCTACCCCGAAGAGAATACAGATCGTATTATTCAGGGGCTTGTGGGCATTGAGGTTCTCTCAATTACGGCGAATGAGACCACGGTGATTATCCGTACTTTACCTGGCAGGGCGCACGGTGTAGGCTCCTATCTCGACCACTTGAAGAGTTCTCTTGTTCTTGGCACCATAGCTGGTGATGATACAGTTCTGGTTATTCCATCATCGGTGCAGAAGATTTCCGATCTCATAGCATATATTCACAGCACACTTTCTAAAAACTGATAACACAACTAACGACATCCATGAGTAAAGAAAAAATTGCATTAGCCTACTCTGGCGGACTCGATACCTCCGTTATGATTAAATGGCTGAAAGACAAATACAATGGCGCTGAAATTGTTGCCGTTACTGGCAACCTCGGTCAGCAGAAAGAGATTGAAAATCTCGAATCGAAAGCCATTACAACCGGCGCATCAAAATTCCAGTTTCTTGATTTGCGCAAAGAATTTGTTGAAGAGTACATCTGGCGTGCACTCAAGGCAGGAGCACTTTACGAGGATGTCTATCCGCTTGCAACCGCACTCGGACGTCCGCTGCTTGCTAAGGCTCTTGTTGATTCTGCATTGGCCGAAGATTGCACTATGCTTGCACACGGCTGCACCGGTAAAGGGAACGATCAGGTTCGCTTTGAAGTAACCTTTGCCTCACTTGCGCCACACCTCAAGGTACTTGCTCCACTTCGTGAGTGGGAGTTCACTTCACGTGAAGCTGAAATAGCCTACGCACTTGAGCACAACATTCCTGTATCCGCCACAAAGAAAAGCCCTTACTCCATTGATGAGAACATTTGGGGAATCAGCATTGAGTGCGGTGTGCTTGAAGATCCAATGGTTGCACCACCTGAAGATGCCTACCAGATTACAACATCGCCTGAAAATGCGCCAAACACTCCTTCTGTTGTTGATATTGAGTTTGAACAGGGTGTGCCCGTTACGCTTGATGGCAAAAAGATGAGTGGACTCGATATCATTATCCGTCTGAACGAGATCGGTGCAGCAAATGGCGTCGGTAGGCTCGACATGATTGAGAACCGTGTTGTTGGCATTAAATCGCGCGAAATCTACGAAGCTCCGGCAGCAACCATTCTCCATTTTGCTCATCGTGAGCTGGAGCGCCTTACGCTGGAGAAATCAGTCTTCCAGTACAAAAAGAACATCAGTCAGGATTACGCTAACATCATCTACAACGGCACATGGTTCTCGCCAATGCGCACGGCGCTTGATGCTTTCGTCACCGAAACGCAGAAGCCTGTAACTGGTCTTGTTCGTCTGAAGCTCTATAAAGGTGGTGTTACCCTTCTTGGCAGAAACTCACCATATTCGCTTTACAATGAGGAGCTTGCCACCTACACCGAAGCCGACACCTTTAACCATAAAGCTGCCGCTGGTTTTATTCACCTCTATGGACTTGGATTAAAGACCTTCAGCCAGGTACATTCCGCAAAGTAACATCTGCCCATTGTTGCGCAGGTTTATTCAACAACCTGCGCAGCACTCAGCAACCCTCGAAATAATCCTCAGCAACCTTGCATCCCGTAATCGTATTCAACCTGATTCCCAAGAGAGTATAAGTCGTCATTATAAATATCTTTCCGAGCAAAAGTGTACTGGGAACGCCGAGCTCCAGCTCGGCAAAAGAGATTATAAAATGCCGAACTGGAGCTCGGCGTTCCCGGGTAAAAGCTCAAAGATTTCGATACATCCTTACCGAATAACCTCTATTTCACGGAATTAGAACGATTGCTGTATTGTTTGACGCGGCCTCGTTATAATATCTTCTGGAAATAAAGATTCAAGTGCATCGTAAGGCATCGACTGCAACGGATAGTTTGGCTTTAAGTTTGTGATTGTCTTATGGAAAATACCGATAAATTTCCTTTCTGTGCAGAATTCGATATATGATTATTTCGTCTTCTCTTTTTTCATATCCCAATCTGTATTCTCCGAAGCGGATTCTGAAAAAGT
>DYND01000042.1 GCA_020721255.1 Chlorobium chlorochromatii
TTTTTTCCAAACCCTTTCGCTCCAATGCCTTACAGAGCTTCTTTGCATTTATCTCGCGGATTCAGGAATAGCTTTGGTGATTTCAGATCGGGAGAGAGCCGGGATGAGACCGGGCCGCAGGGCGACATCCTCATACTCGATTGCCACTGCGACAGAAAGAGCCAAGCGAATCTTGCCAGCGAGAATGCAACGCAGCACCTTGTGACTTGCTCCACCGCTGGAGCGCAAGCCTGAAACCAGAACGTATGTGTCAAGAATTGCATACGCTAGACGGCGTATCTATCGGCGATACCGCAACGAAAGCAAGTATATTTTTTGCGAACGCAAAGGTCAGCGACGGGAGGCCGCCGCCGATGATGTTCCCTTTGCCCGTAAGCGAATCGGCTGGCTCCCGTTCGCTGGACCGTCTGGTTCGCCTCCCCTCCGCTCGCGGTTTCGAACTGCTCGGTGAATCCGAGGCAGAGTGGCTTGAAACACATGCGGATAAAGGCATTCGGCAATCGTCTCAATGCTCGCGTTGGGGATGATCTCAGCGTCCTCACACGAGTCCCATATTTTCCGCTTTGTGTCTTCGCTCATCTCAGCAATGAGTCGGCGAACTTCCGCCTCCACAGCGTTGTGCCAGGAAAACGCGCCGTAGCGCCTCCCGTCGAGCAACTGCTCTACCACGGCGTCCCACGCAGTGATCGTCACTCCCCGCTGATATGGGCGTTGTCGGAGGCGCTGACAGATCACACGCGAGGCGTTTTGAAGCTCCGTGATCATTGGGCTGTTGCCGAATGTCCCGCTTCACCGATTCCAGACCGCTGGCGCAGCAGATGCCGGGAGCGAAGCGACCAAGCAACTGGCGTGACGGCGGGTAGGGATTCGGTGCATCGCATGGTTCGGATTATTTTAGTCGTTAATCTCGGCAAGAACAGCATCAAGCGACTTTGTAACATCCGATGCGCTAGATGTTCGTTCCTCTCGCAAAATCCGGATGTCCTCTAAATCGTCAAGTGCATCTTGAATCTGCAAAAACTCATCGTAGGGAAGAACTACAAATTCCTTCTTCCCTTCTTTTTCAATGATTTGTGGATGTATGCTCATAGCTATCAGTAGGCTTCTTTTCTGTGTAGGATGCGATACACAATGATCTGGTCTTGTGCGATCTCAAAAAGTGCGCGCCAATCGCCTGCTCTCATCCTGTATTCCGGTTGGTGGTTTGTGAGACGCTTGACATCCCCAGAGAGATCGTCCTCAAGCAAACGCAATCGCTCTACGACTCTTTTCCGATCTTGAGGGGATATTCCCTTCAAATCCTTTTCGGCTTTTGGCTTGAGAGTGACGTTATACTTCACAAGTTGTTTTTATTTTTCCGAACGTTCAGGATGACCCACCTGATGCCGATAGCGCAGCTTCGACCTCGAAAGCAGGCAATAAATTAAGAATACGCGACAACTCGCAGCGGGCATCAGGTTGGTGTCCATCCGCTTGTTGGGCATGTTGTTTTAGTGAATTTAGAATGCTATAGTCGACTGAAAGCCCAAATTCACGCAGCTCGTCCTGAAATAGCAAAATCTCATCTGGCTTATTAATCCCCGAATCACTAAAACTACCCATTTTGGCAGTTCCTTTAACAATTCTTTGACAAATGGTTGCGATTGCCTCGCAGCCTTCATCCACACCAATCCAACGCCGACCTAACTTACCAGCAACATCTAGTGTTGTTCCTGATCCGGCAAAGCAATCCAACACAAGACTGTCCTTGGAGGATGATGCTCTTATTATACGTTCAAGAAGCTTAGGGTTTTTTTCAGTCGGGTAGCCTGTGATCTTAATGTTTTGGTTGTGCGCATCTTTGAAATCCATCCAAATATCTTGAACTGACACACCCTCATGCACATCAAGGTAAACTTTCTTTCGTGGGTTGCCGGTAGCAGACCAATGTATATGACCGTCTTCATCGAGCTTATCTAAGGTCGAAGGTTTATACTGCCAGTGCTTACCCGGAGGTGGGAGCATCCCCTTCCACTCTCCCCCAGTTTCACCATTACGCACACCTGGAGCATGAAGAGGAACTCTCATGTGTCGGCGACCCTTCTCGTCCACATATTGGTATTCCTTGAGGTGTTCTTCTGTAGGTTCCGTAGTCTGGCGATTCCAGATGTAGGACGCAGTCTTTGAATAGAATAGAATGTAATCTGCGGTATTGCCGTAAGAATTGCGGGTGTAATTCTTAGGATTGCTTTTTTTGCGAGTGATGAAGGCTCGGAAATTTTCAGCACCAAATACTTCATCTAGTATGATCTTTGACTCGAAAATCATTCTTGCATCCAAATGAAGGTAGAGAGAACCTGAATCTGATAATAGTTCGTAAAGTAAGATCAAGCGCGTTCGAAGAAACTCAAGAAATTCAGCGCCTCGCAAATGATCTGAATAGGCGTGTGTCTGTTTGCGGGATTCAAATCTGGAGCCAGTGGCAAATGGGGGATCTATGTAAACTAAATCTACCTTTCCTCGCATTCTTTTATCAAATAGGAGAGTTCTAAGTATTGGTAGATTGTCCCCGCAATACAAATGCCCCTCGGTCTTTTGGGGGCTGTATTCGGTGAGCGAAGCTCGCTCACCACTCAATATTTCTTCACGGGAAGCCTTGTTCGGGTAAACGAGTTCGAAACCACCGATTTTGCCAAGTTCCGAGAACGATGTAATGCCTGTTGCCATATTAAGATTTCAGCCATTTCATGGTTATTCGATCAGGAAACATTCGCAATGTGGCTACCTTGACTCTGTTTCCCGATGCTTCATCGATGTGTGCATAATCTCGCCACATGGAACCTAACAATAGACCCGGACCATCATTCAAAAATATAACTTTGGTCTTAAGTTTGTGTGCTTTGGCATATCTTAATACTTCCGCTGCACAATCTCGATATTGCCCCGTTCTGTCATCTTCTTGAGTTCCACCACGGTCACTATCGTAGCGGGCGAGACCAACGGCTAGAATTTTTTTACCCTCCATCAAGATGAAATCAACAGGACGATCTGGCTTAGGATAATCTGGGAAAATCTCTCCAAGAAGTATGTCCTTACCAGCTCGTTCTGGGCCACTAATCACAAGACTTGGATAATTCTCTCGCACGATCGAGAAAAGGCGTTCGGTCAAATCGTAGCCCTTTTTTCCTCGATCCTTATACTCCCAAAGAATTGCACAAATAGCCTCATCCGGCATTGGCCGCTCGCGAAAACGTTTCTGAACTTCAGCAATTGGGCGAAAGCCATCCCCGAAATTGTCACAGATGCCCTGAGCTGCTGATTTCTTCTTCAACATTTCGACAGGGATCTCGGGGCTGACATACTTCCGAAATACTCGGCAAACTTGAATCCTCATCCATTGTGGCTGCAACTCGGCAATCTGCATAAACAAATTCTTGGATGAATGCGCACGCTCGATCAGGTGACTGAAAGTGACGAGGACAGGCTGGTAGAGTTCACAAGCCAGCGGCAGAACGTCGGGATAGTATTCACCCGTGGACAGCGTTATCCACAAGTGTGCTTCATTTTGGTAATCTGAAAACTTCATTTCTAAGGAATATTGTGAACCGTTATCCTGCCACCGACAAGCTCGGATTTTCTTGCCCAACGTCCCCGCATCAGCCGCCCGCGTCCCGCGGGTTGGCTGGATGCGATGGTTGAACTAAGCCGCTATGCGGCGGGGTAGGACTGAGTCTGTTTGCCTTTAGTGGCGCAAGGTTACTTGTGCAGTTTAGTGGATTGCAGGGCATATTGTTGTTTCTATGAACAACATATCGCAATCCAACCATCCGTCAACCTCATTCA
>DYND01000029.1 GCA_020721255.1 Chlorobium chlorochromatii
CGGCACGGAGATCATCGACAACACGCAGATCTACACTGCGATGCTGAACGCTGCCGAAAACGCGGGAGCCGAGCACATCATTCTGATGATCGGCGACGGCATGAACATCGAGCACGAAATCGCGGCGAGCCGCTACCTGTACGGCGAAGACTTCGGTCTGTCGTGGGATGACTGGGGAATGCTGGAAGATGGCTGGACGGGCTACGCGACCACTTGGGACGTCAGTTCGTACAACACCTACGCTGCCCTGAACGGCGTTGCCAGCTACAATGCGGCAACGTACGATCCGCTGATCGGCTATAATCCTGCGCTGGGTGGCACTACTCCATATCCTGTAGCAATGACCCTCAGTGGCACACCAACGAATGAAAATGTTGGGGCAATTGATATTAAGGTAACGGCAACTGACGAGAGCGGTGCCTCCGTGAGCGATACCTTCAAGCTTACGGTTACCAATACCAATGACGCACCAACGGGAAGCGTCTCTATCAAGAGCAAAGGTAATACGCTTACTGCAACTCATACGCTGCACGATGTGGATGGTTTGGATACCATACAATATCAATGGTATGCGGGAGCAACTGCCATCAGTGGAGTTATTGGCGATACCTTCACTATAACTGATGATCAAAAAAATCAAGCTATTTCCGTAAAAGCAAGCTATACAGATGGGCATGGAACCGATGAGAGTGTGAGTAGCAATAGCATCAAGTTTGTTACTGATATCAGTTCCTTTCGAGGCACCCTTGATGAGTTTATTTCCGATACCGATATTACCGATCGTGTTGATTTTCAGCAGAGTCTTGCGACCTATGAAAAAACGCTGGAAAATGCGACGGATGTGACGGTTCGTTCCCTCATTCCAACGAATACCCCTGGTATTGACGTTATCGATATCACCTCTGATGGTCATGAAGCTTTGGTTATTGATACGAACACCTTAGCAGAAGGTTCAATATTGAATCTTAATGGGGTTGAGTTTGCCATTATTACTGGTAATAAGAATATCAAAATTCTTGGTGGTGAAGGCGCTAATATTGTTTTTGCTGGTAGTGGCGATCAATACATTTTATTGGGTCCTGATGACGATGAACTGCATGGTGGTGATGGTAATGATTATGTGGGTTCACTCAAAGGAAACGATACGCTTTTTGGTGATGCTGGAAACGATACCTTAAGCGGCGGCAAGGGTGACGATATCCTCAATGGAGGTATCGGTGATGATCTTGTGGTGTTCAGTGGTAAGCTCTCCGACTATATTGTCAGCTATGATGCTACAGCAGCAGCATATACGTTTACTGATAAGGTTGCTGATCGTGATGGCACGGACATTGTAACCAATGTTGAAAGCTTCCAATTTGAGGATATGACGACGGCTGACCCTTATGCTGGTTCACATGAGGGGCTTGGTGGTGATGCTGCATTGATTGGGATTGGAGCGTTTAGTTTAATTGCCTTTATGGTTTTGTAGCAGTACCGTTAAAAACCGGATATAGTTTTTTTAGTCTTATGGCTATATCCGGTTTTTGCAAAAACATTTGTCGTCACTCTTTCTTTTCCCGTTGAACTGATGGGGTGAAATTATGCTGGCGCCCTTCTTTTGGCATGCCAAGCAGTTCGCGTGCATGGTCGAGAGCATCGTCGATATTTCCAAAAATGTGTTCTTCGCCAATTTCATCGTAGAGGTCGTATTGCTGAAGTGCAAAGAGTGGCTGGGCGTGAACACCTGACAAGATAAGACGAGTGTTTGTTTTGGTGCAATCTTTCAGTAATTCTCTCATCATGTTCAAGCCGGTTGCATCGATGGTGAGGACGCTGCGCATTCTGATAATCCGAATTTTTGGCGCTTTTTCTACAATGTGCATCGCTTCGCGGAACTTGCTGGCAGCGCCAAAGAAAAATGGGCCATTGATTTCAAACACTTCGACACCATCCGGCACTTTTCGGGTGACAATGGTGTTTGGATCATCCTCCTCATCTCTGTCGGTCAGCTCTTTGGTGATAACGCCTACATTGGAGAGTTCTGCCATCCGTCGCATGAAGAGGACAACGGCAAGTAACATCCCAATTTCAATGGCGATGGTGAGATCGAACACCACCGTTAACCCAAACGTTGTCAGGAGGACAATAACATCGCTTCGCGGGCTTTTCAACAGTTGGCGAAAGACTTTAATTTCGCTCATATTCCAGGCAACCACAATCAGAATTGCTGCCAGCGCAGGCATTGGAATAAGTTTTGCCCATCGTCCAAACAGCACCATTATCAAGAGCAGTGTTAAGGCGTGCACCATGCCGGCAATCGGTGTTCTCCCGCCATTTTTAACATTGGTAGCCGTTCGTGCAATGGCACCTGTTACTGGAATGCCACCAAAAAGCGGGGTGATAATGTTTGCCGCTCCTTGAGCAATCAGCTCCATATTCGACTTATGCCTGCCACCAATCATGCCGTCAGCGACAACTGCCGAAAGCAATGCCTCAATGGCTCCAAGAAGCGCAATGGTTATTGCCGGCATCAAAAGTTTCTGGAAAGTCGCAAAGTCAACGCTGGGAAGCGAGGGAAAGGGGAGGGTGGAGGGAATCTCTCCAAAGCGTGAGGCAATGGTGTCAACGTCAAGCGCAAAATAGTGCACCAGCATAGTGGTTGCAATAATTGCTACAAGAGAGCCCGGGATTTTATGGGATATTTTGGGCCAGAAGAGAATAATCAGCAGTGCCAGCATTCCCACGATGAGACTGTGGATATTGAGTGTTGCGAGATGACTGCCATAGGCACTCCATTTCCCAAGAAAATCAGCAGGAACAGCAGCAATATCGAGACCAAGAAAATCCTTGATCTGGCTGGAAAAAATAATTACCGCAATACCGCTGGTGAAGCCAACAATGACCGGATAGGGAATGAATTTGATGAGCGAACCAAACTGCGCAAACCCCATGATCATCAGGATTATGCCCGACATGATGGTGGCAATAACCAATCCATTAATGCCAAACTGTTGCACAATGCCGTACAGAATCACAATAAATGCACCGGTAGGCCCACCAATCTGCACTCTGCTTCCTCCAAGCAAAGAGACGAGGAACCCCCCGATTACTGCTGTAATGAGCCCTTTTTCAGGAGAAACGCCTGATGCGATAGCAAAAGCAATGGCAAGTGGCAGGGCAACGATACCGACCATGATGCCGGCAATAACATCCTTGACGATTCGGTCAGGAGTCAGCTCTGGTAAAATTGAGAGCAGTTTTGGTTTAAACATTGGAGCGTATCAAAAAATAAAAATGAACAAAGTCGCTCAAAGCGGCATCAGTTTTCTATATAACGTTTTTTGCTGTATTTTAGCAACGGCACTCACGCTGATGATGACGAAAAAGCTGTTTGAGTGTGATTGTGCTGTTTTTTCCTGGTTTGCGCTGAGCGATGAAGAGGTGTTTATCCATTTTGAAAAAACAGATTGTATTATGGTTAATCATAAAGAACACAAAGGAGAATAAAGCATTATGCCTACAACAAAAGAGAATCTTAAAAGTGCATTTGCTGGTGAAAGCCAGGCATTTCAGAAATATGCAGCATTTGCTAAAGAGGCTGATAAAGCTGGTTTTATTAATGTTGCGAAATTGTTTCGTACAACAGCCCAGGCGGAGCTGATTCATGCTGAAGGGCATTTGGCGGCAATGAGCGGTATTGGCTCAACAGCCGAGAACCTTCAGGCGGCGATTGATGGCGAAACTTACGAGCATAACGAAATGTATCCGCCAATGCTTGAGCAGGCTGAAACGGAAGGACACCCTGCAAAACGCATGTTTGCTTATGCTGTAAAAGCTGAGCAGGTTCATGCTGAACTCTATCGTGAGGCGCTTGAGGCTGTACGTAATGGGAAGGATATTGAAGCAACTGAAGTGTGGCTTTGCCCGGTGTGTGGCCATGTTGAATTGGTAACCCCACCAGCCAACTGCCCGATTTGTGGAGTGAAAGCTGCAGTCTTCGTGCAAATCTGATTTCGTAGTATTGTCAGCCGCATCAACGTGATGTGATGGCAACCGACCAATTCTTGCGTCATCAGCCAGCCTTTTTCAGGTATGTGTTGATGGCGCTTTGTTATCAGGTAAGACTGAATGGGTTAGTTTTGTAAGTTTTTTCTCCGGACATCAGGTGCTGCTATCTTTGCACTGGCTGGTCAACTGGTGACATGAAGTGCTGACTCATAGGTTATATTATATCTTCAACATTATGATTCGTTCTTCACCAGATCTTTTATCGCAGCAACACTTAACCCAGTCACTGCTTTGATAATGTCAACGTCCACACCCTGTTTTATCAGCTTTATAGCTATGGTTTTGGTTGTCTCCTCCTTGCCCTCCATTTTGGCGCAATAATAGTTGGTCTCGATATAACTTGCCTCATCGCGCAGGGAATCCTGATAGCGGTTGTAAGCATGAAGCTCTTCATCCGACATGCTCAGCAGTGCAAATGATTGCCTTGCTTTCTGAATCCCTTTCGCCTTGAACTCCTCCTTGATTTCCTGGTTTTGCCGTACAGTATCTGTTGACGACGATCAAGTTCCAGGATATCATGGTCATATATGCCGGTGAAGCTTGTGGTTCCATGATCAATTGCATAGCAATAATACTTAACTGTTATCTCATTCTGTTTTATGCAGTTCACATAAAACGACTCTGCCATTTCATCGGTTCCTGAGATGTATGAAAAATACTGTAAACGGTAACACACGAAACCGTGTACTCATAAAACACTGAATACGGAAACCGCCTCACTAATGCACGGCGATACTGTTCATGAATTATCGGGTAAAGGTTCGGGGTTTTACAAATTGTTTGAACACAAGAATCCACACAACAAAGGAACTCTTCTCCTAAACCAAATCGCCGCTCTTCGTACCAACCATAAGCCTCATCAACATCCAGATGTGCTTCCGGGACAATGATCAAATTAGCGAACATAATGGCTTCGCACCTTTTGTTTTACTTCAGCCCACGACAAACCTGATGCTTGATTTTTCATAAAGTCAGCCTTTCGACGGCTTAATTCCTCTTTTTGCCACTCATATACAGGAACCTCAGATGGTGTCGCCGCCAAATCGTCCCAGAGATCCTCTACCAGTTGAAGTTTTTCTGGCGGAGTCAGATCAAATACGGAAAGAGTATTTGTATTCATAATTACCCTTGTGATTTCTTGATGCTTTTTTTTTCCAACCTTTAACAAAATAGTTCCAACAATATAGAGCAGATACGAAGCTGAATCAAATACCGCACTGGATTTCTCTCGCTTCTTGAGTACATTTTGATACGGACATAAACCTGATGAACCTCATCAACACCATGAAACTGAAAATTGCGTCATTTGATTTTACCTGCTGCGAAGGGTGCCAGTTGCAGCTTGCCAATCGGGAGTCACATCTTACTGACTTTTTCGAGCTGCTTGATGTGCGCAACTTCAGGGAAATTTCCTCCGAGCGGCACAACGATTATGACATCGCCCTGATCGAAGGAAACATCAGTCGTGAAGACGAGGTTGAGCGGTTGCTGAAAATACGGCAGCAGGCTAAAGTGCTGGTCGCGTTCGGCACTTGCGCTTGTTTCGGTGGGGTCAACAGCATGAAAAACCGATTCCCGCTGGATGATACAATCAAAGAAGTCTATGGCAATATGGCCATTGAAACACTGCCGATACGCAAAATCAGCGATTTGGTGAACGTTGATCTCTCCATTCCCGGTTGTCCGGTTTCAAAGGAAGAAGTTGAACGGATTATCGTAAGCCTGGCTACTGGCTCACTGATAACACTTCCGAAATATCCTGTTTGTGTCGAGTGCAAACAAGAGCTCAACACCTGCCTCTTTGAGCTAGGAGAAATCTGCCTTGGACCCATCACCCGCGCCGGATGCAATGCCGTATGCCCTGCCGGCAAAACCGCATGCCTCGGTTGCCGCGGTCCGGCTGAGGAAATCAACATGCCTGCATTTCTCGAACTGGTTAAAGAGAGAGGATTAAGCCAGCACGACCTGCAGGAAAAACTTGCCTTTTATAATGCCTTTGAACCAATTGCTCCCGATGAAACGTCAATCCTCACTCGATATCAATAACCTTACTCGCGTGGAAGATCACTCGCTTCCACTAAAACGTGAATTCTCGCTCGATATCCACCACCTTACTCGCGTTGAAGGGCACGGCGACATCCACATTACCGTGCGGGATGGCAAGCTGCTCGATGCACGCTGGGCGGTTGTAGAGACACCTCGCTTTTTCGAGGTGATGCTGCAAGGAATGAGCGCTGAACGAGTCCCATTTCTCACCTCAAGAATCTGCGGCATCTGCTCCATCAGCCATGCACTTGCAAGCATTCGGGCACTTGAGCGAGCTATGGACATTGTACCGCCACCAGCAGCCGAACACATCCGATTGCTGGCAATGCACGGCGAAACCTTGCAAAGCCATGCGCTGCATCTCTTTTTTCTGATTGTTCCGGATTTTGCAGGTACATCCAGTGTTTTGCCATTGATTCAGTCGCACCCTGATATCGTAAGGGCAGGACTTCAGCTCAAAGAGCTTGGCAACGAAATCAGTACCGTAACAACAGGGCGCTGTACCCACCCGGTCAGCCTGGTGGTTGGCGGCGTCAGCAAAGCGCCCGACAAGCAGCGTCTGTTACACCTGTGCACCATGATTCAGGAGAGAAAACCAGCGATGGAGGCGGCCTGCGTTTTTTTTCAATCCCTTATTCTTCCTGATTTTGTGCGCGAAACAGAATTTATTTCGCTCTCAAATGGACTCACTTACCCGGCAATTGGCGGGCAGCTTGTTTCAACCGACGGCGTGATAAAGGATGAAAACGAGTATCTCCAGATGACAAACGAATACACTGCTGAAGGGTCAACGTCAAAATTCACCCGTCTCAGTCGTAACTCATCGGCTGCTGGCGCTTTAGCGCGTTTCAACAACAACCATCATCTGCTGCACCCGAAAGCTCAGGAGGTTGCAAACCGTTCAGGTCTCAAGTCACTATGCCACAATCCGTTTATGAACAATATCGCCCAGCTTGTTGAGTGCGTCCATATTCTGGAGGATGCCGAGAAACTCGTCAATTCACTTCTTGACATGGAGTTATCGGAGATAAAAAGCAACTACGAACCAAAAGCTGGAGTCGCCACCGGAGCGGTTGAAGCGCCACGCGGCATTCTCTATCACCATTTTGAAACAGATAACGAAGGTCGAATAGTCAAGGCGAACTGCATTATTCCGACAACACAGAATAACGCGAATATCCATTTTGATGTTCAAGCCATTGCTGAGCAGGCGCTCATGGAGGGGAAAAACGATGAGGAGATAACGAAACTTTGTGAAATGGTAGTGCGATCGTACGATCCTTGCATTTCTTGCTCCGTGCATTAGCGGAGCAGGGAAGCCGAACGCCCCCCTGCACATAAGTTGCAAGAACGGTTTAGAGAATCTCCATAAGCTCAATTTCAAACGTGAGCTGCTGACCGGCAAGCGGGTGATTGGCATCAAGCGTTACCACTGTATCCGTTATATCAACAACCATCACAATTGCCTGGTTACCATCCTGAAGTCCTACCTGAAGCTGCTGACCAATGGCAAGCTCCATATCAGCCGGAAATCTTTCGCGGGCAACCTCCGTAACAAGATCCGTGCTGTGTTCGCCATAAGCCTCGTCGGCAGGAATAACCGTCACTTTTTTATCACCGATCGACATATCCATTACAGCCGTATCAAAGCCAGCAATAACTTGCCCGCCACCTACTGTAAATTTTAACGGTTCACGCTCTGCCGATGTGTCAAACATCGTGCCGTCATCAAGGGTGCCGGTATAATGAACTTTTACCGTATCCCCATTTTTCACCTGCGCCATACACTCCTCCTTTTTATACTGATCAAAATAAGTTACTACCTCTAAAATAAATATTTATTGCTTGCTGCCTGGGCTTTCAATCTTGCTCAACAACTCCGACTCAAACGCCATACGCGGTAGAAGCGCTGGATAGTTTAGCCGCAAATATGCAATCAACTCTTCACGAACCAGACAACGTAAGTCCCACAACGCATTGGAGTTTGCTGCACTTACCAACACCCGTACCTCAACTGAACGATCCGATGTATTTGTCACCTGTAACTTCACCACTCGTTTATCCCATAATGGTGTAGCCGTAACAAGACGCTCCAATTCTTGGCGAAGTGGCTCCAGCGGAAGCGCATAATCAACATAAAGAAAAAGTGTACCCAACAGCTCAGGCGACATGCGAGTCCAGTTCTCGAATGGGCGATCGATAAACCATGTTATAGGTACAATCATCCGCCGCTGGTCCCAAAGCTGCACCACCACATAGGTGAGCGTAATCTCTTCAATAATGCCTTTTTCACTCTCAACCACCACCTCATCACCAATGCTGATCGGCTGTGTTATAGCAATCTGAATACCGGAGATGAGTGTTGTCAAACTCTTTTGCGCTGCAAAACCGAGCATCACACTTAAAATACCGGCAGAAGCGAGAATACTTAATCCAACTTGGCGCACGGTATCAAATGTCATCAAAACGCCCGAAACCGTCAGCAGTATGGTCAGTACATTCAACAGTTTACGGGCAAGACTGACATGGGTAGCAATTTTCCTTGATGCCTCATCACTGTGCATTTTAACTGCATAGTATTGCAAAATAAACTGCTCCAGTACCATGAAGGTACGCAGAACAAACCACCCGACCACCGCAATGGCAAGTACGAGAAGAGTATGGTTCAGAAGCTCAGTCGTGGTTGATGGTAAAGGGAGATAACGGAGCAGAAGTGCAAAACCAAGAAACGCAACAAGCAGCCTGAACGGCCAGGCTACCAGCTCAAGCGGAATATTAATACCATTGATGGCTGAGCGAAGCTTGCTCATCAGTTTAACAAAAAGCGAGTTTGCCCCGAAGTACATCAACAGGACAAACAAAAGAAGGAGTGCTGGTATTATGTAAATACCGTGAAGTGAATTCCACAAATTCATCGTCTCTCCGATTACGGGCAAGCTACTTGCTCAGTCGCTCAAACTCACTTTTCGAACGGCTGACACAATCCTCAATAGCCATACCACCAAAGTAGTTGCCAGTCAACAGAAGACTCTTTTGCCCTTTCAACAGTGCATTAATCTTCTCATGCCACTCATGGTGACCCAATCGCAGCGATGGCACCGTATTGATGCGCGATTCCGTATGTTCGATTTTGGCAAAGCTCACTCCCAGCACTTCAGTAATTCGCGCCCTTTTCGTTTTATCATCCAGACCCGGCTTAAAGTGGAAGGAGAACCCGCGGTAATTATCGTCAGGAACCGTATCGCGCGATACAATAGAGAAAAAGATATCGTTCGGCGAAATAATTGCCGCAACGGGTTTAATGCTTACATGCTCTTTACGCACAATCACGCCAACAGAATCAACAGTTGCCGCTTTAAGCTGCCCAAGATGGCGGGCAATGTCGGCATGTGTGCCATGCAATAGTTTTGATGAAACCGCCGATGGCGTGGCCATAACAAGCGTTTTGGCTGAATACTCGCCGCCATTGGCGCTTTTGATAATGTATTGCCCGTTCTCCCTGGTAATGGAGTTAACATCCTGACTGGTAAAAACATTGAGATTTCTTTTGGCTGCAATAGCTTTTGCAACGCCCTGCAATCCGTGCTTGAACGTGTAGTTCTTCAGCACATCCTTACGCTTTTCGCGGCTCTTAAACATCATGTCGGCCGGAAAATCATCAGTTTTTTGTGATGGAACGGCATTAAAAAAGTGGCTGATGACGTCATTGTAGTTTTTTGTACCTACAATTTTTGAATAATAGGATTTAACGCTCTCGCCATCTTTTTTGAGCTTGAATATATTAGATCCATTGAGCAGCAGCTCGATAATATTGAGCTGGGAAACAATCGATTTGATCTGGTCATTCACCAAGAGAGTAAATGGAACTTTTGCGCGAGGAATAATAGTGTCTGTTATGCCGCACGCTTCAACGATATCGAGCAGGTTCTGATAAGAGCTGTAACAGGTGTGTGCTCCAAGTTCCAGCCAGAATTTTTTTCCGTTGGCGCTGTACTCCGGCGAGGCAAATGAACCGCCGATTGTATCACCTTTCTCAAGCATCGAGGTTTTCATACCAGCCTGCACACAATAAAAAGCAAGGGTAAGACCACTGATACCACCGCCAACAACAACAACATCGTTTTGCATCATAACAGAAAAGGAGTTACATGATAACTATAAAAAAACAGGAGTGGCAAAACAACAACACGATGCTTGCCAGCCGGGCACCATTAAACATTGTGGAGCAATTTAACGAAATCAGTGAAGAAGACCGCTTTTGTTAAAGCTGTTTTTCATCTTCCCGATAATTTTGCGCATAACGCACATAATTTTCCGTCGATTCCTCAATATTGCGCCGTTCAGCATCGGTTATCGGGCGCATTACTTTTGCCGGCACACCAGCCACAAGCATTCCCGATGGAACCGTAAAGCCCTGCCTTACCAGTGAACCGGCCGCCACAATCGACCATGGCTCAACAACACAATCATCCAGCAACGTTGCGCTCATCCCAATCAGCACATAATCTTTCACCGTGCAAGCGTGAAGCACCGCACCATGCCCGATGGTCACGCAATTGCCGATATTGAGCGGTCCAGTATCGTGAGTAACATGCAGCGTCGCATTATCCTGCACGCTGGTTTTTTCGCCAATGCGAATAGGGCAGACGTCACCACGAACCACAGCATTGAACCACACGCTCGAATGAGCACCAATATGCACGTCGCCAATCACAAAAGCGCCATCGGTCAAAAAAACCGTTTCATGCAACTGCGGCCACATCCCCTTGTAAGGCATCACTTTTCCCATACAAAATAACCAGTTAGAGTTACTACGCCGATTTGGAAAGAGTCAACATAAAAAACAATAAACAACAGAAAAGGCAAAAAATGCAACTCATTCAGGAGAGAAACTCGAAAAGCCACAATGGAATATCAATGCGATGGCTTAACCAGCAAAAGAGGAATGGTAACTTTTTGGCGAATACTGCGCGAAACACTTCCAAAAAGAATGCGGCAAGGGAGATTATGTCCATGAATCGCCATTGCAAGCAAATCGTACCCGTTTTCCTCAACCTCTTGAGGAATCTCATTTTCCGGTTCTCCACTGCGTATAAGCACCTCTGTAGCAACTCCTGCCGCCCGCAACATTGAGCGATAGCCCTCGAGCGTGCTCATAGCCTGCTCACGCAAATAGCGTTCCTGTTCGCGAGTGTGCGAATGCACAACATGTAAAAGGTGCAATGTAGCACCCAGAGAAGCAGCAAGTGCAGCAACATGCTCAATCACCGTGTCGTCAACCGGTGAACAGTCTATGGCAACAAGAATTTTTTTATAACTCAGCATATCAGCTCCCTCCAGTTACAGTAGAGTATAAAAAATAGAGATTAAGCGCGATAACAATTGCGGAAATTATGACAGCAGCCACAAACTCTGGTGTACGACTGCTGAACACACCCATAAGCCGCTTGTTACGACTGAGAATCAGCAATGGTACCAGTGTAAATGGAAGCTGCATACTTAAAATCACTTGACTGAAAATCAGAATCCGATAAGTATCTGCACTAAAAAGAATAATCAGAAATGCCGGAAGCGCCGTTACAAAAACTGAGAGGCGATAAAAGGTACTGCGCGGGTCCTCCGGCTTGCCCAGAAAACCGGTAAGCACATCTGCTTCAGCCATTGATGAGGTAATCGACGCACCAACACCTGAAAAAGTAAGCGCCAGAGCGAACAACAAACCGGCAAAATGACCAGCAATAGGTTTCAAGGTTGCAGAAGCCTCCTCAATGCTTGTTACTGGAATATTATTCTGAAAAAAAACTGTTGCAGCAACAATCATCATCGACGCATTCACCACCCACCCAAGCGTCATAGCAAAAAGGGTATCCAGTTTTTCATAGCGCAATAAATCCCACTTCTCATCCTCCAGAATACCCCACTTTCTGCTGTGAATAACATTGGAGTGAAGAAAAATATTGTGCGGCATCACTAAGGCACCAAGAATTGCCATGGCAATATAAATACTCTCTTTACCGAGTTTTGGCACCACAACCGATGGCGCTAACGCAACCCAATCGGGCTGAACAATCACCAGTTCGGCAATATAGCATAACGTAATAATGCCAAGAAACCCGACAATAATGGTTTCAATACGGTGATAACGTTGACTGATAACCAGAAAAATTTTGAGAAAAAAAGTACAAATTGCTCCCGCCCAAAGCGGCATACCAAAAAGCAGGCTAAACCCGATACTGCCTCCTAACAGCTCTGCAACATCGGTAGCAATACAGGCAAGAACCACCGTAAAACCAAGAAAAGCAGTAACTGGTTTTGGAAAAAAATCGCGGATGTTCACTGCTAATGATTTGCCAGTAGCAATACCAAGTTTTGCCGCAAGATGTTGAATAATAATCAGCATCAACGTACCCAGCGTCACCACCCAGAGCAAATCATAGCCAAACGTAGCTCCACCTTCAATATTTGTTGCCCAATTGCCGGGATCAACAAACCCTACCGTTACAAGAAACCCTGGTCCGAGGAAGCTAAGTAACGTTTTCAGGGAAAACGATTTTCTCTTGAGTTCGTGCATAGAAACTAATTGCCAACCGTATTATTACTCTGCATTTCGTAAGTTGCATCAATACAGAAATTTCGCAGTCCATATTTGCAACCTATAAACGATTCATTACTATGGAAACCTATAAACTTGTTTTACCGGAGCATCTCAACCATTACGGATTTCTCTTTGGTGGAAATCTTTTGAAATGGATTGATGAGGTGAGCTATATCACGGTTTCGCTTGATTATCCTGGCTGCAACTTTGTAACGGTTGGAATGGATAAAGTGGAGTTTAAAAAAAGCATTCGCAGTGGTTCCATTCTCTGCTTTGTAACTGAAAAAAGTAAAATAGGTAAAACTTCAATTGAATATACTGTTGAGGTTTTTAAGAAAAGTATTGATTCCGGTGAAGGAATTATAGTTTTCAGCACAACTATAACTTTTGTCTGTCTTGATGAGCATGGTGCCAAAAAAGATCTTTGCTGCGGGCACAAAAAAATCGCTGACGACAAAAGCTGCATCTGAATGTTGAATGGGCAGTGTGCAAGACATCTCCATTGTTATGATTTTTGTTTGCCCTTCAACGGGATGTTTTAAACACTGAACGAGTGAGGCTTACAACCAGCCATAAGCCAATTGCCATCATCACCACATTACCAAGCCACATGGCAAGCATAGGATCGAGAGTACCGCGTTCGGCCATTTTTTCCCCGGCAATCATAAGCATCCAGTACAACACAAAAAAAAGTAGCGACATTGCTGCTCCCACGCCAAAACCGCCGCGCCGCGCCAGCACGCCAAGTGGTGCACCCACCATCACAAACACAAAGCAGGCAAGCGAGAGCGAATATTTTTTATGATATGCCGCCATATACTTGTTGTACTTGGTTGTATTATCCTTAATCGTTTTCAGTTCAGCCCTGAGTTTACCCTCAAGCTGAGCACGTTGCAACTCCCCACCCACTTCTCGACGTAAAACTTGCACTCGTTCTTCGGCAGCCTGAGCCCGATGTTTAAATTCATTGCCGATAGCGAGCAGCTCGGTTGCCGAAAGCTCGTTGTCATCCGAACGGACGCGGTCATCAGACGAGCGGGCAAAACCAAAACCTGAAGTCTCAAAAACAAGACGATGTTTACCAAAGTTCATCTTGTGGTAACTGGTAGAATTTAAACGGTTTACTTGGTGCATTTCTCCGTTGAAAAGGGTCAAAACAAGATATCGTCCATTATCAATAAATTCGAGTCGCCCTGTTTCAGCACTTACCATCATCGTCTTTTCTTTCCCACTACTATCATAAATAACAACACCTTGCAGCTCTTTTGACTCATCATCACATGAGCGCACAAAAATCGAGTAACCGTCAACCAGCGTTGAAAAGGCATTTTCAGTTAATCCGAACGCCGGCTTTGAGCGTGCGATATCGGCCATCATCGATTTAGCATAGTAATTGGCTTGCGGCTGCACAATGTTGTTGAACCGCTCCACAACGGCGGAGAGCAGCAGCGCAGCAAGGAGTACCGGCACCATAAGGCGATAGAGGGAAATACCCGATGCGCGGAAAATGGTCATTTCTGAGGTGTTGGTCAGCGAACCAAATGCCATTACCGCAGCAACCAGCGCCGCCATGGGTGCGGCAAAACCAACCATCCATGCTGATTGCAGCAGAATAAGTTCAGTCATGGTTAAAAAGCCAATCCCTTTACCAATAAACCGCTCAGCAAAGGTTGAAAAAAACTGGAGGATCAGCACAAACAGCATCGTGAAAAAGGCAAAAAAGAATGGCCCGACATGCGATTTCAGAATATATCGATCGATAATTTTCAT
>DYND01000011.1 GCA_020721255.1 Chlorobium chlorochromatii
CCTCTACACCAGCAACCGGATGGAAGTCCTGGTTGATACTCTCGCAACCACCCTCCAGAAGCCGCTCGCCTCAGCGTTCACCAAGGAGGTGATTGTGGTGCAGAGCCGCGGGATGCAGCGCTGGCTCTCGATGGAGCTGGCTTCGCGTTTTGGCGTATGGGCTAACGGTCACTATCCTTTCCCGAACGCGATGGTGCAGGATCTTTTCAGCAAGCTGCTGCCGGACATGCCCGACACCACACTTTTTGCGCCGGAGGTGATGAGCTGGAAGATTATGCGCCTTCTGCCCGAGCTGCTCGAAACAGAGCAATTCGCTACGTTGCGCCACTACCTCACCGACGACCTCGACGGTCTCAAGCTTTTCCAATTATCCGAAAAAATTGCCGACACTTTCGACCAGTACACACTCTTCCGCTCCGATATGTTGCGGAGCTGGGAGGCGGGTGAGCAGGAACCAAAGGGAGAGGAGTGGCAGCCGATTCTCTGGCGAAAGCTTGCTGAGGGCGCGGGTACGCATCGCGGACGGCTGAAAGAGCTTTTCTGCAGGCAGTTATATGCTGCATCACGCAATGCGATTACGTTGCCGGAACGTATCAACCTCTTTGGCATCTCCTATCTGCCGCAATTTCACCTCGATGCACTTTCCGCAGTCTCTCGGCTGACGGAGGTGAACCTCTTTCTGCTTAGCCCGACCAGTGAATATTGGGGCGATATTCTCTCAAAAAAAGCAAGTGCCCGACTGGCGCCGGAGGAGCGTGCTTTGCGCAGTGAAGGCAACCCGCTGCTTGCGTCGCTTGGGCGCATCGGGCGCGATTTTTCCGAGATGATTATCGACCTGAGCGACAGCGCCTCAATGCAGCAGGAGCATTACGATGATCCGTGCGATGCAATGTGCGGCGAGACGCTGCTCCACGCCCTTCAATCTGATATTCTCAACCTCTCAGGTACAGGTGAGGATGGCGTCATGCATCCGTTCGACCCTACAGATCGTTCAGTGCAAATCCACTCCTGCCACACGCCGCTTCGCGAAATTGAGGTGCTTTACGACAATATTCTCGCCATGCTTGAGGAGCACCCCGACCTGAGCCCGCGCGATATTATTGTGATGACGCCCGAGATTGAGAGCTATTCGCCCTACATCTCCAGTGTTTTTGGGGCAACGGGGAGTGCCGGAGCAGAGAGCGCAGTGGCGCTTCATTACTCCATTGCCGATCGGCGGTTGATGAACGAGGGTGAAATTGCGTCGGCAGTGCTGAAGCTGCTTTCCTTGCCCGGCAGCACTCTGGCAGCCTCGGCGCTGTTCGACCTGCTGGCATCGCCTCCGGTAAGCCGTCGTTTTGTGCTTGATGCCGATGAGTTGGCGCTTATCCGCACATGGATTGAACAGAGCGGCATTCGCTGGGGGATGGATGAGGACGACCGTTCGTCGCGGAACCTGCCCGCCTATCGCGACAACTCCTGGAGGGCGGGGCTCGACCGTTTGCTGCTTGGCTACGCCATGCCGGATGAGCATCAGCTCTTTAACGGCATTCTCCCTTATGATGACATGTCAGGCTCGGTTGCGGAGAGTCTTGGTAAGTTCGCTGAATTCGTTGACAGGATTGACCGCTTTGTCCAAAGTTTTGAACGTTTTCGCACACTTCAAGAGTGGCGCGTGCAGTTTCAGGCACTGCTGTCCGACTTTATTGCTCCCGCAGACAGCTCTGAACGAGAATTTGCGGCCATTGCCGAGCTTGCCGAACAGCTTGGTGATGCAGCCACAAAAGGGGAGTTTACCGGCAATATTTCGCCTGCGGTGATCATTTCATGGCTCAAAGCACGCCTTGAGCATCAAGAGCAGGGGCTTGGCTTTATGACAGGCGGCATCACCTTTTGCGCCATGCTGCCCATGCGGAGCATTCCCTTCCGTGTCGTTATGCTTATCGGCATGAACGACAACGCTTTTCCCCGCCAGAGCCGTGCCCCGGGCTTTGACCTTATCGCCCGTGAACCGCAGAAGGGCGACCGCTCACTCCGCAACGAAGACCGCTACCTCTTTCTTGAGTCGATACTCTCCGCGCGCGACATGCTTTATATCAGCTATGTCGGCCAGAGCATCAGCGATAATAGCGAACTGCCGCCATCGGTATTAGTCAGCGAACTTCTTGACGCTGTGCGGCGAGGCTTCTCCCTTCCCGATGCCGGTTCGGTGGAACAGCATCTCGTCGTGCGTCACCGCCTGCAAGCCTTTAATCGGGAGTATTTTACCTCGGGTTCTCCGTTTTTCAGCTACTCAGCCGAAAACTTTCGGGCACTTGTTGAGAAGGAAAAGACGGCAAACGGTTTAAGCCCCGTTGTGTGCCCCCTTATGCGCCCTTTTATGAGCGCCCCCCTTGCTGAACCGTCTGAGGATTGGCGTACCGTGTCATTGCAGCAGTTGTTACGCTTTTATGATAATCCGGCAGGATTTTTCCTTGAACAGCGGCTTGGCATCGGGCTTGATGGAACTGCACAGCCGCTTGAAGATCGCGAACCATTTGGCATTGTGGGATTGCAACGGTACAGCGTCAAGCAAGAGATGCTTGAATCGGTGCTTGCTGGAGAGTCGTCTCAGGAACTGCTGCCGCTCTTTCGCAGTCGCGGAGTGCTTCCACCTGCCCGACATGGGGAGCAACTTTTCAGCCTTATCGCCGATGAGGTTAAGGTCTTTGCATCTAAGGTGCAGGGGAGTATCGGCAGCCAGCAAATGCTCATGCCACTTGAAATTGATCTGCAACTTGGCGCATTCCGCCTTACCGTAAAGCTTGACAGGCTTTGGCCACACTGCCAGCTTCACTATCGCTGCGCCTCGCTCAAAATAAAAGACCTCATGCGCTGCTGGATTGAGCATCTTGTGCTGAATGCCGCTGCACCATCAGGCTATCCTCGCGAGAGCCATCTCATTATGGAGGATGATGTTAAAACCTTCATTCCCATTGATGGCGCTGCAGCTCATATCGAAACGCTCCTCACCCGCTATTGGCAAGGTCTCGTAATGCCTTTGCGCTTTTTCCCGCGTTCATCCTACGCTTATGCTCCAAAAGAGCGCCTCGATGCGGCCTATCGCGAATGGCGCGACGACACCTTCAGCAATCGACTTGGCGAAGGTTCTGACCCTGCCATTCGCCGTTGCTTCGGCGCTACAGAGCCCTTTGATGACGAGTTCTGCGCTATTGCGGTTGAGTTGCTGAAGCCGATGATAGAGGCTATGGCAGGGTAATAATGATATTGCGCCAGAAACGCTCTGGTGCAGGTTGATTTCTGCTTGAGAAGGAGCGCGTTTTATTAGCTTTTCAAAATGTTTTATATTCAAAAGGAATAAACTATGGAATTATCTGCCGTAATAACTCTCTCCGCTGAAGGTGGTTACGTTGCGTTGAATCCTGAAACAGGGACGACAACTCAAGGCGAAAGTATTGAAAGAGGGTCTTGCGAATTTGCGGGAAGCAACTGAATTGTATCTGGAGGAGTTCCCCCTGATTCAGTCAGGACGTGCCTTACTGACAACATTTCAAGTTATGGCACATGTCCGGGGGGGGGCAGGTAAAACCATCACCTGACTGCGCTCCAACTGCCATCAACGTCGCCTTTGACGATGCCGATGAGGTTGGCTTCGGTATCGTGGTCGATCGTGATATCCATAGCTGCAATAGACCAATCGACCGCTTTACGGTTCATTGTTGTTGCCAGCGCATCTGTTTCAGCTACAAAAATCCATTCGCTTTCAGGTGCAGTTTCAAGCCCAACCGCCATCTTTAAAATCGTCAGTGCATCAGTGGCTCTTACTCGTCCATCATGGTTTACATCAGCCGCCAGGAATTGATAGGGTTGAACAGCTAAGCCATCGGAATTTGGATTACTTCCTACCGCCATTTTGAGCGCTGCAAGAGCATCTTCGGCTGTAACCGCATCGTTAAGCACGTTGTTTTCTCTTTCGGCACGAATGGTGTAGTTGCTTTCCTGTAAGTCGGTAAAGCTGTAATTGCCCGAAGCATCGCTCATGGTATGCGTTGATGAGAGGGTAAATGGCTGAGCTTTTTCTGTACCTACCATACCGTCTGCTAAGCTTAACGTAAACAAGCTTTGGTTTGTTGGCTCTGAAAGCGTTAAAACACCAAGTTGCACTTCACCTGAAGATAATGACAACGCATTGCCGAAAGCAGCAAGTGAAAATATTTTTGGTGTGTCTTGCGCAATTTCGGTGTTCCATCCGCTTGGAAGCATAGTTTGCCACAATGCCGTTGAGCCATCCTGTAACTCAATTTCAAACTCAAGGCTTTCACAATCGCTTGGTGATACTGTTTTCCAGATTTCAACGGTACGGCTACCATCTGCTTTGAGTTCAATGTTTCTAAATTCGATAAGGTGAGCCGTGCCAGTGCTTGCTGTTGGCATCAGATTTACATGAACATCGCTTAGCGCTTCGCCTGTTTTCCAGAAGGTGATGTTGCCGGTGAGGTCGTGCTTGTTGTCGAGCGGAGTAACAATACCCGTTGTCACACTCGTCACACTCTCGTTGGTGTTATGACCATCGGTGTAACTTGCTGTTACGCTGATTTTTTCACCAACGTATGTTTTTTCAAGCACGAGTGTGCTACCTGTAGCATTGTTGATATCCACCCCGTCAGCTTGCCATTTGTAACTAACGGTGCCCATACCATCAGCATCGGCAAGATTGTTGGTAGCTGTTAACGTCTGCCCTTGTGTAGTGGTGCCTGTGATGTTGACTGTGCCGGTTGGGACATCGTTGACATTGACGACGGCTGTTGTTGCTGCACTTACTACACTTTCAGCCGCACCTTGGCCATCGGTATAACTGGCTGTAACGCTGATGGTCTGACCTACTTGAGTTTGGCTTAGAATCAAAGTACTGTCTGTTGCCTCCAAAATGTCAACACCGTTAGCTTTCCACTGGTAACTGATGTTCAATGTGGTCGGACCATCTGGATCTGTCAACGTATTGGTTGCTGTCAGAGTCTGATTCTGGATGGCTGTACCGGTAATTGTTACCAAGCCAGTCGGTTCATGCGTTTCATTGACAATCGAAGCCTTGACTGTATAGCTTCCGGTTGAATCATCGCCAAGTTCAGAGGCTTCAAGATAAACCGTACTCGAGTTGGTAGCCACATAAGAGAAAGTGGCTAAATCTAAACCGTAGCCATTATTAATGATATAGCCCGACGAGTCGCGCAGGTAAAGATAAGCCGCGTCCAGCGAGCCAATGCCCGAAGCGGTCATTTCAAACAGATAGCGCTGCCCAGCAACCAAATCAATCTTGAAGTAGTCCTGATCCGAGACCACCTCGATGTTCCCACTCTTGGCAATACCTAAAGTCAATGCAGTTGCGCCAGTACGATCATCGGCGTAGTCGTCAGAAGTGGTGACAAGCGAAGCCTTAACAGTATAGCTTCCGGTTGAATCATCGCCAAGTTCAGAGGCTTCAAGATAAACCGTACTCGAGTTGGTAGCCACATAAGAGAAAGTGGCTAAATCTAAACCGTAGCCATTATTAATGATATAGCCCGACGAGTCGCGCAGGTAAAGATAAGCCGCGTCCAGCGAGCCAATGCCCGAAGCGGTCATTTCAAACAGATAGCGCTGCCCAGCAACCAAATCAATCTTAAAGTAGTCCTGATCCGAGACCACCTCGATGTTCCCACTCTTGGTAATACCTAAAGTTAATGCAGTTGCGTTAGTACGATCGTCGGCGTAGTCGTCGACCAATACCCTATCCAATCCCTCAAGCGGCTGCACAACGCTTTCCACCACACCACTCTCCACCTCCAACTCCCAATCCCCACCAAGCGCCGTAGATCCAGTAAGATCATCCGAAGCCGCAACATCCACACCCGTAAGTGCTGCAAAAACATCAACAAACGCCAACCCTTCAGCTCCTGCACCAACATTGCACCCATAAAGCAAAATGTCGCCCGTTGGCGACAACGATGAACCAATCTGCGACAATGTTGCTGCGTAACTATTGATTGTTGAACTTGAAAGTGTTTTAGAGCCCAGCAGCAGCGAGCTGGAACTGCCGTGGCTGAAGATATGGAGAGCATCAATATTCGTACGCCCTTGCAAAATTTGAGCAAGCTGATCAAGGCCATCTTTTTCCGTCTCAAGCAAGATGGATTTCAGCGTTGGAAGGTAATGCCGAGATCAGTATTGAAAGGTTAGGAAGTGAGCCATCGAAAATGAACAATTCACGACGCACAGACGAGGATGTTGAAGTGGTGTTCATGATGGTCAAAAATTGAGGTGAAAGATGAAGGGGATTTTTGGAGATATTGAAGATAAAATTTTTTATCCAAAAACACACCGCGTCTTATATGTCATGTAATATGCAGCCCTATCTCTTTTTGAAACTCATGCTCATTCGTCCGCTTGCTTTCAACCTCATGCTGCGTGAATTCGTGCCGAATGCTCCCTTTGTAGATGCATCCGATGCGTGTCGATAACCCGATAATTTCCTCAAGCTCCGAAGAGATAAGCAGAATTGCCATGCCTTGCTTACGAGCGTCAATAATCTTCTTGTGGATGGTTTCAATGGCGCCGATATCAACGCCGCGCGTTGGTTGTGCAAGAATCAGCAGCGATATATTCGGGCGATTCATTTCGCGGGCAAGCACCACTTTTTGCTGGTTTCCTCCCGATAATGAGCCGATCGACTGCGTTGCTGGCGCTTCGCAACGGATGTCGTAGTTGGCAATCATGGTTTTGGCGTAGTGGCTCAGAGCATTTTGGTTGAACCCAATGCCTTGGTGAAAAAGGCACTCTTTGTGGCGCCCAAAAATTAGATTCTCTTCTACCGTATAATCAGTAATAACGGCATAACGCAGGCGATCTTCAGGTGTATGCGAAATGCCCATTGCGGCTATTGCCGCAGGGCGTTGACCAAGAAGCGAGTTTCCCTTAACGGTTGCACTGCCTGAAAGATGCGCATCATCAGGCACAAGTCCCCAAAGCGCCTGTAACAGCTCACTTTGTCCATTGCCTTCAACACCGGCAATCCCATAAATCTCGCCCGCTTTCACCTGTAGCGAAAGGCCGTGCAGTTTATTCTCACCCTTGGTTGAGCGATAGTTGAGATTATTAATGCAGAGGATGACTTCCCCAGGTGTTGCTGCAGGATTGTTGACGTTCAGCAGCACATTGCGCCCCACCATTATCTGTGCCAGCTCCGGTTTTGTGACAGACTTGGCTGGGAGTGTATCGATAATCGCACCTTCCCGCATAACGCTTACCGTATCGGCAACAGCAAGCACTTCGTCAAGTTTATGGGTAATGAGGATGATGGTTTTGCCCTTATTGCGCAGCGCCTGAAGTGTGGCAAAAAGCCGTTCCGTCTCCGACGGTGTCAGCACAGCCGTTGGTTCATCAAACATCATAATCTCTGCCTGGCGAAACAGGAGCTTGAGAATTTCAACCCGCTGCTGTTCGCCAATGCTGAGGCTACTAACAAGCGCATCGGGATCAACCGCCAATCCATAAGCTTCAGCATCATGTCGGATATGCTCTTTCGCGTTTTTCAACGGCAGTCGTCGAAAAAGGCTGCGCTCTTCGTGACCGAGTATGATATTTTCAGCAACCGATAGCTCAGGAATCAGCATAAAGTGCTGATGTACCATCCCGATACCGGCGTTGATTGCTTCTCGTGGTGAAGTGAACCGTGCAGGTTTCCCTTTAACGGTAATCTCTCCCGTTGTTGGCTGGTACATGCCGTATATCATTTTCGTCAACGTGCTTTTGCCTGCACCATTTTCCCCCACCAGCGCATGAATCGTCCCCGCTTCCACAACAAGAGAAATGTTGCTGTTTGCAGCAAAGGTTCCAAAGAGTTTTGAAACAGCATGTAATTGGACAGCAATCGCCATAGCAGAATGATTTTCAATCACTTAAACCCAGCTTAACACGGTTTTGATGGATTCTTTGCCGTCAAGCGCCCGTCGGTACGCCAGCTCAAATTGCGATACAGGAAAGACTGCGGTGAAAAATTTTTCGCTATCAAGCACGGTATTTTCAAGGAGAGCTGAAGCTGTTTTTAAATGCGACAAGGTGGTAATATTGGAGCTGATAATAGCAGGCTCCTTGTGCTGTATCAACCGATAATCATACGCCATCACTTCGTAATTGCCCATCAGCACCACTGCCGCCTTCGGCTTCATCAGTCGCACCGTTTTTTCAATCAGCAATATTCTGCCCGTTGTCTCAATAATAACATCGTAGCAGTTATTGAATTCAGGCGTGAAATCATCAAGGTCAAGGGCGATATGTTCGGCATGTGAGAGCTGTCCGCGAATGCCGAAGGTCTCAACGGCATCAACATGCTCGTAGCCGAGCGCATGCAGATACTCCGACACCATCAACCCCACCGAACCGAGGCCAAGCACCAGAATCCGCGAAGTTGGGTTCAGCGATACTTTTTCGATTGCGCTCACCGCATAAGCAAGCAGTCCTGTCAGTAAATCGCGATGAACAGGAGGGCGGCCTAACGCCAAAACATGCTGTCGCGATGTGGGGATAATTTCCGCATGGCAGCCCGCATAAGACTCAATTCCAGGCCAGCGGTCAGCTTTGAACGCATACACAAAATCACCAGGCTGGAGATCAGTGACGGCAGTTCCAGTCTCAAGCACCTGACCAATCGCTTCACTTCCAGGCATAAGAGGATATTTGAACACTCTGCTTGATACCGGCTTGTTGGTCAGCAGAAGTCTATCAAAACCTGGAGTTATTGTGGTTGCAATGGTTTTAATCAGCACATCATCCGGCTGATCGGCATCATAAGCAGTACGCTGGAGTTTCAGTTTATTAGCCTTTTGCAGCACAATTGCCTGAGTTTCACCCTTCATGGTTATTGGTATCAGTTGTATTAACGAAGCTGTTGTGAAAAAGAGTTGTTGTGAAAGAATATACAGAGAAGCTAACTTGCCACAATTTTCACCGCTTGAAGATAAACAGGGGAGAGAACTTTGTAAAGCATTTGTTAACACCTACAAAGATCGATGCAATGAAACTTATGCAGCAGGAAACATGTATCGGTACCATTGCCATTGCCGAGAGTGCCGGAAGTATCACGCAGCTCTTCTTTTGTTGCGATATGCTTCCGCCAGACGCAGAGCTTGCTGAAACGGCGCTGCTTCACGAAGCGTTTCAGCAGTTGCATGGTTATCTGCTCGGCTCAAGACGTGAGTTTTCGCTGCCGCTTGCACCAGTGGGAACGCCCTTTATGCAGAGGGTTTGGCAGCATGTTGCAAACATTCCCTACGGCACAACAGCAAGCTATAAGGAAGTTGCCATTGCCATTGGTAATCCGCGTGCTGTTCGTGCCGTCGGTATGGCAAATCACCGTAATCCATTGCCCATCGTTATTCCCTGTCACCGCGTTATTGGCAGTGATGGTTCGCTTACCGGTTATCGAGGAGGATTGTCCTTGAAAATGAAACTGCTTGAGCTGGAGCAGAACTCGCTGAAACGCAAAGAATTCGTATTATAAATTTATGGTAAAAAATATATTAAGAGCATTTTCGTTTCTCCTCAATCACTATCATTACCTTACAGTATGGATGCATTCTGGCTCTCTCTTGTCATGATTTTTCTTGCCGAGCTTGGCGATAAAACACAGCTTGTGGCGTTAACCTTGGCAACCTGTTACAATACCAGCGTTGTACTGTGGGGAATTTTTTGGGCAACCCTTGCCATCCATGTGTTTTCTGCTGGAATTGGATGGTTTATCGGTGACCAATTACCGCAGGATTGGATAAAATTTGTAGCGGGTGTCGCCTTTATTGCGTTCGGTTTCTGGACGCTTCGCGGCGATAGTCTGGACGATGATGATGAAAATTGTAAAACTGGTATTAATCCCTTCTGGCTGGTTTTTTCAACCTTTTTTATGGCTGAACTCGGTGATAAAACCATGCTTTCTACCATCACATTAGCATCAACGCAACCATTTATACCTGTATGGCTTGGCTCTACCATCGGTATGGTTATTTCCGACGGGTTGGCTATTGTTGTTGGGAAAATGTTAGGCTCCAAGCTGCCTGAAAATATTATCAAAATTGGTGCCGCCATCATTTTCTTCCTGTTTGGTGTCTTCAGCATGTATGAAGGAGGCGTAAATTTTCCGCTTTACTATTGGGGAATTGCGGGCGTTATCATAGCTGTTCTTGGGTATATCTTTCTTCGTAAACGTGCGGAATAGCGATTCATGGCCTCTGCAATTCTGTACTGCTTTCAGTTGCATACCCGCGTCCTGGTGCCTTGATGCGCACATAAATGGCCATAACCATTACCAACGCATTAATGGCACCAACAACCAGAAATGGCGCTTTCGGACTCATGGAATCGAACAGTCGTCCTCCAACAGTGGTGATGATTAAAATGCCAATTGCTCCGCTGATATTAAACATCCCGATAATCGAACCGCGCTCCGCTTTTGGTGCTTCCTGCCCAATCAGCGACTGTGCACCAAGAAATGAGCTGATCTGCCCTATGCCGAGCAGTACAAAAAAGATAATGGATCCTGATTCATGCGGGTTGCCGATGAGGCCGAGCGAAAGGTAGCCAACGCTTGCGAGTGCCATACAAACCATCAACGCAGTAACTCGGTTCCAACGGTCAATCAGCGGTCCAATCACGGGTGCCCAGAGCAGTGCCGCCGCCTGTGAAATAATAAAAATCATCATCCCTTTTTTCACCGCTTCAGCAGGCTCCATTCCGGCAGCAATACCCGCAGTGGTGCCCCATAGCGGCAGAAAGGTGCCAATAATGGATTGATCCCCACGTGCCACAAATGCCGCAGCATAGGAGAGCAGAATCCGTGGGTTTTTTGTACAACTGATACCGCTTGTTACAAGCGAACGCAGTGGTGGACGATCCTCCTTGCTTACCTCAGTGCCACCTTTAAGCCCAATTGCTACAATAACTGCCGATACCAGCGCAACACCAGCGATAGCAAAGTGTGTATAGCGTCCGGCATCAACCCCGCTGAATCCTTGTGCCACAAGTTTTTGCGGTAATCCACCAAAAAAGCTGTTAAGGGCTACAATGCCCAAGCCATTCAAAAAGCCGGTTATTGCAATCAGTTTTCCTCTCGATCGTTCGGCTGGATAATCTATCATAACGGTTGAGAGGGCTCCAGTCAAAGCCACAATTGCAAGCGCATAAATCATGCGATAAATTGTCAACTCCTCTACTGAACCCGCAAATGGGTAGAGTGAATAGGCAAGCGCCATCAGCAGAAATCCAGCACTGTACACCGTTTTTCGACCAATCCTGTCCATCAGAACACCGGCGGGTATAAAAAAAAGCAGTGTCACAACCTCAGTCCAAAAAACAAGATCGCCACTGATTGCCCCTTGTTGCGATGTTGGAATTTTCAGATGTTCATTAAGGATGTAAGCTTGTCCAATGGAGACAAAAGTTACCAGCCCGATGGAAAAAAATGCAGCATAAAGATAGGTCAGCGCGTGGTGAGGAAGAACAGAAGGAGCAAGCGTAATCGGGCCGATAGAATGGTTCGATGTTTTGTTGGTCATGGTCAAGAGTGTGGTTTCGTGACAGAATGAAAAATTTTCAAGCGCACAAGAATTTTTGAGAAGAAAATCTTCTGAGTAAGTATTACTGAGGGATAAGCAAAATAAAAAAAGAATCTTGTCGTTCATGTAGTTTTCACTTGTGAATCCGGTTTTGCTTATCATTTTCTTTTGATAAAAGCCATTATAAAAGGGCTTTTATGGTTATATATCCGTTAAGCAGTTGCCATTCTTCAACTACTCAACAGAGTTAATGCAAAGATCAACATGAAAAACTCATTCAGTTGGCGGGTATTTATAAGTTTCGGACTTTTCATTGCTTTTCTCATGATGCTGGTTTCTGGAGTGGTTCTCTATATCTCGCCTCCCGGTAGAGTTGCCAACTGGACAGATTGGCGGATGATGGGCTTGACGAAGACGGGATGGCAGAACCAGCATGTTATATTTGGTTTTGCCTTTATCCTTCTCTCACTTTTCCATCTTTTTCTTATTAACTGGAAAGCCTTCCTCTCTTATCTCAAAACAAAGAGCACTCAGGGATTAAAAAGCCCTGTCGAATTACTGACTATAATAATACTCTCGGCTTTTTTCGGTATAGGTACAGCTATCGGCATCCAGCCGTTTTCGGCTATCATACAGTTTGGGAACGGGATTTCAAATTCCTGGGAACGCAAGAATACGCAGGCGCCCGTTCCTCATACTGAAATGATGACTCTTACGGAACTTGCGCAGCAACCCGGTCTTGGAGGCGATCCTGAAGCCTTGAAAATCAAACTTGAACAGGCCGGTTTAAAAGTTGATTCACAAAAACAGACCCTTGCGGAAATAGCAAAGGCAAATGGCACAAGTGCAGAAAAAATATACAAAATTATTGCACCGGCAGCACAAGGAAATCAGAAACTGCAGGGAGATGGTTTTGGGAAAAAAACGTTGCAGCAAATAGCTGATGAAGTCGGGGTTTCCTCAACCTCACTGCAGCTTGCACTGCGCCAGAAAGGGATTGAAGCAAAAACTGATACACCGCTCAAAGCAATTGCCGAAAAAAACAACATACAAATCAATGACTTGCGGCAAATGCTTGAGATCATGATTAGCCGTTAGTAGAACCGATGAGTGAGGGAGTAAGGAGTGAAAAAAAGCCGCCATCAGGAAAATGGGCGATGTTGTTGCCTCCAAAGTATTTCGGAGGATTGTTTTTTTCCCTGATGGTGATTTTTCTTGGTACCTCTATTTTTGAGTACCAATACCGAAAACAAGAGCTTGAACATATTATGCGTGAAGAGGCGACTCTGCTGATTCACGCTTTGACTGAAGGTGCCGAAAATGCCATCTCAGGCTATAATGAGAATAGTTCATTGCTGATAGGGCGCCTTACCGATCAGCTCTCTCTCCTCAATCGTCTTGATCAGCAAAAAGCGCTTACCTCAGCTACACTGATTGATCTTATCAGTTCAGATGATGGGTTTCATATTACGGTTGTTGATCGAACGGGCAAAACAATTGCTACGAATACTCCATCGATTACTGAAGCCCTCAACCACCAGTGTAATCCGCAAACCGAGTTTCAACCACTCTTTTCGGGCGCAATGCAAACGCTTGTTCTTGGAATCAGAGCGGGCAGTTCAACAGGTCAGCCGCGTTTGGTTGCTGCGGTGGCGCGCAGCCGTGGTGGTGTAATTGCGGGCACTCTTGATGCTTCACGGCTCATTGCTTTTCGCCGCCAACTCGGTGCAGGAAGGCTCATTCAACGTATTGGAGCAGATAAAACAGGTATTGATTATATCATCTGGCAGGATAGTTCGGCAGTGCTTGCTGCAACGCCAAATGTATCCGGCGCAGCGCCTCTGCTGTCCGATGCTTTTCTTGCTGCTGCAATTAAGGCGCATAATCCGGCAACCCGATTCACAACATTCGATGGACGGCGTGTGTTCGAGGTGGTTAAACCATTTTTGTACCAAGGCACAAATGTTGGCATTTTTCGTATAGGTCTTAAAACTGACCATTTTACAGTTGCTTTGGCAAAATTGCGGAATAGGGTTGTCATGTTACTTGTTCTGGTGGGATTTGGCGGACTGGTGATGTTCAATCTGGTGATGAGTCGTAGAAATGCCATGCTCATGAAAGGTGCCTGTGAGCGTGCACAAAGCTTCTCCTCTACCATTCTGGAGAGTATGGCCGATGCGGTTATTGCCGTTAATTCGATGGCAAACATCACGTTGCTGAATGAAGCTGCAGAGAAGCTTTTCGCCCTCTCATTCCGTGATGCTCTTCATAAACCGATTCATCAAGTTTTGCCTGATATTGCCGAATTGTTGCAAACGCTCATGCTTGAAAACAGAGCTTCGTTCAGCAAAGAGCTTGAGGCTGTTGTCGGTGGTAGAAACCTGCTGCTTTCAGCGCATTGCAGCCTTATTACCGGCAGTAATGCCGATGAAGGAGCTTTGGTTGTTGTTCGCGATCTGAGTGATCAGCGTGCCTTGCAGAACATCATCAATCGTCAGGAAAAGCTGACGGCTATGGGTGAACTGGCGTCAGGAGTAGCGCACGAAATTCGCAATCCTCTCAACGCAATCGGAGTGCTGGCGCAGCGGCTCGATATGGAGTTTTCGCCGATTACCGATGAAGATGACTATCGTCAACTTGTTCGGCTGATTGTTTCGGAAGTGCATCGCGTCAATGTTATTATTCAGCGTTTTCTCAAATTTGCACGGCCAACGCCACTGATGATGGTCAAGAGCAATCTCGACGATTTTGTCACCGCATATTGTCCACTGCTTCAGGGAGAAGCTGATGCGAAAGGTCTCAGATTTACCTTGCAGGCTGAAAGTGGCGCGGAGGTTTTTCTTGATTCCGAACAGATGCAGCAAGCGCTGCTCAACATTGTCCGGAATGGTGTGGAGGCAACCCAATCCGGTGGAACGCTTGCCATCAAGCTCTCCCGTCGAGGAGAGCAGGCAATTATCGCTATTACCGATTCAGGGTGTGGAATATCGGACAAGGAGAAAGCTCAAATTTTCAACCTCTATTTTACCACCAAAAGTGATGGAAATGGCTTGGGGCTCAGTATTGCCAACCAGATTGTGCAGGCACATGGCGGTATCATCGAAGTTGAAAATATGAAACCCTCAGGCACAGAGTTCAGGATCGTGCTTCCTTTGGCGTAAACTTGATATAATGCTGCCCATCCTGATATTCGAGGTTCAAAATAAAAACAGAGAAAACATGGATCACACCATTCTTGTTGTTGAAGATGAAAAGGTGCAGCTCGATAGTATTGCCGGTTTTTTGACGAAACTTGGCTATAAAGTACTGAAATCACCACAGCCTGTTGCCGCGCTCGACATGGTAAGGGATAATCCTGTCGATATTGTGCTCAGCGACTTCAAAATGCCTGGTATGACTGGCGTTGAGTTGCTTGCTGCACTCAAGCAGATGAATCCGGATATTGACGTTATCATCATGACCGCTTATGGCAGCGTTGAATCAGCAACAGAGGCGATGAAACTCGGTGCAATCGATTACATCACCAAACCGATTGATCTTCATCAGCTTAAAGTGATGATCCATAATACTTTGGAGCGAAAAGTGCTGGTAAGCGAAAACCAACTGCTACGCCGGCAACTTATGGAACGATTCAGCTTCGAGGGGATTGTATCGCAATCGTCGGCGATGAGCCAGGTACTGAACATTGCCGGCAGAGTTGCGTCGAGCACTGCAACCGTGTTGATTACCGGAGAGACAGGCACAGGTAAAGAGTTGATTGCCAAAGCAGTTCATTTTGCAAGTCCTCGGCGCAGTAAACCGTTTGTGGCGGTCAACTGCGCGGCACTCTCTGAACATTTGCTTGAAAGTGAACTTTTCGGTCACGAAAAAGGAGCGTTTACCGGCGCAGATCGCCAACGCAAAGGACGATTTGAAACGGCTGAAGGTGGCACGCTTTTTATTGATGAGGTTGGCGAAATTCCGCTCTCCATTCAAGTGAAACTACTCAGGGTGTTGCAGGAAAAATCATTTGAGCGAGTTGGCAGCTCTCTTTCCGTAGCGACGAATGTACGAATTGTAGCGGCAACCAATCGCGATTTAGAGGCAATGGTGCGCGATGGGAGCTTTCGTGAAGACTTTTACTATCGCCTCAATGTTGTCGCCATCCGCATTCCACCGCTTCGAGAGCGTCGGGAAGATATTGCGCCGCTTATCGATCTCTTTGTTCAGCGAATTGCTGCTGAAAACGGCAAGCGAATTACCGGAGTTTCGCGCGAGGCAATGGACAAACTGATGAAATATAACTGGTCGGGCAATGTTCGTGAGCTTGAAAACGTGATCCAGCAGTCTGTGGTACTGTGCCGCAATGAAATTATTATCACTGATGATCTTCCGCTTCGCATTCATGAACTTCGTTCGGAACAGGACTCTTTTGCAATAATGGCGGGTACATTTCTTGAAAAAGTTGAGGCTTACGAAAAATCATTGATTGTTGCTGCATTGCATGAGGCGGGTAACGTGCAAACGCGAGCTGCGGAGCTACTTGGCATTGGCGAACGGCATCTGCGCTACAAGCTCAAAAAATATGGTATGAAATGATGTTAAGCCTGAGTCCCGCTATTGATAAAAGTCGCGACGATATGGTCGATCCAGCGACGAAGCCGTCGAAGCTGAAGATATATCTCGCAGAAGCCATAAAGAAAAGATTCCATTTAAATCATATTAAAATAATAAGTTATTTTTTATTTATTTTCTGGCACGCTATTTGATTAACTGTTAGTGATGGTGGATGAGATAACAGCAATAATCTGCCTCTTTTAAATTAACAAACATCACTCAAACAGGAGAAGGTCATGAAAAAGATTATCAGTATGGTTGCGGTTTTCGGTATCGTTTTTGGCGTTTCACAGGTTACCCCTGTTGTTGCCCATGCAGCGCAAAATCAGCATGGCGGTCTTTTCGGCGGATTGCGCAGTTTTGTCGATCTTAATGGTGACAGCATCAACGACAATGCACCGGATGATGATGGCGATGGAATTCCAAATGGTCAGGATCCCGATTACTTACGCAATCAGAATGCCTCTGCAAAAAAACGTCCAGTAGGTGCCGGAACAGGTGTCTGTACTAATCCAGCAGTTGTACCAGTACAGTAAAGGTTGGTAGTGTAATGTGAATCAATTTTTTCAGGCTCAGAGACTTCCGACACGTCCTGAGTCTGAAAAAAATGGTGATGATGGCGACAACAAAAGTAATCAACGAAAAGAGTAACATCAGATTTAACGGAGTATTGTTATGAAAAAATTGGTTGGTATAGCAGCTCTTGCAACAGTAGTTTTTGGTCTTGCACTGAGCAATCCTTTGTATGCGCGCGGTCCAGGTGGTGGCATGAGAGGTAATGGTGCAGGTATGGGAACAAGTGCAGGTTCCGGTAGCGGCAGTCGTTCAGGATTTGTCGATGCTAATAGTGATGGCAGAACTGACAGGGCAAAAGATTCTAACGGCGATGGTATTGTTAATGGTCAGGATCCTACTTATGTTCGGCCGCAGAATGGAACCGGGAGCAAAAACGGTATCGGAAAAGGAACAGGAACAGGTGTGTGTACGAATCCAGCAGTTGCGCCAGTTGCAACTCCATAAGAGGTATTATTAGTTTTCTTCGGGCTCAGCATTTGGGGTGAGCCTGAAGTAATGTTAAACAGGCGAACAATGTTCATTGTCAAGGGAACAAGTGTGCTGCTGATTATCTTTTCAGTTATAAGCCTGGTTTCGCCAGCTTATGCTGAAAAAAGCAGCAGGCTGCCAGGAGAAGAGGCGGGAATGCAAAAGCAGCAGTTTATTGATGCCGATGGTGATGGACTGAATGATCTCATTATCGATAGCAATGGTGATGGCATTCCTGATGGCAGAATGCGTGATGGCTCCGGTCGTGGATATGGTAACGCTCAGGGCAACAGAACGCGGCAGCAGGGTGTGGATGGTGCTGTCATTAATAACTCAGGCCAACGCGGTGGTGGAGCTGGCTCTGCAGGCGGATTACGTATGAACGGTGGACGCAGATAAATGCAACATTTGAAAAAGATGAAGCGTTCGAGAATAGGTTGCCTGTGGGTTCTCATCACTCTTTTGCCATCCATTGCATCCGCCGAATGGCAATCTGCGGCTTCATTGTCGAGCAGCGTCGAAAGCAACGCACTTCGGAATTACAAGTCTTATAGCGATATCGTGACGGAGGGTTCTCTTTCGGTAGCTCATCAATGGAACTGGCCATCATGGAAAGGCAATCTATCTTATACGCTTAACGCTATAAGTTTCGCCGATCTTGCGGAGTACAATTACCATCTCCATACGTTTGGTGCAACAGCAGAGCATCCGTTAGCTCACAATGGCTGGCTGCGAGGTGGCGTACAGGCAAAAATACGGCGGGATCGTGAAATCTATAATCTTCTTGATTATAATGAGTTTGAAGCTTTTTTGGAAGCAAAAATACCGCATGAAAAGCCTTTGACCACTTATACCGGCTATACCATTCGCAAGCGACATTATACCATGCTTGATGAACTCGATAACTGGGAACATCTCGTGTACGGAAGGTTGAGTGTCCCTTTTTCAGATGGCACAACCGTTAATCTGCTCAGTGACGTTGGTTATAAAAAATACGTTATGCCAATCTCATCCTCCAGCTCCTCAAATGGCGCAGGAGTGGGGCAGTGGGTTACAACCGCACGATTATCCAGACCAATTGCTGAGCGTCTTGGCTTGATGGTGTACGGGCGAAGCCGCATCAATTTTGGTGATGATGAGCTCTTTGTTTCAGGCTTATCGACCAACCATGTGTCTGAAAACGATCTTTATGACGACCGTTACAGCTACCAAAGCAGTGAGTATGGCACCATGCTTTCGCGGCAGCTTCCCTATGCTGTTACGTTGCGTGCTGGTTATGATTATGCCGATAAGCGTTTCCAGCAACCAGCGTTCGATCTTGCGGGCAACGCACTGTCAAATGCAAGTGCAAGAATAGACAAAGAGAGCCGATGGTGGTGCAAAGTCGAAAAGAGATTTACTTCCGCAGGAAACATCCTCTTCAACCTGTATGGCAAGTATCAATGGGTACAGAATGATTCAAATGATGACTATTATCAATACCGTGCATCTGTAGTGACCGCTGGTATTGATGTTGAGTTTTGAAGTATAAAAAAAGCTGAAATCGAAAGCTATAAGCCGAATTCTGTGAATTACGCAACGAATTGAGTAAAACTGCAGCCATTTATCTAATGCGGCTTACCCGAAAACTCTCCTTGCGGAATTGAACGGGCCACTCTTTTTCCTCAAGAGGAAAAGTTTTCTTATTTAGCCTTGCTTCGGGGAGGTTTGCCAAGCACACGGCATTACTGCAATGTCTGGTGGTCTCTTACACCGCCGTTTCACCCTTACTCTGTTTACCTGCTGGTACTCAAAGCGGTCTGTTTTCTGTTGCACTCTCTGTGACAAGCGGCTTGCACCGTTGTCCCCAAGCTTGAGCTTTGCAGCTCTCGATCGGCACCCTGCCCTGTGAAGTTCGGACTTTCCTCTGCACAGCCTGTTGCTGCACAGCGACTGCACACTCGCAATTTCAGCTTTATTAATAAAGAACTCTAATCAAGAAAACTTTTACATCCGGTTATACCGCTTTTTGTCATTCAGCCTCTTCAAAAAGGCGTTCATGCACAACAATGCGACCACATGATTCACAAAGGTAAAACCCACCTTGAACAATCATGGTATGGCGATTTGTTGGAACTCTTGTATTACAGCCAGAACATGCATTACGATTCAGTTTTACTACAGCATTACGCAAGGTGCCACTTCTCAAGTGATCATATTTATCAAGCAGCCGCTGTGCTTCGCGAGAAATAAGGTCTCGCTGTGCTTTAACTTGCTTTTTTAAAGCGTTAACATCTTCAGCAGTTTCAATAACAATGCCATCAAGCTCCTCTTTTTTCTGATCAGCCTGTTTTTTCAGATCTGCAAGCTGTTGCTGGAGCACATCATCAGGCATCATCTCTTCACTGATTTCATCGTAGCGATTTTCTACAATTAACTGCTGCCCTTTTTTCTGGATTTCCTGCGCACGTTGAACAGCCTGCGCAATATCCTGCAACTTTATTTCAGCTAAAGCAATCTCTTTCTCCTCATATTCAATCTGTTTGGAGAGTGCGTCGTACTCTTTATTATTACGGGCAAGCGTCTGTTTTTCCTTGAAGTTCAGGATTTTGTTCTTGCACTCATTAATAATCTCGTGAAGGCTTGCGCGTTGCTTTAACTGCTCATCCGCACGTTTTTTACGAGCTTCAATCTGGCGCGATGTAAAAACAAGATCTTCATCAAGCGCCTCAATCTCCTCTGGCAATCCTTTCTGAAGGCTGACTATGCTTTCAATCTGATTATCAAGGTGCTGAAGCTTGACAAGGAGGTTTATTTTGGTATGATCCACTACGGCTACTTTTTTGGATTATTAAAGCATAAAAAAAGCACCTTCTCAAGAAAAGGTGCATACCTGTGTTGTTGTATGTTAAAAACCCTGCCTGAGCTGATTTGACTATGTGTGAGTTGTCAAGCATCTCTACGCGCATATCGCATCTGCATTATGTTAGTGCCCGAAAGGAGACTCGAACTCCTACACCTTGCGGCGCGCGTCCCTGAAACGCGTGCGTCTACCAATTCCGCCATTCGGGCATTGCGTGATGCCGCTCTTTTTCTACTCTTACTTAATCTCTTTATGAAGAGTATGACGCTGCATGTTTGGATTGTATTTCTTTAAAATCAAACGCTCTGTGGTGTTTTTTTTGTTTTTTGTTGTGGTGTATCTTGAAACAGTTTTTCCCTCTTTTTTTGCTTCTGTACACTCAAGGGTGATAACGATTCTATTTTCTTTTCCTTTTGCCATGGTAACGTTGCTTTCAAAAACAGGTGTGTATAAAATTGGAAACAGTTTTGAATATAAGTTCAAAAAGATAATTTTGCAAGGCAACGGCTTTTCTTATTCTTTTTCTAAGGGAAGAAAAGCTATTTTTATCTCGTTTTTCTAACTTTTAACAGGTAACGAAACTGTGCTTGAGAGTAACTATTTTCATTATATCAATAAAAGCCTGCATTGCGACAAGCTTGAACTTGCAGAGCTTGCTGGCAGGTATGGAACTCCTCTTTATGTAACTTCTGAGCGAAGCCTTCTTGAAAGCTATAAAGCATTTGAGCAAGCTTTTGAAGCATTACCACATTTTACCTGTTATTCGGTTAAAGCCAACTACAATCTGAGTGTTATAAGCACCTTTGCGCAGTTGGGTTGCGGGTGTGATGTCAATTCCGGTGGCGAACTCTATCGGGCGCTGCAGGCGGGTGTTGCACCTGAAAAAATAATTTTCGCCGGTGTCGGTAAAAAATCAGAAGAAATTGCGTATTCTTTAAGCGTCGGAGTGCTTATGCTCAAGGCGGAATCGTTGTCGGAGTTGCGAGTTATCAATAAGGTAGCGGGTGACCTTGGCAAAGTTGCCTCGGTTGCTCTACGGATCAATCCGAATGTGACGGCTGAAACCCATCCTTATATTACAACTGGTGACAGCAAGGAGAAATTCGGGATTGATGAAGCTGAGCTGACCGAAGTTTTTTCGTTCTTTTCTCAACTGCCAAACCTGCGGCTCATTGGTCTTGATATGCATATTGGATCGCAGATTTTTGATCCTGAATATTACGTTGCAGCAACAGAGAAGCTCCTTGCTCTTTTCAATTTGTCAAAAACAATGGGATTTTCGCTTGAATTCCTTGATATCGGTGGCGGTTTTCCTGTAACCTATGATCCGCGGAAAATAGCAACTCCGATTGAGTGTTTTGCTGAAAAGCTTATCCCGATGCTGCAACCTGCGGGTGTCACCGTGATTTTTGAGCCCGGGCGTTATCTGGTTGCTAATGCCTCAGTACTGCTTACTAAAATTCTTTATAAAAAGCGTAACCATGCCGGGAAAGAGTTTTTTGTGGTTGATGCTGGTATGACAGAGCTGATTCGTCCTGCACTCTATCAGTCGCACCATGAAGTGCAGGCGGTGACTTGGCATGACGACACCGTTGTTGCTGATGTTGTGGGTCCAATATGCGAATCGAGCGATTTTTTTGCCCGTCAGCGTGAAATTGATGCTGCTGATGAAGGGGAATTCCTTGCGGTAATGTCGTGCGGTGCTTATGCTGCGGTAATGAGCAGTAACTACAATGGCAGGCTTCGTCCGGCAGAGGTAATGGTGAATGGCAGTGAAGCGAAACTTGTCCGCAAACGTGAAACCCTCGAACAGCTCGTGCAGAATGAGCTGCTCTGAGTGGTTCTGACCTTTAAAAAGATTCTGAGTGCAGGTTTTTGAAGATTCTGAGAGTTGCATCGGCCATATTCAAGGTATAGAAGTGAATCCCCTTGATATGATGGTCGATCAGCTCTTGAACCTGTGCTGTCGCCCAATCAACTCCTATTGAAGCTACATCGGTATCACTTTCAGCCTCCATCGCTCTTTTTAGTAATGGCGCAGGAATTCTCGCTCCAAGTGCAAGCTCCGACATTCTGACCATCCCTTTTTTGGTGCCTATTGGCATAATTCCCGGAATAACAGGTACGGTAATACCGGCAATCTGGCAGCGTTCTACAAAATCAAAGTAATCACGATTGTCGAAAAAAAGCTGGGTAACAATGTAATCGGCTCCTGCATCGACTTTCTCTTTCAAATACTCAATCTCTTTCATCCGATTTGGTGTTTCGGGGTGTCCTTCCGGAAACCCTGCTACGCCAACGCCGATATCCGGATAGTTTGTTTTGATGAAGCTGACAAGATCAATAGCGTGCCGAAAGTCCTTGATCGCATCATCAATAGATGCCATTCCTGCAGGTTTGTCGCCGCGCAGGGCAAGGACGTTGTTAATGCCATTTTCCTGGTAGTTCTGCAGAATATTGCCTGTCTCTTCTGTATCAGAGCTGATGCACGTAAGGTGCGATACAACGGTCAATCCAGTCTCCTGCTGAATCCGTGTTACCAGATTATGGGTGCGTGAACGGGTCGATCCTCCAGCGCCGTAGGTGACGCTCACGTATGAGGGATTGAGCGGTGAGAGTGCAGCAATGGTTTCAAAAAGCGTTTCCCACTCTTCATCTTTTTTAGGAGGAAAAAATTCGAAGCTGAAGACCGGTTTGCTGGCAGAACCGAGTATGTCTTTGACAAGCATGCAGAGAGTGACGTTTAGAGACTTGATTTAAAAAACCGAATATACAAAAACAAAGCCGTGCCTAACGTAAAAAATATCAAGGAGCTGCAACGGGTTGCGCTATTTTCAATGGCACCGTATCCAGCAGTTCGGTTACTTGTGGTCGTCATTTCAGGGATTCTTGCAGGCGTGAATCTCTCGCTGTCGCTTGACGTTTGGGCATGGTTGTGTGCCTCAGTGTTCATGGTACTGCTGGCAAGTTTACTCTACGAAAAGCTCAGGAGTTCATCACCATTTCCGCTTTTTTTCAGCGCGTTCAGCTACACACTTTTTGTGTTCTTCTGTTTTGCAGCATTCAGCGCTTATCGGCAGGATTATGCGCCTCGCAATGGGTTGTTACAATTTTGCGGTAAAAATATCATCATCTATGGCAGTATTGATGGTCGTCCCAATTTCTATCCATCCAATGCTGGCTGGATTATGGAGGTTGAGGAGGTATTCGATAATGGGCGTACGGTGAGGCTGCATGATCGTGCAAAAGTTGTGATGCGCAATGTCGGTCAGTCAGATCTTACGCTTCACCATGGCGATATGGTTCGGGTGAAAGGGAAGCTCGACCTTATACCTGAATCTGCAAATCGAGGTGAATTTGATCCGCGCAAAGCTGGGCGTATGAGGCAGCTTTCGGTGCAGCTTTATTGTTCAGGTCCGTGGCAGGTGCAGGCGGATGGCCAGTCGTACCTGAATGGATTTGAGCGTTTCGTGGTGCAGCCAACCTACGATTATATCATGAAAAGCCTCGATGATTTGATGCCGGCGGGGGAGGAGCGCAAACTCGCGTCCGGCGTGTTGACGGGTGAACGGGAGACTATGTCGGAGGAGGTGTTTGAGGCGTTTAAAATGACCGGTACCGCTCATATTCTTGCGGTGTCGGGCATGAACGTTGGGCTGCTTGCGCTGGTTGTTCAGATTTTACTTCAGCGTTTGAAAATGACCACAGTCGGGCGCTGGCTCTCATTTGCGCTTTTTGTCTTTATCCTGCTTGTTTACTGCTTCGTCACCGGCAACTCAGCCTCAGTGCAGCGCGCCGCCTTAATGGCGCTGGTGCTGATTGGTGGTGAAACGCTTGGCAGAAAAACGTATCCCGTTAATTCGCTGGCTCTTGCTGATATTCTTATTCTCCTTTTCAACCCGCTCGATCTCTTGAATCCCGGGTTTTTGATGACGAATGGTGCGGTGCTGGCAATTTTTATCGTCTATCCCATTTTTGTCTCCCCCACCAAAAAAGAGGGCGGATGGTTGCGTGCTTTTGCGGATGCTTTGTTGAGTAGTGTGATGATGACGCTTGCGGCGATTCTCGGCGTTTCACCGGTGATTGCTTACTACTTTGGCACTTTTTCAGTCATCAGTATTCTTGCCAATATTCCGGTTGTGCTCTTTTCGACGCTACTGATGTACGCTCTTGTGCCAATGTTGCTGGCGAATCTGGTGTCGGGCTATGCGGCATCGTTTTTTGCAGCAAGCTCCTTTTTTCTGGCTGAACTCACGCTTAAATCAGCGTTATGGTTCAGCCGTATGCCGTATGCCTCCATCACGCTCAAGCCAGATGCCGTGCAAGTCTTGGTTTACTACGCAATGCTTGGTATCACGCTTATCTTCGTCAATCGAAAAACGTGGGGACGGGTTGCTGTAACGCTCCTCCTTAGCGTAAATCTGCTCTTGTGGTATTCGTTTTTTCTGCAACCGGCATCGGTATCACCTGCAATGGTGACGGTGAATCTTGGCAAAAATCTGGCTACCATTTTCTCCTCCGGCAGCGAAACTGTGCTGATTGACGCGGGTAAATCATCCCGCGATTACCAGCGTCTTCTACAGCAAATGAGTGCCTATGGGTTTGAAAAACCGCAAGCTGTTGTGCAGTTTTATACGCCCGACACTCTTATTGCTCAAGCGCCATTACGTCACCATATCTTCAAAGCAGACACCGTGCGTCTCTTGCCTTCGATGGTTATTATCCGACCGGAGGAAAAAGTCATCAAGCTCTGGAGCCGCAAACACTCTATGCTCATTGCTTCCGGAACCAGTCGGCTGAAAGAGAGTGAGCTTTATAAGGCTGATATTGCTCTGTTGTGGGTTTATCGCTTTGCCGACAAACAACAGCAGCAGATGCTCTCATGGCTCAACTATGCCAAACCAAAACGCTGTATTCTTGTGCCCGGGTCATTTTTATCGCAATCGCAACGTATCGATTTGCATCGCTTTGCCGCAGCGCATCCCGGAGTCGAAGTTCGCAGTAAAACAAAGCAAGTGGTGGTGTGGTAGAGCCACAACCCCACGGTAATAAGTGGGGTTGTGATACTATCAAAATTTATCGCTTTATCGTTATAGCTGTTTTTTTGCTTCATCAATTTGATGAGCTACCGAGTCGAACGAACAACTGCCATGTGTTTTCTTTGAGTTCACACTAACGTCCGCCTTCAGGCAGTCATAAATATCATTCTCAATAACATCGCTGAACTCCTTAAAGGTATCTACAGGAATTTTAGGCAGCGAGACATCGGAGGTAATGCTCCATGTTACAATTTTGCCGGTTATGCGGTGTGCGTCGCGGAACGGAATTTGCTTGCGTACAAGGTACTCGGCAATTTCAGTGGCAAGGCTGAGATCCTCTGCGGTCAGTTTTGCCAGACGCTCCTCTTTCAGCTTGGTGTTTTCCAGAAGTTTGGCAAAAATGGTGACGCTGCTGATGGTTGTTTCAGCACTGTCAAAAAGCGGCTGTTTATCTTCCTGCATATCGCGATTGTAGGAGAGTGGCAGTCCTTTCATAATGGTCAGCATCGCCATCAAGTTACCGTACACACGTCCAGTTTTGCCTCTTACAAGCTCCGCAATGTCAGCATTCTTTTTTTGTGGCATCAGTGATGATCCTGTAGCAAAAGCGTCGCTGATTTCCAGATAGCCAAACTCATACGAGCTCCAGAGAATCAAATCTTCAGCAAAGCGCGAGAGGTGCATCATTATCATTGAACATGCTGAAATAAATTCAATAATGATATCGCGATCACTGACGGCATCAATGCTGTTGGCAAAAACATTATCAAACGAGAGCAGCTCAGCCGATCGTTTTGGATTGAGTGGCAAGGTACTTCCAGCAAATGCCGCCGCGCCAAGAGGGGAAATGTTCACCCGTTTCGTCAAATCCTGCAGGCGCTGACGATCGCGATTAAACATATTGAAATATGCCATATAGTAGTGCCCGGCCGAAATTGGCTGGGCTCGTTGCAAATGAGTATAGCCGAAAATAATGGTGTTGTGGTAGCATTCCGCCTTTTCCACGAGAACGCTTAAAAGCCCGCGAAGTGCCTCTTGCAGCTCGGTAATCTGGCGGCGCAGGTAAAGCCGAGTATCAGTTGCAACCTGGTCATTACGGCTTCTGCCCGAGTGAAGTTTACCAGCGACAGCTCCAATTTTCTCTTTCAACCGGTTTTCGATAACGGTGTGAATATCCTCATCCTCCCAATGGGGTTGCAGCGTACCACTTGTCAACTCCTCCTCAATCTCCCGCAAGCCGGTAATAATCTGCTCCGCATCCGCCATACTCACAATCTGCTCTTCCGCCAGCATGGTGACGTGGGCAATAGAGCCTTGAATATCTTCACGATAAAGTTTTTTATCAACATGCACTGACGATGAAAAAAGAAGTGCATCGCGGTCAAAAGGCAGGGAGAAGCGGCTCTGCCAGAGAAGCTCTTTTTTGGTGGTACTCATAAAAAATATCAGTTGTGGTGAAAAAGCAAGTGCGTGAATATAGCCAAAATTTTCAGCCATTGCTGTTTCGTGTAGCGGGAATCACTATTGTTCACAACCTTTGGAAGCAGAAAGCACCGCCGTATAGCGATGCTTTCAAAAGCTTCACTGCTCAATGGTTTGCATTGGCAACAAGCCGCGTTTTTACTATCTCCATCGAAGTATTAATGACAATCGTGCCCTTGACACGCTTGTTGCGGAGTCACTTTACTCAGCGTTCCCTCGCCAAAACGCTTTAATGCTTCTTCAAGTGTTGGGGCCATATTGGTCATGTAAATTTCGATATTCATTGCCTGCAATTTATTGGCAGCTCGTGCTCCAATTCCATTGCAGAGTAACACATCAACGCCAAGTTCTGCAAAAAAGTCGGCTGGTGTGCATTGCCCATGGTCGTGGTGCATATTGCTGTTTGGAATAATCTCAACCGATGAACGTTCGGTATCAGCAATGCCATAAAATGGAGCACTGCCAAAATGTTCACTCATTGGCGATTGCAAGCCGGCCGTTTCATGTAAAGGTACAATGACTTTCATAATCAATTCTGGTTATATGTTTTTTGAATGCTGATGTTGATGTTGATTTTGACCACTATTTCCTCCGGCACCACATTGACCCCTTCCAGCACCTTGCCCCTGTCCGATGCCTTCATGCTGCAACCCTGTACGAAGTCCACGGCATTTACCGTTTCCTCCACGGCCTCCGCCAAAGCCACCACTTTCCGATTTGCGATGTAGATTGGTACCGCCACATGAAGGGCATACCTCTGGGCGAGCCAGCCCAAAAGGCAGACTCCACTCATGTCCACACGTACATCCAAACACTCTCTCTTTCGACGTATCCATCTTATTTTCTCCTTTTATTGTTTTTAATTTAATCGAACCCTAAGCGACCCAACGCGTTCAGTGAATTCAATTATTAGCATATGTCAATAATTTAGGAAAAAAATTGTCATATCAACAACATTATTTCTTGTCAAGCAGCTCCAGTTTTTCAAGTTATCTCACATCTATTCATGCTTTGATGTGCATCTTTTTCTCATTCTCAACGCAAAAACGATTAGAAAATTGCTAAGTTCTGACCACTTGCCTCATGTCGTAAAGGGGTAGTACGAGAACTTTTCCAAAAGGAAATATTTGGCTTAAAAACAATTTTATTAAAGCGTTATGAATAAAAAAGTAGATGTATTAGTGATTGGTGGAAGTGCGGCGGGTATTGTGGCGGCAACCACGGGAAAAGCATTTTATGGAGCAAAAAGCGTACTGATTGTCCGCAAAGAGGCTGAAGCTGTTGTTCCGTGTGGTATTCCCTACATTTTCGGTACGCTGAAAGGTGTTGAGCAGAATATTATTCCGAATGCTCCTCTTGAGCAGGCTGGCGTTGAACTGATGATTGATGAGGTGATTGCGGTAAACAAAACTGAGAAAACAGCGCAAACCGCGAATGGTACTGTTATTGTTTATGACAAGCTGGTTTTTGCAACTGGCTCCTTGCCTAAAGTACCTGCCTGGTTAAAAGGCACCGATTTAGAGAATGTTTTTACTATCCCTAAGGATAAGGAGTATTTGAAACGGCTTGGTGAAAAGCTGGAGGCTAACAATAATATTGTGATTATCGGCGGTGGATTTATTGGTGTTGAAATTGCTGATGAACTGGGCAAAAAAGGGAAAAATGTTACCCTTGTCGAGGTGCTTCCCCATGTGTTGAGCATGGCGTTTGATGAAGATTTTTCTGAAAAAGTTGAACAACTTTTAATAAAGCAAAATGTGACTTTACGTACCACTGAAAAAGTAGAAGAGCTGCTTGGTGATGTACAGGTCACTGGCGTGAAGCTTGAGAGTGGCGATGTGCTGCAGGCAGACGTTGTTATTCTTGCCATGGGTTATATGCCAAACGTCGCACTTGCACAGGAAGCTGGCATTACAATCAACGATCTTGGTGCTATCCGAGTGGATGAATATATGCGCACCGCTGATAAAGATATTTTTGCTGTTGGCGACTGTGCTGAGAAGTTTTCATTTATTACCCGTATCGTAAAAGGCGTCATGCTTGCTTCGACCGCATGTTCTGAAGCACGCATTGCGGGCATGAATCTTTACGGCCTCTCAAGGTTGCGCACTTTTGGTGGCACCATCTCAATTTTTTCAACGGCTATTGGTGGTGTCACGTTTGCTGCTGCCGGTGTAACGGAGCACTTAGCCATCGACCGTGGATTTGATGTCGTCTCTGCCGGTGCGGAGGGTATCGATAAACATCCCAAAGCTATACCGGGGTGTGGCAGTCAGTTTGTCAAATTAATTGTAAACCGTGAATCAGGTCTTGTGCTTGGTGGTGCTGTTATGGGTGGCGTGAGTGCTGGTGAGTTGATTAACGTTATCGGTATGATTATCGAGAACAAAATGACCATTCATGAGGTTCTGACGCTGCAGTTTGGAACTCATCCACTCTTGACGGGCTCACCCATCGGTTATCCCCTTCTAAAAGCAGCCGAAGCCGTTGCTAAATTCATGCGTCACTTGTAACGTTACTGTTCGTTGACCGTGCCAGCTCATTATCAAAGCTTGGCACGGATCAGGGTAGAATATCCTTGAGAAGAGCAGCTAACTGCCGATAAGCCTTGAGTTTTGCTGAATTCTGGAGATCATTGATGAATTGTGGTACCCATGTGGCAATATGTCCTATCATAAAAAGCTCTGTAGCCTCAACAGCTTCTTCAGCAATAGCCGGTTCACATTTCGCCGATGTGAGGAATGAGAGAAATTCCAGCTCTGTAGCAAGATGATCGCTGAGAGCTACGTCCACCGTCATACCCCACTCCCTATAGCAAGCCTGTACCTCACCTGACGCTTTCCCAAGCATTCGTTTTTCCCGATAGACCGATTCATACGGCGCGCAGGGTGTGTGTGGATAGCCATTAATAAAGAGCCTTGTGTACTCGCCTTGCACTACCTCCAACTCCTCTTGCTCAAATGCGGCAATCAACATCTTGACTGCAGTTTTCTTGTTGATAATGTTTTTTGCCACCTCTTGTAATGTTGGAATAAGCGCCTCATTAGGGTACGCAAAAGCCAGTCCACATAATTTGAGAAGAAAAGCTTGTTCATTTGGTGCTGTCATATAATTTATCTTTGTTCAATCATTTTACGGTAACATTTACCACGGATATTGATAAAGCCCGGCTTTCAGCACATAAAGACGCAGGAGAAATCCACCGATAAGAACGAGAATGCTTGCAGTTTTAATCAGTGAAAGTGATTTTTTGGAATTTTTTGTGAAGAAGATTCCATAACTCTCAATGGCGAGAGGAATAAGCAACCCCGCAATGAAAAAGCCGACAATAAAAACCGGACTATGGAAAAGGAACTCCGCAGATTCTCTTGCGCCTGTTGGTAAAAAGAAGGCGAAATTAAAATATGCGCCAAGCACAACCAGCTCGCTTACAATTAATGCTGCATCAAGCTGTTCAAGCTTATCCATAACTTGGTCACTCATAGCATTGCTCGAAAAGGATGTCAGCCATAACAGATAAGCCGCGCCGGTTGAAAAGCCTGAAATCACAAAGAGCAAGGGGAGTGCAGGTGTATTCCAAAACGATATTGCCGGTGCAGCCGAGATAAGCAAACCGGTATAAATGGCAATAAGAAAGCCTGCGGCTGAGCCCACTAAAGCAGCAAGGCGGTTAAACTTTTCAAGAAGTTCAAGAATATTGGCTGGAATTTTTTTGATGACAGGCAGCAGATTCGGCCACATTTCAAGCAGCGGTATAAGGTAAACAATTGCCGCAAGAAAATAGAAGTTGATGAAAATCACCCCCCAGAATATCCACGAATTTGGATTCGTCAGTGCATACATTGCTTTCATGGGTTGCAGCATATCAGCGAGCAGAAAAATCGTCCCGAGAGCAAGAAAACCGAGTGACGATAAAACAGCAATTGAGAGTGTTTTTTTATCGCACTCTTCAAATAAATGAAGGATTGCGCTGATGGCGAACGTTGAGCCTCCAAGTCCACCTAAAAACAGGTAAGCCGCAATTTGCCAGTGCCACACATCCTGATGAACAAACGTCATAATCTTAATTCTCCTCTTGCTATGATGGGATGTAAAATACTTTTGGAGCAGTGCCAAGCCCGGCGTTAAGAGCCGTTGCTTTTCCACTGGTGGCAAACTTGTGCACTTCACTTGCCGGATCATCAAGATCACCAAAAATTCGGGTATGTGTCGGGCACGTGCTCACACAAGCCGGTTCGCGATGTTGTGCAATACGGTGGTCACAAAAGCTGCATTTATCAACATGCGGCACCTTATGGGTTGCCAGTCCGCCATAAAGCTTCTCTGCATGTTCAACATCATCGCTTTCGTAAGGGTAACGGGCATCGTACGGGCAGGCAATACAGCACGCATAGCAGCCAATACAGCGATCATTGTTCACCAGCACAACACCATCTTCGGTTTTGTATGTTGCGCCCGTCGGGCAGGCTGAGAGGCATGGCGTGTTTTCGCAATGCATGCACAATCTCGGCAGCAAAACCCGATGTACATCAGGAAATATTCCTCTCTCTTTGTCTTCGACATGGGTACGGAACTTATCACTCCAGAAAGGAGTCTGATTTTCCGCACTGCATGACACCATACACGCCTGGCACCCAACGCAGGTGCGCATATCGATAACCATTCCGTAACGTGCCATTTTCCTCTCAATCCTCCATTAAGGCTGTTAAAGTCTCTTAAACCGGCGAAACACTCACCGTAAATTCCTGTGACATAAACGAAGCGGCAATCGGCTCAATGCTGTAGGGCATCAACTCATTGAGAGCGCTCCCTTTCCCGCTGGCAATATGCAGCCTGTTGTGATGCGTTCCGTATGCTGATGGTAAAAATACGGTATCGGGGCGAATCATTTCCGTAGTAAAAAGTGTTGCCTCAACCGCACCTCCGTAACGGAGATTCTTTACCATAACACGTTGCCCATTTGTTAAGCCCAGCACGGCAGCTTTTCTCCTGTTCATCCATAACCCCATAAACGAATCAAGTTTTGGCCGTGTGACAGCAGCGAGTACCGGATTATTGCTGTTGGTGGATGCGTGTGAGACCACGGGCACTTTGCCGTAGGTGAAGTAAAATTCGTTGGCGTTGAGTGCTGGTTGTTCCGCCTTGTCACTCACGACTCGCGGCACATAACCAAGCACCGGATTAAAAATTGGTTGTACGCCGGCAGCTTCGGTAAATGATGCAAGAATCGGGCTATAAAGCTCCAGTCTGCCGGATGTGGTGGGTACAGGAATTTTCCCCGGCATATTGGAATCTTTCAGCACACTTGCCGCATCTTTCAGCATCAGCATCCCTTTCTTGCGAACCACCTCTTCAACCTCGTTACCGCTCATCTCATTGCCGGTAACGCGGCCGGCAAAAGCTCCCATTGCGGCGTATGCGGTTTTCAGGAACGCTTCGTTCAGTGGTTTTCCCGCTCGTTTTGCCGCTTGTATCTCCTCAAGAAGCATCACCTTGTCGAGCCCCGCATATTCGGCAACACCGTCAAGAAATGGCTCAAGCCTGCCCATCCGATCGATAATCTCGCAAAGCATATCCGACGTATCACGGGTGTTGTAGAGGGGTTCAATGGCGCGAAGTCGTGTTGTATAACCGAGGTCAGTACTCGGGCCAAGCGGGTAGAGTAACGGCTCATTGCGCTCAAGATAAGTGTGGTTCGGCAAAATAACATCGGCAAAAAGCGTTGTGTCCGACGGCAAAACATCAATGGCAACCACAAGTTCTACGTTCTTGTGCGACAGAATCTCCTCCCACCGTTTCGCCGGAAAATAGTGACGGATTGGATTGGCAGCATTCATCAAAAATGCTTTGATGTGGTATGGTTCGTCATTAAAGTTCAATTCTCCTTTGACGGCCTCAAGCAGCCCAACGTCCGCCATTGCAGGAATAAAGACCGATGGTTTACCATGCTTCTGCTGCTCCATTGCCCATGCAAACGAGAATGCTGGTTTGCCATGTTCCCATGCTGCAGGGTTCCCGAATAAATCAAGCAAAGCAGATGCAAAGCCCATGCCGGGCAGCTCAACCGGCGGCATATTTTCAGGCGTTGTTCCGTTGCGGGCATGTTCCCACAATTGTTCAGCTTTGTGATGATATTCGCCGCTCATCAGCCAGCCACCCGGTTTGTCAATGCCTCCGACCAGTGTCTGAATAATCGCCTGCATTCGTCGTTGTCCGATAAGGTGATGATATCGTGCACCCATCCATCCGGGGTCAACCAGCGCAGGTCGTGCCTGACCAAATTCAATGGCAATGCGCCGTATGGTTTCAGCAGAAATTTTGGTGATTGCACCCGCCCACTCTGGTGTGAATGGAGCTGACTCCTCAATAAAAAAGTCGAACACTGTTTTGACACTATGTCCATTCCACACCAATCCCGCCGGAGCGTTCAGTGCGGGCAGTAACCGTTCTCGCGTTTGCGAAAATTCATTCGTGTTCGTATAGGCTGGTACGGCAACGTTGTTCCGGCTAATCTGATCGTACACCAGACAGGATAATGGTTTGCCATTGGTACTTTTATCGCCGGCAAGATGTACTGGGCCTTTATCATCACGCCATGCAAGAAATGGCGCATTCGTGTGTTTGGCAACAAACGTTTCATCGTAGAGCTTTTCCCGCAAGAGCGTGTGAATCATCGCAAGGAAAAATGCCTGGTCAGTGCCCGGTTGAATTGGCAGCCACTCATCCGCTTTGGAGGCGAGTTCCCCCATCCTCGGGTCGAGGCATACCACTTTGGCACCATTTTTCTTTGCTTCCCCAAACCTGACGGCGCGTGCTGTCGAAATCGCAGCTACAGAAGCGTTGTTGAGGCTGAAAAGGATATAGCGTGCATGTTCAAAATCAGCAAGAATTTCATCGTGCACATTAAAGTTACCGGTAACAAGGTCAGTACCAAGGTGGCCGGCAGTTACACAGTGTTGCAGAGGAGAAGCAATAATGTTGGGAATCTGGAGAGTTCTGATAAAAGGGAGGCTGAAGTGCATATACGAAACGCAGGCAGTCCATCCACCAACCATTGCAATTTCCCAAGGTTGAACCTTCATCAGCTTTTCAACAATATACGCGTATGCTTCATCCCACGTTGCCGCTCTGAAGTTCCATTCTCCTCGTTTGCTCCCTTTCACACGAATGAGCGGTTGTTTCAGCCTGTCAGGATCGTAGGTTTGATGGAGTCCCGCCTGACCTCGTGCACAAATTTTACCGCGATTGAGTGGACTCTCAGGGTTGCCTTCAATTTTTATCAGTCGTTTGACGCCATTACTCTCTTGTGTGGCTACAACAATATTGCAGAATGATGAGCAGAAGTTGCAAATACTCGGTATCCAGAGCACCGCACCATTGACCGCTGCCTGTTGTGTACTTTGAGCCTCTTTTTCGCTGCTCCAGATTGGGCGCAATAATGAAATTCCTCCCAAAACCCCGGCGACTTTAAAAAACTGCCTTCGCGTGATTTTTTTCTCCATACATGCTCTTCCTTCAATAAAAGTTTTTATCCGCCAATTTCCGACATACTGGTTCGTACGCCATTGCTTGCCGCATGTTTACCATTTTCAGGCTTTAGCGCAACTGCTTTGCGAAAGAGAGCGGCAATTGCTTCGTTACTTGCACCGCTGCGCAACAGTGGCAGCAGTTCAATACCCTCTTTGCCGTAAAGGCAACTGATAATTTTGCCTGATGATGTAATGCGGATTTTATTGCAGTCGTGGCAGAAGTTGCGGGTATAGGCAGGAATAATGGCAACCTGCCCCTGGTGGTTTGGCAGGCTGAAGGTAAAGTTCTGGGTAGCACTGCTTTTCAGCACCAGCATCTCTGGATAGGCTTCGGTCAGTATTTCCTGAATTTTATCAGCGCCCAGAAATTGACCAGTGCGCCATATCTGATTATCATCAAAGGGTTGCAACTCAATAAAACGTACCGTCAGCGGATAGTCATGCGTCAGCGCAACAAAATCCTCCAGTTCATCGCTGTTGATTCGTTTTATCACCACCATATTGAGCTTCACGGGCAGGCTCTTACGCTCAAGCAGCATCATGAGGTTTGCCTTGGCGCGTTCAAACGCATCACGGCGTGTAATGGTTTTATAGCGGTCACGGCGCAGCGTGTCGATGCTGATGTTGATCGAATCAAGTCCGGCATCAATCAATTGCTGCAGCAATTGACTGAGTAGCAAACCATTTGTGGTAAGGTTGACGGTTTGGATGTTCGGCAGTTTCTTTGCTCTCCTTACAATCTCCACAATATCGCGTTGCAGCAGCGGTTCGCCGCCAGTCAAGCGTAGTTTCGTGATGCCCTGTTCAGCAACAACCTTGATGATAGTATGAATCTCTTCCGTTGTAAGCAGGTCAGCTCTGCTGGAGTGCTCCTCATGCTCTTCACGCATACAGTAGCTGCATCGGAGGTTGCAGTCCGCTGTTACGGCAAGGCGTACATAATCAATGTTTCGGTGAAAATCATCGATCAGGGCAGGTTGCTGTGCACTTTTGTGGTTGTCACTACAGAAAGAGGTCATAGTGTGGAGTATTACAAAAACATAGAAAAGTTGATCAGGGTTATGCAGCGTTATTGCCGTGTTATCCACCAGTCATCGCCATAGCTGTAGAACATCTCTTCACCTTTGCGTATATCGCGAAGTGCGTAAAGGATAAGCTCAGCGCCGAGGGAGCTGTTTTCACGATAATAGGCAACATTCGGGGTCGATGAGTGGTTAAAAAGCATACCATTCCCCATAGCAATAAGGCGGTGTTTCTCAGTTTGACCGTAAAAAACATAGTTCAGCAGCTCGCCACCAACATCGTTATCACTCACTTCAAGTGCCGGGCAGCGCTCAATAATATCGCCCTTCTTAATATTTTTCAAAGCAAATGCGCCTCGTCCACTGACAGGAGAAGCCTCAATCGAAACAATTTTTTTCTGCACCCATGGCGCACGGTTGGCAAGCAACATACCAATCCCAATGCCGATAAGCAGGCATAGCGAGATGATGAAGGGAATAATAATGAAGAGATTGGGTTCCATAGCTGTTATTTTGCTGATCATACCTTAGCGGTGCAATATAGAGTATCAAGTCACTTTTTCCGATTGAGAGTTTACAACATAACGCCCCCTCAGTAGAGTTGCTTCAGCTCAAGGCGCCGCAGTTGTGGGGCGAGTTTTGCTGTTGCAGCAACAACACCCAACGTCATCATCCCGCCAAAAATTACTGATGGAACCAAGCCCATCAAGCGTGCAGCAATGCCTGATTCAAAAGCTCCAAGCTCATTCGATGAGCCGATAAAAATGCCGTTGATGGCAGCAACCCTTCCACGCATCTCATCCGGCGTCATCAACTGCATAATGGTTGTGCGCATCACCACCGAAACACCATCACAAATACCCGAGAGCAGCAGCACAACTCCTGCCATCCATATATCTGTTGAGAGCGCAAAGGCAATCATACAGAGTCCAAACCCACCCACAGCAGCAAGCAGCCATCGGCCAGTATGATGCTCAAGAGGTTTGCGGGCAAGCAGTAAGCCAGTTATGCCGGCGCCGATTGCCGGTGCAGCCCGCAGAATCCCAAGCCCTTCCGGTCCGTAGTGGAACACATCCTGAATAAATGCAGGCAGCATGGCAACGGCACCACCAAAAAGCACAGCAAACATATCAAGCGACTGGGCACCAAGAATAATCTGGTTATTGAACACAAATTTCAGTCCATCCCCAATACTTGCAAAAACAGGTGAACTCTCCGCAGACGGCGGTTCCTTGATACGAATCGACCATAGCGCGATTGCTGCACCAAAGCTCAAAAGAGCAGCAACACCATATCCTGTGGTTTTACCGGCAAACCCGACAAGCAAGCCGCCCAAAGCCGGTCCGGCTACCAAGCCAAGCTGAAAAATAGAACTTCCAATACCCGAAGCCTTTGCGTATTGTTCGCGAGGCAGAATAAGGGCAAACATCGTACTGTAAGAAGGGCTCAGAAAAGCTCGGGCAAAACCGTTAAAGGCGATAGCGCCATAAATCCACCACGTTACATTTCCGCTTATCATGCCAACGGATACTGCAGTCAACACCAGTGCACTGCACATCACCATCAAACTGGAAAAAACTCCGAACATGCGCCTCGAGTAGTGATCCACCGCATGGCCGGCAAAAAGAGCAGAGGCGAAGTAGGGAATCACCTCAGCCAGCCCGATCAATCCCAGAGCCAGAGTGTCGTGGGTTAACTCGTAAATATGCCATCCAACAACAATTGCCAGCATCTGATAGGAGAGCACAATAAGCAGGCGAAACGCAAGAAGCTTGAAAAACGCAAATTTGGATGGATCACGAAAAGGCATGAGTGGAGCGGTGTTTCTTATTAAAAAGAGAGCGTAATGTACATTTTAACGTTCTTACTTTTACAGATGTATATTCTTTCATGGTGTTATGAATTATTCTGTAAAGTGTTAACTTATAAAACAATTTGTTTTTTTGCCTGACTTTATCGACGTATAACTCTTATAGAAGTTTGATTATTTGTGAAAGGTGTTAAAGTAAAATCCCCGTTACGCGACGCTTTATCGTCGCTGTCTCCTTTTGTCTGGCGTACTTTTTATTTCAGCATTGTTGTCAATATCCTCGTTCTTGCTCCCAGTGCGTATATGATGGAGGTGTACGACCGTGTGGTGAACAGCCGCAGTCATAATACGCTGTTAATGTTGACGTTGCTTGTGGTTGGGTGTTATATGCTTCTTGAAGCGCTGGAGTGGGTGCGTCGCCAGATAATGCACAACGCCGGACTGGAGCTTGATAAACAGCTTCGTAAAAGTGTCTTTGAAACTATTTTTACTGCTCGTCTTCTCAATCTTCCTGCTGGTGGCGCTCAAGCCCTGCGCGATTTAAAAGCAATTCGTGAGTTTCTTCCCTCCCAGGCGCTGTTGGCTGCTGTAGATACCCCGCTTGCGTTACTTATCCTCATTATTCTTTTTTTGATGTCGCCCTCTCTTGGCTGGTTTGCTGTGGCAGGTGCGGTAGTGCAGTTTGGCATCGGGTTCTTTAACGAACGCCGTATTAGGGAGCCACTGCTTGCTGCAAACAAAAGCTCCATGGCAGCTCAAACCTACGCTGATGGTGTTATTCGTAATGCTCAGGTGATTGAATCCATGGGGATGCTCTCTCATATCCACAAGCGCTGGATGGAAAGGCAGCACGAGTTTCTTGTACAGCAGGCTGAAGCCTCCGACCATGCGGGAACCAATTCTGCTCTCTCTAAACTTGTGCAGAGTCTGTTAAGCTCGCTGCTGCTTGGTATGGGTTGCTGGCTTACCCTGAAAGGTGAAATTGGTGGTTCAGGTATGATTGTTGCCTCAATTCTTGGTGGCAGAGTTATTGCTCCATTGGTACAGATTATTGGCAACTGGCGTCAGGTAGAGAGCGTACTCGATGCTTATAACCGTCTCGAAGCGCTGTTGCGCGAGCTTCCTTTACCGGTGAAAGGTATGCCCTTACCGCCACCGACCGGAGCTCTCTCAGTTGAAGGTGTTATCGCTGGTGCTCCTCGCAATCCTGTTCAGATTTTGAAAGGTGTTACCTTCAGGGTTGCTGCCAGTGGTTCATTGGCAATTGTTGGTCCCTCGGCTTCAGGCAAAACAACCCTTGCGCGTTTGCTGGTTGGTATATGGCCAGCTATGCAAGGCAAAGTCCGGCTTGATGGTAACGATGTTTATCTTTGGGATAAAGAAGAACTTGGCAGATATGTTGGCTACCTGCCGCAGAACGTTGAGCTTTTTGAAGGCACCATTGCTGAAAATATTGCACGTTTTGGTGTTCCTGATGCTGATAAAGTGAGTGCTGCCTGCAAAATGGTAGGTCTCGACGCTCTTATAACCCAGTTGCCAAAAGGCTATGAAACCCAGATCGGTGACGATGGCGCAGCACTTTCGGGCGGAGAGCGTCAGCGAGTAGCACTTGCCCGTGCAGTGTACGATATGCCAAAATTTGTGGTGCTCGACGAGCCAAACGCCAGTCTTGATGAAGCTGGTGATATTGCTCTGCTTAATGCAGTCAAGCTCTTGCGGGCTAACGGATCCACGGTCATTGTTATTACCCATCGCCTTAATATTCTCGGAGCAATTGAGCACATGCTGGTGCTGGTTGATGGTCAGGTACAGCGCTTTGGTACCTGCAAAGAGGTGATGGACGCTTTACAGTCACCGCCGCCAGTTCAGCCATCGCAGGCTCAAAATCCAGCACCAAAGCCAAAGCCGCAGGCATAACAGCTATCAGTAAACACCAATTGTTCGCATGAAACCTCATTTTTTTGATCGCAGTGCTCTTTCCCGTCAGTTATGGAACTTTAGGCGAGAGTTTTTATGGGTTGGCATTTTCAGCATGATTGCCAATATCTTGATGTTGACGCCAACCATTTACATGTTGCAACTCTATGGACGTGTGATGAAGAGCGGTAGTGAGTGGACTTTGATTTTTGTCACAATCTTTTTGCTCATTTTTTTTGCGGTGATGGCATTTGCTGAGTGGCTTCGTTCACGAATTCTGGTACGGGCAGGTGTCCGGATTGATGAAGCGCTCAACTCGCTGGTGTTCAAAGCAAGTTTTGAGGCATATCTCAATCGGGCTCGGCACAATGTTACCGAATCGTTTACCGATTTAACCAGCATCCGTCAATTTTTAACGGCAAACGGCATCATCGCGTTTTTCGATACCCCATGGACACCCGTTTATATCGGTGTTATCTTTTTGCTCAGTCCATTTCTTGGCTGGCTCTCTATTCTCTTTGCCATTATTCAGCTTGCCATTACTTGGCAGACGCATCGCCTCTCCGTTAAAGAAATTGAACGTGCGGCTGAATCGGGTAACGAGAGCTTTCGCTATGTGCAGAGCAAACTTCGTAATATTGAGCCTGTACATGCCATGGGTATGACCTGCAACCTTCGCCAGCAATGGTCATCGCTGCACGATGTTTCACTCATCAAAGCGGATGATTCGCTTGAGCGCCAGCATCGTCAGCAGGCATTTGCCAAATTTGTGCGTTACTCCATGCAGTCGATGACGCTCGGTGCTGGTGCTTTAATGGTGATTGAGGGTAAATTATCTGCTGGCTCCATGATTGCGGCAAACGTGTTGATGTCGAAAGCCCTTCAGCCACTCGATCTTATTGTTGCCACATGGAAACCGTTTGTGCAGGCACGTACAGCATACCAGCGTCTTGAAAAACTCCTTGAAGATTTCCCTGAGCGTGAGGCTGGTGCAAAACATCAGGATCCCTTTGGTGAGGTACGTATAGAAGAACTTACCGCTACGGCTGAAGGTCGCGAAACCCCAATTCTTGATAATCTTACTGTCATGTTTCCTGCCGGAAAAGTAACGGTAGTTCTCGGCCCTTCAGGGTCTGGAAAATCGACACTGGCCCGTTGCATTATCGGTGTCTGGTCAAATCGGAAAGGGCGTGTTTTGATAGATGGTGAACCGGTCGAAAGCTGGGACAGGGCAGAACTTGGTCCGCATCTTGGCTATCTGCCGCAGGATATTGAATTGTTTGATGGCACTATTGCTGAAAATATCGCCCGTTTTACTGAAATCGATTCTGCAAAGGTTATTGAAGCCGCAAAGCGCACCGGTATTCACGAGATGATTTTGCGCTTTCCAAAAGGTTACGATACCCCAATTGGCGATGCCGGTGGTATGCTTTCAGGCGGCCAGCGCCAGCGCCTCGGTCTTGCTCGTGCCTTGTATGGCAATCCTGCAATTCTTGTGCTTGATGAGCCTAACGCCAACCTTGATGACGCTGGTGAACGTTCACTTCTCGAAGCAGTCAAGGATATGCGAGCTTCCGGTAAAACAGTCATTCTTGTAACGCATCGCCCCAGCGTGCTTGCCGTAGCCGATTTTTTGGCAGTGATGCAGCAAGGTCGCATAATGCATTGCGGAGCGCGTGATGAGGTTCTTGCAGCGTTGCGTGCACAAAGCACTAAACCGGCATAAACCGCATTGTAATTTGATAATACTTTTTATTTCAAAGAGATTTAACCGTTAAAAGAGAGCAATGAGTATTCGTGATGTAATGGAAAAATTGAAGCTTGTTTCTTCAAAAAAAGAGGCAGAGAGCCATGCAGAGCATTATCGCGATACCCGCGGCCCAATTCGGCTTGGTATCTGGGTTTTGCTTGTTGGATTTGGCGCTTTTCTGCTTTGGGCAGCATTTGCACCGCTTGATGAGGGTGTGCCGTGCCAAGGTTTAGTAAGTATTGCAACCAAACGCAAAGTGGTTGAAAATCTTCGAGGCGGTACAATTGACACTGTGCATGTTCGCGAAGGGCAGTTTGTTAAAGAGGGTGATATTCTTATTTCTCTCGACAGCCAGACTGCGCGAGCTCGGTACGATGAAATCCATCAGCACTATCTCGGTTTGCGTGCTACAGCCGACCGCTTGCAGGCTGAGATGCGTGGTGCATCTTCTATCAGTTTTCATCCCGATCTTTTGCATGATGTCGATCGCCAATTGGCGCAGCAGAATATGGCGAATCAGAAAGCTCTTTTTTTGTCGCGTCGGACAACTTTGATGATACTCAGTGAACAGCTTAAGGGAATCGCGTCGTTAGCGAAGGAGGGATATGCACCGTTAACCCAGCAGCGTGAGCTTGAGCTGAAAATTGCTGAGTTTAAAAGTTCAACAGCGTCACAGTTAGCGCAGGTGCAGCTTGAAGTTGAGGCTGATGCTGAAAAGACCAGAGCACTTGCGGCAGAGCTTGCCGATACCCAGGTTCGTTCACCAGCATCAGGTCAGGTTGTTGGTTTGCAAATGCAGACGGTGGGTGCAGTGGTTCAGCCAGGTCAGAAGATGATGGATATTGTCCCGCTCCATGAGGGTCTTTTAATTGATGCCAAAATTGCACCACATCTCATCGACAGTGTCCGCAAAGGGTTACATGTCGATGTCAGCTTCTCCGCTTTCGCCCATGCTCCGCAGCTTGTGGTGGAAGGCGTGGTAGAATCAATCTCAACAGACATTATTACTGATCCACAGGTTAATCCAGCACAGCCGGGTGCGTCATACTATCTTGCACGTATTTCAGTGACGCCTGAAGGGTTACGCTCGCTTGGCAAGCGCGAAATGCAGCCAGGTATGCCCGTGATGGCAATTATTAAAACCGGCGAACGCTCGCTGTTGACCTATCTTGTTGATCCGCTCATCAAGAGGATTTCCGTATCGATGAAAGAGGAGTAAACGTATGACGAGCAATAGAAAACATACTTGGTCACTCAAAAAAGCGCTCCGTTACAGCATTGTCGCAGTCTTACTGTGCGGCTCATCTCCAGCCTATAGTGCGCCTCTTGATTTAATGACCGCATATCAAAAAGCGCTGACGTACGATGCCAAGTTACGCTCAGCAAAGGCTGACAATCTTACCTATAAGGAGGAGGTTGGCAAAGCAAGGTCACAGTTACGCCCGAATGTCCGCATGAATGCCGCGCGTGGTCGCAGTGCTACACAGCATGGTGTTTTGGGGGGTTTTTATCCTGCCGATTACTATAACACCGTCAATTACGGTGTTACGCTCCGTCAGCCATTGCTCAATCTTTCCAGTCTTGCTGCATATCAACAGTCGAAAATTGTGGCAGCAAAGAGCGGTGTTGATCTACAGAGAGAGGAGAGCAGCTTGATGGTTCGGCTTACCGAAGCTTATTGCAACGCCATGTTTGCTGAAGATAATGTTGCATTCAGCAAGTCGCTGATTCTTGCAACAAAAGAGCAGCTTGAGCAGGCAAAACGGCGTTATGCAAAAGGGTTTGGTACCTTGACGGAAGTTGAGGAGGCGCAGGCTGGTTATGATAATGCGCAGGCTGAGGGTGTTGAAATTCTTAACAGTGTTGAGTTCAGTCGCCGTGAGCTCGAAAATCTTACGGGTGTCTATCCCGATGAACTTTGTAAGCTTCTGCCAAAAAAGTTTAAGCTCATTATGCCACAGCCCAATAAAATTGATGCGTGGCTTGACCTTGCCCGCAGCACAAGTCCTCTCATTATGAGTGCTCACAAGGAGATTGATATTGCCAGAAAAGAGATTACAAAGCAGACAACCTCCCGTTATCCAACTGTTGAGCTGGTTGCAGGGCGTAACTACTCCGAAAGTGAAAACAATTACTCGATAGGTTCCACCTACGACACCTACTCAATCAGTGTACAACTCAGTATGCCGGTTTATACTGGTGGCTACGCGAGTGCCTCCATCCGTCAGGCTCGTGCAAAGTCGCTGAAGGCAGGGGAGCAGCTTAATGTACAGGAGCGAGGTGTGGAATCGGAGGTGCGGAAATATTATAATGGCGTGGTAAGCTCTATCTCCATGATAAAAGCCTATGAGCAGGCGGTGAAATCGCGTCAAGTTGCGTTGGTTGGTACTCAAAAAGCGTATGCAGTTGGCCTTCGCAGCAATGTTGATGTGCTTGATGCCCAGCAGAAGCTCTTTGCAAGCCAGCGGAATCTTGCAAAATCACGGTATCAGTACATTCTTAACCGGCTTATGTTGAAGCAGGTTGCCGGTACCATTACATCGTCTGATATTAACGAGGTCAATGGATGGCTTGCTGCTGCCAGACAGTAAGAGCTCTTTTGGTATAAAAGAAACCCATTATTGTGGCTTCTTTTCGTTATGTTTCAATAAGTGGAGTTTTCGCGAAAATGAATATCAACAAGTTACTGTAGTGGCAAAAAAGCGTTTCAATAAAAAGTCAAAAAGTACTTCAAGCAAAAGCACGCATCAAGCGCCCCTTTTCACCGGTGAAAGGGTAAAAGCTAATGATCATCTTTTGATCAATGAATTTCTCTTTAAACGAGGAGAAACGTCGCTTGCTGCTGAAATTGTTACCTTTTTTGCTGACCATGAGGGAGAGCGTTTTAAATCGACCGAACTCGCCAAAGCGCTGGGTTATACCGAATCAAGGCAGCTTCCCGGTTTCTGGTACGTACTCCACAAGTTGCAGGAGGATGGCACGCTCGATAAGGATTCTTATCGCTGTTACGGCATGTCGGGTGCGGAGGATGCCACCTATAAAGAGCATCTTGAACATGTCAAGCCATTCCCGCTGCCGGGCAAAAAACAGTACACCGTTGCTCAACTCTATACGGGAAAACTGATCACTCATCCTAACGGCTATGGTTTTGTTGATGTTGACGGATTTGATGATGATATTTTCATTAAAGCACCTGATATGGCAACCGCAATTCATGGTGATGATGTGGAGGTGCTGGTTAGCAAAGTTCCCGAAACATACTCCGCAAAATCATCTCCACATCAGCGTTGCGAAGGTGCGGTACAGCGCATTATCAATCGTAGAATAACAACCATTGTTGGCACTTTAGTTAAAGCAAACCGCAAATTCCAGCTCAAGCCCGACGATCGAAAAATTCTTCCTGAAGTTATCATCTCCCTTAAAAATTCCAATAAAGCAAAAGAGGGTCAAAAGGTGCTGGCTGGAGAGCTCGATTTCAGTAAAGAGGGAGTCATTTACGGCAAGGTGCTTGAAATTCTCGGGCAAGCGGGCGATTCAGCCGTTGAGGTAAGTGCCATTGCCCGCAGCAAGGGCATCGATGAAACCTTTGACGCAGCACTGCTCGATTATGCAGCCACAGTCCCTGACACCATCAGTAACGAGGAGATTGCCGGCAGGCTTGATATTCGCGATAAGGTGGTTTTTACCATCGATCCCGTGGATGCTAAAGATTTTGATGATGCGCTCTCCGTTGAATTGCTTGAGGACGGGCTCTATCGCGTTGGCGTTCATATTGCCGATGTTTCGCATTATGTGCCCGAAAATTCTCCGCTCGATCGTGAAGCGCTGAAACGTGCCACTTCCGTTTACCTGGTTGATCGCGTTATTCCCATGTTGCCTGCACGCCTTTCGGAGCAAATTTGCAGTCTCAACCCTGGCGTTGATCGCATGGCTTTTTCCGTGTTTATGACGCTTACCTCCGAAGGCGAAGTGCGCAGCTATGAGTTTCATAAAACGGTGATTCACTCCAAACGTCGCTTTACGTACGAGGATGTTGAGGAGATATTGAAACGTGGAGATGGAGAATACCTTGCTGAGTTGCAAATGCTTGATCGCCTCAGCATTCTGCTCCGTGAACAGCGCTTTAAGCAAGGCGGACTTGATTTTGATACCGACGAGGTGCGCTTCAAGCTTGGTAAGGATGGCAAACCACTGGAGTTGATTAAAAAAGAGCGACTCGGCAGCCATCGCCTTATTGAAGAGTTCATGCTGTTGGCAAATCGCAAAGTGGCAAAATATCTCACGAAAACATTCCGTGAAAATAAGAAGGTGCCGCAACCGGTGATTTATCGAATCCACGGTGCACCCCAGCAGGAGAAGGTGCTTATTCTTGCCAATTTTGTAAAACGGCTCGGTTTTGACCTCAAGCTCAATCGCGGGAAAGAGGGGGCAATTGTTACTGCTCAGGCATTGCGTCAGCTTTTGCAGCAGGTGAAGGGCAGCAACGTTGAATTCCTCGTCAGCGAGCTGGTGCTGCGCTGCATGTCGAAAGCAGTCTATACCGGCGATAATGTCGGGCACTACGGTCTTGGTTTTGAGCACTACACGCACTTCACTTCGCCAATTCGGCGCTACCCTGATCTAATTATCCATCGAATGCTCTTTGAGTATGAGCATCTCCGCAAAAAGCGCCGTAAAATGAGCCCCACACGCCTTGCTGAGCTGACCGATAAAATCCAGAACGTCTGCCAGATTTCCAACGAGCGCGAAAAAAGTGCCGTTGAGGCAGAGCGCGAGTCGATTAAGCTCAAGCAGGTTGAGTATATGGCAGACCATGTTGGTAACAGCTATGCGGGCGTTATTTCAGGCGCTACTGAGTACGGTATTTATGTGCGGATGGTTGATGTTGCGATTGAAGGAATGGTACACATGCGCAACCTCACCGATGACTACTACGAGTATGATGAAGCAACCTACTCGTTAATTGGGAAACGGCGCAAAAAACGATTGCAGATTGGTCAGCACGTAACGGTAAAAATAAACAGTGTTGATATGCAGCGGCGTACCATTGACTTAGTTATGGAGTAGC
>DYND01000043.1 GCA_020721255.1 Chlorobium chlorochromatii
TACATAGCAATTCATTATGAATTTCCATAAAGTCTGCTTTTGAAATAATCACGGTTTCCCTCCACATGCCTTACAAGCATTGTACATTCTGATCCGCCTGGCACTTGATGCTGAAAGCGGGGTGTTACGCTCATTGCTACAGCGCTTTAGGCTGATTTCTCCCATTTCCGGGCATAGCAAGGTTGTATCGCAGAATTCCTCTTCAAAGCTCCTTAACAGCGGTTCAGGTGGAGACGGATAAACATCATTGTAAAGTTGACTGACAGCAGTAGCAGATTTACCGATTTGCTTTGCTACTGCTGATTGCCCAATCTCTTCACACTTTGCCTTGAACAGCGGTAAAAGTTCGGTGGTTGTCATGCTTCACCTCTACATTGTTTGGCAGTTATCGGCTGTTTGCAGGTAGGACAATGCGTTGGTTGTTGTGGGGTATTGTTTATAAGCCGGTATACCTTGCAACTACCCCGCTGGCCTTCTGTACCATTCCAGCGGTCAAACCTGACAATCCCATGTCTGACAAGGTTTTGAACGAACTTTACAGCGTTGTTGCTGTTTACCCCGTCCAAAGGGATAACAATATCATCAAGGGTAAAAACCATACGACGACGGATAACTTTCCACATCCGGGCACGTCCGCTGTTCTGGTTTGGTGTGTGCTTCATGCCTGGTTTTCCGCTCATCGTTTACCCCGCTTTCTGGTAAAGGAAGGCTGGTCAAAGAACAGTGCCTTGTTTCCCCAGGTAGCAAGGTTAAGTTCTGTACGTTCAAGCGCCTTGCCGTGTCGCTCAATAGCATCAAGCCCAACAATTATACGTCCTACGTTAGCGCCGGATTCTTGATACAGGTGTTCAAGAAGATCATCAGCAACGGCAACTTCACAGACGGTATCGGCAACGGTGCGGCAATCGTCCAGGTCAATACCTTTAAATTCAATCCACTGTGATATGCGTCTTGCAAAACGTCCGTTTTCCTGAATGTTTATTGCGCTGTTTTCTTCACCTACCAGAATCACCGGAATTTTTACGGTGTCGTGAATGTCACGAAACAGCTCCATAATCTTTTCACCATTGGTGCGGTTGTAATGGACGGTAAGCCGGTCTATTTCGTCAATGAAGAGCGGGCAGGGGTTTTCATTCAGGTGTGTTATAATACTTTCCAGCATGATACCCGCCCTGTTGCTTTTTCTGATCTTTTCAGGACAACGCAGCTCAGTTGCCAGCTCTGCAAGCATCCCAGTTGCCGTCCAACATACTTTGGCTCGCAAGGCAATCCCATTGGTCTTGTCAATGGCATGGTCAACAGAAGTGGTTTTCCCTTCCCCTGTAAGGCCATACAATAACCCCATCCGTTCCCTGGTATGGTTGCCCGCTGTAAGCTCTTCAACAGAGTACATTAAGCGGAATACGTTTTTAGTGATTGCCATCTGTTTTAGCATTTGGTAGGATTCCTTTTCTTTTTAGTTTTGGCGGTTATGCCGCCGATTAAGCCCTGTTACAGCAGGGCTTTTTAATTTCTCGCTACATGCCTACAACTCTTTTTTGAAATTGTTCTACAAACTCACGTTCGTTATCAGTAGCCGTTCCGGTCTTTACTTTCTTATCTAGGGCAAAGAACTTTTGCAGCTCTTCCGGCATTGATTGCTGTTGGATTTTCGGTTGCATTGCCAACACCTTGCGCTTCATATCTTCTGTAACTACTACAGGTGCAACAGTTTCGTTCTTGCGCTCAATTTCCCCCAGGGCAATAGAAACCTGCTCTATTGCAGTAGAGCCGTATTCCTCGCTCTGTTTGGGAAATTCGGTAATCTTGTCTTGCAACTCTTGCCGGTTCTTCCTGATTTTGTCTGCAATGCCCCTTGAATCAGCTTTTTTAGCGATTGCAGCGGCTTTTTTCTTCAGTTCAGACATAACCTCTTTGTTTATGGCTTTGGCTTCAGCAGCAACCTCTTGCTGGCTAATTCCCTTAAATTTCGCATCAGTGGCAACACATAAAAAATTACCTTCAGCATCATAAATAACAGCAGTGCCAAGACAGGCAGGGTCAATCATTGGTAAAACTCTTTCACCAAGATATTTCCCCAATTCACCGGCTATATATGTCAACTTCACTCCGTAAAATGTAACCTCAATCCCTTTTTTGCCTACAACCCGATAACCCTCACCGGCTGGTGCAGTAAACAACAGCAAATCAAGGACACGTTCATCACTGATCCGCTTGACAGGCTCCGTCCAGGTACGGGCTTTTTCAGCAGGTGACATACCCAAAGAGCTATGAACGTTCATCCCGTAAATATTATCTGTCCACTCATCACAAAACGCCTGCAATTCTTCTGAAGTCATGGCTATTTCAACCAATTCACCTTTTTTGCCAAATCTTTCAGCAAACGACTTGCGCGCCTCTATCTGCTTGCGATCTGCGACACTGTGACCGATATAACCAGGAAGAAATTCAAGTAACCCGTGTGAGAAAGTACCCAAAGCTCGCTCAATGTGCGGTTTTTGTTGTGGGGTAAAAGGATCACATATTAGATGCTCGACACCAATATTGGTTAGTAACCGCTCTATTGCTATAGAGACATAATCAGCGCCGTTATCTGTTTTTAACTGTTCTGGGACTCCCCAGACAATTATGCAAACCCGCACCAGTGCGGCAACGGCGGCGGCCTTTGATGTAGGAGAAACAAGCAGTTTCATCCTGCGTGACCAGACATCAATAATACCAATGGTACAGAAGCGGCCATCAGTACACATAACATCAGCAGGGGTAGAATCAGCTTCCCAGCGTTGGTTTAGCCTGATTACATCCTCACTGGCATTACCAAAGGCTACAGTGTATTTATTCCGGTACGCATCAGGGTTTGTTATCAGCAGAAAAAGTCGTGGATTTGTTTCTTTCCAATAGTTTGCAAAGCGTCCTACAGTGTCTTTTGATGGAACTTTAACCCCGTTAAATTCAATTTGCAGGGCATAGTGCATCTTCGCCTTGCATATATGCGGGTAGTTATAAATTAAACTAATGATGTAGTTTTGTTGTAGCGGTGGCAGTATGGTTTGCCCTCGGCGCTTTATCTGGTGGCTTGCAATACCCCAATCACCAAACTCTTTCTGATTGTCGCGCCATTGCAGAAGGCTTACTGTTGTTAAAGACCGTTTACCTTTACGTATTAAAATATGTTCGTGTTCTTTTGGCACTTCTATTTCACCGGATACAATGCCCGCGCAAAACATCTGTACACCTTTAAAATTCCAGGTTTCTTTGCCGTTTTTAAAACCGTTGTGATAGTTGTTTTCTGCTAACCATGCTTTGCATATCTGAAGAATGGTAAAGCGGGCTTCCAGGTCTTTTTTTTGATTACCCTGAATGCCTACAGCCATAACATTGAAGGCGGCTTTGCGTTTGGCTTCATCCTGAAGCTCTTGCACTTTGGCAAGGCGCTGTTTCTTTATGGTTTCCTGTTGAGACGGGGTAAAACATCTCTGTGGGTCTTTTTCTATCTGCTCATCTTCAAGCCTGGCAGCTTCAGCAAGCTTCTTTTCTTCAGCGGCATAAAACGCGGCGCGTTCGTAATCTATGATTTTTTGTTGCCAGTTTAAGGGGAGGGAGTGAAAAGGGTA
>DYND01000044.1 GCA_020721255.1 Chlorobium chlorochromatii
TTTTGAACCGTTTGAACTAGAGACTTCAAATTTGGTACGTACCTAGACGATGACCGCAAAAATATTAGCTGTTTTACAAGTGTGAGACCAATATAGGTCTTACAACGAGTATTAAACTTAGTTTTTTACATATATAATAATAATAACCGAGTTTATTGAGTATTGCAGCCGTGTGGCTGGATAAACAGTGACATAATAGCAATACAATACAATTAAACAAGCATACGTGCACAAGTACTATAGTAGTTACTAGTTAGTAAACAATTAAAGAAAGGAAATATTGTTCCAAAAACCTAATTGGTAATATGAACAGCTAAGGCAAGCAATTAATGTAATAAACCAATATTAAGATTGAGCATGAACATCAACATGAACATCATGTACATATTATATTGAATAAGTCTATGAGGTTATGGGGCTATTTATTGGCAATTATTGAGGCAATGTATTAGAAACGAATTTTTAAAACGGGATGTTCTTGCAAACGGAGGTTCGTATGGTTTTGCATTCCTTAATCTGGCCAAGATTTCTGGGTCACGTTTGTCAGGGAGCAAGTAATGAAGACAGTGAGAAGAATTTTTACAAATTTGATTAAACAGATTCCGAGTTTGAGTTTCGCGCCTGGAAGCAAGTGTGGGATCAATGTCATAAATCATGCAGGCTGTCGCGTAGTCCAATTTATCGCCGAAAATAATTTTTATTGCTCTGCGCTGAAGATGTTCGAGTTGTTCTGATTGACCCTCAGTGAGACTGGTGTGCCACACTGCGCAGGCATACTCAGCCACAGGACGTATGACTGTGCAGTAGTAAGCCACCAGATCTCCATTGGTCATTGCAGCTCTTTTAAGTTTTCGTAAGAAAAACAGCCTTTTATTAATTTTTGCGCAAATTGAGTCCACGTGCTCGTCCCATTTGAGAGAGTCCATTATATTAACGCCGAGTAACTTAAATTGGTTTACAAGTTCGATGTCATGTCCAGAAATGTTTAGTTTTGTTGAAATTTTGTCTGTTAGTGAGCCAATGAACATCTGTTTGGTTTTCTTTGGATTTATGTTCATGAGATGTGCCTTTGACCAGTCCTCCACTTCATCGCACGCAACCTGAATTTTACTACAAACTGCACGTGATTCAAGAATTTCAGTCACGGTTACGTCATCAACGAATTTATGGACAGGAAGAAAAGTTTTGAGGTCATTGATAAGTCCAATAAATAATAATGGGCCCAGCCAGGTGCCTTGGGGTAGACCTCCAGTCAAAATTATCCAATCAGACAGAATGCTGCCAAGTTTAATTCGTTGCTGGCGTGAGTTCAGAAAAGCATGGGTCCAGTTTATAATGAAGGGCTCAACATCAAATGACTTTAATACTTGCAGGATAGTGGAGTGGTGGACATGATCAAAGGCTTTAGCATAATCGATATAAACAATTCGAACTGATTTACTTTTATCAATTGCAGAATGCCACATGTGGAGGAGGTCAATAAGAGCGTGAACTGTTGAACGACCCCTAACAGCACCAAATTGTTTAGGATCAAGTTTGTCCTGGACTTTCTCAAAAATATGTCGTCCCACAATTGCTTCCAATATTTTACTAACAGTGGGTGTGAGTGAAATTGGCCGCAAGTCGGATTCAATAGACTGCGGCGGGTGAACTTTAGGTATTGGTAAAACATTGGCCTGCTTCCAAACTGCAGGCACAAAGCCTTCGCGTACTGACGCGTTGAAGATATTGCAGAGTGGGTCACACAGGATGCCGGCAAAATCACGCAAAACCCAATTGGGAATGCCATCAGGACCAGGAGCTTTGCGAATGTTAATATTGCATAATTTAACGAAGACTTGATATGGTTGGATAATTAAATGATTGGGATAGTCAGATACTGGCAGAAGGTCTTGATCAGTCAGAGGTGTCAAATCATCGGAGACCCGCTGCAATGATGAATTGATGGCAGCAGCCAATTGGGTCATGCAACCATTAGTAAGATTATTAGAAAGTCCCGTCAGGTTGGAGCTGATGTCTGAATAATGACTTTGACCAGTGAGACGTTTGGTCTGAGACCACCACTTGGACGATTCACATTTCCGCAGCCCTTCAATTCTTTTCCGATAGAAATTGTACTGCAGTTTAGAAGCTGACCTTTTGACCAAATTTCGCAGGTGTTTGTATTTAGCCAAGTCTTTAGTAACAAATGCATGCTGTCGTTGCCGGATGAGTCGCCGGAAATTATCCGTGACCCATGGCTTATCGCTAGTGTGCCGAAAGGTATAATGGACAGGTAAAAATGTGTCCAGGAGCGTGAGAACCACACCATAGAATTTAGAAACCTTGGCGTCACAACATGACAGTGAATCCAACTGCGACCAATCATATGAATTTAGTGCCTGGGCTAGGAGTGCTTTACCATTAGGGTCATTGCTGCGAACAGGAACTCTAATGCGCTGACCACGTGGGAACTGTTCAGGGTTTCTGGATTTCATGAGGACCGTCATGTGGTCAGATGATCCAATGTTTTCGATGATTTCAGGTTTGATGTACCAATCAGAGACACTTGTAAAAATTTTGTCCAAAATTGCATTTTTCCTGGTGGGGGATGTAACTACTTGTTTCAGTGGGTAAGACCTTAAACGAGAGTCATCCATCCTATTAAAGTCACCCAGTAAAATTATACCAGAATGTGGGTGATCACGAATGATGGAGTCCAAACAATCAATAATGTAAGAGGCAGTGATAAAACCATTGGCATTGGGTGGGTGATAAATTACACCTATTACAATATGAGAAACTTCTCTAGGCATGCGGTTAGATCTATACAGTAGCCACAGTGATTCATGGTTAGGAGATTCAAGAGAACTGAGTCTGCGACATTGAAGATTATTACGTACATAACATGCAACTCCTCCGCCTATGCGGCCATCGCTACGATCCCTCCTATGACACGTAAAACCTTCAATATCAACAGTCTCAGTGGGAATGTCTTTCTGGAGCCAACTTTCAGTGATGCAGCAAATGCCGATATTGTTATTGTCTAAAACAGCTGACAGTTCGTCCACTTTATTGTTGAGACTGCGAACGTTCGCTAGAAGGAAGCTGGGCAGGGAGAGATTCTTTGGTCGACGGATAACAGTTTGTTGAACACGCAGCGACTGTGTCAATGCAAGTGATGAGAAATGAGTCCAAGTATCTAGTGGGGATGGAGCTAATGATGTAGAATACTGTGATGCAGTGTCGACAAGATTGGTAATAGTGTCCATGGTGCTTGTGCTGTTGATGTTAAATGTTCCAGAGGTTGATCGACGTCCACCACGACAGCCACGGTAACGACGATTGATTTTAAGCGAATTGACCAATGATATAATTTCCGTACATGGTTTTCTATGGTGTCGAAAGTTTAACAGCTGATCAGCTGAGTACTGTAGCAGAGAGCCGTTGTTTATACTTGTGTTTATGTTTATGTTGTGGCAACTGCCGCCTGGGTAGCTG
>DYND01000045.1 GCA_020721255.1 Chlorobium chlorochromatii
CCATTGCTGTTGCTAACCTTTATGCTGGTTATTATAGCTGTACAGGTGTGTTTACCCACCCAACTGCAGGCCCCAGGGCTATCGATGAGACGAAATTCCTTACTCCGATTAGCGCTTACTCATGTTCGTTACCTGCAGGTGACCTCGGTGGTTCCGGATATTTTGTAACCATTACAGTTGATCCGGCTACGAATGATATCTCTTTCTCTGATGGTGTTCCAGCTGAAATGTTGCCTCAGCCAGGCACAAGATCCTATTACGATCCAGCAACCGGTCATATTTTCCTCCATTATTTTTATGTGGGATCAACCGGAAACAGGTTAATGGATGAGGAGTATGCTCCTTTATAGTAGATCATTAAGTCTTAATTGTAAAAAAGCTGTCCTGGTTCCAGGGCAGCTTTTTTTTTACCTCACCCCCGGCCCCTCTCCAACCTCATCCGCCCTTTGGGCACCTTCTCCTTACCTCATCCGCCCTTTGGGCACCTTCTCCTTAAAAAAGGAGAAGGGAATAGGTTTTCTTGCGTACTTGGAGAAGGGAATATGACTTTTTGCTTATTTGAGAGGGGTGACTACACCCCGAAAATTTGTATAAACTGACATATCTCTTCACTATTTGTCACGCTGAGCGAAGTCGAAGCGCACTATTTGTGTCACGCTGAGCAGCCTGCCCTGAGCCTGTCGAAGGGAAGCGCACTTTTTGTAATCAGCAACTTTGCATCGCCAGATTTTCGCAAAAGTAAATCGCCAGATTAGGCAAGAAAAAAGTCTTCAATTTTAAGGTCTGTAAACTTTAAAACATGAAGACTCTTAACAAACACCTTAAAAAGGCATTTATGTGGTACAAAGTTAAAGAATTAGATAACAAAGGATTCAATAAGAGTCAAATTTCCAGGGAACTGGGATTGGATCGAACAACCGTGCGCAGGTATCTAAGCATGGAGGAAGAGGCTTTTCATAATTGGGTAGAGCAAACCCGGCATTTGCCAAAGAAGCTGCAGTGCTATTACAACTATGTGAAGGATTTGCTTGAAGGCTATCCTTATCTCTCCTCTGCTCAGGTAGAAGACCGGCTAAAGGAACAGTTTACTAACCTTCCGGAAGTTCACAGCAAAACTGTTTACAATTTTGTGAACAGCATCCGCAAGAGGCACCTTATAAACAAAGGGAAAGAGAAAAAATACCGTCAATATGAGAAGCTTCCTGAACCGGCTTATGGAAATCAGGCACAAGCAGATTTTGGGGAGTATTACATGCAAACCACTGGTGAGGGGCGCAAGAAAGTGTACTTTTTCGTGATGGTATTGTGCCGATCACGCCAGAAGTACGTTTACTTTCAAAGCCAACCATTTACTTCACGAACTACGGTTCTGGCTCATGAGAAGGCTTTTGTGTACTTCAACGGACAACCCCAAAAGGTTATCTATGATCAGGACCGTGTGCTGATTGTGGATGAGAACCTGGGTGACATACTGCTCACGCAGGAGTTCAGAGCCTACTGCAACCAAATGGATTTTGAAGCAGTTTTTTGCCGTAAATCAGATCCTGAGAGCAAAGGCAAAGTTGAAAACGTGGTAGGTTATGTAAAAAAGAACTTTCTGAGCGGCCGTGTTTTTATGGGCGAAGATGCACTCAATGCATCCGCTATGGGTTGGCTTTCCCGCACAGGCAATGGGAAAGAGCATTCCGGTATCAAAAAGATACCTCAGCAGGAATGGCTGATTGAACGAGAGCACCTCTTAGCTCTTCCTGTCCAATCCCTTGCATCAAACGCAAATGAGTGCAAGCCATACACGGTGCGTAAGGATAATACCATAAGTTACAAAAGTAATTTCTATACGCTTCCGCTTGGCACGTATCAAGGTGCAGATACACACGTTTTCTTGCAGGAAAAAGAGGATGATGTCATACTTTTTGATAAAAATATAAATGTGCTCACAACCCATAAACTAAGTTCAGGTAGGGGTGTAACTGTACGTAACTCCGATCATATCAGAGATAAAAGCCAAAGCATTGCTGTACTTAAAACAGAAGTGGTTGCACTTATGCAAAATACGCCCAAAGCAAACCTGTTTATGGAACTGCTTGAAAAACAGAAATTACGCTACCTGCGAGATAACTTATTAGTGCTAAAAAAGCACCTGACTGAACTTGAACCGGAGTTCATAGCGAAAGCCATCGATTTCTGTATGGAAAACAATATATACAATGCCAATAATTTAACCCAAGCTGGCATCCACTATCAAAAGCAACAAATGCAAGATACAAAAGTGGTATTACCCTGGGTTGAAATCAAATCAACAAAACCGGATACGATAGCACTTTATGAGCCGCAAGTAAGCAAAATCAGTACCTATGAAAAAGTAATGTAAAATGGACAGAATCAATCAAATAAAACAACATGCCGACTACCTTCGGCTTACACTGATACGCAACCAGGCGGAACAGTTAATACACCACGCCCAGATCGACAAGCCAACCTATCAGGACTATACCTTCACCCTGTTGGAAAAAGAAGTGCTGCATCGGCAGAAGACTGACTTTGACAAGCGTATAAAGCTGGCTAACCTCCCCAGAGTACATAACCTGGATATGTACGACTACAACTTCAGTTCCGGCATCAATAAAAAGCAAATGCAGGAGCTGCGTGAACTACTATGGGTGGAACAGGTCTATAACCTCATTTTAATGGGACCCAGCGGAACCGGTAAAACTTTTATGGCTGCAGGTTTAGTGAATGATGCAGTACAAAAGGGGTATAAGGCTTACTTCACTAGCATGGAGGATCTGCTAAACGTGCTAAGGATGAAAGAGATGACCGCGGTAGCCCTAAGCACTTACAACCGTTACCTGAGAGCTCATCTGATCGCTATTGATGATATCATGCTGCTCCCAATCAAGAAACACGAAGCCGTGGCACTTTTTAACCTGATAAATCATCTTCATGAGCAATGTTCCATAATCATCACCACCAATAAATCACCGAAACAATGGGCTGAAACGTTGGATGATGAAGTGCTGGCCACAGCCCTGCTGGACAGGATACTCTATCACTGTGAGGTTATAAAACTAGAGGGCAACAGCTACCGGATGGAGAACCGAAAAAATATCTTTGAAACAACACCTTCTGAAACATAACGCTTGTTTCGGTTCATTCACTTCGCTACGCTTCGTTCATTCACCGAAACAAGCGAAACAAACAAAATGAAAGTTCTTTTCTTCTTTAAAAGTGGGGATATACTTTTGCTAAAAAGTGGGGAATTTAAATTTGCTAATCACAATTGAAGTAAAGGCATAAGTTTGCTTCGCCGAAGCCGACACATACCTTTGTTTCTTTTGTGTTTTGTTGAGGCTTCGCCTCGCAATGCTGAGCCTTCGATGTTCGTTTTCAATTGACTTTGTTGCCTTCGTTGCTGTAATCAGCAACTTTGCATCGCCAGATTTTCGCAAAAGTAAATCGCCAGATT
>DYND01000030.1:0-10000 GCA_020721255.1 Chlorobium chlorochromatii
TTTAGACCATCTCTTATTTTATATACACTTACTGGTTTTATTGATGAAGTCAGGAGGTTGTCCGCGCAAACTGATTATTCGAAAAATGAGAAGAAAAAGCGATCGCAAGGTCGCTTTTTTTGTTATCAGCCGTTCCTGGAAGGTATATCGCTTTTAAGATGAGTGAGATACTCTTTGAAGCTCTCGCCATACATCTCCCATATCGTCAAAAAAAGAGCGGCAACAATTGGCCCAACGATAAAACCGAAAATGCCAAACATCCCAATGCCGCCAAGCGTTCCAAAAAAAATGAGCAATTCGTGCATCTGCGTATCTCGCCCAATCAGGATGGGGCGAATGATATTATCAATCTGCCCCACCACAATACTGCAAAAGAGGAAGAGCCCTATCGCTTGAGGATAATGCCCTACTGCAACCAGATAGAGAACTGCCGGAATCCAGACCAGTGCCGTACCAAGCATTGGTATCACCGAGAGAAGTATCATCACCGTTGCCCAGAAAAGAACGCTATCGATGCCCGCAACATGGAGCGCAAAACCGGCAAGTGAGCCCTGCACAATCCCGACAACAAGAGTCCCTTTGATTGTTGCGCGAGTAACGGAGAGAAATTTATCAAGCAGCCGATTCTGATCGGTGTAGGTCAGTGGCAGCAGGGAGAGAACCTTCTCCAGCAGCTCTCGACCATCGCGTAAAAAAAAGAAGATTGTATAGAGAAAAATGAAGAGGAGAAAAAGATCATTCACTGCTGAATAAGTTAATGAGGAGATCGAGTTAAAGAGCATGGCACCAGTTTTGCCAGCAAGTTCTCCCGCTTTTTGCAAAATATCATCTCGATAGAGCTCGATATCGGCATAAAACGGCAACGAACGCAGTTGCTGATCGACACTGGCCGACTCTAAAATCTGCTGTTGTACCCATGGCATAGCAATGTTGCTGATACGAATAGCCTGTTTTGCAACAACACCCAGCAGCATTACTAAAGGCAGCACAACAATCAAGAGCATGGTCGCCATTGTCAGTACCGCACTGATATTTTTTCGCCCACGGCACCAACGTTCAATGCGGATAAATATCGGCATAAGCAGCGAAGCAAAAAGAGCAGCAAGAAAAATTGCCAGAATGAAATAGCGAATCATGGCAAAAAAAATTGCCGAAATAAAAATGAGCAGCAGGATGAGAATAACCTGATTTGCTTTAATGTTTGTCATAATCACAGTTGGTTAACCTCAAAAAAATCTAAATCCACGCTGACGATTCCGCATTGAGCAGTTGCGAACGCACATAGGCAACGGCAAAAATACCGGCAGTTTCAGCTCGAAGAATGGTGTTCCCAAATGAAAGCGGTGAAAAACCTGCCGCTTCGGCAGACTGCACCTCAGCTTCTGTAAATCCACCCTCGCCACCGACAAGAAAGAGCACTTTTTTGCCAACACATTGCGCCATTGGTGGCAACGTTGACCCTTCATAGGGCATTAACTTGGCATCATAACCCGCAAGCTCCAGCACCTTGCTGAATGAAAGTGGCTCACGAAGTGCAGGAAGATAAAGCCGTTTAGACTGCCGAGCCGCAGAAAGGGCAATGGTTTTCCAGCGACTCAGTTTGCCCGGCACTTTTTCATGCGATGGTTGAGAAATGGTGCGTGCTGTTATCATGGGAATGATTGTCGAAACACCAAGTTCAGTAGCTTTTTCCAGAAAAAAATCGAACCGCTGTGGCGCTTTAAGCAGCGAGATTGCAACCGTCACCTCTGTCGATGGCGGCTCACAATGAACGTACGAGAGAATTTCACCACGTAACACTTTTTTGCCGACATCGGTAATCGTAACCTCATAACGGAATCCAAAACCATCGGTCACGAAAATTGTATCGCCCACTTTTTTGCGTAATACTCGAACCAAATGGTGAAATTCATCACCATCAATCTCAAGAATTCGCGCATTGAAATCAACCTGTTCCGCTGCTGTATAAAAGAGTTCCATAACATTTACTCCTTTGCGGCTAACGCAATTGCCGCAAGTGAAACGCCTTTTGCGCCGCCCTTGCGAAGCGCCTCAGCCGCCGCCGCCATGGTTGCGCCGGTGGTCACCACATCATCAACCAGCAACACGTGCTGATTGTGCACCTCGTTCGTTGCATGAAATGCGCCTGCTGCATTCTCTGCCCGCTCCGCCGCCGAGAGACCTGTTTGCGAAACGGTAAAGCGTTGTCGTTCAAGGAGCGATGAACGGACTGGCTTGTTCAACGATTGCGCAAGGCCTTCAGCAAATTTTTCGGATTGATTGTAGGTTCGCTCGATTTTTTTCAAACGATGAAGCGGAACGGGGACAATGCAGTCAAAAACACTGACATCGATGCCATCGGCAAGCATCCACCTTCCAAGTTGACGACCAAACATGGTGCCCAACGTAAACAATCCTTCATATTTCATAGAGTGCAGCACCTGCTGCAATGCACTTTGCTTATGGAACTGGTAACGACACCACGCGTGCTCAAAGGGGAAGTGCTCACCAAAATGGGCAAAAATAGTGCCGCGAACCTCACTGTCCGCCTGTGCAGCGGTTGAAAATGGATCAAACCCGTCAAGGCAGACTTGGCAGCAATGCTCCTCTTCGGGAAGAAGAAGCTTGTTGCACACTAAGCACACATGGGGAAAAAGAAGATGAAGAAGCTGACCTCGCATGGCACACCTGCTGTTGTTGTTGTTAGCCAAAGCACAACGCAGCCGCGCCATACATTCCGGCTTTATTGCCAAGAAGTGCGGGCACAAGCTCAAGACCATCGTGCATGGGCGGCAACATGGAGCGCTTAAGCTGCTCCATCGCGGGCACAAAAATGAGATCACCAGCCGCCGAAATGCCGCCACCAATCACAAATTTTCGGATATCCATCAGCACCGCAACATTGGCAAGTCCAACACCAAGAATGGAACCAACTCGATTCCAGACAGCAAGGCAAACAGCATCGCCCTCAAGCGCCGCCTGCTCAATGTGGCGTGGAGAGAGTTTTGCATAATCATCTCCGCACAACTGCCCAACGGAGGAAGCGACCTCACTCTCATTAATCATACGGCGCGCCATCGACAAAATCCCCTTTTTACCAATAAAGCTCTCAAGCGTTCCGCGAATACCGGCATGAACGCCCTCTCCCTCAAAATCAAGAATCATAAACCCGATCTCTCCAGCAGTTCCATGCCCTCCGCGATAAAGCTTGCGATTCAGAACAATTCCACCACCAACACCAGTACCAAGCGTCACCATAATAAAGTCGTTAAACGCTTTCCCAGCGCCATAACGCGCCTCACCAAAGGCGGCAACATTAGCGTCATTGTCGAGAAACACGGGAATCGACAACCCGTCACGCTCCATCAAGCATTGTTGTAATTCGTCACGCAAAGCCACAACTTCCCAACCGGGAAGATTTGGAGGATAACTCAACAAACCCTTCACGGAATCAACCGCTCCAGGCGCTCCCACCCCTGCACCGGTAAAATTTTGCGCATCAAGCGTTTGAAGTGCATTGCCATAAAGTTCCGCAATAATGGATGCAAGCTGCGCAATCATACCGGTAACACCCGAAGCTGTATCGGTAAAAACACGCCTGTCCATCTGAATACCTTTCGCCTCATCAATAACCGCCGCTTTAATAGCAGTGCCGCCAAAATCGATACCAATTGCCCACTGAGCCATAATAGAGGATTACCTGTATTTGATAAATTTTCTGCCTTGGGAACCAGAAGTGAAAAAGTCAAGAATTTCAAGAATCTCTGGTTCAGGAGGAAGCTCTGCCTTTACCTTTTCAATTGCATTAGCAAGAATAAGTCCAGATTGAAAAATAATTCTGTAGGCATTTTTGATCAACGTAATTTTCTCTGCGGTAAAATAACGTCGTTTCAGACCCAAAGTGTTTAATCCCTCAAAGCGAAACTCGTCGCTGCCTGACGCGGTCACAAAAGGCGGCACATCAAGCGTTACCCGCGAAAGTCCTGCAAGCATGGCACACCGCCCAATGCGCACAAACTGATGCACTGCAGCAAGACCACCAATAACAGCATAATCGCCCACAACACAATGACCACCAAAGGGAACGCAATTAGCAACAACAACATGGTTACCGATAACGCAATCGTGCCCGACATGCGAATACGCCATAAACAGATTATCGGAACCAATCACTGTTTTGCCGCTCGCTTGGGTACCGCGATTAAGCGTCACACATTCACGCACCACCGTTCTATCGCCAACATAGAGATAGGTTTTTTCACCGGCAAATTTCAAATCTTGCGGCTCAGTAGCAAGCACAGCTCCAGAGTAGATTTTGCAATCATTACCAATTCGTGCACCGGTAGCAATGTGCGCATGTGGCCAGATTTTCGTACCACTACCAATTTCAACATCATCTTCAATAATAGCGTAAGCACCAACGCTTACGCCCTCTCCAAGAATGGCACTCTGTCCAATAATTGCGGTAGGATGAATCGTGCTCTGCATAATTATTATTTTTTTTCAAACGCTTTAAGTAACTCTGGCTCTTTCAGCTCTTCTGCAAGCAATGCAAGAAGACGTTGTGCTTCAGCCTTTCTGCCAACATCATTATAGGCAAGTGCAAGAACGTAAAAAAGTCTTGGATCAGTTTGGGGTGATGATTGACTGCTCAATGTCTCAAGATAAGTAATATACATGGAGCTTTTCTGCTTTTCTCCAAGAAGCACATAAAGCGACACAACCGATCCTGCAAGTTCAGGATTAAGTGGATATTTCGCTAATGGCAGAATCTTCGCAGCGGAATCAAGAACCTGCAACGCCAAAGTACCACGACGCACATCTTGTTGATGACCCAATGCGTCCGGTAGAGCAAGATATCCATCGGGCTCAGCAGCAAGATCCAGCGCAAGACGCACAAAAAGCGGCGTATAATTGCCGCATAAGCGTCTTGAAGTCTCTTCAAAAGTCACATCACTCTTATTGAGGTTTCGATACTGATACGTCTGAAGGAGATGCTGATAAAGACGTACAGGATCTACATAGCTCATTGGTTCCTTGCTGTAAAGCGGCACAACTTTATAAGCAAGACCATCAAGACGCAGATAGTGTTCAAGCCCAATCATGCTTTCTGCATCAACGGTCAACGCAAAATAGATAGGACGTGTTTCAAAATTATTCATCATAATATCATACACGGCAATATCTTGTGGACGAAGATAGCCTTGACCATTATAGGTTAAACCCGGCTTCAGCAGCCACACCATCGTATCGAGCGGCTCTGCAGGAAGCGATACTCCGTGTCGTTGCGCGTCACGCAACAACTCGCGACGAAAAAGCTGCGCGGGAAGAACAGCATCAACCGAATCAATCGGCATATAGGTAATATCAACCATTTCACCATCGCCCATACTGAAGGCAATCGGTTTTGCGCCACGAGGCGAGCTGTTTTTCAACTGCTTAAGGTACCAGCCTGTATTGGCAAGGCTCAAATTTACAACCCGTACATCGGTGCGGATACGTTCAACCTCCTGCAAATACCATAAAGGAAAAGTATCGTTATCACCATTGGTAAAAAGAATCGCATCTTTTTCACAGCTCTGCAGCATATTCCACGCCCAATCCCATGGCACATAGTTACCGGAACGATCGTGCATGCGATAGTTCGCCTGCAACATTTTGCCGTTAATCAACAGCATCCCAACCACTACACTCAACGCAGCAAGCAGCGTTTGCTGACGATTGCCCGCACTTTTCAACCTCTCCGCAAGCCACTGTACTATACTCTCAACACCAATACCAATCCAGAGGGCAAAGGCAAAAAAACTGCCAGCATAGCTGTAATCCCGCTCGCGGGGCTGAGGTTCAGTTTGATTGAGATAAATCACCAATGCGGCACCCGTCAGCACAAAAAGCGCCGTCACCACAAGCCCCATTTTCCACTGTCGCCGAAACTGCGTAACTGCCCCAAAAAGCCCGACAAAAAACGGAATTCCCCACAATACCGACCAGTCAACACGAGCCCCCTCCATATCATGCTCACGCCCGATAAACTGCCAGCCAAAATAACGGAAATACATCTTATTCATCTGATAGCTCAGAAAGTAATCCAAATCACTTTCGTAATGCTGATAATAATATTGATGGATTGGCTCCGGCGACCAGCGTCTCGGAAACAGCGGCATCTCACCATACTGATCGCGATTCAGGTAAGAAAAAAAAGCCTCCGATGTTGATGGATGATTTTCATTAATCGGTGGATCTGCCTGTGCCCGCACAAAAATCATACCGTATGAGGTATAGCCGATAATGATAAGTAACAGTGAAACCACAAGCGTATTGAGAACCACCTTTTGCTGCGTATGAGCGTACCATGCTGCATAACCAAGAAGCATCAGAAAGAGCAGCAAACCCCACCACGATGTCAATTGAAGCAAAATTGGAAGCCCTTTGATAATAACCACATAAATCAGAAAAAAGAGCGCTAATGAGGAGACAACAAGCCATGCAAATGACCGAAGCGTCACCTCATATTTTTTAAAATAGTACACTAAGGCAACAGCAAAGACCGCTAACAAACTCAGTAGATGAACGCCGATAGAGAGTCCAATAATGTACATCACCAGCAAAATCCAGCGCTCATTGCCCGGTGCAGGCTCCTCTTCATACCAGCGCAAAATTAACCAAACTACCAACGCTGTAAAAAGCGATGAAAGCGCATACACCTCCGCTTCAACGGCATTGAACCAGAAACTATCGGAAAAAGCAAGAGCAAGCGCCCCTACAACAGCACCACCATAAGCGGAGAGCTTTTCCGGCATACTCCACACATCAGCATCACGCTGTCGATACAATGTTATTAACTTTATAATAATGAGATAGGTAAGCATCACGGTCGCAGAACTTGCCAATGTACTGATAACATTGACTCGTGCGCCAATATCACCAGACAAGGGAATCATGGAAAAAAGGCGACCCAGCAAAAGATAGAGAGGTGCACCGGGCGGATGAGGAATCCCCAGAGTAACAGCAGTAGCAATAAACTCTCCGCAGTCCCAGAACGATAACGTCGGGGCCATGGTGCGGAGATAAATAACTTCAGCGACAAAAAAAAGAACAACCGCAACAATGCGGTTAATCGTCCGGTGTGTCATAGATGAAACGTACTCTGATGTCGTGAATTATCCGAAAAGAAGAACCTCTGTAATATAATCAGCAAATAAAAACCCTTTATCGGTCAAGTAAAAAAGACCTTTGTGCTGCACCATCCACCCCTTCTCCATAAACTGTTCAAGATGGGTTGAAAGAGCGTGCCCTAATTTATTCTCTTTTCGGAAAAACTCAACATCAAGACCACTGTTTATGCGCAACGAAAGAAAAACTTGCTCGGTAAATCGCTCTTCAGCCGTGATCTCTTCACGCAAAACAATAGCATCTTCCGGCATAGAAAGATAGCGACTCAAGCTTGACACATTCGCTTCCCGAATTTCTCTGCCCTGATCAAGAAAAAAACTGTGAGCTGATGGACCAAAACCGAGATACGCTTCACGCTTCCAGCTCGCGAGGTTGTAACGGGAGTGATGATCCGGCAAACAAAAATTTGAAATTTCGTAATGGCTGTAACCATGAGCAAACGCTTGGCGAATCGCCGTTTCATAAAACGATGCCTGTACACCATCATCCGGTACAGCAAACAAGCCACGTGCAATCTTTTTGTACAGCATAGTTTTAGGCTCAACCGACAACATATAAACTGAAAGGTGGTGAGGTGCCAACGACCAAACTTTCTGAAGATCAGCCTCCCACAAGAACTTGGTCTCATCGGGAACTCCACAAATCAAATCCACGCTGACAGAATGAAAGCGCTGAATCGCAGCCATAGTCACACGTTGAGCATCAGACGCACTATGCTGCCGCCCTAACATGCGCAACTTTTCATCGGTAAACGATTGTACACCAAGGCTCAATCGTGTAATACCAGCTTCATGCAGCTCCGCCATCACCCGACTATCAAGGTCTTCCGGATTAGCCTCAAGCGCAATTTCAATATCTGAAGCAAACGTGCATTGTGTTGCAATAATATTCAGCCAGGCAGTAAGATAGTGAACTGGTACCATTGAGGGTGTCCCTCCGCCAAAGTGGATGGCACGAATCGTTTTGCCCTTCAATTGAGCAGAACGAGCAAGAGTTTCACGAGTCAGTGCACTAAAAAAAGCAGTAATATGATCACGCAGTGTCACCAGGTAAAAGTCACAATAGGGGCAGCGTGCTTTGCAGAAAGGAATGTGAACGTAGAGCGTCAGCATACTCGAAACAGACTGACATACTGCATAAAGAGAAGATCAAGAAGAGGCAAGAATATACTCCGTTACCGCTTGATAAAGGTCATCTGCCACAAATTCTGGAATGATATTCTGCTGCTGACAAAGTTCTTCCTCATTATGACCGGTTCTTACCAGTACTGACCGCAGCCCTGCACGCAAACCGCATTCTACATCGAGAGTTTTATCGCCAACAAAAAACGATGCCGATCGGTCAACAAGCAGCCCTTCTGCAGCAAATTCAGCAATTGCTTGATCAACCATACCTGTTGCTGGTTTACGAAAATCAGCAAATTTATCATACTCAGGATGAGGATATGCTGGGTGATAAGGGCAGTAATAACAACGGTCAAATGCCGCATCATAAAGAGAAAGATGCTCATTAAGATAACGATTTACCTCTTCAACTTGCTCAATGGTTGTAATACCTCTCGCGATTCCTGCCTGATTCGTAATAATAACGATCTTGAATCCTGCCTGTCGAGCAAGTGCAATAGCCTCTTCAGCACGCTCAATCAAAACCAACTGATCTTTTGAAATAATGTATGATCCTGAGTCCTTATTGATGGTACCGTCTCTATCAAGAAAGAGCACTTTGATTGTTTGCGCCATCATACTACTCTGCCTCAAGAAGTTCACGATATAACCGATTATACGCTTCGGCAGACTCTTTCCACGTCAAATCATGCGTCATAGCTGCGCTCATCAATTGTGGCCAAACTTCCTCATCATGGAAACACTGAAGCGCCACATTCAATTTCTCAATCAACCCGGTAGAAGTGTAATCATAAAAAATAAAACCGTTACCTTTCTTTTTCGAGCGATCGATAATCGTTTCAACAATGCCTCCTCCAGCAAAAGCAATTGGAATAGTCCCGTAGGTCATCGCAAACATTTGCATGATACCGCAAGATTCAATCATGCTTGGCATTAATAACATATCAAAACCCGCAAGAGCAAGATGGTAAAAACCATCCGAAAAATCTGTCTGCACACTCACCTGTTCAGGATGTGCCGCAGCAAACTCTTCAAAAAAAGTTTCATAAACCTTGTCACCAGAGCCACTGATAATAAGCTGAATATCAAGACCAACAAGCTGCTCAAGACTCTCTTTGAGAAGCTCCGCACCCTGAAATTCATCGAAATGCGTTATAACACCAACTAACGGCACTCCCTCCTTATAAGGAAGCGACGACTGTTCAAGCAATGCTTTTTTATTCTCAAGCTTGCCCTCTAAATGCTCAAAACTATAACGTTTTTTTAGAAGCTTATCGATAGACGGATTCCACTGACGCATATCAATACCATTAAGAAGACCGTGCAATGGCGCTTGACGTTTATCCAGAATCGCTCCAACACCATAAGTCTTCGGCTCGTGACGCACAATTTCATCAGCGTAACGCTTCGAGGTAGTTGTTACAAGATCGGTATGTTCAATACCGGTATAAAGCATATTGACCTCATTATTCGAACAATGCAATCCTGCACACACATCATCAGGCAACAACCGATGCATAGCTTTGTAGGGCAGCAATCCCTGACGGTACACATTATGAAGCGTTAAAACCGTTTTAATATCCTTAAAAAACTCATTGGATGCATAAACAGTCTTTAAAAGAAGAGGAATAAGGCAAGCATGCCAGTCATGGCAATGAATAATATCTGGCTTCCATCCCAGACGCAACAGCGTTTCAAGCACA
>DYND01000012.1 GCA_020721255.1 Chlorobium chlorochromatii
TTACTTCATCACTTTTGCCTTCAGCAGTAACGGTAAATGATCGGCATAACCACCCTTATACTTCCGTTTTTCATACGTGGCATATGTCCCTTTTCCATCCACATTAAGGAGCTGTGAAAACGCAAAGCAATGAAACCCATTATTGGGTGCAGATAAGCCACTCTTATCAAGCATGCCTGGAGTCAATAAAATATGGTCGATCTGCTGCCATTTATTCTTATAAAAATAGCTGCCAATACCCTTGTAACCGCTCCAGCAGTTATAGAGCAGTTTGCCCTTTGCGCTCTTTACTTGTGCAGCATTAAAGCTTGAACCAAGCGTTTGTTGCAATGAAATATCGTTTGCCTCATCGTTAAAATCTCCCATAACCACCACATCCGCATTTTGATTGTTTACCAGCAAGCTGTCAACAATGTGTCGCACCACCTTTGCAGCGGCAATGCGTTTTATCTCCGACAACTGCTGGTCAAACGCGCGCGAAGTCCAGTGGTTCAGAATTACATGAAACGGTTTCCCCGAAACTGAAAATTGTGCCACAATAATCTTGCGAGTACGCTTGTTGTTCACGGTATAAGCTTTCGAAAATCCCGGACGCAGCGTTTGTGGATTGTAGGCAAGCGCAACATCAATGCCGCGCGGGTCTAACGACTCGAAATAAATCGGTTTATAGCTCATGCCGCTCAACCCGCTCAGTGTCGCCATAAACACACGTTGATTTTCAACCTCCGCAAACCCCACAACATCGGGATATTTGCCATAATCGGGGTGTGCTTTCACAGCAGACATAACATGCCGAATTCGCATCTGCTTAAGCAGTAATCGTTTATCCGTCCATTGCAGTTTACCTGTTGGCGTAAATTCCTCATCCTTATGCAGAGGATCATCCTGCGTATCAAACAAATTCTCTACATTCCACCACAAAAAAAGCACATTGCGTTCAGCATACGCTTCATTCGTCGCCAACGTTAAAATGAGCAAAAGTACAGCGAAACGGGTAAAATTGTTTGTCAGCCACTGATGGAGCATACCTTTATCTCTATTTTGTTTTCATTACATCTAATCATTAATTAACTTAATCGACTTTTTTCTCTAATCATCAATATTTCTCAACCTATCCGGGGAGCATTATGACCCAAGAGAGTGATATCAAAGGACAAGCAAAAGACATCCTTGATGAAACCCTCGACAGAGAAGCGGTGCTTGTTTTGACCAGAATATCCGAAGAAATGCAACTTCTCTTTTTGGCGCATCCGAGTCCAACTCCCGAAAAAGTAAAAGAGATTGTTACAGGATTTTTTCTTGAAAACGGTAAATCAGAGCAGTTTATCGAAGATTGGATTAACACCGCTGAAGAGTATGGACGCACCAGAGGACTCAGTGAGCATGAGCAACCAATGGCGCTGCTTTCCGATTTTGGTGTTTTTCGCTTTATGAGTTTTTTAAAAGACAAAGGCTTGACCGACGATCAAATTACCATTGTGCTGACCGGAGCTGTGCAGCAGGCCTCTGAGCAGCAGGATAGAGCACAAGGATGATGATGATGATTTTTTTTGCCAACATTATGGGTGTCACACCCGACATACGCTCATATAAAAATATTTTACGATGAAAAAAGGTACACAACTTTACGAAGGCAAAGCAAAAAAAGTATTTGCGACAGATAATAAAGACTTGGTGATACAGGAGTTTAAGGATGACGCAACGGCCTTTAATAACAAGAAAAAAGGGACTATTGCCGACAAGGGCGTTGTGAACAATGCCATTTCCTGCAAACTTTTCACCATGCTTGAAGCCAACGGAATTCGTACTCATCTGGTAGAAAAGCTCTCTGAGCGTGAAATGCTCTGTCGCCATCTTGATATTATCAAAGCGGAAGTGGTTACCCGTAACATTGCCGCAGGTTCGCTGGTCAAGCGCTATGGCTTTGCTGAAGGCACCGTGCTTGAAAATCCGATTGTTGAGTTCTATTTAAAAGATGATGAACTTGACGATCCGCTGATGAACGAATCGCACGCGGTGGCACTTGGCGTTGCCACGTATGAAGAACTGGCTCTTTTGAAAAATCGTGCAGAGGAAATTAATGCACTGCTCAAGCAGTTTTTTACAGAGCGAAAAATGAAGCTGGTTGACTTTAAACTCGAATTTGGCCGCCATAATGGCGAAATTCTTCTTGGTGATGAAATCAGCCCCGATACCTGCCGATTCTGGGATCTTGAGACCAATGAAAAAATGGATAAAGATCGTTTCCGTTTTGACCTTGGTGGCGTTGAAAATGCCTATAGCGAAGTGCAGCGAAGAGTTCTTGATATTGACTGATAAACATTTTTATGCCAATGTCTCGTAACGAGCTTTTCCATGCTTGAATCTGCAATGTTCTGGTTGCAACATGCCGACCCTTATGTGGTCTATGCTTTTTTGTTTCTTGTCGCTTTTCTTGAAAACGTTATTCCGCCAATACCCGGTGATGTGCCCATTGCCTTTATCGGGTATCTCCTGTACAATCACGGAGGTATAACGTTTGTCAGTGCATTGTTGTGGTCAACAGCAGGTTCAACAGCAGGTTTTATGGTCGTTTATCTATTCAGCAGCGTTCTTGGTCTGAAGTTATATGCAAAAGGGGGAAGCGCAGTCCATAGTCGTTTTTCAAAAAGTGTGCACCGTTTTTTTCCCCCGTCCGATATGGATTTGCTTCGTGAAAAATTTGCGGCACATGCCTATCTTTCAGTGCTTGCAAACCGTTTGCTTTTTGGTTCACGTTCGGTTATAGCCGTTTTGGCTGGTTTAATGCACTTACGCTGGTTTTTTGTCTTGCTTGCCTCTACTGCCAGTGCACTTGTTTGGAATACCTTGCTGCTTTCAGGAGGTTTTTTTCTGGGGAGCAAGTGGCAGGAGATTGGTTCTTATATGGTATTATACACGGTTCCGGTTACCATTATTTTTATGCTGGTGATACTCTTTTCTGTCCGGAGCTTTATGAAGCAGCGGCAAAAAAAGTTTGACTGATTTTTATTAATTTACAAGTAATTTGTTGACATATCTATGATGGGACATGAGTTAAAACTTTATCCTGCCACCAGAAAAGGTGTGCTGCTTGAACTTGACGGAATTGAGGCTTTGAAAGAGATGTCCCGTCAGGTTCGTCGCGATGTTATTCGAATGCTGGCAATGGCGAACTCTGGTCATACCGGCGGGTCACTTGGTATGGCTGATATTTTTACAGCCCTCTATTTCAAAGTCTTGAATCACAATCCGCACAATTTCTGGAATGATAATGATAAAGATCTCCTCTTTCTCTCGAATGGTCATATTGCGCCAGTCTGGTACAGTGTGCTCGCCCGTTCCGGTTACTTTCCGCTCAGTGAGTTGAATTCCCTTCGGCAGGTCAGTTCATTCCTTCAGGGGCATCCAAGTGCCGATGCAAAATTGCCCGGTATCCGCATCTCCTCAGGTTCTCTCGGTCAAGGGCTTTCCGTAGCTGTTGGTGCTGCATTAGCGCGTCGTCTCGACGGTAAATCAAACAGCGTCTTTTGCCTCATGGGCGATGGTGAATGCCAGGAGGGGCAAATCTGGGAAGCAGCAATGAGTGCCGCCCATTATCAGCTTGGCAATCTTATTGGTATTGTTGATTACAACAATCTTCAGATTGATGGCGAAGTCTCCGAAATTATCGGCGTTGAACCATTTGCCGATAAATGGCGCTCTTTCGGCTGGAATGTCTATGAGTGCGATGGCAACGATATGGAGAGTGTGGTTAAGACACTTGAAACCATCAAAGCAGCCGATCTTTCCATGCCGTCAGTGTTGATTGCAACAACGGTTATGGGCAAAGGCGTACCGTTTTTTGAAGGCTCCATGCCCGACAAGAGCAACTGGCACGGTAAACCACCATCGAAAGATGATGCTGTAAAAGCCCTTGCCATTCTTGGTGAAACGGTTTTTGGTGATTTTTAAGCTTTTTTAAGCTAATAACCGCTTCGTGCAGATTCTTGCAGGCATATATCGAGGGCGAAAAATACGCAACTCATCCACCAACGCTATACGCCCGTGCAGCAGCAGGGTGAAGAAGTCGCTTTTCGATACACTTGCGGCACGAATGGACTTTGAGGGTATTGCTGTTCTTGATCTTTTTGCAGGGTTTGGTTCGCTTGGTTTTGAGGCGCTCAGTCGAGGCGCAGCTACCGTTTTATTTGTCGATCAGCATGTTGACTCGCTGAAAGCCTTGAAGTCAACGGCAGGCGATCTTGGGGTGCAGAGCTGTGCTAAAATTGTTAACGCAGAAGTTTCGGCATTTCTTGGCCGTGCAACAGGGGAGTACCATCTCCTCTTTTGCGATCCACCCTACGCATGGCCTGATTATGACCGTTTGATAGAAAAAATATTCAGTGCAAAGCTTGTTGCTGAAAATGGTTTTCTGCTGATGGAACACAGCACGCAGTACGATTTTACCGCATCACTCTGGTATTCTTTTCATAAAGATTACGGCATGACACGAGTGACTTTTTTTCAGTAATGATTCTTATGTTATCATGAGCAAATCTCGCGCTATATATCCCGGAACATTCGATCCTTTCACCAATGGTCATCTCGATGTGCTGGAGCGCGCACTCAATATTTTTGATGAGGTCATTGTTGTTATTGCTGAGAACAGCCAGAAACGAGCACTGTTCACCATTGAAGAACGGAATAGCATGACCAAAGAGGTAACAAAGCTCTATTCCGGAATTTCCGTTGAAGTGCTGCATCATGGGTTGCTTGCCGATTATGCTCGTCAAGTTGGTGCGCGTGCTATTGTTCGTGGTGTGCGTCAGGTCAAGGATTTTGAGTATGAATTTCAAATGTCGCTTCTCAACCGTCAACTCTATCCCGATGTGACAACGGTGTTTCTTATGCCGAATGTTAAATACACCTATGTGGCGTCATCAATTATCAAAGAAGTTGCCATGCTTGGTGGCGATGTCAGTAACTTTGTGCATCCCTGTGTTTTAGAAATGATGCACAAAAAGCGCGAAGAGTATAACCAGAAAAAATGATAACAAATCCTTTTATCCTATGTCGATACAACCAGAAGAAAAATATCTGACTCGACGGGTCCTAAGTATGCAGGAATCGCAGACCATGCGAATCAGCAATCTTGCTGCTAAAATGAAAGCGGAAGGCATGGATATTGTCAGCCTTTCAGCCGGTGAACCCGATTTTCCAACTCCAGCCCATGTCAATCAGGCAGGAATAGAGGCAATTAATGCAGGATTTACCCGTTATACCGCAAACTCTGGTATTCCTGACCTCAAAAAAGCTATTGTAGGAAAGTTTCGTCGCGATAATAATCTTGAATTTGCTGAAAATCAGATTATCGTCGGTAATGGTGGTAAGCAAACTCTTGCCAACACGTTTCTTGCACTTTGCCAGGAAGGCGATGAGGTTATTGTGCCAGCGCCTTTCTGGGTAAGTTTCCCTGAAATGGTGCGTCTTGCTGGGGCAACACCGGTTATTGTCAACACCACGCTGGAGAGTGAGTACAAAATGACTCCCGCCCAGCTTGAGGCAGCAATTACCCCGAAAACTAAAATAGTTGTGCTTAACTCACCCTCCAATCCAACAGGATCAGTCTATAATGAGGCTGAAGTTCGCGCCCTTATGGCGGTGCTTGAAGGGCGTGGAATTTTCGTACTTTCCGATGAAATGTACGATATGATTGTTTATGGCGATGCCCGTCCATTTTCTCCCGCAAGAATCCCTTCTATGAAAGAGTGGGTTATTGTCAGCAACGGCGTCTCAAAAACCTATGCAATGACTGGCTGGCGAATCGGCTATCTTGCTGGACCGAAATGGTTAATTGATGCTTGCGATAAAATTCAATCACAAACCACCTCAAATCCGAATGCTATTGCTCAAAAAGCCGCTGTAGCAGCACTTACGGGCGATCAGTCGATTGTTGAAGAGCGTCGTGCCGAATTTGAAAAACGTCGCGATTACATGTATCAGGCGTTGAACAGTATTCCCGGCTTCAAGACAGCATTACCTCAGGGTGCATTTTACATTTTCCCCGACATCAGCGGTGTCCTTGGGCAAACTTTTAACGGCGTGGTGATGAAAGATTCTGCCGATGTTGCTGAATATCTCTTGAAGGTTCACCATGTTGCCACGGTTCCGGGTGATGCTTTTGGTGCTCCCGATAATCTGCGTCTCTCCTATGCAGCTTCACTTGACGCGCTTGAAGAGGCGGTTAACCGTATCAGGAGAGCGTTCAAATAGGGTGGCGTCGATGCTGAAAGTTCGTCGAAGCAAGTTTTACACGGCATGGTTTGGCTGGTACTCTCGTCGCCAGTTCAGACGTTTTTTTAATACAGTTCGCGTGGTCATGCAACCCGAAGTGCGCCGGATGGATCGTCGCATTCCGGTTATTTTTTACGCAAACCACGCTTACTGGTGGGATGGCTTCTGGTCGCAACTCTGTACGGAGGAGTTTTTTCATCAGCGTCTGCACATCATCATTGAGTTGCAGCAGTTGCAGAAGCATCAGTTTTTTACCCGTATCGGTGCTTTTTCACTCGATCAGTTGCGCCCGAAAAGCTTGCCGGCAACCTTGAATTATGCCGCTGAATTGCTGAGTGACGAAAACGATCGGCAAAATGCGCTCTGGATTTTCCCACAAGGGAAAATCGAGCATGTCGATAAGCGTCCGCTCCTCTTTTATAAAGGCACAGCCTCCATTATTTCCCGTCTCTTGGCAAAAACTCCACATGTTTATCTTGTTTCAGTTGTCAGCAGGATTGAATATCTTGAAGAGCAGAAACCAGAGCTTTTTTTGTCGTTTCGGGAGCCGCTTCTCATCACAAGGGAGAACGTTCCAAGTGCTGATGCTCTTACCGTTGCTATGCGCGAAATAACCGAAAGCAATCTTGATGAACTTCGCGAAAAAATTCAACAGAGGAACATCCATGATGCTGCTGTCATTATAAAGGGAAGTGCTTCAATCAATCGAAAAAGCGAAACATTTGCTCGTTTTCTGCGATGTGGTCGTGCTCATAATCGTCCAGTATAGTCTCTTGTATCGCTTTATGATCATTATCAAAGAGCAAGAGGTTTCGAACAAGAGGTTTCGACAAAGAACTCAAGACTGTCCACTATTTTCATGAGTAACGTTATATGCAGTTGTCTGTTAGGTCATAATACCGAGGTGCGGTTGAGACTTTCGCAAATGTTGCACAGCGAAATGGAGTCCATTTACGGTCAGCTACCGGAAGGAGACGTTGAGTTACTCTGCGAAGTTGAAATGCAGGGTTGCCGTCGCGATTTTTTTATCAATAATACCGCTACGCTATTGAGTATCGGGCAGCAGGTTATTATTGAATCAGATGGTGGTTACGACTTTGGGGTTGTCTATTCAACGGGTCAGATTGCCCGCAAAAAATTTCAGCTTAAAGGGTTCGATAAAAATGGTCATGAGTGTGCTCCAGTTCTTCGCATTGCCGATGAGCAGGATAATCAAGCCATTATTGCACTGAAAGAGCGGCAACCAGACATTCGTACCATCTGTTTAAATAAAATTAAAAAGCATGAACTTGATCTGAAGCTGGTGGATGTAGAGCTGCGCATTGATCAACAGAAGCTTTCGGTTTACTACACCTCTTCCCATCGCGTTGACTTTCGTGCGCTTGTGCGCGATCTTGCCGGTGAGTTCAAAGCGCGGATTCAGATGGTGCAGATAACCACCCGTGAAGAGGCGAGGCGTGCGCACTCTTTCGGTCCATGTGGTTGCCTGCTCTGCTGTTCAAGCTGGCTCCAGAAAATTCATGCCAACCCTTTTGCTGACAAATCACCATATACTGAAGTTGCCGGCAATGAGAGCCATGCGTTCAATATTACCGGTATTTGTAACCGTCCAAAGTGCTGCCTCAGCTATTCAAAAACTGAGAAAAACTGCCGCAATACGTCCTCCTCTTTCTCGCCCTCCTCGTCGTTTTCATCACTTCCTGCCGTGGGCAGCAAAGTTAATACACCCGAAGGTACAGCAGTGGTTGAACATGTTGATGCTCAGAAAAAATTGGTCTCGCTCCGTTACCAGAAAAATGATCAAATCCGTCGCTTGCCGCTCGACAAGTTTAACGCTATGTTTGTAAAAAAATAACTCTCACATACTTTTTATGCCGCAGTTTTCAAGAACGCTCGTTACTACCGCTCTCCCTTACGCCAACGGTCCAGTTCATCTCGGTCATCTGGCTGGCGTTTATCTTCCCGCTGATCTCTATGTTCGTTATAAAAGGCTTAAGGGTGAGGATGTTATCCACATTGGTGGTTCGGATGAGCACGGTGTACCTATCACCATAACGGCTGAAAAAGAGGGGATTTCACCGCAAGATGTTGTTGATCGCTACCACCGTATGAACCTCGATGCGTTTACAAAATGTGGCATCTCTTTCGATTATTACGGGCGTACCACCTCAGCAGTGCATCATCAAACCGCAAAAGATTTTTTCTTTGAAATTGAACGAAAAGAAATTTTTCAGCAGAAAACCGAAAAACTCTTTTTTGATGCACAAACCAATCGTTTTCTTTCCGATCGTTATGTTACCGGCATCTGCCCGATCTGCAACAATCCCGAGGCTAATGGCGATCAGTGCGAACAGTGCGGTACCCATTTAAGCCCGCTTGAGTTGCTTAATCCTAAAAGCAAACTTTCCGATGCCACACCAGAACTGCGTGAAACCATGCACTGGTATTTTCCGTTAGGTCGTTTTCAGCAGCAGCTCGAAAATTATGTTAATCTCCATGAGGATGACTGGCGTTCCAATGTGGTGAATTACACCCGCACTTGGCTGAAACAGGGTTTGAACGATCGCGCAATTACCCGCGATCTCAATTGGGGCATCACCGTACCGCTCGATAGTGATGAAGCAGTAGGGAAAGTGCTTTACGTCTGGTTTGATGCGGTGCTTGGCTATATTTCATTCACAAAAGAGTGGGCTACACAGCAGGGTGAAGCTGACCGCTGGAAGTCTTACTGGCAAGATCCCGCGTGCCGCCTTGTTCATTTTATTGGTAAAGATAATGTAGTGTTTCACACCTTGATGTTTCCAGCAATCCTGATGGCCTGGAATGAAGCACCTCAAGCTGATTGCTACAATTTGGCGGATAATGTACCCGCCTCGGAATTCATGAATTTTGAAGGGCGGAAATTCTCGAAGTCTCGTAACTATGCAGTTTATCTCGGTGAGTTTCTCGAAAAATTTCCTGCCGATACTTTGCGTTACAGCATAGCCATGAACTATCCTGAAAACAAGGATACCGACTTCAGTTGGCAGGATTTTCAAAATCGCACCAACGGTGAACTGGCCGATACACTTGGCAACTTTATCAAGCGTTCGGTTGATTTTACCAACACCCGCTTTGATGGCATGGTACCTGCCGATGTTACCACTGATGAATGGAACAATCTCGGCATTGACTGGCAAGAAACTCTCGAACAGCTTGATCGTGCCTATGAAGGTTTTCATTTTCGCGATGCAGCTTCGCTTGGTATGGATATTGCCCGAGCTGCCAACCGATTTTTGACCGTGTCAGAACCGTGGAAGCTGATCAAAGTTGATCGTGAAGCTGCAGGAAGAACAATTGCACTTTCTCTCAATCTCTGTCATGCGCTTTCCATTGCGCTCTATCCCGTGCTGCCTGAAACCTGTCAACGCATTCATGCCATGCTCGGCTTTGACGGGCGCATAGAGGATCTTATCGTTCGCGGCAAATCACTTTTCACCGAGTTACTGACTCCAGTGCTTCTGCAAGGCCACAAACTTCGCGAAAACTCGGAAATTCTCTTTACAAAAATTGAAGATAGTGCTATTGCTCCAGAGTTTGCTAAAATCAACGCACTGCTTGCCGAAGCTGAAAAGCGTGAGGCAGCAATGGTTGAAAACCGAATAGAGTTCAAGCCAGTTATAAGTTTCGATGATTTTCAAAAGATTGATTTACGGGTAGCAACAGTCATTGCAGCAGAACCAGTAAAAAAAGCCTCAAAACTCTTGAAGTTGCAACTGCAAATCGGTTCTGTCACCAAACAGGTGCTTGCCGGTATTGCACAACATTACAGCGCAGAGGAGATGGTGGGCAAGAATGTCGTGATGGTGGCAAACCTTGCCGAACGCACCATGCGCAATGAAGTATCGCAAGGGATGATTCTTGCGGTTGAGGGTGCTGATGGAAAGCTTTTTATCATAGAACCTGCCGGTGATGAAATAAATGGTAAACAAATACAATAATTGTTTGCATAAGAAAATTATTTCCGTACATTAAAGAACAAACATCGTGGGGTGGAGCAATTGGTAGCTCGTCGGGCTCATAACCCGAAGGTTGCAGGTTCAAGTCCTGTCCCCACCACCAGTAAAAGCCGCCTCTTAAACAGGCGGCTTTTTTATTTATTTTCGATCATGAATATCTCACCACGTAGAAAAGGAAGCCTCAGCAGAAAGATCATTGCTTTTTTCTATTCTCTGTTCAGAAGAAGCAGGTATTTCAAGGGGAGTTCCCAGCAATTTTTCAGACTGACCTTGGATTATATCCTTGTTCAGTTGAATCTTAATCAAGATATACCGTTTCTGTTTGTGGCGGTTTTTGTTGGTTTGCTGACTGGCTATGTAGCAGTGGTGTTTCACGATGCTATCATGACGATTAGTACACTAAGCTTTTCAGGTTTACGCCTGGCAGGAAAATCTCTCTCTCTTGACAAGTACTGGATGGTAATCGTACCATTTATTCCGGCTTTTGGCGGACTTCTGGTTGGTCTCTACAATGCGTTTGTCGTTAAGGCTCGTTCACGCCACGGTCTTGCATCAGTTATTAAGGCAGTTGCCCAGAATGATGGCGTTATCGACAAAAAATTGTGGCTTCATAAAAGCATAACCTCAGTGCTGAGTATTGGCACAGGCGGTGGTGGTGGCCGCGAAGCGCCGATTGTGCAGGTCGGCGCTGCACTTGGTTCAACAGTTGCTCAACTGCTGCGATTTTCGCCCGACAAAACCCGCACGCTGCTTGGCTGTGGCGCTGCGGCAGGTCTTGCTGCTGTTTTTAACGCTCCAATTGGTGGCGTTATGTTTGCGATTGAGGTGCTGCTTGGCGACTTCAGCGTCAAAACATTCAGCCCAATTGTGATTGCCGCTGTTATTGGAACTGTTCTATCACGTAGCTTTCTTGGCAACTCTCCAACATTTCAAGTTCCATCCTACACTCTGGTATCGAATACTGAGCTTATTTTTTATTGTCTGCTTGGTATTTTGGCTGGTTTATCGGCAGTTATGTTTATCAAGGTGTACTATACTATTGAAGAGTGGTTTGAGAAAATCGAGAAACGGTGGAGGATACCGGTCTGGGCAGTGCCGGCCATCGGCGGGTTGATGAGTGGATTGATCTGCATGTGGCTTCCGGGACTGTATGGATTTTCTTACGAAGCGATTAATCATGCTGTTCACGGGAATGAAAGTTTTACCAACTTGATTGGTATATACCTGCTTAAGCCGGTTGTTGCAGGTCTGAGTGTTGGTTCCGGTGGATCTGGCGGCATGTTTGCTCCAGCGATGAAAATGGGTGCTATGCTGGGAGGAATGTTTGGTAAGGTTGTTCATTTTCTTTTTCCTGCAATAACAGGAACATCAGGTGCCTATGCGCTGGTGGGTATGGGTGCCCTGACTGCAGGCATCATGCGGGCTCCATTAACAGTCATTCTGATTCTCTTTGAAGTCACTGGTCAGTACGAAATTGTATTGCCGATAATGTTTGCGGCTGTTACCTCTTCTATCATAGCACGGTTGGTATATCGGCATTCAATGGAGACTTATGTTCTTGAAAAAGAGGGTGTTCGATTAGGATTTGGTATTGCGCTTTCAGTTGCTGAGCATATTGGTATTGCTGATCTCATTAAAACTGACTTTGTGAAATTTCGTGATTCCGATAGTGTTACAAAAGTCATCGATGTTTTTTTTACAACGCCTGAATCAAATTTTCTTGTTACCGATACTCAAGGAATGTTTTCCGGAATTATCTCTCTCGAACAAATGAGATTGCTTCTGAAACAAGATACCCTTGTTGGTCTGATTGCTGAAGATATTGTAAAAAAAGATGTACCAATACTGTACAATACCTCCCAATTGGACGAAGCACTAAAGCTTTTTGAGATTTCGGATTATGACATGTTTCCAGTTCTCGATGCAAAAAGTAATCTTTTGCTTGGTGTTATTCGTCAAGAGGAGGCTTTTACCTATTATCGCAAGCAGCTCAATCTTTACGGCTCTGATCAATATGAGAATCAAAAAAAGTGAGGTTTTGTGAAGAGTATGACGACAGAATTCGTGTTTTTTTTATCCATAAACCTATAATTTATTGTGTATGGTTGTTCCTGTTTTACACCATCTTCCTCCACTCTGGACAGTCACTCCTTTTGCAATTTTGCTTATGCTGATTGCTACAGGTCCACTGCTATTTCATCGTTTCTGGGAACATCATTATCCTAAAATAGCTATTGGGCTTGGCTCTCTTGTGGCGCTCTTCTACCTGTTTTTTATGGAGCACGGCTCTCAAACCCTTCTGCATACCGTTGAAGAGTATTTCTCATTTATTGCATTGATATCTGCATTATTTATTGTTTCCGGCGGTATTCTTATCAAGATTGATCGTCAAGGTACGCCTGCCATGAATACGTTTTTGCTCTTTTTGGGAGCATTAGTCGCTAACGTCATTGGCACAACTGGTGCCTCCATGCTGCTCATTCGTCCTTATATGCGTATCAATGAAGGGCGTCTCAAGCCATTTCATATTCTCTTTTTTATCTTCATCGTCAGTAATATTGGCGGTGGACTAACGCCTATTGGTGATCCACCTCTCTTCCTTGGATTTTTAAAAGGTGTACCATTTTTCTGGGTATTGCCAAAAGTGTGGTTGCCCTGGTTGCTGACGGTATTGGGATTGCTCCTCCTCTTTTTTGTGCTCGATTCAAGGGTGAAGAGCGAATGCTCAGCAAAGGTTGAATCGCAAGGCGGGGTTAGTATCAAGGGAGCAAAAAATTTTGTATTTCTTGCTCTTGTTATTGGAGCAGTTTTTCTTGATCCAACAATTATCGATGGTGTTCCAAGTTTGAGAGAGTTGTTTCATCTTCCGTTTGGTATTCGCGAAGTTATTTTACTGGTAATAGCAGTTCTCTCTTATAAAACTGCCGATCGTGAAGCACTTAAAGGTAATGAGTTTAATTTCGAGCCCATCAAAGAGGTTGCATTTCTGTTTTCAGGCATCTTTTTTACCATGATTCCTGCTCTTACTCTTGTTGGAAGTTATGCTGCTTCGCAAGCTGAGGCTTTTTCGGTATCGCGTTTTTACTGGTTGACAGGTACTCTTTCAGGTGCGCTGGATAATGCACCAACCTATCTTAATTTCTTGGCAGCAGCTACTGGGAAGTTTGGTATGGATATTGGTTCACCGGCGGATATACAACGCTTTGCTCATGGTATTGCCTCGCCAATAACTGGCGATGTTTCTTCCGATATCTATCTTATGGCTATTTCAATTGCATCAGTTTTTTTTGGCGCCATGACGTATATTGGCAATGCACCAAACTTTATGGTGAAGAATATTGCAGCACAAGCTGAAGTTGATATGCCCGACTTTCTTGAATATCTCTTCAAATATTCCCTTCCTGTTTTATTGCCATTTTTTATTGTCTTGTGGCTTTTATTTTTTAACTACTGATTTATTCCGTTCACATCAGCTCCTCTCTTATGAAAAGTTTTGTTGACGCTATCGACCATGAAAAACATGGGTTTTGTATAAAAAATTCTCTTTTTCTCCCTTTTCATTGTGAGATTATCACCATCTGGCTTGGTAAAGAGATGTCATTACTTGCTACTCCTGAAGTTATCATCGACCTTGCTGATACTGAAGTTTTAGGGATAAGAGAGGGTGAGTCATATACGAATCTGGTGTTCCGCAAATGGGGTGATCTTGCAAAAGAGCTTAGTCGTCATAAAGGGCATATTATTCTTCATGCCGCAGAAAAAGGTGCTGATATTTTCAATAAAGAGGCTCTCTTTTATATTAAAATTCATTTTGGGGAGGCGAGGAGAGATATCTTTTTTGAGTTGGTTGACGATCCTTTTGATTTATAATACCTCTGTTTTCAAGAGTAAAGATGCGATCTATGAAACATTTTTCAGTTTTCCAGAAAACGCTGCTTCTTTTCTTTGTTGCAGTTATCCTTGCAATCGCTTCATGGAGTAGCCCTGTTGCATCAGCGGTTGAATTGTTGTGTGGTATTGACCTCCTCGAAGTTTCTCGCTGCAAGGAGCTTTCAGGCTTGCGTGTCGGGCTTATTACTAATGCTGTTGGTGTAACTCGCAATGGAGAGGCAAACTATGCGCTTCTTTGCCGCAACGGTATTGATGTAAAATTTCTCATGGCTCCAGAGCATGGTTTTGCCGTTGATGTAGAAGCTGGAAAAAAAGTGGGCAGTGCTGTTGTTGCTGAAACGTTACCTGTTTTTTCACTCTACGGTGAATCCAAAAAACCCTCAATTGAGCAGTTGCGTCAGATTGATCTGCTGCTCTTTGATTTACAGGATATTGGTGCACGTTGTTATACCTACATTTCTACCATGAACAATGCTATGGCAGCGTGTGAGCAGGCAGGTGTTTCCTTTATGGTGCTTGATCGCCCTAATCCGGTAGCGCCATTTGCACAAAGTGGCTTTATGGTGCAGCCCGGCTACGAATCGTTTGTGGGAGCCGTCGATGTGCCGTTTATTCACGGTATGACAGTGGGGGAGATTGCCTTATTCGTCAAGCAGCAGCGTTATAAAAAGCTTGATCTCCGTGTTATTCCCATGCAGGGTTATGTAAGGCAGAAATTCGGCGACGAGCAGGATGGCTTTACTTTCAGAACACCATCTCCCAATATTAAAAATGTTGAGACGGCAATCGTCTATCCTGCCACGGTATTTTTAGAAGCGACTGCGGTAAGTGAAGGGCGTGGAACTGATGCACCATTTGTGCAGTTTGGAGCGCCATTCATCAAGAGTGACGAATTACTCAAGGCGGTGCAGTGTTACAATCTGATGGGAGTCTCTTTTGAGCCAGTGCAGTTTACTTCCCGCTTTAGAAAATTCAGTGGAGAGGTTTGCTATGGTTTAAAGCTGACAGTAACTGATCGACGTACATTCGATCCTTTCAGAACTGCAACAGCGCTTCTGCTTGAGCTTCAGCGTCTTTATCCTGAAAAAGCAGGAATTCGTGAAGGGAGATATTTTTTCGATAAACTTGCCGGTACTCCTCTTTTCAGGCAAATGATTACACAACAACAGCCGATTGAATCTATTATAGCTGAAAGTCGCCGTCAGGTTGAACAGTTTCGTATTGCAATGCCGGCACAACAATTATTGTATCAGTGATCAAGAATTCACGCTTTTTTTTGAGCGATTGGGGCGTCCTCTCTTTTTTGAGTTCGCTTCTTTTTCTATGTGTTCGTTCTCATCTTCGTTTTCTTCGTTGTCATTATCAGACTCATCAAGAGGCTCATCAAGACTTTCTGCCAAATGCTCATCGTGAAGATCAGGTGGAACAACTAAGTCAATATTAGTGCATAGTAACTCATCAATAATCTCATCTACTGGCGATACCGATTTGCTTCTACTTTGGCGCTTATTTTTCATAGCAGGCTCAATCAGTGTCATTACCTCATTGATGGATGAAAAAATGTAAAGCTGTTTATCGAGATTGGTCAGTTTCAGAAGGTCTTTGATTTGTTTGCAGAGTGCAACAAAAATTGCAAGCCCATGTGATTGATTTGCAAGTTGGTGAGCCATAAGCATAGAGCTGATACCGCAAGAATCAATGGCTTTTACCTGTGAGAAATCAACAATAAGGTTTTTAGTGTGTTCTGTGTTGACCATGAGATCAATTGCAGCTTTGAAAGCGGTTTTATGCCGAAAATCAAACACCTCTTCCTCAATCTTTAAAATTGTCAACTCCTTGCGTGTTGTTACTGAGTGTTTCATGGTAAAATCCAGTAATAAAGAGGATAAGTCATTATGAATAAAAAAAATAAAAATCCTTTCTTTTTATAGGTATTAAGGTTTATTGCCGTTTTAAGTACCATATTTCTTTAAATAAAACATTATTAATAAGTATGGTAAAAAAAAAGCTGTTTGAGCATCTTTTTTCAAGAATGAAAAATAATCTTAGGAACGCAGTGTGATATGAAATAACGAGAAGTATGCCCCTCTATTAACTCGTAACCTGGTAAGAATGAAACATCATAAATTGCCTGAGCAGATAGGCTTACTGCCCTATGTTGGTAAATGGGCTTTGATTGCTGGCTTGATTGCTCTATTTTCGGGCACTGCATCTGCCTTTTTTCTTTTTTCTCTTGATGTTGCCACACGCTTTCGCAATGTACATACCTGGGTTATATGGCTGCTTCCTGTCGCCGGATTCACGGTTGGCTGGCTCTATCTTCATCAAGGGAAGCTTGTTGAGGCGGGCAATAATTTGCTGATCGATGAAATCCACGATCCCAAAAAGGTTATTCCACTTCGTATGGTACCGTTAGTTCTTATCGGGACTATTATTTCGCATTTGTTTGGGGCATCTGTGGGGCGTGAGGGTACTGCCGTGCAAATGGGCGGTGCTTTGGCCGATCAATTGACGTACGTGTTTCGTATGACTCCTGCCGATCGGCGTATTTTGATTATGGCAGGAATCAGCGCTGGTTTTGCATCAGTTTTTGGAACGCCACTTGCTGGCGCAATTTTCGGGCTTGAGGTCCTTGCTATTGGCAGAATGCGTTACGATGCTATTTTTCCATGTTTTATGGCAGCTATCGCCGCCGATCAGGTCGGGTTGGCCTGGGGTGTTGAGCATACGCATTACTTGATGACAGGTATGGCACCAATAGCGCTCTGGAGTGTGATGTCGGTGGTAGTCGCTGGCATCGTCTTTGGCTTGACCGGTATGATATTTTCCAACAGCACTCATGTCATTACAGCCTTTATGAAACGAAAGGTGAGCTATGCTCCTCTACGTCCGCTTCTTGGTGGTCTTGTAGTGGCTGCCGCTGTATGGGCATTTGGAACACAACGCTATATAGGGCTTGGTATTCCTGTTATTGTCCAAGCATTTCATCAACCAATAGCGCCGTGGGATTTTCTTGGGAAAATGGTGTTTACCATTACCTCTTTAGGAACAGGGTTCAAGGGAGGCGAGGTGACACCACTATTTTTTATTGGTGCTACCTTGGGGAATACTCTGGCACCGTTGTTGGGGCTTCCATTTTCCTTGCTTACTGGCATTGGTTTTGTCGCTGTGTTTGCCGGTGCTGCTAATACGCCACTGGCATCAACGGTGATGGCGATCGAATTGTTTGGTTCGGAAATTGGTCCGTTTGCAGCATTAGCCTGCATTGTCAGCTATCTTTTTTCCGGTCATACGGGTATCTATCGTGCACAACGGGGCGGATATGGTAAATATCGTCAGGTACTGGAAGGAATGAAGATTACGGAATTGATTGCCTCTAAAAAGCCATTTATCAAAGATCAGAAAAAAAGTGACTCATAAGTTAACCACGGCATCAATGATTCTTTTGATCTCTGGTGAGAGGTTCGGAGGATTGAGGTTGCTGACAACCTGCGCAAGTGTATAAATTTTCCCTTCAAAAGGGAGAAATTTATTGACCACAACCACGTTATCATCTCGCACTCTGCATGCTCCACCAAGAAAATTGCCCTTTTCATAGCGGAGTGTGTAGCCAAGCTCTTTGATCGTTTTTTCCAGTAGCGAGAGCTGCGTTGTTTTTCTCATCACCAATCAAATGTGGAAATGCGAGTTATCCTCTCATACGAGGATCAAGTGCATCGCGCACACCATCACCAATAAGATTGAAGCACACCACTGTTGTCAGAATTGCAATGCCCGGAAAAGTTGATATCCACCAGTAGTTGAGCAGACTGTCGCGACCTTCGTTGATTATGTTTCCCCAGCTTGGCGTCGGTGGCTGAACGCCCAGACCAAGAAAGGAGAGGCCGGCTTCAGTAAGAATAATGCTGCCAATACGTAACGTGGCGGCAATAATGACCGGTGTCATGGTATTTGGTGCCAAATGGCGGAAGATGATGCGCAGGTTTGACAGTCCAAGCGATTTTGCCGCAAGAATAAACTCTTGCTCTTTAAGCGAGAGCACTTGGCTGCGTACAATACGTGCCACTCCCATCCAGCCCGTAAACGAGAGGGTAATCACAATCAGGTAGATAGAATTGCCAAACGTAGCAATAATAATCAAAATGAGAAACAAGGCAGGGAACGCAATCAGTACATCAACAAGCCTCATCATTACAGCGTCAATCCAGCCGCCAAAATACCCAGAGGTCACGCCGATAACGGTACCAAGTGTAACGGAAATAAGCACAACCAGAAATCCTATCGAGAGTGAAATTTTGGAACCATAAATAACCCGGCTGAGAATGTCGCGTCCATACTGATCGGTTCCCAGTATAAAAGTGCGCGTGATAGCAAGCTTGTCGCCCTCACTGCTGGCAAGTTCGGCAAATGGCATTTTTTTTGTGCGAATACCCTGGCGGTAAACTATACTATCGCCCTCTAAGTGGTACTCATTGATAAAACGAAGAGCGTGCGGTTCATTTCGTGTCTTCAGAGCCTGAAAATCGCTGATAAGGTTATTTGCAAGGTGAATTTCAGGTGTGTTCCCTTGCTGAATTGGAATGGTAAGTGTTTTCGACTGTTTCAGGATTAATGCATCAACTCTTGAGAATGGAGGCTGATACGCAGTCACAAGAAAATCCTGCTGATCATAAGGGCTGAATGGCGCTATGAACGGCGCGAGAAAAGCTGCTGAATAGAGTATAAAAATCACAGCAGAAGCATAGAGCGCAATCGATTGTTTCATAAATGCTCGCAGGCTCAAACTGCTGAGGCTTCTCTCTTTTTCTACAGGCGGAGTACTTCTTTTACGGAATGATTTTTTTAAAATCATTAGCAAAATAACTGGTACCACCAGCAAGTACAGTGCGCCTATCCAGAATTCAATAATATCCGAAGTAAATATCTCTTTAAAAGCCTCAGGTGCCGCAACAAAGAGCATCAGAGAGGTAAAAATCGAACGAAAACTGATGAGAACAAGATCAAGGCGATTGATCAGAATCGTTAAAAAAACGACTAATGCAGCAATCACAAAAAGGTTTTTCGCCGGTTGTTTACCGTTGCGTGTGGAAGGTGTGCTGCCGAAATCTTTTTTTATCTTCAATGCAGGGGGGGGCTAACGTTGAATGTTGTTGTAACGTCCAGTGTCTTCTGTTGCGCTTAAGTGTATAAACGCAAAAATAAGTTATTCTTTTGTACCATAAAAAAAAGCTGCTTTTCTTATAAAGAAAAGCAGCTTTGCATAGAATAAAGAAGAATCTATTACGTTAATAGCGGTTAAACCACTTTTAGCTTGCGGTTGCTTCCGTCTCTGTACTCTCTTCTGTCTCTTTTTTGGCACCAACAACGGTAATAACCGGAGTATCAGGCTCATCCATAATCTGTAGATCAGTATAGGAACCCATGGGAATCTCTTTCACGTGTAAGGCGTGACCAATGTCCAGCTTGGTAACATCAATAACCACGTGATCGGGCATGTTTTCCGGTTTACCCTTAATGGTAAGCGCATGCAGTATAATTACCAGTTTCCCACCCTTTTCAACGCCTATAGCATCTCCCGTTACAGCAACAGGTACTTCGAGCTCAATAATCTCTTCAGCAGAGAAGAGCTGAAAATCAGTGTGAATAATGCGGTCAGTCACAGGGTGAAACTGCACCTCTTTAATGAATGAACGCTTGATTTTACCGTCAGGGAATTGAAGATCAATAATATGTGACTCGGCAGAATGTACAAGTTTTTGCAGTACCAGCTCATTGACGCTGATTGCCATGGTCTCTTCGCCTTTATGGTAAACAACAGCAGGAACAACACCATTTTTGCGGATTTTATTAGCCTCTCCTTTTTTAACAATACGAGGCTCTACACCTAATACAATAGTTTCCATACTCTTCCTTTATCTCTTTTATCGCTTGTGTTTAATGAAGTTGTTTTAGTTTTTCAGTAATGTTTTTGCTGTCGAAAAGGCAACTTACTGAGTCATCTTCGTATATACGTTTTATTGCTTCACCGACAAGGTGACTGACTGTTACTGTTTCAATTTTCTCAGAATAAGCGTGATTTGTTACTACCGAATCGGTGACAATCAACTTCTCAAGCACCGAGGCATTAATTCGATCAATGGCGGGACCTGAAAGGATAGGGTGTGTTGCGGCAGCATAAATTTTCAGTCCACCTTTTTCGCGAATAGCTTTCGCCGCATTGACAATTGTGCCGGCGGTGTCGATCATATCATCCACAAGCAGCACATTTTTTCCTTTAACATCGCCAATAATGTTCATAACCTCTGCCACATTAGCGGCTGGTCGGCGTTTATCAACAATAACAAGGTCGGTACCAAGCTCTTCAGCAAATTTTCTCGCCAGCTTTACGCCGCCAACATCAGGAGATGCAACCACAAGATTATCATGAAAAGCTCTGTGGCGGATGTCATTAATCAGTACAACACTGGAGTAGAGGTGATCAAACGGAATATCGAAAAATCCCTGAATTTGTGGAGCGTGCAAATCCATGGTGAGTATCCGGTTTGCGCCAGCTTCAGTAAGGAGGTTCGCCACAAGTTTTGCGGTAATGGCAACGCGGGGACGATCTTTGCGGTCTTGGCGTGCATAACCATAATAAGGCATAACTGCGGTAATCCTTGCTGCAGATGACCGGCGTGCCGCATCAATCATAATAAGCATTTCCATCAGGTTATCGCCTGGTGGATTGGTGGATTGAACAATGAAAAGATCGGAGCCACGAATTGACTCAAAAAAATTGACCGAAATTTCGCCATCCGAAAAATTTTCGATTTTCGCATTACCAAGGGGTATGCCAAGGTATGCTGCAATTTTTTCAGCGAGCGCAGGATTACTGCGTCCCGTAAAAATCTTGATGGGTTTTGCCGTTGAGTCCTGCATTATTCTATTGAAAGGGGTTATATTGGCAGTACAATTCAACACCCAGAAGCATTGTTACTCATTTTCGTAGGCAGTCAGCACTGTTCAATCGAAAAAACACAAATACAATCATGGGGAATCAAATATAATGAAAAAGGGCGAAAAGTTAACTAATTTTTTCCTCTTGTTTAACAGGGAGTTATCTGAGTGAAAATGATGACGATTCTGGAAATTCGCGATTATCTGCAGCAGCTTTTTGATGTTGTTATTGTAGTGGGTGGTGGCGATGGGGTTATTACTGCTCCTGCCAAGATTGAAACAGCTCAACGAGGTGAGTTCAGCTTTGTCGCTAATGAAAAATATCTGAAATTTCTTGCTACTACTGAGGCTTCGCTGGTGATTGTGAATAACTCGGTGAATGTTGATGAGTACAGTCATAAAACATCCTTTCTTAAAGTTTCCGATCCTTATTCAGCATTTGTTTTTCTCCTGCAGAAATTCTCTCTTCCTCGCACAATAGCGCCAAAAGGCATTGCCACAACGGCATCCATCGGGCAAAATGTTACCATTGGCGAAGGTGCTTCAATCGGAGAGTATGTGGTAATTGGAGATTGTTGTACCATTGGCAAGAACTGTGTTATTGGTGCACATACCGTTCTCCTGCACAATGTTGTACTCGGCGATGACTCCGTGCTTTTTCCCTCTGTGACCTGCTATGATGGTACAACCATTGGCAAGCGAGCAATTATTCATTCTGGTAGCGTTATTGGCGCTGATGGCTTTGGATTTGCCCTGCAGAAGGATGGTTCCTATGTGAAAATTCCTCAAATGGGCATTGTTGAAATTGGTGATGATGTTGAAATCGGTGCCAATACAACTATAGATCGTGCTACTATGGGGAGCACGGTTCTTGGTAACGGTGTCAAGATTGATAATCTTGTGCAGCTTGCGCATAACTGCCGTATTGGTGATCATACGGTTATTGCAGCACAGGCGGGAATTTCGGGCAGTGTGACGATGGGGCGCCAATGTGTGATTGGTGGGCAGGTTGGATGTGCCGGTCATCTTGAGCTTGCCGATCGCACCCAGGTTGCTGCTCAAGCGGGAATTTCAAAATCGTTTCTACAGCCCGGTCTGGTGTTGCGTGGTTATCCTGCCCAGCCCATGCGCGATCAGTTAAAGCATGAAGCAATGTTGCGCAATCTTGGTTCAATGAAAGAGAAGCTTGATCGTCTTGAACGGGAGTTAACGGCGCTGAAAGCTTCGTCTGAAGGGTAAAGTTTTGGAACAATGATTCGTTCGTTCACGGTCATTGTTCCAAAACTTTAACTATCCATCAGGGGATCCTTGTCAAGCATAGCCAAGAGTCATCAGTACTCTTGGCGTTACAAGTACTGTCTTTTTTTGCTCAAACTGAGTGTGCTTGCCAATCGGAAGTCTTTTGCAACGGTTATGAGAGGTTTCTCGGCACCTGTGATGAATGGTGGTGCAGAATAGGCCGCTCAAGTGAAATATCCATAACAAAAGTGAAGCGAGAAGGGAACGAGAGCAGTACTTGATCGACCTCAAATTCAAAGGAACAGATGCCACTCAGCGTATGCAGCATCTCACTTTGCGACTGTTTGCGAAGCGCTTTATTGTGCAGACGAACGCCAAGTCCTTCGCGTGTAGCAAGTTGCTCAAAGTATGCCGTAATCCCTTCAGGCGATGTTACGGTATGGGGCGAAAAAGTGGGAATCAGTACAGCGGCTTCGTTATAAAGAGCCGCAATATCGCTTGCATTTCCACTGCAAACTCTTGTAACCCATTGAAAAAGAACCTCGTCCGGAGTTTTAAAAAACGTCATAATGTGCACAATTTGTTTGTCTCATGGTAACTCTCCTTTGCCGATAGTGAGGCAAATGGAGGGAAAAGTAAACAATTTTTACAAAGCCTGAAGCGTTTCTCTTCAGGCTTTGTAATACTCATGGTGTCAGAGTTTCAATTGACCGGATGCAGCCTGCTGTTTGAGTGCTTCATTCGCGTAAATGCGTACCTCAACCCGGCGGTTCAGCTTACGGCCGGCCTCCGTTTCATTGGTCGCAATAGGGCGAGTTTCACCATATCCTACAGGAGAGAGCCGGTTGCCGTTCACACCATACACCTTGAGCAGCGTTGCTACCGATTCAGCCCGTTTTTCAGAGAGTATCTGGTTCGTCGCTTCATTGCCAACGGCATCTGTATGCCCTTCGATAACAAGATTAGTATCGTTGTATTGACTCAGAACTCTGGCAAGAGCATCAATATTGTCTTTGCTGGTAGCAGTGATGGTAGAAGAACTGGTAGAAAAGAGTAAGCCGGAGTCGAACACCACGCGAATGCTTTCGCCGACCCGTTCCACTTGTGCGCCTTCAACATTGCGGGCAATTTCAGCCGCTTGTTTATCCATATAACTGCCAATAATCGCACCCGTTGCTCCACCTAAAACAGAGCCGATAATTGCACCTTTTACCCAACTGCCAGAGCGACTGCCAATCAGTCCGCCCAGCACACCGCCGGCAACCGCGCCAATTTGTGCATCTTTTCCCTTATTTGTCGTGGTCTGGCAACCCCAGGTGAGGCTTGCCATAACAGGAATCATCAGCAAGGCAACAGGCTTTGTGGCTTTTCGAATAATCGTCATAGTTGTATAATAATTTTAGGTATTCAAAGAATAATTGAAAATAGTGTTTTTCCAGTTTATTTTGGTCTCAACGCTTCCACCGGATTAAGATTTGCTGCTTTCCATGCAGGAAAAAGTCCGAATGCCATACCGATGGTTGAGCAGATAACCATGGCTACAGTGATCCAGAGCCAGGGGAAGATTGGTGGCAGATTGAATTGCAGCGCAACCACATTCCCGGCAGCAACCCCGATAATGGCACCAAAAACGCCTCCCACTAATGAGAGAAAAAGCGCTTCAAGCAAAAATTGACGAAGAATGCTGCCACGAGGAGCACCAACCGATTTTCTGATACCAATCTCTCTTGTTCTCTCAGTAACGCTAACCAGCATAATGTTCATAATCCCGACACCCGCCGTCAGCAGTGCCATAAAGCTGATGATAAACGCTCCCGTGCCGATAACTCGTTGTATATCACGAAAGGAGTCAATGAGCGATTCGTTGGTACGGATTTCAAAATCGTTCGGCTCTTTAATGGTCAGCCTTCGTGCAAGCCGCATGGCGCCGATAGCACGATCAATGGTTTGTGGATAATCCTTATGCGACAGAGCTTCAACCGTAATGCTTACACTGCTTTTTTCATTGACATGGTCAAGATATCGGGTAATCGGAATGAGCACAAAATTATCTTGACTCTGTCCGAAAGCTGCACCTTTTTTTCCGAAAACACCGGCAATCGTATAGACTTCTCCATTAATCTTAATGGATTTGTTTTGCGGATTTTCTCCTGAAGGGAAGAGGGTGGTGGCAACTTCGCCGCCAAGAACAACAGCGTTTCTTGCATAGCGGATATCGGTTTCTGCAAGATTTCGTCCGAATGACACCGTGTAACCACTGGATGCGGAAAAGTTTTCATCACCACCGGTCATGGTGACATCCGGATTTGTGGTCAGGTTCCCATATTTTGCCTGGTTGGCCATACTTGAAATCATGAAACCGACGTTGCGTGCATGCGCTTCCATGCTTTTTCTGAAGAGGAGTGCTTGTTGATACGTTATATCTTTCCGGTTGGCATAAAGATTTCGGCTGTGACCACTTCCAATGGTGGTTGCGGGATTTTTCTGGATCTGAAAAGTATTGGCTCCAAGGCTTGTCAGACCCGACTCAACGCTTTTGTCGATTGCCTCAAGCGCTGTCATCACCGCAATAATAGAGAACACCCCTACAGCAACCCCCATAATGGTCAGCCACGAACGAAGTTTGTTCACAGTAAGCGAATAAATCGCTTGAGTGATTGTTTCACGCAACAGCATAACTTCTCCTATTCATAACGCAACGAATCAGCCGGGTCAAGTTTCGATGCCGTTACAGCAGGAGCAAGACCAGAGACAATTCCTGTGATTACCGAAACAGTGAGACTTGCAACAATAAGGTCGAACGATACTTGAATCGGGAAAGATGGTACAAGCCGTGCTATGGCAAAGGTAAAGAGGAGCGTTATGGCAAGCCCTGTTATCCCGCCGATGAGGCATATCATGACTGATTCAATCAAAAATTGCAAAAGAATAGTTTGTCGGCGTGCACCAAGAGCTTTGCGTAATCCAATCTCCCTTGTACGCTCTTTAACACTCACAAAAGTGATATTCATAATACCGATGGCACCCACAAAGAGCGACATACCCGTAATAAAAATACCAGCAAGAGCAATGCCATTTTTAATCGGATCAAGCTGGCTTTTAAATGCCCTTTGCTCATTAACGGAAAAGTCATCATCCTCATCTGGAGGAATTTTGCGGAGTTGCCGCATAATGCCGGTTAACTCAGCCTTCGCCTCCTCAATGTGGGTTTGATCTTTGAATTTTACCCGTATACTGGTGAACATATCTTTTCCATAAACACGCTCAAAAGCTCCAAGTGGCACAATAATCTGATTGTCAAAGCTGAAAAGCCCAAGAAATTTACCCTGCTTTTTAAACACTCCAATAACTCGAAACTTACGGTTTTTAAGCTTGACTTCTTTTCCAAGCGCAGGCTCATCAGGAAAGAGGCCTGAGGCAATATCGTCTCCAATAACACAAATCATATTATTGCCGGAAAATTCTCCACCCGTAAAAAAACGTCCGGCAGTTAACTCTCCCGATGCAGTTTGCAAATATTCGTGGCTTGTGCCAAGCGCAAAAACTTGATCAAGATTCCGATCGCGATATTGTGCACTGGCTTGATAGGTAGAGCGCTGGGCCACAGCAAGCACAAGTTCAGATCGAGGATTATTGCTGATAATCCGGTTGATCTGTCCCGCATACTCAGTCTTGATGTCAGGGCGATTCCGATAGCGCCACCATTGGCCCATCGTACTCCACGACGATTTCTGCACATAAACCACATCATAACCAAGCATGGCAAGGCTCTTGTCAAATCCCCGATCAATGCCATTGATCGCCGTACCCATCATGGTAATCGCCACAATCCCGATAATCACCCCAAGTGCCGTCAGAAACGAACGCACCTTATTCGCCTTAATCTGAAAGAGCGCCATTTTCAGGCTCTCAGTCGTCTCATAACGAAACCGTTGGCTGAAGAGGTTCATTGCCTTTCATCACTTTCGATTTTTCCGTCGCGGAGCCGGATAATACGGCGGGTGTAATGCGCAATATCCTCTTCGTGGGTAATGAGAATAATGGTGTTGCCGGCATCAGAAAGCGCTCCAAAAATGTTCATGATGTCGTGACTGGTTGCTGTATCAAGATTACCAGTAGGCTCATCAGCAAGAATGATGGATGGCTTATTGATGAGCGCTCTTGCTATCGCCACGCGCTGAATCTGTCCGCCCGAAAGCTCCGCAGGTTTGTGCCGTATTCTATCCCCAAGCCCAACCTTGACGAGTGCTTCCGCAGCACGCTCTTCACGCTCTTCGGGAGCGACGCCGGCATAAATCAACGGCAGCTCAACATTGCGCAGGCAGTTGAGGCGGGGAAGCAGGTTGAAGGTCTGAAACACAAACCCGATCTCCTTGTTCCGGATTTGCGCCAGCTCATCATCATCCATTGCGGCCACATTCTGGCCATTGAGTTCATACGTACCGGAGGTTGGTGTATCGAGGCAGCCGAGAATATTCATCAACGTTGACTTCCCACTGCCGGATGGTCCCATGATTGCAGTATAGTCGTTCAGTCTGAAATCGAGATTAATCGAGTCAAGCGCTTTAACCGTTTGATCGCCCATTTCATAGAACTTGCAGAGCGACTTCATAGTGATAATTGTTCGTTCTGTCACGGCGCTATCGCTTTTGCTGTTTAACAAGGCAACCCTCCTTGAGTTGGCTGGTTATGGCGCTGTAACTGCCTGAAACCACCTCTTCCCCTTTTTTAAGTCCCGACGTCACAATAATATGCGTATTGTCCGTTGTTCCAGTACTAATCAGGCGAAACGATGCCCGACCTGCCGTAATCACAAATACCCCTTGGCGGCTGTCGGAAATCTTGTTTTTCGATACAACCGTCACTCCATCCTTTTCAGGTTGTTGACTCTCCTCTGGTGCTGTTCCACCTCGCATGGTCACGCTTTGAATGGGTACCACCAGAGCATTTTTTACCCTTATGGATTCAATATCCGCGGTTGCACTCATGCCCGGCTTCAGCAGTCGTTCATGGTTGAGAATTCTGATTTTTACCGAAAAGTTGGTGACCTCTTCCTGAGTATTGGCGGCTTTGACAATAGCAGAATTTGATATTTCATGCACAATTCCCTTAAAAACTTTATCACTATACGCGTCAACGGTTATGGTCACAGGGTTGCCAATGTTCACATTCACAATATCATTTTCGTTCACCTCAACCTCAACCTGCATACTGTCCAGATCAGCCAGTTGCAGCACTTCAGTGCCGGGGAATTGACCAGTACCCACTACTCGTTCACCAGGTTTACTGTTCAGTAAAATAATAGTACCATTGATTGGTGCCCGCACAACCGTTTTTTTCATCCGATCCTGATTCTGCACCAGAAGGCTTTTATTCTGTTCAATGGCGTGCAGAGATGCCTGAAATGATGCGCGTGCCGCTTCAGCATTTGTTTTTGACGCTATATAATCCGATTCAGAAATCAATCGTTCTTTGTAGAGCAGCGAAGCCTTGCGAAAATCATCTTCAGCTTTAAGCTTTCTTGAAGCGGCTTCAAGGCTCTGCGATTTTGACGAGTTAAGCTGTGCAAGGCTCTGATCAACCTGATTGATATAGAGATCGGGCTGAATCTTAAAGAGAAGGTCACCCTTGTTAACCATTTGCCCGTCCTTCACCGGCAATTCAATTATTTCACCCGAAACATCGGGCGACATGGCAACCACCAGCTCCGGCTCAATTTTTCCGGTTGCTGTTACTACATGCACCACCTCTTTGATAAAAGCTTTTTCTGTGGTGACCTCAATTGGTTTTTCTCGCGTTTTCAGCCACGTCACCACACCGCCAGAAATCAGCACGATGATTGCAAGGGTGATAATGAAAGATTTTCGTTTAAACAGCGATTGTTGTTTGCTCATGGTGTCAATCAAGTCCGATTCAGATTACTGTTGTGGTATGGTCATGCTTCCCGTTGCAAAGTCAAGCACGTTTTTCTGCAAAGCAAGATTATACTTTGCCTGCGAAAGGTTCGACTTCGCACTAAACTGTGTTGCCCGCGCTGCACTCAGCTCCACAAAGCTTGCAGCGCCAAGCTCATATTTTCTTTTAACAGCATTATAGGCTGATGTCGCAGCCGTAAAGCTCACCTTGGCGGTCTCAATTTGCGTGAAGGCCGAGGCGTAGTCACCAGCCGCCTGATGCAGATCAAGTCGAATATTACGGTGCAAATCATCATAATCGAGCTGCTGGTTCAGCATGGAAATTTTAGAGTTTTGTACAGCATAGCGCGTCTGAAAGCCATCAAAAAGCAGCCAATTGAGTCGAATACCAGCCGAATAGCCAATGGTTTTGCCAAGTTGTTCGGAGAGTGGGGGATAGGCGTATTCGCCATTCAAATACTCCGTGCCGCCGGAGGTGACGTTGAAATTGATGTCAATGCTGGGGTACCACGACGCGCGTGATGCCTTAATCTGCCACTCAGCCGCTTTCGTTTCAAGCAATTTGCTCTTCAAGTCGCCACGGCGTTCCATTGCCTGTGCAACCAGCGCGTCAATATTCTGAGTCGCATTATTCGTAATCTTCATCTCCTGCGGGTCAGGAACAAGTGTTATCCTGCGCTGCGGGTCAAGATGCAGCCGCCGCATCAGTTCAAACATGCTGCGCTGCATACGGGTTTCAGCTTTAATTGCCGACAAACGGCTCTCCTCAACCTCAGCCTGCTGCTGATATCGGTCAGTCATCGATTTCAGTCCAACCTGAAACTGCTTCTCCGTAAGCGTGAGTTGATCTTGCGCAGAACGCAGATTTTCACGGGCAATATCCAGCAGCTCACGATCGAGCAGTACCTGAAAATAGGTTTGCGTAACATCAAACACCACATTCTCCAGAGCTCTCGTCAGGGTGAACTCAGCCGCACGTTCACGTTGCAGCGCCGATTGCAGTGTAGAATAATCCCGAAAACCGTTGAAGAGATTGAGCGAAGTAGTAAGCGTCAAATCAACCGATTGTCGTGTTGTTTTGGCAATACCTGTAATTGGAGTTGGTGGATACGCAATATTGTATGAACGGTTCAGCATGTACGGCGTATAGCCTGCCGATACCGATACTTGCGGCAGAAAAGTACCGTAACTTCTCATCACATCCGCACCTTGCAGCTTGAGCGTATTCTTCGCTTTTTTAGCTGCGGTAGCATTATGCAGCGCCATAGCAATGCAGTTGGAAAGCGAAAGTGTAGTCGCAGTGTTTGCCCCTTTGCCTGTTGCTGGAGAGAGTAGGCAAAGTGCCACAAACAAGAAAGATCGTAAATATCGGGAGAGCAAAGTTTTTGTTTTAACTATTGAGAGAGTTCACCGGCTGTCAAGATTCAATATAGCAACTGAGCAACCTTCATTATAATGTTCTCTACCCGTAAATCGTTGCATCTTGCTGTTTTCATGCGCCTCTCATTTACAGCCTGTCGAGCAGTGCATCAATCTCCTGTTGATACTGTTCAGCGTTCAGCGGTTTGAGCTGTATCAGATGCGTGTAGATTTTTATCGCTTTTTTATACGCACCCTGTGCAGTAAAAAGATTCGCAAGTGTTTCAGTTGGAACAGCAATTGCTGTATCATCCGAAAAAGGCTTTTTTTGCTCAATAATTGAGGTTGGATCCGAGGTCTCCGAAGTAGCCATCGGCTCAAAATTCATCAGCGCTGCAGAGAGCTGCTCCAGCTCATCCATCACAGGGTCAAACTCAGGTTCAGCGTCAGGCTCCTCTTGAATGCAGGTTTGCAGTCTGGTCAGTTCACGCCATGCCACCTCATTAGCCGGTGCAATGGCACAACATCTCCGCAAATAATCACCCGCAAGCGTGTTTCGTTTAAGGCCAATCAGCGCTTTTGCATAGAGCAGATTAAAGAGATAGGAATCTCTTAAATGCTCCAGAAATGGCTCAAGTTTTTCAAGCCCCGATTGATACTCGTTGCGCGACAGATCAAGCGAAACCTCAGCAAATAAAAAGTACGGATTCGTGCTCATTACTGCGTTACTTCCATCGCCAGCTCAATCAGGCGCTCTGTCAGTTCTTGAAAAGGAGTGCCAACCGCCTCCATCAGGCGAGGATACATGCTGATGTCCGTAAAGCCTGGAATGGTATTTACTTCGTTCAGCACAATGGTACCCGTTGTTTCATCAACAAAAAAATCCACTCGCGACATACCGCGGCATCCCAGCGCTTTGTATGCCTTGAGCGCTGCAACCCGAACTTTTTCCTGCAAATCCTGTGGAATGCGTGCAGGAATAAAGAGCTGTGCTGTATTGAAAATGTATTTATCCTGATAATCGTAGAACTCTTTCCCCGGCTCAATTTCGCCACACACCGAGGCTTGCGGTTCAGCATTGCCGAGCACAGCAACCTCAATTTCGCGTCCCGTAATCGCGGTTTCAACAAGCACCTTCCAGTCAAGTGAGCAGGCGGTGTGCAGTGCGTCTGGTAGTTCAAGCGGGTTGTGCACTTTCGTAATACCAATGGATGAGCCCAGATTGGCAGGTTTAACGAAAAATGGATAACTCAATTGCTGCTCAATTTTTCTATAAAGAGATATTGGGTCGGCATGAAAATCAGTACTGAAAATCGATAATCCTGGTGCCACATTAATTCCTGCATCAGCCACGCACAACTTCGTCAGCGCCTTATCCATTGTCAGTGCCGAAGCGAGCACGCCGCATCCGGTGTAGGGTATTCCGCACGTCTCCAGAAAGCCCTGTACGCGTCCATCTTCCCCATAACTGCCATGCAGCGCTAAAAATGCAACTTCAATACCAGCCGCCGCAAAATCAGCAGTAAACGGTTTTTGCCCAGCTTGCTGCACCATCAATCGCAACATTGCCGTCGTCTCCTCAAGCGAGGTACTTCTCAAGAAAGCCGCCAGATCAAGGTTCAGCAGCTTTTGCGCAAGACCATCGCAAAGCCATTCGCCGTCGTGCGTAATGTAAATTGGCACAACCTTATAGCGTTCAGGATTGATGTTTGCCGCAATTGATTGAGCGGAAATAATGGAAATTTCGTGTTCAGCAGATCTGCCTCCAAAGATGAGCGCAACGGTGGTCAATAGCATGATTATTCTGGTGACAATTGACGAAGAAAAGCGTTTTTGTGTGAAAATACCCGTCTCGGAGAACATTTCCCTACACTTTTTTTGATGCCCGAGCCTTTTCCTCTATCTTCTTGTAAAGGTAGATGAAATGAACACGTTTTTTTCCAGAGTCTATTGCCTCGATTCCGGTTTTAATACTGGAGAAGAGAATATGGCGCTTGACCGGCGCTTGATGGCGTCGTTCATCAATGGGAGCTTTCAGCAGCGTTTTGGTGAACAGAGTTGCCTGTGGCGATTTTATGGCTGGCAACCTCATGCCATTACCGTTGGGTACAATCAAAATATCGATGGGCTGAATCAGGCAAAGTGCCACGAAGCGGGTATTGACGTGGTTCGCAGGCCGACCGGAGGAAGAGCAGTTTTTCATGTTGAGGAGTTTACCTACAGTTTTTTTACTGAGTCGCCTGAACCAAACGCCACGCTCTATCGCCTTGTGCATGAGGTGATACAGCACGCACTCGAAGGTCTCGGTATTCATGCCGAATTTTGCCGTTCTACCTTAACCCGTCCGCAAAGCACATCATCACCCGACTCCGTGAGCTGTTTTACCGCATCAGCGCGTTATGAGCTTCAGGTTGATGGTCGTAAGCTTGTTGGTTCGGCACAGCGCCGGAATCGCAATGTTCTCTTGCAGCACGGCTCGCTTCCTCTTTCAGCACGCCACAAAGAGCTTTGCAGTTTTATTGCCCTTCCTGCAGGAGAGGCTTTCGATTCAATACAACAGGATATGGTTGAGGAAATGGAGCGCAAAACCACCTCATTAGAGGAAATTCTTGGCTACATTCCCGAATATTCACGTCTTGCAGAGTTGATGCGTCATGCTGCAGGAACCATGCACAATGACGAAGCTATAATCCTTTTTCCAAACGATTTATCTGATATTCTCTAACGTTTTTCAACTTCAAATCCGTCACCCATCATGAACAGCAGCGCTTCGCAAAAAGCAGCCCATGTTACTACAAGAAGGCTCCTTGATATGAAACAGAATGGTGAGAAAATATCAATGCTCACTGCTTACGATTACACCATGGCACGTATTCTCGATCGTGCTGGTGTTGATGTGCTGCTTGTTGGCGACTCAGCAAGTAACGTCTTTTCAGGCCACAGTACCACGCTGCCAATCACCATTGAGGAAATGATTTATCACGCCAAAGCGGTGGTGAGAGGCGTGAAAGAGGAGAGCGGCCGCGCTATGGTGGTGACCGATATGCCGTTCATGAGCTACCAGCTTTCGGGGGAGGAGGCGCTGCGTAACGCCGGTAAAATCATGAAAGAGCACGAGTGCGACGCCGTCAAACTTGAGGGTGGTCGCGTTATTGCCGAAACGGTCAAACGTATTACCGATGTTGGCATTCCCGTTATGGGGCATCTTGGCTTGATGCCACAATCCATTTATAAGTACGGCAGTTATCGTGTGCGTGCCCAAGAGGAGCGTGAAGCCGAACAGCTTCTCGAAGATGCTGTGCTGCTCGAGCAGTCTGGCGCATTTGCCATTGTACTCGAAAAAATCCCCTCAGCCCTCGCCGCCGAAGTAACCCGTTCACTCACCATCCCCACCATCGGCATCGGCGCAGGCGTAGCGTGTGATGGCCAGGTGCTCGTCATCAACGATATTCTCGGCCTCAACCGCGAGTTTCATCCCCGTTTTGTGCGCCAATACGCCGACCTGAACAGCGTTATCGAAAAGGCCGCCCGCCAGTATGTGGATGATGTCCGCAAAGCCGATTTTCCATCGCCGGATGAGAGCTACTGAATGGGTGAGGAAAAAAATATTATACTGTTATTTGGACTTGGCGCGAATATCGTCGCAGAATTATATCATTCAGGAGGGCACAACATGGAGAAAAGAGAGCATATCGTCAGATATACGGTTGATGAGTTACGTGCAATGTGCGCGCGTGGCGAAAACAAGAGTGATTGGGAACAAGCTGCAGCTATGACGGAGGAAGAAATTGCGGCTGCTATTGCTTCCGATCCTGACGAAGCAGGAATGGTGATTGATTGGTCAACAACGTCTGCTGAATTACCACAGCCAACAAAGTTGCTCAACATGCGCATTGATGCTGATGTTTTGCAGTTTTTCCGTCAAGAAGGCAAAGGCTATCAGACAAAAATTAACGCTGTTTTGCGTTCTTACGTTGAACAGCAGCGTCGTCATGAAATGGCGTAAGTGGTTCTGATTTGAACTTCGTCATCGAGCGAGCCGTCCGCCAGTATGTGGATGATGTCCGCAAAGTCGATTTTCCGTTGCCGGATGAGAGCTACTGAGCGGGTGAAGAAAGAAATATTATACAGCAGCCGACTAGCGATTCTTCATTGATAGGAATCGCTTGGCGCATATTCATAAATCAATATGAAAAATATAGATAAAAGAAGTTTGGAAAAAGCATATCGCTTATTTGAAACAGGCGATATTGACCAAATTGAAATTGGGACCACAAAAGGATTACTACAAATACATAAATATCTGTTTGACAGTTTATATGATTTTGCAGGACAATTGCGACAAAAGAACATTTCAAAAGGAGGATTCAGGTTTGCAAACTCCTTGTATCTTAAAGAGATTTTAGAGAAAATTGAACAGATGCCTGAAAGTACTTTTGAGGATATTATTGCAAAATATGTAGAAATGAATATTGCACATCCTTTTTTGGAAGGAAACGGAAGAAGCCTGCGTATTTGGTTAGATATGATTCTAAAAACGAGACTAAAATATGTGGTGAACTGGCAGTTTGTTGATAAAATATTTTACTTGCAAGCCATGGAGAGAAGCCCGGTTAATGATTTGGAAATAAGAACATTACTTTCAGCTAACTTAACAAGTGAAATAGATAATCGAGAAGTTATTTTTAAGGGCATAGAGCAATCCTACTATTATGAAGGTTACGATAAAGAAAATCAGGATGAATAAGTGAATTCTGAAAAATCATTTGAAGAATAACACCATTACTCCTTTCTACGGTTGACAAAAAGCCCATGCAACACAAGGAAGCCACAGCCCGCATCAAAATCAACAAGCTGCTCGAAGAGGCCGGTTGGCGATTTTTTGCAGAGGGGAAGCGCCCGGCAAACATCCGGCTTGAGGCAAAGGTTGCCATAACGACGCAGGATCTTGATACACTTGGCGAGAACTATGAAAAAGTAACCAAAGGGTTTATAGACTTTCTGCTCCTCAACGACAAAGGTTTCCCCTTTATTGTTCTCGAAGCAAAATCAGAGGCCAAAAATCCACTCGTTGGTAAAGAGCAGGCAAGAAAATATGCCCGCTCACAGAATTGTCGCTTTATCATTCTTTCAAACGGTAATCTCCATTACTTCTGGGATCTTGAACGGGGCAATCCCTATCTCATCACAACATTTCCAACTCCAGACTCAGTTACAGGTTACCAGAAAGTAACCAGTAATCCTCAGGCTCTTGTGCATGAGCAGATTGGTGCTAACTATATTGCACTCACCCAACGCCCGAACTATGCCTCCGAAGCAGGTTGGCAGAACGAAACAGAGCGCCTCAACTACATCAAGGCAAATAAACTCCGCTTTTTGCGTCCATATCAGTTGAATGCTATTGTAGCCTTGCAGCAAGCCGTCAAAGAAGGAAAGGAGCGTTTTCTATTTGAGATGGCGACCGGCACCGGCAAAACCCTTGTTGCTGCAGCATTGATAAAGCTCTTTCTCAAAACAGGCAACGCCCGACGAGTCCTCTTTCTTGTTGACCGCCTTGAACTCGAAGATCAGGCAAAAAAATCATTTTCAGCCGCACTTTCCAACGATTATCAAAGCGTTATCTACAAAGAGAATCGAGACGACTGGCGACGGGCTGAAATTGTAGTCACCACCGTGCAGTCACTGCTTTTCAACAACAAGTACCGGCGTCTCTTTTCGCCGACCGACTTCGATCTGGTCATTTCCGACGAAGCCCACCGTTCCATCGGCGGCAATGCACGCGCTGTGTTCGACTACTTCATCGGCTATAAACTTGGGCTGACTGCTACGCCACGCGACTACCTCAAACGCTTTGAGGGTACCAAAAGTGAAGCAAAAGATCCGCGCGAAACCGAGCGTCGTCTCTTGCTCGACACCTACCGCACCTTCGGCTGCGAAAACAGTCAGCCAACCTACCGTTACTCACTGCTTGACGGCGTGAAGGATGGCTACCTGATTAATCCGATTGTGGTTGATGCTCGCTCGGAGATTACCACGGCGTTGCTTTCGGAACGAGGATATACGGTGACGGTTAGCGAGGATAATGGCGAGAACAGCGATGAAGTATTCCGCCAGCGCCAATTTGAAAAACGTTTTTTCTCACAGCCAACCAATCAACTCTTCTGTAAGGTTTTTCTTGAAAATGCCCTGCGCGACCCAATCAGTGGAGAGATTGGCAAATCAATCATCTTTGCGGTCAGCCAGCACCATGCTTTGAAACTGACTGAAATTCTGAACCTGATGGCCGATCGTATGTTCCCGTGTAAATATCAGTCGAACTTTGCCGTACAGGTTACCTCACAAATTCCCGATGCACAGCAGCTCACCATCAACTTCACCAACAATAATCTTCTCGGTTCCGCCAACTTTCTTGACACCTATAAAACAAGCAAGGCACGTGTTTGTGTTACTGTTGCCATGATGACCACCGGCTACGACTGCCCGGATATTATCAACATCGGTCTTTTCCGCCCCATTTTTTCGCCCACAGATTTTATCCAGATCAAAGGCCGAGGCACTCGTCAGCATGATTTCCGTGAGCAGCTTTTTGATGAAACGCTGAAATCTGAGGTAACGAATCCGCTCAAGAAGGTATTCAAGCTCTTCGACTTTTTTGCCAACTGCGAATACTTTGAGGAAAAGTTCGATTACGATGAGGTTATAAAGCTTCCCAAAGGAGGAAGTTCAGGCGAAGAAGGCGGTGGTGGCGGTGGCGCACATAACGGAGGAAACATCTACGAGCATAAGGGTGACGATCTCCTTGTAACCATCGAAGAGGCGACCATCGGGGTAGAGGGAATGAAAATTGATCGGATGTTTTTTGAGCGGTTTGAGGACGCTGTGCGTGAAAACGATTTTATAGCCGCTTCTGTTGAGGCGGGGCAGTGGGATAAAGTTATTGATTACGTTAATCGCGAAGTGTTTGAGAAGCCTCACGATTATTACACGCTCGACAAACTGCGCAAAGCTGCCGCGGTTGACCGTCGCCTCACCCTGCGCGAAATTCTCGAAAAAATCTTTGGGCTTATACCCCGTTTTAAGTCAAAAGATGAGTTGCTGGAGGAGGAGTTTGCCAAGTTCATCGCCGATTATAAGCCTGAAGAGGCCGGGGCTATTCCTGCAATGAAGCACTTTTTCAAAGCTTATGCCACCAATGATCAGGTGCGCCACATCATCAACAGCCGCCACTACACCGAGCTTGCAACCAATCCGCTCTTCTCCACCCGCGACCTGAAAGCGGTTCCCGACAAATACCGGGTCATTATTCCTGACTACATTAAAGACTACGTTTCACTCAACCAGTTTGCCGCATAATGCTCGACACCGCAACCAAACGCCGAATAGATACCGCCCGTGATATTCTTGTAGGAAAAGTACCCGACCCGAAATCGCAGGTTGAACAGATTACCATCGCCCTCATCTACAAGTTCATGGACGACATGGATGCCGAGAGCGAAGAGCTGGGAGGAAAGCGTGCTTTTTTTGCTGGAGAGTATGGCCGTTATGGCTGGGCAAAACTGATGCGCTCTGGGCTTGGAGGTCACGAAACGCTCAATCTCTACGGCGAAGCCATAGCGACAATGCCCGAAAACCCCGGCATCCCGCCACTTTTCCGCACCATTTTCAAGAACGCCTATCTGCCCTACCGCGACCCCGAAACGCTCAAAAGCTTCCTGAAAATCATTGATGAGTTCGAGTACGACCACTCCGAGCGGCTTGGCGATGCTTTTGAATACCTGCTCTCCGTGCTTGGCTCCCAGGGTGATGCCGGGCAGTTCCGCACCCCTCGTCACATCATCGACTTCATGGTGCAGATCCTTGACCCCAAAAAAGAGGAGGTGATTCTCGACCCTGCCTGCGGTACAGCCGGATTTCTCATCTCATCCTACAAGCACATTCTGCGCTCAAACACCGACGCTCACAGCAACAGCACCCTGACGCCCGACGAAAAGGGGCGACTTGCCCGCAACTTCAAAGGCTATGATATTTCGCCCGACATGGTGCGCCTCTCGCTGGTCAACCTCTACCTCCACGGCTTCGTTGATCCGCACATTGAGGAGTACGACACCCTCACCTCCGAGGAGAAATGGAACGAGTTTGCCGATGTCATTCTTGCCAATCCACCCTTCATGTCGCCGAAAGGGGGTATCAAGCCGCATAAGCGCTTTTCGGTGCAGAGCAAGCGCAGCGAAGTGCTCTTTGTGGATTACATGGCCGAACACCTCACGCCCAACGGTCGGGCAGGGATTATTGTGCCCGAAGGTATCATTTTCCAGAGCGGCACCTCGTACAAACAGTTGCGCAAAATGCTTGTCGAGAAGAGCCTCGTTGCCGTCATATCGCTGCCCGCAGGAGTCTTTCAGCCCTATTCCGGAGTCAAGACCTCCATCCTCATTCTCGACAAATCGCTGGCGCGGCGCAGTCACAGCATCGCCTTCTTCAAGGTAGAGAATGACGGCTTCGGCCTTGGAGCCCAACGGCGGGCAATTGAGAAGAACGACCTTTCAGCGGCGTTTGAGTTTCTGAAAGCGTGGTTTTCGTCGATTGGTTCTAGTAGGGAAGTGTTGCTGAGCCCGAGTGCGTTGATAGTGCCGAAGGAAAAGATTGCTGGGAATGGGGATTACAACTTGAGCGGGGAGCGGTATAGGGAGAATGTTGCCAGTATCTCTGCTTGGCCATTTGTTCCGGTTGATCAGGTATTCCGAAAATCAGAGCGAACAGTATTGCCTGAGTCGCTAAATGGTACAGTGACTTACATCGGTCTTGAAAACATTGAGAAGAATACAGGTGAAATTACGGGAGATATTGTCGCAGAGAATCCTTCGGAAATCAAAAGTCTCAAGAACATATTCAAGCCGAGCGACATTCTTTATGGCAAACTGCGGCCCAATTTGAATAAAGTGTGGCTGGCAGACCGAGAAGGAATCTGTTCAACAGATATTTTTGTCATTGAGCCGTGTGAGAAAGGAGTTGAACCAGTCCTTTACGCATACTTGTTCAGGAGTGAACGATTCAATGATGCTGTAATGAAGCAACTCAAAGGAGCACAACTTCCGAGAGTTGGATGGTCATCGTTTGCAGAGATCCAAATTCCCCTGCCACCTCTGGAAGTGCAGAAAGAGATTGTTGCAGAGATTGATGGCTACCAGAAAGTCATCGACGGTGCCCATGCTGTCCTTGACAACTACCGCCCTCATATTCCGATTCATCCCGATTGGCCGATGGTGTCACTTGCTGATGTTTCTGATTTTATTAGTGGATATGCTTTCAAAAGTACCGATATGACCACTATGCCTGTAGATGATTCTTACAGGGCAGTAGTCAAGATTGGAAATGTTGGACGAGATGGCCGACTTGACATGACGGATGCGCAGTTTCACTCATACACCAACGATCTTGCTCGCTTTGCATTGTGTGTTGGTGATATTGTCATGGCGATGACAGGAGCAACAGTTGGTAAAGTCGCAGAGGTGAAAGAAACAGGTTTGCTTGTTAATCAACGGGTTGGTGTTGTGCGTGCAAAACCGAAAGTTCTTCAAAGTTTTGTTTTTCATTTACTTTGTAGTGCAGCGTTTTACAATTATTGTCAGCAAACAGCAGGAGGCGGAGCACAGGGAAACATCGCGCCTCGCGAAATCTTGGAATATCAAATTCCCTTACCATCCCTTGAAATTCAGCAGACCATTGTCGCCGAAATCGAAGCCGAGCAGGCACTTGTCGCAGCAAATCGCGAATTGATCGAACGCTTTGAGAAGAAGATTCAGGCTGCCATCGCCCGAGTGTGGGGCGAGTCTTCTGGAGTGGAGGCTTAATCATGGAAGAATCTATTGAACTGAGCAACTATTTGCCGCTTTCCTTTAAGACTCCGAAGGAGCAGGAATACATCGCTTTTTTGTGGGATGCGTTTGATAACAACTATATAAAGGGTAACTATCAGTTCGCTTTCCTCGCCTATCACATGATGACGATGAGCTTTGTCTATTTTAATATATGGCAGATTCGACAGGCAAGGCAGAGTGATTTTGAAAAAGCTCTTATTGGCTTTAGCAAGGATGTCGAGAAAAGTCTATTGGCGGCGACTTCACCATTTGTTTTCAGTACAGTAAACGAGCGCAGTATCTTGCGTCTGCTGAAGTTGATCAATTGTGACAACAGCAAGATCGGTACCTATGCCAAGCTCGTTGATGATCGAAATGAAACCGCCCATTCCAACGGTAATATTTTCTTCAGTACTCAAGCGGCGCTCGACAAAAAAATAACCGAGATACTTCGAGTAGTTGATGAAATTCAGACTTACTCGAAACCGATCATTGAAGATACCTATCGGGAGTTTCTCCTTCAGAGCAACGACCCAGAGGAACGCGAATATTCTGATACCATCGACCAAATTCGCGAGGTTTTAATCCACAAAAATTATTTGTCGCAAAAAGATATTGCTATTTGTATCGATTTTGATCTTTCAGTTATTACCGACTGCCCAGAAATCGAGAGTATCCGCACGTTGCACGAAGCTTTTACACTGAAATATACAATGGAGGTTTAAGACAAAGCATCAGAACCCTTTTTTTATAAAGGAAATAAACCCTTTCACCGTGTAAGGAGAGTTGACAATGAATTTGTGGCTGGACGGTAATTTTTGGGGTGCTTGGATACGGAAAGTATTTATTCCTGAAATCGAATGGACACGGCGTGCGATTCTTGAGCATATGCTGCCGTCAATTCCTGATCCTGCTACTGAAGCTGATAAAACATCTGATGCGATATGGTATGGAAATACGGAACACTATTCAGATGAAGAGGATCCGTGTGCTCTTGCGGAATATGCGGAAAATCAGGGCTTTGAAGTGTATGATCGGCTGAACGGTGTCCGACAGGCGGCAGCAAATATGTCTACCGTCATGCTTTGGCATCTTTTAGAACAGCAAATGTTGGTGTTTCATACGCGTCAAGTGTTAACCGTTCATGAAGAACAGGCGGCTCGTGAAAATACGAAGCTGCGAAAGAAGTTGTTCCAGTTGGAAGAGTTTCATGCTCGACTTGATGCTGGTGGTTGCTCTATGAAATCATTGTCTGCATGGTCAAAAGTTAATGAGCTTCGTCTTGTTGCAAACACCGTTAAGCATGGTTCAGGCCCATCGTCAGACGAACTTTTTACAATTCGTCCTGATCTATTGTACCCGAATTACGATAAACAAGACCAGAATTCTCGACCATTTTTACTCAGAAAACCGGCTGCCGGGGAAGATTTATACGTGACAGAACAAGATATCGCAGCGTATTTCGAAGCAGCAATATCCCTTTGGCAAGAGTTCAGTATCAAGATAGAGGAGCATTCGCAAAAGAAGGACCTCAGCCATTTCTCCTGATTCACAAAAGATTTGGTCTCCCTGCCGTTTCGGGAAATAATTGATCTTTTGACTTTTCTCTACATTTGATAATTTTACACGGATATTATCCGTCGTATAAAACGGGAACATGAAAATACTTGCTCTCCATACCTTTGAAGCCGGAGTTCTTGGCTCACAGTTCTTTCATTTTAAAGACGATTGGAGCGGAACGATAGCGACCAATATTCTTTTCAGCGGCCCAAACGGCTGTGGTAAATCTTCTGTGTTGCGGGCGATGGCGGTGCTTTTGGGCAGTGGCTGCATCGTCGCAAGACTCTACCAAAAGGAAATGCCGATCGTGAATGGCTAAAACTCATCACGCCGCATCGGACAAAATATAGACAAACTCATCCCTGCGTGACCAATGCGAAATTGTTGACTTGTCTCAATACTATTCAAGACGATTGCAGCGACGCCACAGGCACATCAGCTATGTTTGCTGCCTGTTCCGCACTAAACCCACTTTCCATAAGATTGCGTGCAACCTCAATCCTGCCTTGTAATACGCCCTCCACAACTCC
>DYND01000046.1 GCA_020721255.1 Chlorobium chlorochromatii
GGAACCGATAATATCTGGATCGGTTTTGTTTTTACCCCTGCCGGTATCGGGTCAAGTCGGTGAAGAGTTGACTATGAAAAATTGATTAATTAATTCTTGAATATTTATGCGATTATTAAGGCGATATGCAGCCATTGTTCTGCTTGCCATCAGCTCTCTTCATACCCTGTCGTTACCACTCGTGGCCGAAGAGATGGACAAATATATTGCGATCCAGAAAGAGGGAACAGGCAATATTCCCTTAGTTTTGAATACACTTGATGTGCGGAGTAAAAATGATGCGGGTATGGCAAGAAGTCTGGATGCGATTATTCGTGCCGGTTTGGAGTTTACCGATATTTTTACCCTTGTGCCACCTCCGCTCGATTTGAAAAGCGGTGGCAGTAATGAGCGAATTGGCATCAATTTTCGTGCATTGAATACGGTGGAGGCGGAGATATATGTTGGTGGTAAAGTGAGTAAAAAGGCTGATGGTGTGACGCTTACGATGGAGGTGTACGATATCGCGGGCAGTAAGCTGCTTTTTACACAAGCCTACTCTGGAGGTGAGCAACAGCTTCGTGCTCTTGGTCATGCGTTTTGTGCCGATTTGATTGAGTTTTTTACTGGTAAGAGTTCTGTTTTTGGCAGTAAAATTGTGTTTGTCTCCAACCACAGAGGGTTTAAAGAGATCTATCAATGCGATTTTGATGGTTTTGGTGTTGAGCAGTTAACAATTTTACGATCCATTACCTTGACGCCTGCTTTTTCACCGAATGGTAATTATCTGGCATTTACCGATTTTTCATCGGGTCGATCAAAACTTACCATCAAAAATCTTGCGAGCAAACAGAGCGTTATTGTCGGAAATAGTGGCATTGGTATTGATCCTGCATGGCGTAATAATAGCGAGCTTGCAACGACACTCTCCTTTGAAGGCGATCAAGAGATTTATCTCATCAATACTCAAGGTAAAGTTCTCCGTAGATTAACGAAAAACGATGGTATTGATCTTTCACCAACATTTTCACCTGATGGACGTTACGTTGCTTATGTTTCAGAACGGAGTGGGCAACCGCAAATTTTTACTCAAGCAATCGAGTCGGGCGATATCAAACGAGTAACCTTCAACGGGAACTATAATACACAACCGGCATGGTCGCCAATGGGTGATAAACTCGCCTTTACCATGCGCGAGAATAGTGGTGTACTTAATATATTTATTATCAATACGGATGGTTCTGGTTTGACGCGTTTGACTGAAAACTCTGGGAATAATGAGTCGCCATCGTGGTCTCCAGATGGTCGTATGATTGTGTTTACATCAAATCGTCAAGGTCAGAAAAAGCTTTTTGTGATGAGTGCAACAGGGAGAAATCAGCGTCAGCTTTTACGTTTGGCAGGGGAGCAGATGCAGCCATCATGGTCACTATTTACCAAGTAATAATGTGGCATCTCTACATCGGCATCGAAGCTTTTATCTTGTAATGTTGTTTGTTTTGCTGGTTTTTCTGATCTTGCTATAGGAACGTTTTTTACTGCTATGTTTGCTGTGTTTATGAGTTTTTTATGATTTAAAAAAATGGAAATGATTATGAAAAAAAAGATTGGCGTTATTACACTATCTGTTTTGATGGTGATGGGTGGATGTTCATCACAGAAAGTGGCTACGAATACCTCTACTCCACAGGTTGCACCTGCTTCACCGTCAACCGTTGTAACCCGATCGTCTCCTATCAAGCGTTCTGTTCCTGCCACTGAACCTCAGATGCCCTCTGGATATGGATTTGATCAATGGCAGACAGGCCCCATAGGTGACGTGTTTTTTGGATATGACAGCTCAGCACTCAGTGCTGAAGCTCAAGAGCAACTGCAAAAAAATGCCGCATGGCTGGTGAGTAATACTAACACAACGGCTGTTATTGAAGGTCATTGCGACAGCAGAGGAACATCTGAATACAATCTTGCGCTTGGTGAGCGTCGAGCATCGAGTTCCAAGGAGTACATTACAAGACTTGGCGTTGCACCGACGCGTCTCGATGTCATCAGTTTTGGTGAAGAGCGTCCTTTTGCTTTGGGAACAGGGGAGGAGGCGTGGAATAAAAATCGTAGAGCGCATTTTATCGTTAAATAACGAAAAGTGGCCTGCCGATTTGATGATAAGAGATTATCGAACAAAACAGCTTGTAAGCTATAACCGTCTGAATTGATGAAGAATACTACATACGTTAAGCCACTTCTTTTTTTGCCACTTTTTATTCTGGGTTCGTGCGCATCGAAAACTGATTTTTTTGTGGTTCAGGACGATGTGAGAAAATTAAAAACGGAGGCTGAAACCATTAAATCACAGAGTGCTGTTTCGTATGCCGATATACAGCAGGTTCGGGACGAAGTTTCCCGATTACGGGGCACGGTAGAGGAGAGTGAGCATAAAAGCAATAACTCGTTCACTCGACTCACTGAAGATGATTCACTCTTGATTGCTCAGGTAGGTGGTATCGAATCGCGATTACAAAAACTTGAGCAGAACTATGCAACATTGGCACAAGAGTTAAAGAAGAGAGAGGTTTTGCCATTGCCACCAGTTCCACAACCAGCCGAGCAGCCAGCTCCTCTCGCAAGTGATGTGGTTTTACTGAACGTGGGATCAGAAAAACTCAGTCAGCACAATTACGCAGCAGCGCGCGAAAGTTTCAGTGCTCTTTTGAAAAATTATCCAAAATCAACACTGTGCGATCAAGCACAATTTTTACTTGCGGAAAGTTTTTTTGATGCAAAAAAGTATGAGAATGCAATTCTTGAGTATCAAGTGGTTATTGCTAAATACACCAACAGTTCCAAGCGACCGGCTGCACTCTATAAACAGGGGCTTGCATTTGAGTTCATTGGTGATGCCGTGAATGCAAAAGCGCGTTTTAAAGATTTGATTGCTCTTTATGGCAAAACTTCTGAAGCGGCTCTGGCTAAGAAAAAACTCAAATAACGAGTTCGCTTGTCACCGCTCTGTAGTGCCTAAATTTTTGGGCAATCTCCTGACTTCACCAATAAACTGACAGAAACCATCGGGAAGGCCAATAAACTCAAGGGGAATTTTGGTTTTCGCCGCTGTAGTGCCTAATAGAATAAATATATTTGATTTTTTCGATTTGTTGCGTACATTATGCGATAAGCTTTGTTCACTTCTTGTTGTTATCCATGTTTGTTCGTGTCAAAACCAC
>DYND01000031.1 GCA_020721255.1 Chlorobium chlorochromatii
GACTCGAACTCGGGACCTCCTGCTCCCAAAGCAGGCACGCTACCAACTGCGCCACACCCCGTCATGCGAAAAGGAATGCCAAATATAGCACAAGAGTGCTTTTTTCCAAATTAAATCCACATTATTCTTGGTTAAGCTTAAAGAAGCCAGCAATAATACGCTTCAACTCATCATGGTCAAGCAACTCAACCGCTTCAGCGGGAGTAGCCACTATACGACGACGAACATGCATCTCATCCCACTCATCAAGCATCGTCTCGACAATAAACGGAAAAACATGCACAGCAAACAATTTACCGAACTTACGATAGCGATACTCGCCCACCGGCTGACAATGAACCGACCCAAGTAATCCAGCCTCTTCATAAGCCTCTTTCGCAGCAGAATCAGCAGGGGATAACCCTTTTTCCACATACCCTTTAGGAATAATCCAACGATCTGATTTCCTTGTAGTAATAAGCACCACTCGATTATCAACCACTGGAATCACTCCAGATTGCCTCAATATCACCTTACAACGCTCTGCCATTAGTCCAACATCTCAATAAAAAATATTTATCAAATGCTCAAAATCATCATCTACAAAAAAAGAGTTAACTGATTATAAAATATGCGAAAGCGAGTATTAAAACACAACCTCTTTTTATAGGAAGCATCCCACCTCAATGCAATACAGCTATGGTTAATTTTCAGAATTTTTATTTGTAAAATGATAAAAATCCCATATTGTAACTTACTTTTTTCACTTATGCCTGAACTAAAACAAGAAATCGTTACAACATGAAAGCTATTATTCCTGTTGCTGGTGTAGGTACCCGCTTACGCCCACACACTTTTTCACATCCCAAAGTATTGCTTAATGTGGCTGGAAAACCGATTATCGGCCATATTATGGATAAACTTATCGCAGCAGGCATCGATGAGGCGATTGTCATTGTAGGCTATCTTGGCGATATGATTGAGGAGTGGCTCACCACAAATTATGACATAAAATTCACCTTTGTGACACAAACAGAGCTGCTTGGTCTTGCTCATGCTCTATGGATGTGTAAACCTTATGTCCAAGATGATGAACCTCTTTTTATTATTCTGGGTGACACGATTTTTGATGTGGAGCTCGAACCGGTATTAAAAAGCCCTTACTCAACACTGGGTGTTAAAGAGGTTGAAGATCCGAGACGATTCGGTGTCGCTGTTACTGATGGAAACACCATCCAGAGGCTCGTTGAAAAGCCCGACACTCCCGTAAGCAATCTTGCAATTGTTGGACTCTATTTGATCCGTCATTCAGCATCTCTTTTTGCCGCCATTGACCATCTTATTGACAACAATATTACAACGAAAGGCGAATTTCAGCTTACTGATGCTCTCGAGTTTATGATTGAAGGCGGAGAGACATTCACTACCTTCCCTGTAAGCGGCTGGTATGATTGCGGAAAACCAGAAACACTGCTCTCAACAAACCAGACGTTACTGGAAAACAATTCATACAGCAAGCAGTATCCTGGCTGCATTATTATCGATCCCGTCTTTATCGCTGATAATGCAATACTGCACAATGCCATCATCGGACCAAACACGACCATTGGAGAGCAGGCGGTTATTACTGATGCCATTATCAAGGACTCGATTATTGGTAATGAGGCGCGTGTGATTCACATCATGCTCAACAACTCGATTATTGGCAACAACGCAAGTATTATTGGTCATCCACACGAAATCAGTGTTGGGGATTATTCTGAAATTCTTGTTGGATAAAGAGAATTTTTGCATAGAAGAGTGTGAATGATTACATTTTGTATCATGTTTTATATTTGACATTCCCATTACCTATGGACACGATGTCGCAAGCTCTTCATCTCGTTTTGTATAGCTATACAATGCTAAGAGTTTGTAAAGGAGATTTTTCGTGTCCAGTCATTTCTTTGTGAAATCCTATCACCGAAAATTTTCTCTTTAATTTCAGTTTTTCTGTAGTAACCATTATTTGTTCAATCAAAATCTTATTGAAAAACATGTCACAAAAAAGGTATTTCTTTACCTCTGAATCCGTTTCAGAGGGGCATCCAGACAAGGTAGCCGATCAGATTTCCGATGCAGTTCTTGATGATTTTATTCGTCAGGACTCCAGTTCACGTGTTGCCTGTGAAACGTTTGTTACTACCGGTCAGGTGATTGTGGGTGGCGAAGTAACAACAAAAGGTATTGTTGATGTACAGACAATAGCCCGAAAAGTTATTACTGAGATTGGTTACACCAAAGGTGAATACATGTTTGAAGCAAACTCATGTGGTGTGCTTTCAGCACTTCACAGCCAGTCTGCTGATATCAACCGTGGTGTTGACCGCAAAGAGGAGATTGCTGATGAGTTTGACCGCGTCGGCGCTGGTGATCAAGGTATGATGTTTGGTTACGCCTGCACAGAAACCCCTGAGCTTATGCCTGCCGCTATACAGTTCGCTCAGCGACTGATGAAAAAACTTGCCGACATCCGCAAAGAGGGCAAGATAATGACCTACCTCCGTCCTGATTCAAAAAGCCAGGTCACGCTTGAATATGTTGATGAGAAAGTTGCCCGTGTTGATGCTGTTGTTGTTTCAACCCAGCACGATCCAGAACCAGCCGGTGTCAGCGAAGCGGAATGGCAGAAAGTGATCAAAAAAGATATTATCGAGAACGTCATTAAGGTAGTTATTCCTGCTGACATGCTCGATGCTAACACAAAATTCCATATCAACCCTACAGGTCGTTTTGAAATTGGTGGACCACACGGCGACACAGGCTTGACTGGTCGCAAAATTATTGTTGATACCTACGGTGGTGCAGCTCCTCACGGCGGTGGTGCTTTCAGCGGTAAAGATCCTTCCAAAGTTGATCGCAGCGCAGCTTATGCCGCACGCCACGTAGCAAAGAACATTGTTGCTGCCGGTCTTGCCGACAAATGCACTGTGCAGGTTTCTTATGCAATTGGTGTCGCTCGTCCTGTATCGATTTATATCAACACGCACGATACTGCAACAAACGGCTTGAATGATGCGCAGATTCAGGAAAAGGCTGAGGTGATTTTTGATCTTCGTCCGGCAGCAATCATCCAGCGTTTCGGCCTCGACAAACCGCAAGGCTGGTGCTATCAGCAAACCGCAGCCTACGGTCATTTTGGTCGCGACATCTTCCCATGGGAAAAGACTGAAAAGGTTGCTGAGCTGAAAAAAGCATTCAATCTTGCTTGAATAACATCTTAACATTCAAAATTACAACGACACAATGACAATAGCAGCGAAAGCGCTTGACTATAAAGTAGCAGATATCTCTCTTGCCGAATGGGGACGCAAAGAGATAGAGGTCGCAGAGAAAGAAATGCCCGGTTTGATGGCTACCAGACGCAAATATGCTGGTAAATATCCACTCAAGGGTGCCCGTATTTCCGGATCCCTGCACATGACTATCCAGACTGCTGTACTGATTGAAACCCTTGTAGAGCTCGGTGCGGAAGTGCGCTGGGCAAGCTGCAACATCTTTTCAACTCAGGATCATGCCGCTGCAGCTATTGCAGCAAGCGGTGTACCTGTCTATGCGTGGAAAGGCGAAACACTGGATGAATACTGGTGGTGTACCCGTCAGATTCTGGAGTTTGAAGGAGGAAAAGGGCCAAACCTTATTGTTGATGATGGTGGCGATGCAACTTTGATGATTATCCTCGGCTACAAAATCGAGAACGATCCGAAAATGCTCGATAAAACTCCAGGTAATGCAGAGGAAAAAGCACTGTTCCAGCAGCTTCGTGAGGTATTCGCAGAAGATAACCAGCGCTGGCACAAGGTTGCGTCAGAAATGAAGGGTGTTTCGGAAGAGACCACCACCGGTGTTCACCGCCTCTACCAGATGATGGAAAAAGGCGAATTACTCTTCCCTGCCATCAACGTCAACGACTCTGTCACTAAATCAAAGTTTGACAACCTCTACGGCTGCCGTGAATCATTAGCTGATGGCATTAAGCGTGCTACCGATGTTATGATTGCTGGTAAAGTTGTTGTTGTGCTTGGTTATGGCGATGTTGGCAAAGGTTGCGCTCACTCAATGCGTAGCTATGGCGCTCGCGTTATTGTTACAGAAATTGATCCTATCTGTGCATTACAAGCTGCAATGGAAGGGTATGAGGTTACCACTTTAGAAGAGGCTGTTAAAGAGGGCAACATCTTTGTTACCACCACCGGCAACAAAGATGTTATCACCCTTGAGCACATCAAGCAAATGAGAGATGAAGCTATTGTTTGCAACATTGGGCACTTCGATAACGAAATTCAGGTTGATAAGCTCAATAACGACCCAACCGTTACCATCATCAACATTAAGCCTCAGGTTGATAAGTACATTTTCCCAAATGGTAACTGCATGTACTTGCTTGCCGAAGGTCGCTTAGTGAACCTTGGCTGTGCAACTGGCCATCCATCGTTTGTGATGAGCAACTCGTTCACCAACCAGACACTTGCACAGATTGAACTCTGGACAAAAAATTATGAAGTTGGTGTTTACCGCTTACCGAAAGAGCTTGATGAAGAGGTTGCTCGCTTACACCTTGAACAGATTGGTGTAAAGCTTACCCGGCTTACTCCTGAACAGGCTGAGTATATTGGCGTTTCAGCGGATGGGCCCTACAAGCCAGAACATTACCGTTACTAAAGAGTTGTCAAACTCTCAATGGTTATGAAACAAAAAAAGCAGCTTGAAAAGGCTGCTTTTTTTGTTGTATTCTTTTCTGAAATTATTTGTTATTGGCTGAGGCGGCAGGATTCGAACCTGCGGATGTCGGCTCCAAAGGCCGATGCCTTACCACTTGGCGACGCCTCAATACTGAAAAACGGCCTTGAATATACAGACAATTAGAGAGAATCCCAAAGGCACATAAACGACACTTTAATAAATTTGCAAACATACGGCATAACATTGCCCTGCAAAATAAATTATGCAATGACTAAAATCAAAATTTGCGGCATAACCCGTCTTCAAGATGCCCTTATAGCCTCTCATGCGGGCGCTGATGTATTGGGTTTTAACTTCAGCCACACAAGTCCCCGAATGATAACACCTGATCAAGCACAATCAATTATCAAGCAATTACCACCATTCGTACAAACTGCTGGCATTTTTGTTGAACAAACTCCGGAAGAAATCAACGCTATCTGTCGCCATTGCCACCTTCACATCGCACAATTACATAGTAAAAACTACACTCCTGAACATGCTCGCTCAATCACTGCAGCAAAAGTCATCAAAGTGTTTCGACCGGAAGAGGATTTTGCGGTCAATGAGATTGCTGAGTTTGCCAGGCAAAGCGGGGTCAACACATTTCTTTTCGATGCTTACCGACCAGACATGGCTGGTGGAACTGGAGAGTGCATCAGTGCGACTCTTGCCTCTCGTATTTTCAACGAGCTTGATCGTGAATGTTTCGCCATCCTTGCTGGCGGCTTAAATGCTGAAAACGTCAGTGAAGCAATCCAACAAACTCAACCTTACGGCGTCGATACTGCCAGCGGAGTAGAAAGTGAGCCGGGAATTAAAGATCCAGAAAAAATCGAAGCCTTTATCCGCGCCGTACACCATGCCAAGGCCAACTAACGGACACTATTAGCCTGAACATGTTTCCATATCAGATCTGAGGCAGTATCCGGTAATTCAATGGTAATCAAATGACCACATTCAGGTACGCTAACATAATTACCGGTTTGTGTAAGTTCATGCAACTTTCTGGTATTTTCACAAGTCATGATTGCATCACCCTCTCCAGCCACAAACAGAATCGGCATATCGACGGATTTGACCATATCCGGAACTGATTCGGTTATTGCAAAAGAGGTAATCTGACAAGTTGTCTGCTCAATAGCCTCTGGAGCACAAAGTTCGAGACTTTTGAAGCCAATAAGAATATCGTGAAGCATAACAGTATTCTTGGCAAGGGCCAGCCGTGCAAAAAGATAAGCTGGCAGCCACCAGGTAAGATTGCGCAAAAGCGTATTGAAAACAAAGGTAATCGATGTCGTTGCAAATGCCTGGATAAATGCGCTGTTAGGCAAATAACCAAAATTGAAAAAGGTCATTGATCGCACCACTCCCGTATGAAAACGGGCATAGTCAAGCGCAACAAAAGGACCGAAAGAAAACGCCGCAATGTGAAAGTGCTGTAAATCAAGCTTTACAACAAGTTCATGCAGATCATGCGCAAAAAAATCGATGTGATAGTGATTGTTCGGATCATTATCTGACCATCCATGCCCGCGCATATCGTAGGCAATAGTACGAACTCCCTTACTGTTCAGCGAATTGATAACATGGTGCCACCACATCCACCAGCAATCCCAGCCGTGAATCAACACCACGGTCTCAGCCGCATTTTTTGGTCCAGAATCGTGATAATGATGCACAATACCGTTCAGCTCTACAAAACAGCTTTGCTCCATCAAGGAGAGTTCATAATTCGCCCGTTTGACGGCTCCTCGCTCTTGCGAATGCTGGAAATCCAACAGTGAGTGTTGATAACGAATAAACTTTTGTGTCGGTGATGACATCTGGTGTGCCATGACAGGTGTTCGCTGAAAGGTGAATAGAGATAAGGTCTCGACAATAAAGATACAAAAAAACAGAGCGTGACCGGACAACACAACAACACCATCAACTCATTTCAGCGCTTCCACGTAGAAAAATCTCTTCGCATTCGCGCCGGATAATCTCCTGTTGTTCAAGAATCACGTCTGGGGCAACCGTAAAATGTTTCAGTAAAAGCGAAAAAATCTGAATTGATGTTTCAAATTTTTCAGTGACCACAACATCAGCGCCAGCCTTGTAGAGCGAAGCCACATCGTCAAGACTACGGGCCCGGACAACAATGAAGGCTTTTTTATTGATCTCACGAATCATGGCAATGCTGTTTCGAACCGCAGTAGTATCGGAAATACCAAGCACCACCGCACGCGCGTGATCTATTCCAGCCCGCAAAAGCGATTTTTTTTCGGTGCAGTCTCCATAATAGATCGGCTCACCCTTTCTACGCATTACTTTGACTATCGCCCGATCTATTTCAAGAACCGAGTAAGAGATATTGGTTGCATGAAGCACTGCTGCTACGTTTTGACCGTTGATGCCAAAACCGATAATGGCTGCATGAATTTCACCCGCACAAATAATGGTACTGTCGGGAGGGCGTTGACCGGAAATGGTAGATTTCGGTGACACAAGGGGAATAAACCCAAGTGCTGGAGCCATCTGATCGGCAAATTTCGGCGCAATGGCTATCATTGCCGGCGTAACAATCATGGTAACGACAATGATGGCCAGCATTGCCTGAAAAATCTCATGATCAATCACCCTGTTCCTGAGTCCTGCCTCCGAAAGCACAAAAGAAAACTCCCCTATCTGGGCAAGCGCCATACCAGCCATCATGCTGACTCTAAGAGAATTCCCAAGAAAAATAGAGACTCCCGCTACCAGCAACCCTTTGACCAAAAGCACCGCGAGTGCAATGAAGATAAAAAGTGGCAGATTCACCATATTCACATCGAGCAGCAGACCGACGGAAATGAAGAAAATACTGCTGAACGCCTCACGGAAAGGATCAATAATCACACTTATCTGGTGACTCTCATCAGTACTGGCAATGATCATGCCGGCAACAAATGAGCCAAGTGCCAACGACAAACCTGCCAGAGAAGTAAGATAGGCCGCGCCAAAACAGATAACCAGAGCACCAATAACCAGAACCTCTTTCGCATGCAATGAAACAATAAGGTGCACAATCTTAGGCATCAACAGCTTCATCCCGATGAAAATAATCGCGGCGAAAAGAACAATAACAGCAATTTTTTTAGAGACCACTTCAAACGAAGGAGAGATATCGGGACTTAAAAAGTTAATCGCAATGGTAAGGGGAACAATAGCAATATCCTGAAAAATCAGGATCCCCATTGCTATACGTCCGTGCGGTTGCCCTAACTCATCACGATCAGTCAAAATTTTCAGACAGATTGCTGTACTGCTTACAGAAAACGCAAAACCGAGAAACAAGGCAGCAGAAACACTCAAGGCATACCCGATAGCAAACATGAACCAATACGCAAGACAACTTATAGCAAGACCTGTCACAAGAATCTGAACAATGCCACCAACAAGTACAATTTTTTTGAGTTTGTTAAGCTCGTCAAGTGAAAACTCCAGACCAATGGTAAAAAGAAGGAGAACAACACCCAACTCGGCTAAAGTTGAAATCATCTCCTGATCATACACGGCTCCAAACCCTGACGGACCAAGCAAAATACCTGTAAAAATCAGTCCAATGACTGACGGAATTTTCAGCCGTTGAAAAATCAGAATAATAGCAACAGCCAGTGCTCCAATGAGCACCAGTTCACCAAGAAAATCAAGGTCGTGCATACGGCAAGGTGTTTATCAGAAAACGACTTTTAACAAGCAGATACATGGTTGGATAACTATCAATCAGACGACAAACGAATAACATAAATATGCGCTGCATCATTAATATTTATACACATTTGTTCATTAAGAAGAAACCTATTTCAAGAATTATTTTTCGATTGTAATAAGTATTTGAAAATGAACACGAATTACGTTAAACTTGAACTATCAAGTCAATGGTTGACTTGATCGCTATTCAAGTAATTTGTGTTTTGGTTACTTGGAAGTTTCTCTTTCTAGCAAGGCACATGTTTACTGAGACTAAAAATGAACATTTACATCGGCAATTTGGCTTACTCTGTTACTGAAGATGAGCTTCGTGACGCTTTTTCCGACTTCGGACAGGTTGATAGCGCAAGCATTATCAACGACAAATTTTCAGGTCGCTCTAAGGGCTTTGGATTTGTTGACATGCCAAATGACAATGAAGCTCGTCAAGCCATCGAATCATTGAATGACAAAGATTTGAACGGTCGCACCATAAAAGTGAACGAGGCAAAGCCACGTGAAGAGAGACCAGCGAGAAGAGATCGCTATTAATTTCTTTTCCGGTATCTTCCCTTTTAGCCAGACAGAATGCAAATTCAGTCTGGCTTTTTTAATACAACACGCTTATGCCTGTACCAATTATTTACATAACCATAGCACTGCTCATAGTAGCAGCTCTGCCTTTACCAGTAGAAATTAACGAGATATTGCGCATCGTCGTTTCCGGCACATTTGCGTGGGGAGCATACAAAAACTTCATGCAAAAAAAACTACTGCTTCCGCTTGTTTATTCATTGTTTGTAATACTTTTTAATCCAATCAATGAAATCGTACTGCAGAGAGAACTATGGATAGGCATCAATCTCATGGCAGCCACCCTCCTCCTCATAACCAAAAAGCATATTGCCGAGTAAACAGCACCCAATCATTTACCTTCCTTCAACGCCTTTTCTCAGTCATAAATCCATATATTTCAGCCACTAAATCGCCTCCTTCAAATTCATGACTGACCAGTAATCAAAAACCGGGCCGTCAATGCAGGTAAACGTTGAGCCAACCATGCAGCGGCAGCATTTGCCCATGCCGCAGTGCATTCGCCTTTCGAGCGACACAAACATGCGGTTCATTGGAATGCCAAGCTTATCGAGATAACCACAGACAAATTTGAACATAATTGGTGGTCCGCAAACGATTGCATAAGTCTTTTGAACATCGATAGCAATGTTGTTGAAAAGATCGGTAATCATGCCGGTTTTTCCTCTCCACTCGGCATCGCTTTGTTCAACAATAGTATGCAGTCGGATATGGCTGATTTTTTCCCACTCCTCAAACTGCCAGGTAAAGAGCAATTGCGATGGCTCTTTTGCTCCATAGAGCAGATTGACATCCAGAAAATGGTCGCGGTGTTCGTTGATCCAGAAAAGTGGTGCCCGAAGTGGAGCAATGCCAAGCCCGCCAGCAATCAGGAGAACGTTGTGACCCGCCATTTCATCCATCGGAAATGATGAGCCAAAGGGACCACGTAGAGCAACATGCGCGCCTTTTTCGATATCGAAGAGTGCACTGGTGACGTGACCAGCCTTGCGAATACAGAGTTCCAGAAATTCATGGTTTGTGCTGGAGCTTGAAATGGAGATTGGTACATCGCCGTACCCCGGTAGTTCAAGCATGAGAAACTGACCCGGTTTAAAGCGAAAAATTGCGCGTTCAACAGGGTCAACAATGCGGAGCTGAAAAAGCTTTTCCAGTTCTGTCAGTTGCACCATGTTGGTGACGCGGCATTTGAAGCACTGGTCGGTGTTCATCAGCTTCGATCGGTGATTAAAATCGGGCACTGATGAGGTAAAATCTTCCCGATTTATCTCTTGTCGGGGGATGACGAAACGCATGTCAGGCATGATTCCTTCTCCATTCTGAGGTCGTTGATAACATCTTTCGGGTTAATGCCCGACAGGCAGGCTCTTCCGCACCGGTTGCAGCCAACGCAAATCTGCTGATTGCCATTTTCCGCAAATCCCCGGTGCTGATGGTAATAGCGATATTTCAGTCTATCGCCGTTTTTTGGACGAAAATTATGACCCCCCGCCACCACGGCAAAATCGACAAGGTTGCAGGAGTAAAGCCGTTTTTCGCGCGATGCCCCTTTAAGGTCAAGGTCGAATTTTTCCGTGAGTGAGTAGCAATAGCATGATGGGCACACCATGGCACATGTGCCACAGTTGAGGCACTTGTTGCCCCATTTTTCCCATACCGGAGAATCAAACTCAATATCGAGAATGCTCGGCAGTCCGGTGACGTCAATATCGGTCTGAAAGCTGTTTTGAATGAGCTTGCGGCGCTCAGTCAGCAGGCAGTTATCCTCCTCATTCGGGTCGCGTGTTTCGAACGCTTTCAAAAAATTGAACGCCTTCGATGAGTTGATCGAGAGATAGTAATCATCACCAATATCGGAGCAAAAGAGGTTGAAGCCGGTGGTAACTACATGGTGGTTCATAGACTTGCAGAAACAGTCGGGCAACGGCAGATGATCTATCCCGATAATAAAGGTATTCTTGCGTTTGGCCAGATAGTAGGGTGAGGGAAAGTGGCCGTTGAGCAGTACATCGTCCAGAATGTTGAGGGCGCTGATGTCGCACGGTCTCAGGCCGATAAGGACGATGGGTTCAGCCTCGTAGTTTATCTGTTGCTTCCAGTCATCTCTGTGAAATTTGAAACGTGACAGCTCTTCCCTGAACGGCAGAAAGAAATGCTTGATCGATGAATTGGTTGCCGTGTAGTCGAATGCGATATCGCCCACTGAGTGTACTGGCTTGAACTGGTACACCGCATTACCTTTGCTGTTTGTGTCAACCTGCTGCGGTCCGAAGGAGCTGTTACTTTTTACCAGAGCATCAACAAATGCACTGAACTCCTTTTTGGAAATGATTTTATAGATCATCGGTCATTGTACGATTTACGGCATGGCGGAGAAGCGTAGTACCAATATATCTCATAGTTAAAGGTACAGAAAAGGTTGAGGGAATGAAAGATGTGGATGAGCTTCATCCGCCTGAAGGATTGTGTCGCAAGCGTTAACGCTTTTATGAAGCGTGGCTCCGTTTGCACAATAAAAAAGATGACTGTTGATTACAGTCATCTTTTTTATAAGAAGAAGCTGCGCCATGCGCGCTTCTGTTATTACGATATTAGAGGACTAACCAGGCAATAAAGCTGAACGCACAAACACCCGCTAATGCCGCCTCAGTACCAAGACCATCATGGCTGCCACCAGCGTAAGGGTCTGCGGTTGTTATGTCGGCAAACTTGAACATTTCTACATTGGTTACGGTGTCAATGCCATCGCGTCCAGCAACACTGTCGGTAAAGGTGTAGGTGCTGGTTGCTGCATTATAGCTGACGCTATAATCAGCCTTATTGCCGCTAAACACCACCGTATCGTCGCCTGTACCGCCATCAAGAAGGTCGTTATCGGCACCACCGGTGAGTGTATCGTTACCGGCATCACCAAAAATCTGATCGTCCCCTGATGTTGAGCCAATAGTGTCGTCACCAGCACCGCCATAAAGTGTGTCATCATCAACGCCAAGAAGAATATTCTGGGAGCCATCGCCAGCAACCACATAGTTTGCGCCAGCACCGCCGCGCACAAAAACGTTGTTTCCTGAAATGATAACAAACTCGGCGTTATCAAGATATAATGTTGATCCTGCTGATAACACAATATTTAAGGCCTGATGTTCGCTCGCAGTCCTTATGTGTTAATATAGATGTCGCCTCAACCAAGGAGACAAAATGGGCTATTC
>DYND01000013.1 GCA_020721255.1 Chlorobium chlorochromatii
TCCCAACGACTCAAATATTACATTTGTACGTACAAATGATCATATTATTTGCCTGCCTATTCTGCTCTCATCTTCATATTATCAAGCAGCCGAACCGAACCACAGAACACGGCAAGCAACAGCCGATACTCTTTGCTGGCCTTCGCTCGTTCAGCTAATGCAAAGCTCTCTTCCTCCACAAAGCTGACGTAATCAACGCGGCACTCTGGTATTGCATTGATCATCTCAGCCACCTCCGCTGCAATTGTTTGTAGATTGTGTTCACCATTTGCAACGCGCTGTTCGGCATGGCAAAGTCCTCGATAGAGCGCACCTGCGGAACTCCGTTCGTGGCTGGAGAGGTAGATGTTTCGTGAGCTTACCGCCAAACCATTTACTTCGCGAATAATGGGCGCTGCAACCACCGTAACATCAAGATTCATATCCGCAACCAGTCGCCGGATAATGGCAAGCTGCTGCGCATCCTTTTCCCCAAAAATTGCGGTATGCGGTTTCGTGATATTGAACAATTTGGTAACAATGGTGGCAACGCCGTTGAAGTGACCGGGGCGCTGCTGCCCTTCAAATCGCTCAGCAATTGCGCCACACTGCAATGTCGTCTGGAAGTGCTCGGGATAGATACTGCCATCCTCGGGCGCAAAGAGGTAATCAACGCCCGCTGCGTTGGCAAGCGCCACATCCTGCTCAAAAGGACGTGGATAGCGGTGAAGATCCTCACTGGGGCCAAACTGCTTCGGATTAACGAAAATGGTGAGAATAACTGTTCCGGCACGCTCTCTGGCAAGCTTTATAAGGCTGAGATGCCCTTCGTGCAGTGCGCCCATTGTCATCACAACACCAAGAAGCTGGCGATTGAGGCGTAACTTGTCAGCTATCGCCTGCATCTGTTCCGGTTCATTAATAATCTGCATACATCCTGCTTTTTATTGTGCATCAGCACTTATTCTGTAAGCTGTCATCCTTCTCTTCCGCCGCAGTCTCATCGCATTCAACCTCTTCACGACAATATTTTGAGCGGCTCTTGCTGATTTTCTCTTCTGCTGGATGAACAATCACCACAAACTCACCTCTCGTTTTGCCATCGGCAAGCTGCCGGCGAATTGCATCAATCGATCCAACAAGATACTCTTCATAAACTTTTGTCATCTCGCGCCCGACAAAGATGGTTGCATCAGGCATAAGCGCCTCAACTTCGTCAAGAAGCTTGAGAATCCTGAAGGGCGATTCGTACACAACAAACGAGGTGTGTAGTCCTGCGAGATACTCCAGTCTGCTTTTTCGCCCTTTTTTGTGCGGCAGAAATCCCGCGAAAAAAAAGTTGTTAACCGGCAAAGGACAAATCGATAGCGCAGCCGTCAGGGCACTTGCTCCGGGAATAGGGAGTGCACTGAACCCCCGTTCGCGCAAAGCGTGCAGCAGCGCGTAACCTGGATCACTCACCACCGGCGTACCGGCATCAGTAATGAGCGCCACATCATCGCCCGCATCAAGCAGTGCAAGTATCTGCCCAATTGCGCGAGGCTCATTGTAATTGTGGTAGCTGATAAGCTTTTTACCTGAAATATCAAGATGCTTCAAGAGAATTGAAGCGCGCCGAGTATCTTCACAGGCAATTGCGCCAACCTGTTGCAGGGTTTTTATTGCTCTCAGTGTTATGTCTTCGAGATTGCCAAGAGGCGTTGCAACAACGTAAAGCGTGGCAGTATGTTCTGTGTCGGTGTGCAAGGGGGAGATGGTTGGAAAAAAGGTTTGTTATGTAGAATCACGATGGTTTTATTATAATAATAAAAATACGATAAACAGCGTTCAGGAGCCGATGAAGGATCACAAAGAGTTACTTTCGGTCTGCGATTTGCGGGTGCAATTTGCAGGGAAAAAGAGCGGGATAATGGGTAAAGCAAAGCCTATACCCGTAGTCAACGGTGTCACATTTTCGGTAATGAAGGGCGAAACGCTTGGGCTTGTTGGTGAATCGGGCTGTGGAAAAACCACGCTTGGCAGGGCGCTTATTCGGCTTGGACAACCTTCAGTAACAGGCAAAATTCGTTTTGAAGGACGCGAGATTTCAACGCTCAGCAACCGCGATTTCCGTTCCTTGCGCAAAGAGATGCAGATGATTTTTCAAGACCCGTTTGGCTCGCTGAACCCGCGCCTGACGGTTGGGCAAACGCTCGAAGAAGTGCTGCTGGTGCACCATATTGCTCGTGGTACTGTAGCAAACAAGCGTATTGAGGAGCTTCTCGATGTAGTGGGGTTGAGCCGCGACTACCGTAACCGTTATCCTCACGAATTTTCCGGTGGTCAGCGCCAGCGCATCGGTATTGCACGCGCGCTTGCTGTGAACCCGAAGTTTATCATCTGCGATGAACCGGTGTCAGCGCTTGATGTCTCCATTCAGTCGCAGATTATCAATCTCCTGAAAGATCTTCAGATCAATATGGGATTGACCTATCTCTTTATAGCACACGATCTTTCTGTGGTAGAATATATCTCCGACCGCGTTGCCGTCATGTATCTTGGTAATATTGTTGAGATTGCCGAATCAACGGAGCTTTATACCAATCCTGAACACCCCTACACCAGAGCACTGCTCTCCGCAATTCCCAATCCTGAATATGGAGCAAAAAAAGAGCGGATTCTCCTCAACGGCGATCTGCCCGGACCGCTCAACATGCCTTCAGGCTGCCCGTTTCATCCACGCTGTCCGCAAGCCATGCCCGCCTGCAAAGAGCGCACACCAATGCTGCACGATCGCCAGAAAAATGGCCATCAGGTAGCCTGCCTGCTTTTTGAATAAAAATTTAGAATTTTTTTACGACACTTATGAAGAAGATCCCGATGCCAAAAATCTCTCTGCCATTCAAAGGGCGAGGCTGCCTCCGTGCTGGTTGCCTCACGGTTATCATTGCGCCGATTCTGATTGTTACAGTACTTTTTTTTGTGCTGTACGCATCACACAAAGCGCCCGACCGTTTTGTGCTGGTGCTGCCGCTGAGTGGCACGCTGAATGAAATCAACAGCGAAAACTCCTCATTTCCCTTCATGCCCTTAAGCGGCGACCTCTCTTTGCAGGAAGCACTCTTTGTGCTCAACCATTCAGCAACGGATAAACATGTCGGCGAAGTGCTGCTCGATATTGGCAATGTGCAGGCAAGCCCTGCAAAAATAGCAGAGTTGCGAAGCGCTGTTGAAAAGGTGCGCAAAAGCGGTAAAAGAGTGACCGCCTTCCTGCATGACTCTACTGACGACAACGACTATCTCCTGGCCTCCGCCTGCTCTTCAATAGTGATGGAACGAGGCGGCTATCTCCAGCTTGATGGCTTGAAAGCGGAATCGCTTTTTTATACCACACCACTTGAAAAGCTTGGTGTTCAGGTTCAAGCCGCACAATGGAAAACCTATAAAAGCGGCATTGAGCCGTATGTTCGAACCGGCGCCAGCAAGGAGTATTTCGAGCAGATCAACGCTTTACTTGATGATTTTTATAACGATTATTTGAACTCCGTTGCTCAGCAACGCAAGCTCAGCCGTACTTCCTTTGAGACGATTATCAACAATGAAGCGTTGCTTTCCGCCAACCGAGCCAAAGCACTTGGTCTGGTTGATAGCATTGCCTCATCGTGGGAGCTGCAGCGTTCACTGACGAAAAAACTCACCGGAGAGGAGCTGAGCAGCGAGAACGACGGTTACCGCTCCGCTGCCGACTATCGTACAGATATGGTATGGCCGCAGAAGTCCACCACCGATGACGCAATTGCTATAGTTACCATTTCAGGCACTATCGTCCGTTCTGCAACAGACATGGTTGATGGCACTGACATTGCAACGGTAGAGCGCTCGCTCAATGCCGCCTTGGAGAACACAAAAGTGAAAGCGATTGTGCTGCGCATTGATAGCCCGGGCGGCGACGCACTTGCCTCAGCAGATATTCTCCAGATACTCAATGCCGCTGCGGCAAAAAAACCTCTCGTAGTCTCCATGTCAGGCGTTGCCGCGTCTGGCGGGTACATGGCAGCGCTTGCCGGCAAAACCATTATTGCCCATCCGCTCACCATCACCGGTTCCGTCGGCGTCTATGCGCTCAAGCCAAACATCAGTGCGCTGACAGACAAAATTGGTCTGAAGCGCGACGTTGTTACACGTGGTCGCTATGCCGATGCCAACACACCATTCAAGCCACTTGAGGGCGAAGCATATAATAAATTCATAGCAGCCACTGGAGAAATATATAGTGACTTTATCGGCAAAGTTGCCACATCGCGCAAAATGAGCGTTACCGCAGTCGATGCCGTAGCCGGCGGGAGAGTCTGGACGGGTAGCCACGCACTGAAGGCTGGCTTGGTTGACCGAATGGGCGGGCTCTTCGATGCCATTCTTCTGGCACAACAACGTGCCGGCATTGACAAAGCTGAAAAACCAGCTATTCTGCTCTATCCAGTTCAAAAAAGCTGGTTTGAAACACTGCTTGCCAGCAACAGCACAAGTGTTTCCGAGCGTATTGTTCTTATTCTCAAGCAGCAACTGATGCACAACATTATGCCAAAGCAGCAGCTTTCATCAATGCAGTCATTCTATGAAATGCTGATAACCTCTGGGGAGCTGCATATCCTTGCCGTTATGTCGAGCGAAGTGGTAGTACAATGAGAGAATAAACGATTAACGCCACTTGCAGCAAGCATCAATAACAAATTTTACTCGTTACATGCAGGAGATAGAAAATATCTTTCTAAATTTGCAGCATTGTCAAATATAAGTTTTCACAATATTTTACCAAGAATCATGACTGTTTCAGACCCAATGATGCAACCGCTCTCACTCGATGAGCTTACCTTGCTTGAAGAATTTCTTGTCTCCGATCAAACACCCCAAGACGCACTCTCATCACTCGAAATGCTTGATGGCTATATGACCGCATCAATCGTTGGACCGCAGCTCTTTAATGCGGATGACTGGTACGCCACAATATGGGATCAAGATAAAAAGCTGCAACCCTCATTTTCCTCACCCGAAGAGGCTGAGTTAATAAACAGCTTGATTGTTCGGCACAACAATTCTCTGACAACGCTGTTTGATGAAGATCCCGAATCTTTTGTCCCATTATTTGATCGAGTCGGGTATGAAAATGAAGAGGTCAAGAAAAGCGGTGTAGAGGAATGGGCTATGGGTTTTCTCATCGGCATGGAACTCGCCCACGATGCATGGCAACCTCTCTTTGATGATGAAGAATCGGCTGTGCTATCAATGTCGCTCTTTATGCTCAGCAAAGTATCAGACGAATTCAGCCACCTCACCGATCGCGAAATTGCCGAACTAACCGAGTCTGTAGCCGACTGTGTCATCAGCATCTATGCGTTCTGGAATGGAGAAGAAGAATATTGCGAGGACGACGACGAATAACAAAACAAAAAAAGCTCCGTGAAATTGACACTTCACGGAGCTTAAATACTACTTGATAACCCTTTTTGAGGGTACCTTATACCTTAGGCTTCAGCGCCTTCTGCTTCTACCTCAAAATGAACCTTAACGGTAATATCCATAAAGAGTTTTGCATCAGCCTCATATTTACCAAGCGCTTTAATTGGAGCCTCAATCGTAATTTTACGACGATCAATCTCAAAACCCTGTACTTTCAACGCCTCAGCAATATCCGCAGATGTCACTGTTCCAAACAGTTTACCGGATTCACCTGCTTTTGCAAACACCTTCAATGATAACTGCTCAATTTTTTGAGCGTGTTCACGCGCATGTTTCCGTTGCAGCTCAACCTTTTTTGCCTGCTGTTTTTTTTCTGTTTCAAGAGCTTTAAGGGTGCCTTCTGTCGCTCTTATTGCTATACCCTGCGGAATAAGGAAATTGTTTGCATAACCGTTTTTTACGGCAACAACTTCACCTGCATCGCCAAGGGTAGCCACATCTTTTCTTAAAATGACTTTCACTGCTTAGCTTCCTTGTTCAATAGATTGCAAAATTGTTTATTTGTATTCGTCAACAACATAAGGAATGACAGCCAAAAAACGCGCCCATTTTACTGAATGCGTCAGTAGATTCTGCTCTTTGGCGGAAAGACCTGTAATGCGACGGGGAATAATTTTCCCCTGATCGTTGATAAATCTTTTCAACTTGCGCTCATCTCTGTAATCAAAAAACACAACCTGATTTTTCGATACTTTCTTTTTAGAGGCAAGGGCATTGCTCAACGATTTGTTGCCCTGTGACTTCGGACCGTGTGATGGTGTAAATTTTTGTTTCATAAGTTCATTACAAAATTTTGCTTACCCTGCCTTCTCAATCGGAAGAGAGGTATTTGTACTCATAAATATGTTCATGCTCCTCGACGTGCATATCGTCGTGATGAATATCATGACAATCATCTTCAATAAAGCCTTCTACATCTTCCTCACCATTTTTATGGCGCTTGTTCAGAAATTGAATGCGTCTCGCCTTTATTTCCACCACAGTTCTGGATGTTCCATCTTGTGCTTTCCATGTGCGGCTCTGCAACTCACCATCAACAAGAACAGCAGAACTTTTTTTGAGATTGTCACGGCAACTTTCAGCAAGCTTATTCCAGGCAACAACCCCAACATAGCAAACATCCTCCTGCCATACATGGTTGCTGTCCCGAAATCTTCTATTGCACGCAATTGAGAAATTAACGACCGGTGTTCCTCCTGAATTTGTCTGTCTGAAAACAGGATCTTTCGTCAAATTCCCAGCAATAATAACACTGTTTATTTCAGGCATCTTCAACTCAGCCATAACATCCTCTCCGTTTGATTCTCAAAATGAATCAGTGCGCAGTATGCTTTCATACCAGCCGTCATCATTTCTGGAGACTCTCAGCCGCATTAGCCTCTGCAAGAGCTGCATCTTCAGGGCTGCCAATGACAACGCTATACTTCTCTACTCTTTTACGCATTTCAAGTAATGCACTGGAGAGATGAATAATCAAGTAACGAAGAAGCTGTTCTTCGTAACGAAGAACTTTTTCAATTTCAGCAATTACCGATGTTGCGGCAGTAAATTCAATGTGCGCATAATAACCAATAGTTTTTTTCTTAATCGGATATGCCGTTTTGCGTCTGCCGATTTCAAGAACATGCGACACGGTGCCACCTTTTTCGGTAATTACTCGCTGCACCATCGTCATTGCTTCAGCAATAACTTCATCCTGAAGTCCGCCGTCAATGATGAGTGTGCATTCATACAGTTTGTTTGTTTCCATAGCGCAAATGTTTGTAATAATTAATACTCCTCAGTTGCTTGCAATATGGTGAGGGTCTGACATTGCGCTAATCAGCCCCACGGCTTCAACCATTAAAGGGGAACACCATCTGCAAATTTGAACATTCAAAGTAATCTATTTACCCGTTTTTTCCAACCATAGCAAAAAGAGAAAACCATGAGCATCATCGTTCATGCAAACTCTGGAAATAGTCGATAATATGCTTGCCAATAGTAGTCGGGGAAAGATCGTTCATACATCGAAAATGTCCTTTTGGACAGTGATCGCGACCAATATGCGAACAAGGTTTGCAATGGAGACTCTCGACCTCGAAAAGCGCGTAAGGGGTGTGCCAGGGAAGAAAGCCGAAAGCTTGAGATGATGAACCAAAAAGCACAAAAAGCTTTTTGCCGAAGGCTGATGCCATGTGCATGAGACCTGTATCGTTGCAGAGAACAGCGTCACAACGAGACAGGATCGCTGCAGTCTGCATGAGCGTGCAGCATCCGGCAAGATTCATAACCATCGTCCTGTAGGTATCCGGCAAACTGTTCATGAGTTCAGTGGCTTGATGGGTATCCTCTTTTCCGCCGAGGAGCACTATCTGTAAAGACTCTTTTTTGAGAAAAGAGGAGATAAGTTCAGCAAAATGCTTAGGAGGGTAGCGTTTTGTAAAATGTTTTGCCCCAAAACAGAGCGCAAGAGTTTTTTGACCTGATTGAAAATAGGTGGTCGCAAAAGCCAGCTCTTCGGCAGATGGGTAAAGTTCGCATCCATATTGATCGCTTGCAGAGATAGCAATTTCATTCAAAGAGTCAAAATAACGCTCGACTACACTGCGGTATGAACCGTAGAGGTTAAGTTTGAAGTGTACCAGCAACCACTTTTTCCAATTCTCTTTACGATAATGAACACACATCGCAGTATTAAATGAGCGGATAAGCGTGCGTGAACGCCTATTATTTTGCAGATCAACAACAAGATCGTAATGACCGTCAGGTAAATTTTCTGGTGTATAAACGGTTGTAAGAATTGGATTCGAAGCAAGTAAAGAGATAAATGGTGCTTTTGTACAATAATCAATTTTTGCCTCTGGATAAGCTAAGGAAAGAGCTCGAAGCAACGGTGTGGTCAGTATAATATCACCAATAGAGCTCAACCGTATAACCAGTATTTTTTTAAATGGACGCATCACATTATGACCAGAATTCCCACCAAGCCTTATAATGAGCAGGCTTCTTCGACTCTGTACACAGTAAGGCTTTCTCTAATCGCGTTATAGCCTCTGCAATATTGTGTTGCAATACCTCCTTATTGAGTACTTCTCCTTTTCTCTCCATAACCATTTCGCCAACGGTACGATACGCTTTCAACGCATCACTCAAACGCTGAATACCTTCTAAGGCGGCAGCATGATAACGTACAGCATCAATCCACTGTTTTCCCTCATCCTGATGCAATTCTCCGCGACGATTAAAATAGCGTAATGCTATTTCGGTTGACTCCAGTGCCTCAGCATAACGTTGTAATGGCAAAAGTGCTCCAGCAAGTGTTGTGTGAGCTATGGCATCGAACCCCACATAGTCGAATGCCTCATCATGAGGAATCGTTCGGGAAATTTCAATTGCACGACGGCAACTTGCTTCTGCTGCTTCGGATTCGCCTTGCAGCAACTGTTTATCTGCCTCAAAAAGTGCTAAATAGGATTGACTGACCTGCTGTAATGGCTTCATAACATAATGATGTTGAGATATAAGAACTCGAATTAGATCAACAGAGCAGCAAGCTGAGCTGGAATTTCCGGACGCCCTTTTTGATTCAATGCTGTCCCGATAATTTTAGCTTTCAGTACTAATTTATGGTCTGGTAATCGAAAAATATCCTGATAAAAAGCAAACTTCAATGGTGACTCTCGTCGAAAATTCAACCCGACAAGAAATATATCACCTGAAACAAGAGAGGATTTATAATCCAGCTCGGCACGCACAACAACAAGATTAATACCTTGTCGCGTATAATCACTGAAACTAATCCCTGCTTTTTTGAGATATTCATGCCGTACATGCTCAAGATAATTTTGATAGATGCTATTATTGACAATACCCTGCATATCACACTCATAATCACGAACACTCATTTCAAACAAAAAAGCATAAGAATTACTATCCATAGCTTTTGATAAAAAAGAATTAAAATTAGAAGGACGATAGAGAAACTGCCGTGACCGGTAAAAATGAATACATCTCAAAAACGATTGATATGCGTTCAATACACAAAGAGTTCCAGGCTTATTGTTTTACAATTGGAATTACGCCTTAAACTCCAAGCCTTTATGAATTTTGTAAAATCTCATGCAGTACTGTGAAAAAGAGTACACAAGCGACAGTGTTGAGAGGTATAAAAAAAGCTCTTTCAGGGGATACTGCGAAAAAAGAGGAAAAGGAACGACCATAACGATAAAGAGCATCGACACGAAGCCAACCGCCCATTTGCCCGGCCAGAGTGACGTGGTAACCACTGAGTGGCGATATTTAACATAAACCGCGCCAAGAAATATCAAAATATCGCGCAGCACAGCAAAGAGCACAAACCATAAAGGAAGCTCGCCTACCCAGAGAAAATAAATTGCTACACTTGCCAGACAAAGCTTATCGGCAAGCGGATCAATAATTTTACCCATTTCCGAAACTTCATTCGTCCACCGCGCCACACGACCATCAAACCAGTCGGATACAATAGCAATAATCATAATGGGAATGGCATAAGCAAGTTGCCCATGATGATAGTAGTAGAGAAACCACGGAATCAAGAGTATTCTCAAAAAACTGAGAGAATTTGGCAGATTAAAGATACGACCTTCCACTGTGGTGAGTTTAGTTTATTGTGTCATATCAGCGCTTTGTTCAAGATAAGAAACTTCTTCATTCACTGCCACAGCGCTAACGAATAACCATGTCGGGCGACGCATTGACAAATTGTGCCCAACTGCCTCCGCTATTACCTCGTTTACCTTTTTTCGCCGCTGGCTGAAATGGCTGCCGACTATCGCCACGAAGAAGATCGCACAAAGCAATGCCAAGTGCATCGGTTACATCATACGGGGTTGGTGGCTCGGCAAGGCGCAGCATTTTAGCGACCATAAATGCAACCTGCTCCTTGCTTGCTGCCCCTTTGCCAGTTATTGCCGACTTAACTTCACGCGGCGCATATTCATGGAGAGAAAGAGCGCGATTCATTGCCAGTGCAATAACCGCACCACGTACCTGCCCAAGTTTCAGGGCTGACTGTACATTTCTACTGAGAAACGCTGTTTCCAAGGCCATACGCTCCGGCTGAAACTCCGTAATCACCCGCTCAAGCTCCTGGTATATCTCGCCAATTCGTTCAGGATGCGTTTTGCGCGAATGGAGCCGAATCACACCACACCCCAGCACTGAAAAACCTTGGGCATTGTGGCGAATAACGCCATAACCTGTTCTCAAACTTCCGGGATCAATCCCGAGTACAACCATGTGCTACTCGTTTAAGCTGTTCATGGCGCTTTCACTCAACTCCATGTTGCTGTACACCGACTGCACATCATCATTATTTTCAAGCGCGTCGATCAGTTTAATCACTTTCTGCGCATCCTCAGCTTCAAGCTCAATATAATTTTCAGGAACAAGATCAATTTTGGCATTCTCATACACAATACCAGCAGCATCAAGTGCTTTTTTAGCAGGTTCAAGCTCTTTCATGTCGGTCGTGATATTGTAATAATCATCACTCTCATCATTCAAATCTTCGAGACCGGCATCCAGTAATATCTCCATAAGCTGCTCTTCGCTCACCAGCGATTTCAGGACATCGAGCGAACCTTTACGCTGAAACATCCAGCTCACACTGCCACTTTCACCAAGCGAACCGTTATTACGGCTCATAATATGACGAAGATCGGCGACAGTACGATTACGGTTATCCGTTGCTGTTTCAATAATTAATGCAATACCTGCCGGTCCATAACCTTCGTAGGTGATTTCATCCCATATCACACCCTCAAGCTCGCCGGTTCCCTTCTTGATTGCACGCTGAATGTTGTCCATTGGCATAGAGTTATCGCGGGCGGTATCAATAGCAAGCCTGAGCCGTGGATTGCCGGCAGGATCGCCACCACCCATTTTAGCTGCAATCGTAATCTCTTTCACTAATTTTGTAAAAAGACTGCCACGTTTCTGGTCTGTTGCTGCCTTTTTCCGTTTGATGGTTGCCCACTTGCTATGTCCTGACATAAGAAAAACTGCTGATTTGTTAATTCATCCAATAAAAGCCTGCTTATGATAATAGATTTATTTTCTTTAAATAAAATCGCCGACTATTCTTAGAAGTTAACAACAAGCAAAAACAATGACAAACTTGATGATCGCCTATCAGGGAGAACCTGGAGCGTACAGTGAAATAGCAGCCCTGCGCATTGGAGTGCCACAACCATGTGAGTCATTTGAGGAGATTTTCAGCGCAGTAGCAGAACATCGGGCGGACTATGCTGTTGTGCCCATCGAAAATTCACTTGGTGGCAGTATTCATCAAAACTACGATTTGCTGCTGCTGCATCCTGTCACGATTGTTGCTGAAACGTTTGTCAAGGTTGAGCACTGCCTGCTTGGCATCCCGGGCTCATCGATAGCACAAGCCAAAAAAGTGCTTTCACACCCGCAGGCACTTGCCCAATGCCGCAATTTTTTTGCTGCACATAAAAGCGTCATTGCAGAAGCAGCGTATGACACGGCTGGCAGCGCAAAAATGATTGCGGCCGAAAAAGATGCGAGCAAACTTGCCATCGCTTCAAAACGAGCTGGTGAGCTTTACGGACTTGATATTCTCAAAAGCAACCTGGCTGATGAAGAGTGGAATATTACACGTTTTTTCTGTATCACGCACGCAGTAGTAAGCCCTGAGCCGATGCGACTTGTTAAAACCACAACAACGCTTGACACATCGCAACATAAAACATCGATTGCTTTCACGCTTCCTAATGAGCAGGGTTCTCTTTTTAAGGCACTGGCAACCTTTGCTATGCGAAATATCGATCTGACAAAAATTGAGTCGCGCCCGTTCAGAAAAAAAGCGTTTGAATATCTCTTTTATATCGACTGTATCGGACATCAGGATGACCCCAATATCTATAATGCACTGAACCATTTGCGAGAATTTGCCACAATGGTCAACGTACTGGGTAGTTATGGAGTGGTAAGCGCATGAACAACCAGCAGCTCAACATCTTTCCAGCCGAGACGCCGTCGAATGAAACCTCTGTAATTACGGTGACTGCTGATAACAAGGCGATAAGCAAGCCGTCACTTTTTCTCATTGATGGCATGGCAATGGTGTATCGAGCCTTTTTTGCACTGCAACGGGCAGGCATGACAAGCAGTGATGGAATGCCAACCGGTGCGGTGTATGGTTTTGTAACCGCATTGTTGAAAATTTTTGAAACATATAAGCCACACTACCTTGCGGCAGTTTTCGACAGTAAAGAGAAAACGTTTCGTCATCACCTTTTCCCCGATTACAAAGCCAATCGCGCCGCGCCGCCTGAAGAGCTGATTGTGCAGCTTGACGTTGTTTTTGCATTGCTGGATGCGTTCAATATTCCGCTTATCAAAACTCCAGGGTTTGAGGCGGATGATCTTATTGGTACAGTTGCACGAAAGTTTGAAGATGCGTGCCAGATCTACATTGTTACTCCCGACAAAGATCTTGCCCAACTTGTGCATGGTGGCGTCAAAATGCTGAAGCCTGGGAAGAACCAAGGTGAACTGGAACTTTTCGGAATCGATGAGGTGAAAGAGCAGTTTGGCGTTCCACCGGAATTGTTCACGCAGTTTTTAGCGCTGACGGGCGACACATCGGATAACATTCCGGGTGCAAAAGGCATTGGTCCAAAAACTGCATCGAATCTTTTGGGTAAATACCATTCGTTGCAAAATATCTACAGCAATCTGGATCACATCGCGTCAAAAACACGGCAAAGCCTGGAGGAATTTCAATCGCGCCTTGAGCTGATTACGCAATTAGTCACGATACGGACAGATGCTCCGATTGACTGGACGCTTAACGATCTTGCCTGTGGTGTACCGGATCGCACAAAACTGCTGCCGCTGCTGCAAAAGCTTGGCTTCAAATCCATCGCCGCACGAATTCCTGTGATGTTCGAATCATTTCTGCAGCATTCTGAAGGTGATGAGCTGCATTTCCACGCCACGACTGAGACCGCCGTTGCACCAGCACTAACGCTTCGATCGCCGCAAATAGGCGCTGAGTACACGCTTGTTGATACTGCTGAAAAACTGCGTAACCTTCTTGACTCACTTCAAGGTGCAACGCGGATTGCCGTTGATACGGAAACCACAAGTCTTGATACTTTCGAGGCTGAACTTGCAGGCATATCTCTTTCGGTAGAGGCTGGCAAAGCACATTTTATCTCATTTGCCAAGAGTTCACTTGACCTGAAAGCGACGCTTGCACTGCTCAAACCTCTGCTTGAAAATCCCGCGTTGCCAAAAAGCGGTCAGAATCTCAAATACGATATTCTTGTTCTGAAAAAATATGGCATTGAGCTTGCCCCTGTAGGATTCGATTCAATGCTTGCAAGCTACGTACTCAATCCTGAAGAGAAGCACAATCTCGATGACTTGGCTGCCCACTATCTCGGCTATCAAACCACGAAATTTGATGAACTTATCGGTACAGGAAAAGCAAAGCTGCATATTTTTGATGTGCTGCCGGAAAAGCTCTCAAACTACGCCTGCCAGGATGCTGATCTTGCTCTTCAGCTTGAAAATATGTTCCGTAAAAAGTTTGCTGAAGAGCCAGAGCTGCTCCGCCTTTGTGAAACAATCGAGTTCCCGCTCGTCTCTATTCTGGCGAAAATGGAGTATGCGGGAATTTGTATCGATTCGGAGCATCTGGCGCAAGCCTCAGTCACTGCGCAAAAAGAGCTGGAGCTGCTGACTGAAAAAATTTATGGCATTGCGGGTTCCGAGTTTAACATTGATTCGCCAAAACAGCTTTCGCACATTCTGTTTAACGTGCTTGGACTTCCGACCAGAAAAGCTACAAAAACTGGCTTTTCGACCAATGTCGAGGTCCTTGAAGAGCTTGCTGCAACGCACCCGATCGCCAGCGACCTGCTTGAATATCGCAGCCTCCAGAAACTCAAGGGCACGTATATCGACGCCCTTCCCAAACTGGTTAATCCGCTGACGGGACGACTGCATACGTCGTTCAATCAGTTTATTACAGCAACAGGCAGACTCTCATCGTCCAATCCAAATCTGCAGAACATCCCAATTCGTACGCCGCTTGGCAAGGAGATTCGCCGCGCCTTTATACCATCCTCGCCTGAAAAATGGCTGCTTTCGGCGGACTACTCGCAGATTGAACTACGGATTGCAGCGGAGATATCGGGCGATCCGCAGCTTATTGAGGCATTCCGCAATCGTGAAGATATCCACACGGCTACCGCAAAGGTGATTTTTGGACTTGATGACATTACCAGCGACATGCGCCGCAAAGCCAAAGAGGTGAACTTTGGCGTCCTTTATGGAATCATGCCGTTCGGTCTTGCGCGACGACTCAATATTCCGCAAAAAGAAGCCAAAGTGATTATCGACACCTACAAAGCAAAATATCCCGGGCTTTTTGCGGCTTTACAACAGGTGATTGAAACCGGCAAAACTACGGGCTACGTCTCTACCCTGCTTGGGCGCCGTCGATATATTGCCGACCTTACCAGCCGCAATACCAACGTTCAGAAAGCGGCGGAACGGGCTGCCATGAATACGCCGATTCAGGGAACGGCAGCGGATATCATCAAATATGCCATGAAGTTATGTAGTGATAGGATGCGCGAAAAAGGGTTACATTCTGTGATGTTATTGCAAGTGCATGATGAGCTGCTCTTTGAAACAAGCGATGGAGAAAAAAATGAACTCGCTCAACTGGTGGAGCAAGCCATGGTCGATGCCGCAAAAGTATGCGGACTGAAAAACGTGCCGGTTGAGGTTGCTATTGGTTCGGGAAAGAACTGGCTGGATGCCCATTAATAGCATTGACTTATAAAAAAAAGTTTTTTTATATTTGCCCAGAAATTATACCGAAACAGCACTCGATAACCGTGTTGATCGAAAATGAAACGGAAGTGATGGATCATCAACTGCCTGCTCAGACACGCGCCGCCCAACTCTTGACATAACATTGGAATTATCGGTTTATGATACCGTCTGAATACCATAAAAAAACATCTGTTTTATCTTATAAATATTGGTCTCAAGCGTTGGTATTGTTATGCTTGACGCTCATCATGGCACCACTCTTTTTGTCGGCAAAGCTCTTTGCTGCGAACAAACAGTCACTTGCTCAGGCATTAAGCGATGCCGATAAAAACTCCATGGCTGCCCGAATCGCCTTGAGTACAGAGCAGATCATTGAGGAGATGGTGATGCAGATTGATTTAGGACCATCTGAACTGCTCGACAATCCAAATCCGACCTCTTTGGCTTCGAGCATTCCCAATATCAAGCCTCTTAATGGTACCATTACCAGCGAATTTGGTCTGCGTGTTCATCCCATTTATGGTATTCCACTGTTTCATCAGGGAATTGATATTGCCGCAGACACAGGGACAAGTGTACAAACAACGGGTGACGGCATTGTTGCATACGCTGGAACAAGCAGGGGATATGGGTATGTCATAGCGATCAACCATGGATACGGCTTTAAAACCATTTATGCACATCTTTCCAAACTCTTCGTGCATCAAGGGCAAAAAGTAACTCGTGGTCAACGTATTGCCCTTTCAGGAAATAGCGGCGTTTCAACAGGCGCGCATTTACATTACGAAGTGCTCAAAAACAGTGAAAAAGTGAATCCAATGGTTTATTTCTTTCACGATAACAAGTCCGACACCTTTATCACAACAAAAGAGAGCGCAGAAGCGTTACACGGCCGTAATTCTTAAAACCATTAACTTTAACAATCTATCATGTACTGGAATTTAGACCTCGCTCGTCATATCGCAGATGCTCCATGGCCTGTTACAAAAGATGAGCTCATCAACTACGCAACCAGAACCGGCGCACCACAACAGGTTATTGAAAACCTGCACGATCTTCCTGAAAGTGATGAGTTGTATGAAACGCTTGATGAAATCTGGCCAGATTATCCCACCGATGAAGAGTTTGGCTATGATGAAGAGGATCAACTGACGTAAAACGTACCAACGCCAAACCAAACGGGGAGTCATGGTTGACAAAAGCATTCATTCTTATCGCGGCTTTGCTCTTTTGTGCTATTACGGTACAAAGTGAGCCTGTTAAAGAGAAAAAAAAGCCACTCAGTTACGTCAGTGATGTCCGTTTTTCTGGCAATAAAGCAATCAGTGCCGATGAACTCCGTCTTATCATCGGCACAACCAAGCAAAGCTCTTTTCTTGGACTTGGTCTTTTTGGTGGTGTTCATAAACCGTTCAGCAGCGAAGAGTTTGCCAGAGATATTGCGCTGATAAAGAAGCTCTACACCTATAAAGGCTATTTTGGAACTGAGGTTGACACCGTGATTAGCCGCCGAAACAGTGGTAAAACAGTCAACATCAACATTCGCATTCATGAAAATGCACCATCACGAATTGACTCACTCACTTATCGTGGATTAGAAAAAATCCCTGACGACTTGAGTAAAAAATATTTCAGCAAACAATTGCTGAAACGCAATGATATTTTTTCGGTTGAAAAGCTGATCGAAGAGCGGGATCGGTCGATCTCATTTTTCAAAGAGAATGGATTCGCATTTTTCCATGAAGACAGCATCCGCATTAAGGTAGATACGGTTGGCACACATGCTGGCATACACTTCAATATGCAGTTGCCTGCACGATTAACTTATGGACCCGTCCGGGTGGTTGTTCAGCAACGTGAAAAAACGAACAGCACGAAACCTCTACGAAAAAAAATATTCAGTAAAGAGAAAATCAGTGGCGAAATTATTGGCAAGCAAAAAATTTCCACAAAGCTTATCACCTCCTCAATTGCATTTCGACCAGGCAATGTTACCCAACAGAGCCTTGAGCAGCGCACGTTGCAAAATTTTGGAGCAACAAATATTTTTTCATCAATGAATATTGCCAGCGACTCCGTGCGTGCTGGTGAAGTTTACACCACCATCAATCTTGAAACGGCGCCAAAACATCAAATAGAGCCAAAAATTGTGCTTGATAATCGTTATGGCCCGCTATTTTTAGGAACATCGTTTGCTTATGAAAACAAGAATTTATTCGGCGCTGGTGAACAATTTCGTACTGCAACTGAATATGGAAGGCAACTCAGTTCAGACAATAGAGCACTTGCCCATCTGAGTTATTCCCAATATGAGACTATCATTCCTTATGAATTCAATATCAAAAGCAGCCTTATTTTACCCACGGTAAAAAAAGCCGGCAACGCCTATACTGTGACGGCTGAATATTCAGAAACAAAACAACCTGTACTGCTGAGTAGCCGAAGTGGTCTTATTCGAACAACATACAGTGCTCGCCTGAACCCATCCACACGTATAAATTTTGATTTTTTTGAGTTGGAATGGGTCAGTAAAGATTCGCTCAACGGCTTTAAGCAGCTTTTTAAAACTGATCTTGCCGACAATATTGGCATCAATCCTGCCAATGAGGTGGCGGTCAATACCGCGATTGACAGCTTGATGAGTACCCATATCAATCAAAGCTTTCGCCTTCGCCTTAACGCAACAAACCGACATCGTGCGCTGCCAGAACGCGCTATCTGGAATCTTGATATGCTTCTCGAAGAGTCGGGCAGTCTTGCTTCGCTGATTGATACCTATCTCGACACAAAGCCATCTCCAGGATTTACAGAGAATGATCCTCAAATTTTTGGTACAACCTATTCGCAATATCTCAAGGTCGAAACCGGTTTAAGTTATGAAAAGATTGTTTCGCCGCATAGCCAGCTTGCCGCCAAAGGTCGCATCGGGTGGATGAAGCCCTATGGAAAAGCGGAGTCAACGCCTGAAGAACGACGGTTTTATGCCGGCGGTTCAAACAGTATGAGAGGATGGTTGTTTAATACTTTAGGACCAGGGAACAGCCAAAGTAAAGCTGCCTCAAATTTTGGTGCAGATATCAAGCTGGAACTTAATATGGAGTACCGACTGAAGTTTTTCAAACTCTTCAATCAACCATCAGGAGTAACCTTTTTTACAGATGTTGGTAATATCTGGGATAGAACAGGACAATACGCATTAACCATGAATTCCCTGACAAAAGATTTTGCGCTCGATTCAGGTGTAGGGCTACGCATTGGATCACCGATAGGCCCATTCCGTTTTGACTTTGCTTATAAACTTCGCGATCCAGCAGAAGAGCATCCATGGCAATTCTCCACATGGGACATACGCAACGTCACCTTCAATTTTGGAATTGGTGAAGCTTTTTAATTATTTGTTGATAGAATTTTTTACCACATCAAGCACATAAAACCATGCCGGCACGATCAACACTTCTTGCACCATCAATTCTTTCTGCAGATTTCACCCGCCTTAAAGAGTCAATCGATCTTGCAACACAAGCTGGTGCTGACTGGATGCACTGCGATATCATGGATGGTAATTTTGTACCTAATATCACGTTTGGGCCATTCATTGTACAAGCTATTGCCGCATGTACGTCGATGGTGATCGACACGCATTTGATGATTGCCGATCCTGACCGTTACATTGAGGATTTCGTTAAAGCTGGATCACACCAGATTACTGTGCATCAGGAAGCCTGCCCGCATCTGCACCGCACCATTCAGTTTATTAAAAGTCTCGGTGTTAAAGCAGGGGTGTCAATTAATCCCGGAACACCCGTATCAACGCTCGAATCGGTGCTGCAGGATCTTGATCTTGTACTGCTGATGTCAGTGAATCCGGGTTTTGGCGGGCAGAAGTTTATCCCCTCTGCTGTTGGTAAAATTGCACAACTGAATGAGATGCGTTTGCAAGAAAACCCCGGAATGGTGATTGCTGTGGACGGTGGAATAACCGAGGAGAATGCGCAGATGGTTGTATCGGCTGGAGCTGATGCTCTGATTGCAGGAACTGCGTTCTTTAAATCGGCAGATCCAGCCGGTACGGCAGCAAAAATACGTGCTATGACCAGGTAAGTTTGCGAAGTTCGGGGCTGGTATGCAGCCCCTCTCCTATTAAGACAGCATCAAACTGTGCCTGATTGATCAGTGAAATATCAGCAGTGGTTTTCATACCACTTTCAGCAATAGCAATAATGTCAGACGGAATATGCGGACGAAGTGCCGCGGAAGCGTGAAGGTCAACAGAAAAATCTTTCAAGTTACGATTATTCACCCCAATAATCGTAGCACCTTGTTCAAGCGCAATATCAAGTTCCTTGCGGTCATGCACCTCCACCAGCGCGTGTAAACCAAGAGCAGCGGCAATGTGCAGATAATCGCCAAGCTGCACAGCATCAAGCGCTGCGACAATCAGCAACAACGCATCAGCACCAATCAAGCGAGTCTCAAAGATTTGAGCCTCATCAATAATAAACTCTTTGCGCAATACTGGTAAAGGAAATGAGCGACGAACCTGTTGCAGATACTCGTTGGAACCCTGAAAAAAGAGGCGATCTGTCAACACAGAAAAAGCTGAGGCACCAAGCTTCAAATAACGCTGCGCCATCACAATGGGATCAAAATCCTGAACAATGAGACCACGTGATGGCGACGCTTTTTTAATTTCAGCAATAAGCTTTATCCCTTGATTCCCGCGCGTGATTGCTCGACGGAAATCACGAATAGCATCGAGAGAATGTGCTTGATCTTGATAATGTTGAGCAGGCTTCTCTTTTTGCAGTTGCGAGACTTCCCGCTTTTTCTCGTCTAAAATTTTATCGAGATAGGTCATAGTAGCAAATCAATCAGCAGCGGCCATTTCGCGCAGCTCTGCTTCAAGTTCAATAATCTGCAAGATATTATCGAGGAACCACGGATCAATGCCCGTTGCCTGATGCACCTCATCAATGGTTGCGCCTGCCTGGAAAGCATAGCGGAGATAGAACAATCTGTCAGCTTTCGGAATCTTGATTTTTTCAAGAATATCCTCTTTGGCAAACTTTTTCTGCTGTTGGGTCATATCAAGCACATTCATAATGTCTTTTCCATCAGCCCCCAAGCCAGCTCGCCCGATTTCAAGCCCACGCAGTGACTTCTGGAGCGCTTCACGGAAATTTCTGCCAAAAGCCATCACTTCGCCGACGGACTTCATCTGCACTCCAAGACGTGCATCAACATTTTTGAACTTTTCAAAATCCCAGCGAGGAATTTTTACTACGCAATAGTCAATGGTTGGTTCAAAACTTGCTGGCGTCGTTTTGGTAATATCATTGAGAATCTCATCAAGCGTGTAACCAACCGCAAGTTTTGCAGCTACCTTGGCGATAGGGAAACCGGTTGCTTTAGAGGCTAACGCTGAACTGCGCGATACGCGAGGATTCATCTCGATCACCACAATACGCCCATTAGCGGGATTAATGGCAAACTGAATATTGCTGCCACCTGTCTCAACACCAATCTCGCGAATAATTCTAATAGAGGCGTCGCGAAGCTCCTGATACTGGCGATCAGTCAACGTCTGAGCTGGCGCAACGGTAATGCTGTCGCCGGTATGCACGCCCATGGGATCAACATTCTCAATCGAGCAGACAATAATAACGTTGTCCGCCAAATCGCGAATAACTTCAAGTTCGTACTCTTTCCAGCCAATCAGGCACTCCTCAACCAGCACTTCGCTGATAGGACTCTCCGAAAGTCCATGGCGGACAGCATCATAATAATCGGCTTTCGTTTGCGCAAACCCGCCACCGGTACCACCAAGCGTAAAAGATGGACGAATAACCATTGGTAAACCAATCTCTTCGAGCGCCTCTTTGGCCTCTTTTTCATTGCGAACAAAAAAACCTTTTGCCATTTCAAGACCGATTTTTTTCATCGCATCACTGAAAAACTCACGGTTTTCTGCTTTCCTGATAGAACGAAGTTTAGCGCCAATCAGCTCAACGCCGTTGCGTTCAAGAATACCTGATTCAGCAAGACTGACCGCAATATTGAGTGCCGTCTGACCACCCATGGTTGGCAGGAGTGCATCAGGCTTCTCTCGTTCGATAATTTTTTGCACATACTCTGGAGTTATCGGCTCGATATAGGTTGCATCAGCAAACTCAATATCGGTCATAATGGTCGCGGGATTGCTGTTCACCAGCACCACACGATAACCATCCTCCTTGAGTGCGCGGCACGCCTGAGTGCCGGAATAATCAAATTCACAGGCTTGACCGATAACAATAGGACCGGCTCCAATCACTAAAATCGACTTGATATCTTCCCGTTTTGGCACGTTATTTCCGGGTTTAATACTTGGTGAGCTTCAAAAAAAAGTAATGTACAAAATAATATAAAGAGTTTGGCTGCGCTTCCGTGAGAGCCTGTTACTCCAAAACACGAATCGCCTCCTGATGAAAACCGCCGGAGTGGCGGCGCAACCATGCCGTCACCTCTTTTGGACGCCCATTCATCAGCGAAATAATCAGCATAGTGTGCCCGGCAAGCGCAAAATCAACATCGTGCAAAGAAGGAATGGCTGGCGTGTTGATGTGCGAATGGTAAGAACCAACAATGGCATAACCATGCGCATTGGCTTCACGCTCAACATCAAGATACTCCTGATGCGCAATTTCAAAGCCCTGCTCACGCCCAAAATAGAGACAGTTTCGGCATGGAGCAATTTCATGCACAATGTTTTCGATATTGCCGCGATGATCACTGTTGACTTCACCAACAAGCAAGCCACAGCACTCATACGGCAATTCGTGGAACGCCTGTTCCTGAATAATCTCAAATTTACGTCTTGGTAGTTTCATATCACACTCCTTTTGCCCCTATATCTGAGCGATAATATGCGCCATCAAAGGTGATTTTTGTCACCATATTATATGCTCGTTTAATACTCTCGGGAAGTGTTGAACCAAGAGCTGTCACCGAAAGCACTCTTCCACCTGCCGTCACCAATTTCCCAGACTCATACGTCGTTCCTGCATGAAAAAGCAAGCAATCATGCATTGTTGCAGCATCATCGGCAAGAGTGATAGGCTTGCCGATTGCATAGGCGTCGGGATATCCGTCGGAAGCAAGAACAACGGTCGTCGCTGATTTTTTGTGCATCTCAAATGGCACGTTATCCAGCGTTCCTTCGACGCTTGCCTGAAGTGCAACCACAAAATCACTTTTCAAGAGAGGAAGCACCACCTGCGTTTCAGGATCGCCCAGGCGCGCATTATACTCCACAACGGAGGGCTCACCATGGTCAATCATCAATCCAACATAGAGAAATCCTGTATATGGAGAACCCTCGGCAGCCATTCCTTGCAAGGTTGGACGGATAATGCGCTCTTCAACCTTGCGCATTACCTCTGCGGTTACAATTGGAGCTGGAGCATAGGCGCCCATGCCACCGGTATTTTTACCGGTATCGCTGTCACCAATGCGTTTATGATCCTGAGCTGGGGAGAACAATCGATATTGTGAGCCATCCGTCAACACAAAAACACTTGCTTCCTGACCCTGTAAAAACTCTTCAATCACCACTTCATTGCCAGCATCACCAAAAATACGATTCTCAAAAATCTCGCTAATTGCTTTAAGAGCTTCGTCCTGATCAAGAGCGATAAAAACACCTTTCCCTGCACACAAGCCACTCGCCTTGATCACCACCGGATACGACTGCTGCAATAACACAAGATACTGCTTTGCTGCTGCTGCATCGCAAAACACTTGATATGCTGCTGTAGGAATACCGTGGCGCTGCATGAACTCTTTGGAAAAAACTTTGCTTGACTCAAGCTGAGCTGCAACTTGTGTTGGACCAACAATTTTTTGCCCGGCTCTGCGAAAAAGATCGACAATACCCAGTTCAAGCGGTTGTTCAGAACCGACAACCGTCAGCTCAACAGAATTATCTTCTGCATAGTGAAGAAGGTCATCCAGTGCTGTAGCTTTGAATGGTACGTTATGAACCTTGCCCCCCATCATCGCGGTTCCACCGTTACCCGGCGCAACAAAAACAGCAGTTACCTGCTCACTTTTTGCAACTGACCATGCGAGCGCGTGTTCACGGGCGCCGCTTCCTATTATCAAAACATTCATGGCTTATAATCGTGGGATTGAGACTTTTTCAGCGTGTGGTTTATCATTGTGGTTTATTACATTGCTTGCGTGACTCATCAGATAACAATAACCTCTGGAGATAATGCAGGAAGCGTAAAATAAACAATTAATAAATTTATTTCTTCGCTCTCTATTTTTCTGATTGTCAAATATTGTTGATTGCGATGCCACTTTCACCGCTGATTTCTCGTCATATTCTGCCGGTAGCGTTGAAGCTGCTCTATGCAAGCCTTCGGATTTCGGTAAAGCAACCAATTTCGGCAATACCTTTACTGGGTAAGGGCACAATTTTTGCTTTCTGGCATGGCAAAATGGTGGTTGGATGGTTGCTGGCACGCAAACTTTTTCCCTCAAAAAAGATTTCAGCCGTTGTCAGTATGTCGGAAGATGGTCGTCTTCTTGCCGATGCGCTTGAGCGATGCGGTCTGGCATTAATTCGTGGTTCAAGCTCAAAAGGTGGAGAGATGGTTAAAATGGCAATGCAAGATGTTTTGGAGCAGAAGGGTATTATAGCTTTAACTCCAGACGGACCACGTGGGCCAATCTATCAATTCAAATACGGCACGTTACGGCTTGCCTCCGAAAAACGCTATCCCATTATTTTTGCTGAGATAAACTATGCAAAAACATGGAGGCTCTGCAGTTGGGACAGATTTGAAATTCCGAAACCATTCAGCAAAGCGACTGTTACGCTGCATCGCATAGATCTGCCAATATTTCATACGGATGGCGAACTTCACCAATACACAACCACCATTTCAGAACGATTCAGCCATGCGTAGTCAGTTTTCAATACTTCTTCGCCCGTTTGGATTACTTTATCAGGCAATTGTTGAAACGCGAAATACCTTGTTTGATTGGCGGATGTTCCGCATTTGGCGTTCGCCCATTCCTGTTGTTGCTATCGGAAATCTTTCAGCCGGTGGCACGGGAAAAACTCCATTTGTTGACTGGGTGGTGAAGTACTATCTCTCAATCGGATGTAAACCAGCAATTATTTCAAGAGGATATCGGCGCGAGTCAAAAGGCGTCAAGCTGGTTTCCGACGGGCATAAAGTGTTGCTGAGCAGTAAAGATGCGGGTGATGAAACCGCCATGCTCGCCTGGAACAATCCTGATGCAATTGTCGTTGTGGCTGAAAAGCGTAAACAAGCTGCGTCATTTATTACAAAACACTTTGGTCAGCGTTTGCCGTCCGTCATCATTCTGGATGATGCTTTTCAGCATCGGCAAATCTATCGTTCTCTCAATATTGCCATCATCAATGCGACTGAACCATTTTTTGATGCCAAAATGCTGCCCGAAGGGCGACTGCGCGAACCATTGAAAAACATCACTCGTGCGGACCTCATTGTGCTCAATAAAATAACTGACAAAGAGAGTGCCGAACCAATCATCAATGAGTTGGAAAAAACGGGACGTCCTGTTGTGCAGTCACGGGTAAAAATTGGCGAGTTAGTCTGCTTTTCAGGCGAATTCAACTCCTCTGAAGACGCATTGCTTGAAACATCACCCATGCTCGCTTTCGCGGGAATTGCCTCTCCAGAAAGCTTTGTCGAGAGCTTGCGGAACGAAGGAGTCAACGTTGTGGCTCACCGCTTTCTCAAAGATCATGAGCCATACACTGCAAAAAAGCTGCACGCCATACGGCGGGAGGCAGATGAAAAAGGGCTAAGCCTTGTGACAACGGAAAAAGACTATTTCCGTATGCTCGGCAGCCCTGAACTTATCCGCATTATTACAGCGCGACCATGCTATTATTTGAGAATCGCACCCGATATTATCGCCGGTGAAACTCTCTTGAAAACGATGTTGCGTGATGTGGTCGGCAAACAGGTGAAGAGCTAAACGACAGATGCAGCTACTCCTTTACGATTTTTGAAATTGCCTTAAAGCGATCGCCCTCTGCCACGCGTAACAACTCAAACAACGCCATCTCTGTGCTGGTCAAAAATGCACCAGCCTTCTCAATGCAGCGAATACCCAACTGCTTATTTGTCTCCGTCCGTGACGACACCGCATCGGTTACCAAATGCACACCATAGCCGAATTCAAGCAGATCAACTGACGTCTGATAAACACAAACGTGTGTCTCAATTCCCGCCACCAGAATATCGTTACGATTAAATGAACGGAGCTGTTTCATAAACTCGGGAGTGCCGCAACAACTGAATGTTTTTTTCTCCACAGGAATATTGCCCGGCAAAAGCTCCATCAACGACTCTTGGGTATGACCAAGCCCTTTCGGATACTGCTCAGTCACTAAAATCGGCACATCAAGAATGGTTGAGGCTCTCAGTAATTTAGAGATATTTGCAACGAGTGTTTCAGGCTGAAAAACACTCTGTGCCAGCTTACCCTGCACATCAACAAGCAGGAGTAACGTTTCTGCGGGAGTAATCATAATTGTTTATGGAATGGAACTGAAGAAGCTTATTGGTACTGATGCGAGACTCTGTTAAATTTATCGCATGATTATAATAATAATTCGCCGTTTACGAGTATGCTTATAAACAAAAAGCATCGAAAGAAAACAGTGACACAAACGAACAAAAAACGCCACAACCACTACAACTCGATAAGCTCTTTGCTGAATCGCTGCAACGCAATCGCTCCACTTGTGCTCATCACGACGGTATCCTCAATCCGAACACCAAATTTCCCGGGCAGATAAATACCGGGCTCAATGGTAAACACCATATTTTCCTGCAACTCACATTCCCCTTTTGGGCTGATACGCGGCTCCTCATGCACTTCAAGACCAACACCGTGCCCGAGTCCGTGGCCAAACTCCGCACCAAAACCATGATTGGCAATAAACTTGCGTACCACAGCATCAAGCTCTTTTGCCACCATACCGCAACGGGCTGAAGCTATACCAAGCTCTTGCGCCTCTCTCACAATATGGTACACAGTGCGTGCCTCATCGGAAATTTTACCAAGCGCAACGGTGCGAGTCTGATCGGAGGCGTAACCATCCACAACACAACCGGTATCAAGCACAATCAACTCACCTTGTTTGAAATGAACTGCCGAAGGTCGGGCATGAGGCATGGCAGCACGAATACCGCCAGCAACAATAGGCTCAAACGAGTCTCGCTCTGCACCAAACTTTTTATGTTGATAAGTAATTTCTGCAGCTATATCAAGCTCCGTTACCGACGGAGAGATCATGGGAAGTACGTGCTCAAGGACGCGCTCACTAATTTCAGCAGCACGCCGCATTGCAGAAAGCTCATCGGGATGTTTAACCATTCTGAATTCATCGAAAAACGCTGCAACCGGTATCACCCGATGTTGACCATGGAGCAGTTCAACCAGACGATTAGCCTCATGCCACGTCACATTATCGGCTTGCAATGCCACCGTTTTACCAAAAGGATAGCGGCCAGAGAGCAACTCAACAGCAAACCCCTCAGGCGCAATAACCGTTGCCGCCACTGTAACTTCATGGGTAACCTGCTCCTTATAACGAAAATCTGTAAAGAGCCAGATATTCTCGCCTGTCATAAGCACGCGGGCGTTCGAACCACTGAATCCTGTAAGCCATCGAATAACCGAAAGATCGGTAACAATCCAAGCCTCAATACCAAGACTCAGCATTTTCGTGCGTATCCGATCGAGTGACTTTTTCTCATAAAACGTACGTTCTTTATTATCCATGTGTTGCGCAAAAGATGATTTAAGATGGTGAGTGAACGCAGTGCAATGCAATCAATCTTTTTATTAATTTACTATTTATAAAAAGTCATAACCATTTGCCAACATCGCCACACTTCATGCCTCAAAAAAATTTATTGCAAAAGCTGATCGCAGGAGAGCATTTATTACAGGATGAAATGACATTCTGTATGAACAGCATTATGGATGGTCTTTTTCCCGATAGTGTTATTGCCGCACTGCTTGTACTTCAACAAAAAAAAGGAATTACACCAATCGAGACAGCGGGTGCTTACTACAGTTTAATGGAAAAAGCTAATATCATTGCATTAAGTGAAGATGCTGTTGATACCTGTGGAACTGGTGGCGACCATGCCGGAACATACAATATCTCAACAACGGCCTCTATCATTGCTGCAAGCGCTGGTGTGCCTATTGCCAAGCATGGCAACCGTTCAGTTACCAGCAGTTGTGGCAGCGCGGATGTGCTTGAGGCACTCGGTTTTAATGTCAATTTATCCCCAGATGCCACCAAAAGACTCTTTCAGGAAACAGGCTTTGCGTTCCTTTTTGCACCACTCTATCACCCATCAATGAAGCGAGTGGCCTCAATCCGCAGAGAACTTGGCATTCGAACCATCTTTAATATTTTAGGTCCACTGATTAATCCGGCAAAAACAAAACGTCAGCTTGTGGGTGTTTTTAATCGCGAACTGATGACGCTATACACGGAAGTATTGGTGCAGACCAACGCTCACCACGCGTTGATTGTCCACTCTATAACGGAAGAGGGAATTCCTCTCGACGAACCAAGCCTCAACGGCCCAACGCATGTTGTAGAAATTCAACATGGTATTGTAACACATCACACCATTTATCCTGAAGATTTGGGACTTTCGCGACACGCACTCTCTGAAATTCAAGGTGGCACGAAAGAGGAAAATGCATTGATTATTCGCCGTATTCTTGATGGTAGCGCGTCGCAAGCACACATTGATGCTGCGCTATTTACGACGGCCCTTGCCTGTTATGTTTCAGGTAAAGTGCCCTGTATTAATGATGGTTTTATGAGCGCGAAAGATGCGCTGGAGAGTGGACGTTCCGAAGAAATGTTTAAAAAAATTGTCCAATGCAATGCTCAACTTTCAGCATAACAAAATTTATAGAGAGCTATCTTTATCTTTTTGCCAAAAAACTTGTATAATGTTCGCTTTGTTTTTATGCCGAAGCGAGAACCACTATACCCATGAACGGACGAGAAACCCTTCACCCTGAAAAGCAGCAGAGCATCGCCGAAAAGCTTCGCTTATCAGGTGTGAGCGATTCCCGGCAGAGAGATATCCAGCAAGCGCTTGAGAATGTTAACCGTCCCGGATTCAGAATTGAACCGTCCGCGATTGTTCCGTTGATGAAACCAGTAACATGGTTTCCTCCCATGTGGGCATTTGCCTGTGGCGTGGTTTCAACGGGCGAAAGTGTGGCAGAAAACTGGTCGATTCTTCTCCGCGGCATTCTGCTTGCAGGGCCACTGATGTGTGCTATGTCGCAGACAATGAACGACTACTTCGATCGTGAAGTTGATGCCATCAATGAGCCTGAACGCCCTATTCCTGCAGGAAAAATCTCCAAATCAGCAAGCTGGTTGATTACTTTCGGTTTGATTGTTACCGGGTTCCTTGTTGCTTTTTCGATTCACCCTTACGTTGTTGCCATTGCGTTTGTAGGCGTTCTGATGTCGCACGCTTACTCAGGCCCGCCTATTCGAGCAAAACGCAACGGCTGGTTCGGCAATCTTATTGTAGGACTCGCCTACGAAGGTGTCGCCTGGATGACCGGCAGCTTCTCCATTACGCAGGGAATTCCATCCGGCGAAACAATTGCGCTTGCCATTATTTTTTCTTTAGGTGCTCATGGTATTATGACGTTGAACGACTTCAAATCTATTGTTGGCGATAATATCCGCAAAGTGGCTTCGATTCCAGTACAGCTTGGGGAGAAAAAAGCGGCCATATTAGCGGCCATTATTATGGATGTCGCTCAGCTTGCCGCCATATCAATCCTGATTACCAAAGGAGCTATGATAACAACCATCATTGCTCTGCTGCTGCTCGTTGCCCAACTCCCGATGCAGAAAATCTTAATCGCCCAACCTAAAGAGAAAGCGGTCTGGTACAACGCATTCGGCACCTTGCTTTATGTTTTATCGATGATGGTTTGCGCCATAGGTATCCGTCCATAAAACTTACGTTTCCTGTTTAGAAAACTATTGTTATATTCCCGTTCATTTTTTAACACAACTGATTGCACCATGTCCAAAGTTTGTTTACTGACTGGCAAAAGACCCAAGTACGGCAATACGGTGTCTCATGCAAATAACCACGTCCGCACCCGTTTTGAACCAAATCTCCACACTAAAAGAGTCTGGATTGAAGAGGAAAAACGTTTTGTCAAGGTGAAGCTTTCTGCAAAAGCGATGAAAATTATAGCCAAAACTGGCACAGCACAACTTGCAAAATTGTTGCAATAACGCAGGGTCATCGACTGCTATAGAAAATTTTTCAATGTATTGTAAAAGCTCAATCTGATACGGTTGAGCTTTTTTTATCGATGAAAAAAGTCACCATTTACACTGATGGCGCATGCAGTGGTAATCCTGGTCCGGGCGGCTGGGGAGCTGTGCTGATGTACGGATCATTGAACCGTGAAATATCAGGATATTCACCCGCCACAACCAATAATCGCATGGAGCTGAGCGCCGCAATAGAGGCACTCGAAGTACTTAAAGAACCATGTGCTGTTGACCTTTACAGCGATTCAAGTTATCTTGTCAACGCTATTAATAATGGCTGGCTGAAACGCTGGACAAGCAATAATTGGCAGACAGCCGCTAAGAAAAGCGTTGAAAATATCGACCTTTGGCAAAAAGTATTGCCGTTGCTTACATTGCACCAGATAAAGTTTCACAAGGTAAAAGGTCACAGCGACAACCCATACAACAACCGTTGCGATGCGCTTGCTCGTGAAGCTATCAAAAGAAAATCATAACCTGTTGATGCAATGGCGAACAATCCTGTAAGCGATGTAACACCTGCTCCTCTGCAAAAGCGTTCACTGAAAAAAGGAGCAGGTCTTCTGCTCTCGCTCAGCGTGATCAGCACGGTCGTTTTTCTTTTGCTTGCCCTTTGGGTCAACTGGCCAAAACAACGAGTTGAACCTGAGCCGTTGAGTCCGTCATTGCGCACAATGGTTGATCATATTCCCGACAAATCAGATGCCTTGATTTACATCGGGTTAAAAGATATTCGCGAAAGTACGCTCTGGCAGAAGATTATTCCTGATTCACTGAAAAAAGCACCACTTTTTGAGCCGAAAGGAGCGCTCAACACCATTCTTAAAGCCGCAAACGTTAATCCATCGGCTGATGTTGATACGCTTCTGCTCAGCTTCAAACGCCATGGGTATAAAGAGCAGAGCTTTCTTGGTATTGCATCGGGTTCATTTACAAAGAAACTCTCCCCATCGATGTTGAGGAATATCAGCACCAGCAGTGAAACTCTTGGTAATAGACAATGCTACGGCTTCGACAGTACACTCTGGCTCTGCCCTATCAGCCCGAACAGGATGGTATTGAGTAATAATAAAAAAATGCTCACCGCGTTTCTTATGCCAACCAGCAGTTTTTTTAAACGCGACTCTCTCTCTGCCGCAATGATTGATAAAGCGGTGTACAAATCGCACCTCTGGTTTGCCCTGCCCTCTGCGGCATGGACTGCAAGCGCTTTGCAAAGCCTGACCTCAAGCAATGATGGTGTCAAGAGCCTCGGTAATCTTAATCGTATTCAGCATCTGGCGTTTTCCGTACGATTCAAGGATGGCATTGAAGGCAATAGCGAATGGGTTTATAACACCAATCAAGCAGCTTACTTTGCCTCAACATTTCTCTGGGGTGCCGTGAAACTCTCAGGACTGACGGGCACAAAAACCACAGAAGAGACGAAAGATTTACTGGACAGAATCAAGATTCAGCAGAACCTGAACTCAGTTATTATCAATACGGAACTTCCCCTGGAGTTGTTTCAGATGGCACAAAAGAAGCCATAACGAACACTCTTACACATCACGCAAGAAGTGAAGTGCTCCATCTCTCCATAAAACTTCTACATGACTGCCAACCATCATCCTTCTGCCGGGCTGAGTCTTTAGTAAATCGACCAGCTTCTGAAGCGCTTGTGCATCCACAGAGAGATCCATATCGCGTAATGCCCGTTTAAAAATCTCTTTCTGCTCAAAAACGGAAAGCTTTTGCAGCGCCTCCGAGTCCAGCTTGCTCTCGCTCAAAGCAAGAGATGGCTGCCGTTCAAGAAGATTCTCAAAATAGAGTTCCAGAAACTCCTCAAGCTCGCCAGCCTGCTCAGACAACCTGCGGAGTGATGGCAAAAGCTTGTGCGGAAAACGCTCCTCAATAAGCGGAATGACACGATTCCTGATAAAATTTCTGTCATAATCGTCAGTGAAATTACTGGCATCACTGCAACTTGCAATGCCTTGCTCAACAAGATACGCTGCAATATCTGCCTTATGCAGCAGTAACATCGGGCGGATAATTTTTCCATGACGGGCGCGAATTCCCCGCAATCCAAGTAACGAAACACCTCGGAAAAGGTTGAACAACATCGTCTCGGCATTATCGTTAACATGGTGACCTGTCGCAATTTTGCTGAATCCATGTTCCTGCATCACCTCCTCAAAAAAGCTATAACGTAAAAGTCGTGCTGTTTCCTCAATAGATTTTTTCCACGTGGCAGCATGGAGCAACGTATCAAACCGTTCAACAAAAAAAGGTAACCCGCGTGAGGCTGAATAATTTCGCACAAAGGCTTCATCAGCATCACTTTCTGGACCACGCAGTTGAAAGTTACAATGCACCACTGCTAACTCAACCTGCAAAACAGGCTGCACCGCACACAAAAGCGAGAGAAGTGCCATGGAATCAGGTCCACCAGACACAGCAACAAGCACGCGATCGCCTTTATCAATAAGAACACGCGATTTAAGCTGCTGCAAAAACTTTTTTTCCAACCTATTCATAAGCATACAAGGGATAGCACTGATTCAAGATGAGTATAAAAAAAGAGAGAAAACTCCTGACCGCTGCGTTCAAGCATGAGAGAAATAATATATTATCACGTTAAACGTATCATATCGAAACAAAAGGCAGCCACCAAAAAAGCTGTAAGGATTGAGAGTAATGACAATCCGCACGAAAAAGAAAAGTTTTTGGAGATGTTGTTGCCGTCGTACTTACATCGCAACGATGAAACTCGACAACGAACGTAACCATCGAAACCAGCAAGTGCGGACTAATAAATAACTTTTAAGAAAGAAACTGATGTTGGCATCATACGGCTACAGCACCATGATCAAAGTCCTGCTTCTCTGCATGGTGTTTGGCGCTGCTGCAATGCTTTTTCCTGCTGAGGTGCAGTTTGGGGTATTGCTGTTTATAGGACTCGTTATTCTTTTTACGCTCTACTTTTTCCGAGACCCTCAAAGAACAGCGCCTGACGAGCAACGGGTTATTCTTGCACCTGCTGATGGAACCATAATGCTGGTACAACAGCATGGCCAGAGGAGAGATGGCAATCCGATGCTGGTGAGTATTTTCATGTCACCGTTTAATGTGCATGTTAACCGTGTTCCGTTAAGTGGCAAGGTGACCCATCTGCGCTACTGCCCGGGAAAATTTCTGATGGCGTTCGATCACCAAAGTATGGAGAGTAACGAAAAAATGGAAATTGGTATCGACAATGGTGAAATTGAGATACACTTCAACCAAGTATCCGGTTTTCTTGCTCGACGCATTGTCTGTACGCTGAAACGCGGCGAAATGGTAAAAATCGGCAAACGTTTTGGCATGATAAAGTTTGGTTCAAGAGTTGACATTCTTCTGCCTCCATCAGCCACCGTTACCGTAAAGCCTGGCGAAAAAACCCGTGCGGGCGAAACAATTGTTGCCCGCTACTGAACAATCCAAAAAAGTTGGTTTAAGCGGGCATATTCCGTATATAATTAGCATGATATCATAGATTAATCAATAACTGGAGAAAGACCTATGTTCGGATTAGGTGGTCAAGAGCTCGTGCTTATTCTGCTGATTATTCTGCTGCTGTTCGGTGCAAAAAAGCTGCCGGAACTTGCCAGAGGATTGGGAAAAGGCATGAAAGAGTTCAAAAAAGCTCAGACTGAAATTGAGGAGGAGTTCACTAAAGCGGCTGATGAGTTGCCTAAAAAAGAGAAGTCAACTACCTCTACTCAGGCATAACGTCAGCACTACCCTGCCATGCTGCACTCTCTCTACATTAAAAATTTTGCCTTAATCCAGGAGTTGATCGTTGAGTTCAACCCTGGGTTAACCATTATCACCGGAGAGACTGGTGCCGGAAAATCCATTCTTATCGGCGCATTAAACCTTGTACTTGGTGAACGGGCAAGCAGTGACTTGGTGCGTTCGGGCACCACGAAAGCCGTTATTGAAGCAGTCCTTACCAATGTTCATTCGGACAAAATTGACGCTCTGCTGCAATCGGTAAACAGTGAGCAATCATCGGAACTTATTCTGCGCCGTGAATTGTCGTCAAGCGGACAATCGCGCTGTTTTATTAACGATACACCATGTACTGCGGCGCTGCTCAAGCAAACGGGTGAAGAGCTGATTGACTTGCATGGTCAACACGAGCATCAATTGCTACTAAACGCCGAAACGCATGAAACGCTGCTTGATGATTTTGCGTTGACTGCAACTGAAGTGGCAAACTACACCGCGACCCGGTCGGCATTGCAGGAGCTGCAACAACAGCTCAACACACTCAAAAAAGATGCCGCAACCATCCGCGAAAAAAAAGAGATCCTCGATTTTCAATTAAACGAGCTCAATAGTGTATCGCTCATTTCTGGCGAAGACGATGCGATTGAAATCGAAATCACGCTTCTTGAAAATGCAGAAACACTCTTTTCGCTGAGCAGCACACTGAATGAGTTATTGTACGACAACGAGCACTCGGCTTACTCTACCGTTACTGCGGCGCTGCACACGCTCGAAAAACTGGCGACAATTGACAAGCGCTTTGAGCTTCACCTTGAGGAGACACGGACAGCAACAAGCATTATTGATGAGCTTGCGCGTTTTACTCGCAGTTATGCTTCGGGCATTGAGTTCAACGCTGCGCGACTCGACACCTTGCGTGAGCAGCAGCTCCAGATTCAACGCCTCCGTAAAAAGTATGGGCGCACGTATGCTGAGCTTATCGAACTGAAAAAGGAGCTTGAAGCTAAAACCGCTCTTGAAGAGAATCTTGGAGAGAAGGTGAACGGTATTGAACAGAAGATAACGCTGCAGAAAGTTGAATTGTCGCAATACGCTGCTGCACTGAGCATAAAACGGAAGGCAGCGGCGCAACGCCTTGAGCGTTCAATTCAGGAGCAGTTAGCGGAGCTTGGGATACCGCAGGCGACTTTTATTGTAAGCATAACGCATGCGGAACATTCAGCGGGAGATATTACCATCGAAGACAAACGATTTACCGCCTATCCGAGAGGCTTTGATAACATTGAGTTCCTGATTACCACCAATCCCGGCGAGAAACCGAGACCGCTCATTAGGGTGGCATCCGGTGGCGAAATTTCACGCGTGATGCTCGCTATGAAAAGCGCTCTGGCTGAATCTACCAAGCTGCCAATTCTCATTTTCGATGAAATTGATACCGGCATCAGCGGACGAATCGCTGAATCGGTCGGCAAAAGCTTGCGTAAACTTTCACGCCTGCACCAGATTATTGCTATTACTCACCTGCCGCAAATTGCCGCCATGGGTGATTTGCATCTCGGCGTTAAAAAATCCGTCCAACAGGAGAGAACCGTTACTGAAGTCACTCCTCTCGACGACGAAAGCCGCCTGCACGCCATTGCCAGTCTTATCAGCGGAGTACAGATTTCAGCATCATCGCTTGCTTTGGCTCAAGAGCTGATGAATGGTATTCGAAATTAAACGTCTTGGTATAAAACGAAGCTTCACAAGAACTCCTCATAATAATTAAGGTCTTTATGGAAGGTCTCTTCAAGGGCGTTCAGTGAGATAAATGCGACAACAATGCACATGCTGCCGACCGCCAGCGCACCAGCTTCCATACCAAGATGCCCACGGAAAAACTGGAAGAGTATGGTAATGGGAACGACCATACCGCGCACGAGATTGGGTACCGTTGTTGCAACGGTTGCTCGCAGATTGGTGCCAAACTGTTCCGCTGCAACGGTGACAAAAATTGCCCAATAGCCGCCTGCAAAACCAAGCAGGGCGCACACTGCATAAAAGAATTGCGGTGACTGACCAATCTGCAAGAAGTAAAGTGCAACCGCACCAACGGTAAGCAGCAAAAAGAGCAGCACCACCCGTTTTCGACTCTGCAAAAGCTGGCTTAAAAGACCGCTGGAGAGGTCACCAAGTACGAGACCGAGATAGCAATACATGACTGCATTACCGGCAGAAACGGCACCAGTGATACCAAGTTCAGTGGCAAATTCCGGCGAAAACGTAATCAGAACGCCAACGACAAACCATATTGGCACACCAATCATAATAGAATTGATGTATCGAAAAAAACGGCTACGGTCGGTAAAGAGCGCCAGCATATTTCCACGGCTGACACCGGTTTTCGACTCCATAGTCTTAAACATGCCCGATTCTGCCACTTTAACTCGCGCAGCAAGAAGTAATAATCCAAGTAAACCACCAATAAAAAAGGCGTTACGCCATTCATAGGTGTTGGCGACAATATTGGCAAGAATAGCGCCGGAAACACCAATGGAGGCGACAAGCATAGTTCCATATCCACGGATTTTCGTTGGTAAAACCTCGGCGACCAAAGTAATACCAGCCCCAAGTTCTCCTGCAAGACCTACGCCAGCAATAAAGCGCAATGCCGCATACATCGGCAGTGACCAGGCAATGCCATTGGCAAGATTAGCAAGGGAGTAGATGAGAATAGAGGCGAACATTATTTTCAAACGCCCTTTTTTATCGCCAAGCCAGCCCCAGAGTACGCCACCAACCAACATTCCAATCATCTGCATATTCAGGAGATAGACACCATAATCAATCAGCTCTTTTCCTGAAAGCCCGAAAGATTTGAGACTCGGCACCCGAACAATGCTGAAGAGCACAAGATCATAGATATCAACAAAATAACCCAGCGCAGCAACAATGACAGGCAAACTGAAAATTGCACGAATTGCGCCTTGTTCTTGAGATTGGGGAATAGTTGTCATTATTATATCGATCGAGATTATGTAATATGCTAATGCTATAGAACGATATCAGATAAGCGACGCATAGACAACCAGCAACTCATCTGCTTTAAACTTTTTCATGGCTCTTGCCCCAGACAACAGCAATGTTAAACTCGTAGAAAATGCTTCTCCACTGATACAAGTTCACGTGATTGTGCTACAGAAGGGGATTGAACCACGTTGGAAACTGGCGCAAGAAGATCGGGGAAAATACTCACCTCAACACCCTGCATTATGGTATCGAAAAAAACCACAAGTTTTGTTTCTCGCCCCTGCTTGATCACAACGCCTTCAAAATCTTTGAATGGTCCTGCAAGCACTTTAACGCGCTGACCTGCCGGGAGAGTATTCACTGTCCGTTGAATTGCATCAGGCTCCCTCGTCAGCTTTCTGAGCCAGTCAATATCTTTATCAGCAATAATCGAAGGCTTTCTGCCAATCCCGATAAATTTCACAACTCCCTCTGTATCAAGTACTTTAGCGTTGTCTGTATGCAGATCAAGATTCACAAACACATATCCCCGAAACAGCGGATCAGAGACTCTCTTCTTTCTATCGCTCCATTGTCTCCATGTTTCAAGCAGCGGAAGAAAACTCTCAACGTTTTGTTCACGCAATTGATGATGCACTTTTTTCTCATATCGGGAGCGAACATACACCGCGTACCAGTGCAACTTCTCAAATTCATCCATTATTGCATAGCTATTGATTATCGAACCAGAAAAAGAGCGCACAACAAACCGCTTTTTTCGGGCACCGATAAGAAAGGTAACAACTGTCCATTACTTTACAAATGAACCACGAACCCAATAGTAGAACCATCCCATAAGCTCTCGTAATGCTCGCTCGGACTGTTCTAGCGCTTCAGCACTGGGCAAAAAGCGTAAGATGGTTGAGTCGTAGCTATTATTGACACGATAATCGACAGGAAATGATATCACTTCAAATCCAGCTTTTTTAAACAAAAGTATGGAACGGCGCATATGGAAAGCACTGGTTACCAGAATAATACGCTTTTGAGAGCCAAGTAAGGTGCGGATAGCGGCAGCTTCATCAGCGGTATTGCCGACGTTCGGGGTTAAACGAATGGCTGATTGTGGTACACCAAGCAAGATGGCTCGTTTTGCAAGCAGTTCACCTTCGGGGACATCGTAGGGCTTCCATGGCAAATGCCCTCGAGTAAAGAGCAGTAGCGGTGCTTTTCCTGCTTTGAACAGCTCAATGCCACCTTCAAAACGATCAGCAGCATCACCCCATTCACCAAGCGGCGCACCCTCAACCTGACGTATCATCCCGCTCAACACCACAAGTGCATCAGCCTTTTCAAGAGAACTGACTGACGGGCGAGACATTCCCCCTTCAACAAATCGCATCAACCCGTCACCAACCACAGGCATACTGAATGCCCACAAAACAACCGCCGCATACCACAGCAGTATTTTTTTATGAAAAGCAAGCCCGGCAAGGAGCGCAATAAGGGTGATGCCAAGTGGCAGAACAAGTATTGGAAGGAGTTTATGAAAAAAGTGCATGGGTTTGGAAGAGAGTTATAAGGTTGTTTTTGCCTGCCTGACAGTGTATTGCAACGAGCATAAGCTTATCCATAAACGATTTCAGTATGCGACGCTCAGACTTCCAGAGTAGAAGGTGGTTGTCATGTTTGAATACATTATTAAATAT
>DYND01000014.1:0-21059 GCA_020721255.1 Chlorobium chlorochromatii
CGATGAGTTAGTCATGACGCTTGCGCCGTTGTACAGCGGTCTGGAAATTGTGAACAATGGTGTGGATTATGTGCTGCAAGGCACGTTGGCAGGGTCTTCAGGAACGGTTGTTGAGCTTGGACAGCTCACTATGTCATCGTATAGTGGCTTAGTTTATGGTGGTTCAATAACTTTCGGTACGGGAGAAGATGCGAGGTTATTCTCTTTTTCCGGTATTGAGGCTTTCCGGTTTGTCTCTGGCTCTTTGGTGTATGATTTTACTCTTCATTCTCCCATCGGGTTTGTTGGCATTGATGGAGATCCTCTACAGGGCGAAACACTTACGGCGTGGTATTATTTAAGCGATTACGATTTTGAAGATGGTATAATTCCCCCTGAAGCTATCCACTACCAATGGCAGGCAGATGGAGTGAATATTGATGAAGCAACCAGCGACGAGCTTGTATTGGGAGAAGCGCTTGTTGATAAGTCCATTAGCCTCATCGTCAGCTATACGGATCCTTATTCCATTGATGAGAGTATATTAAGTTATAACTCTGTAGTGGTTGTTAATGTGAACGATCTTCCTACAGGCGCTGTAACGATAGAGGGAGTTGCATCAAAAGGAGAAGTGCTTACGGCAATCAGTACACTTGCTGATGCAGACGGTTTAGGCGATATCTCTTACCAATGGTATCGGGGTACTGAAGAAATTCAGGACGCTACGGAGAACACCTATACACCAACAGTGTTCGACGTTGGAAACGCGATTTCTGTAACAGCAAGCTACTGGGATGGTCATGATACGTGGGAAAGCGTACAGAGCGCTGCAACTGATCCAGTTATTGATAACACCAATAATCCGGCAACAGGAACAGTTACCATAAGTGGTACTGCTACGCAAAATAAGACACTGATAGCCAACTTTACCATTCTTGATTTTGATGGGGTTGGCGAGAGCGTCTATACGTATCAGTGGAAAGCAGATGACATTGCAATAACTGGCGCAACGAATAGGAATTATCTCTTAAAAGAAGCGGAAGTTGGTAAAAAGATTACCGTAACCGTAAGCTTCAAAGATGATGCTGATCATGATGAGAGCTTAACCAGTTCAGCAACCAGAGCGGTGGTGAATGTGAATGATCGCCTGGCAGGAACAGTAACCATTGACGGAACAGCAGAGGAAGATCAAATACTGACAGCAGTCAGTGCACTTACTGATGCCGATGGACTTGGAGCAATACGCTATCAATGGCAGGCTGATGGCGGGAGTATAGCGGGTGCGACAGAAAGCACTTATACGTTAACGCAGGCGGAAGTTGGCGCAGCGATTACCGTTGTTGCAAGCTATACTGATGGGCATGGTACCCATGAAAGCAAGTCAAGCGAGGCAACCGCAACCGTTGCTAATGTGAACGATGCGCCAGCTCTTTTTGAGGGTGAAACGCTTATTGTTGGCAGCGCTGTTGTAGGCGAAGAGCTGTTCGTGAATAGTGGTGTGCTTTCTGATGAAGATGGTCCTGATGTTCTTTCCATCACAAGGTATCAATGGCAGGCGGATAGTGCTGATATTGCTGGCGCTACGCACAGCTTCTATGAGATACAAGAAGCAGACAAAGGTAAGTCCATAAGGGTAATAGTAACCTATACGGACGATTATGGTGAGGAAGAGTCATTCACGAGTGCCGCTACTGCAGCCGTTGTTGAGAATGCTGTTGATCCGAATGGTAGTGTGGCGATAAGCGGAACGCTTACGCAAGGCGAAACACTGACAGCAACTGTTACAGATGGCGATGGTTTTGGCCCAGTAACCTATCAATGGCAAGTAAACACAGGGACTGCAGCAGCAGAGCTATGGACTAATATTACTGGTGCGACAGGCGCGACCTTGCTCCTGAAAGAAGCTCAGGTCGGTAAAGCGATAAAAGTATCAGCAAGCTATACCGATAATGATGGCACTATTGAAAGTCATGATTCATCCGCAACAGCGGCTGTGGTTAACGTTAATGACACTCCTACCGGAAATGTAACGCTTACTGGCACGGCAAAGCAGGGCGAAACGCTTACTGCAAGCAATACCCTTGCAGACCTCGACGGTATTGCTGCTGGCGCAATAAGTTACCTGTGGAAAGCGAATGGTTTTGATATCGCAGGTGCTGCGGGAGATCATTACACCCTGACGCAAGCAGAAGTTGGTAAAACCGTTACTGTTATTGCACACTATATTGATGGGCATGGGCATGAAGAAAATGTACCAAGCGTTGCAACTGATCCAGTAACAAACTTTAACGATGCACCAACAGGCATTGTTAAAATTTCTGGTGGAGGGCAGCAGGGCGAAATACTTACAGCAAGCAATACCCTTGCAGATGCCGATGGTATGGGTACGGTCAGCTATCAGTGGCAAGCAAATGGCGTAAATATCATTGGCGCAGAGAATGACTGGTATCAGCTTACACAAGCAGAAGTTGGCGCAACGATTACCGTAATAGCAAGCTATACCGATGGTGGTGGCACTGATGAAAGTGTGCGAAGTGCGGCAACGAGTGCAATTCTGAATGTAAACGATCGCCCGACAGGTGGCGTAATAATTGATGGCACAGTACAACAGGGACAGAGGCTTACGGTCAATACCAGTGCGCTGGATGATGCTGATGGCATTCCTGCCCAGTCATTAGTGCAGTACCAATGGCAAGCGGGTGGCTTGAATATTCACGGTGCAACAAGCAGCAACTACCTTTTAACACAAGCGGAAGTTGGTAAAGCTATTACTGTAAAGGTCTCTTATATCGACCGTCAAAACACATCTGAAAGTGTGCTGAGTACTGCGACAGTAAATGTGGCCAACGTGAATGATCTCCCGACAGGTACGGTAACCATTTCCATGATCGATTCGGTCACAGGTAATGATGTGGCTCTGTCAGGAGCTCCAGCACAGGGCAAAACACTGAGTGCAACGAATACGCTTGTCGATAGCGATGGACCGCCTACTCTTGCAATAAGCTACCAATGGCAAGCCGATGGCGCGGATATTTATGGTGCAGTTGGTCGTTATTATGCATTAACCCAGGCAGATGTTGGAACGCGTATTGCTGTTGTTGCAAGCTATACCGATGCTTTTACTAAGGTTGAGAATATGAGCAGCACAGCAACTGAAGTTGTTGAGAACGTTAATGATGTTCCAACAGGCACTGTAACAATTAGCGGTGATGCAAAAGAAGGTGCAACGCTTACGGCAATGACATCAACACTTGCAGATGCTGATGGACTTGGTACTTTGTCGTATCAATGGTATGCTGTTAACGCGCTTAATGCTGTTGATGCTATTATTGGCGCAACAACCAGCAGTTACATCTTAACAAGCAGTGAGATTGGCGATGCAATAAAAGTCGTCGTTTCTTACACCGATGGAGGTAGTAACCCAGAAAGTGTAACCAGCGCACTTACCCGACCTGTTGTTAATACGAACAACTTCCCAACAGGTGATGTTACCATTACAGGAACACCTGTGCAAGGTGCAACACTGACAGCAAGCAATACCCTTGCCGATGCGGATGGTATTCCTGCAGGAGCGATAACTTATCAATGGTATGTTAACGGCGCATCACTTGCTGATGGGGCAAGTTATGTGCTGACAGAGGATGAGGTTGGTCAGCACATTACGGTTGTTGCAAGCTATACCGATAATGATGGTACTCATGAAAGCAAAGAGAGCAGTGCTACTGATGTTGTTGCTAATAGAGACGACGACCCAGTCGGTTCAGTAACGATTACCGGGACTGCCAAGCAGGGGGCTACACTCACAGCAAATACCAGTGGGCTAACAGATCCTGATGGAATGGGGCAAATAAGCTACCAATGGCGTATGAACACTGGTACAGATGCAGCTCCCGTGTGGACAAATATAGCAGGAGCAACAGCAAACATTTTTGCTGTAACAGAAGCTCAAGTTGGTAAACGTATCTCTTATATCGCAAGCTTTACCGATGGTCACGGTGCGTCAGAAAGTGTACCAAGCGGCAATACTGCAAAAGTTCAAAACCTTAATGATCTGCCAACAGGCAGCGTGACCATTTCGGGCATTGTCAAGGTTGGTAAAACATTAACGGCTGATAATACCATTAATGACGCAGACGGATTAGGTGCAATAAGCTATCAGTGGCAAGCAAATGGATCGGATATTTATGGCGCTACTGACCGTGAGTACACGTTAACAAGATCAGAGAAAGGTAAGGTGATTACTGTTGTTGCAAGCTATATCGATGGTCATGGAACTTTAGAGCAAGTCCCCAGTGCGGCAACAGCTCCCGTTAAAGCGGTTATTCGAGGCTCTGCTCATGACGGATATCTTGTTAATGCTCTTGTATGGGTTGATGATTATAACGATGCTGTGCGTGATTGGACGGACAATAACCACAACAACATTTGGGATGAAGGTGAAGGCGAGTCTTGGACGGTAACCGATAGCACTGGTCAGTTTACTGGTTTGGAGGGTACAGGCGTTTTGCGTATTACGGCAAATCCAAATGGCGCAACGATTGATATCTCAACGGGTAACGACTTTACAGGCAGTTTTGCGGCACCATCCGACGCTACGGTTATCAGTGCCTTAACAACACTTGTTGCCGCAGCAATTGACGGAACAACCGATGCAGCCGCAGCCGCTGAAAAGGTTAAAACCGCGCTTGCTCTTGATGCGTCAGTAACCGTAACCAGTTACGACCCAATAGCTGAAGCCTCAAAAACAACAACAAGCGATGCAGCAAGGCTTGTGGCAATTAAAGCGCAGAGCGCCACGATTCAGGTGAACAACATTATGGATGTTGCTGTAAGCGTAGCACAAGCCGCAGGCGCACCGGTAAATACTACATCTCAAATTGTTGAAAAAGTTGCCGATTCACTGCTTGCTCAAGCTGGATCAGGCACCGTTGATCTTACCAGCGCAACCGTTATTGCAACAGCTCTTAAGGCAGGAATTCCGTCTGGTGCCCCCATTCCAAGTGATGCCGTCATCAATGCAATTGCTACCGCGTTAGCATTGGCAAACAGTGACATTGCGCATACTGCTGGCGCCGCCACCGGTACCACCACCACCGCTGTTGCAGATATTACTGCTATTGTAGAGGCTCAAATTGTTGCACAAAATACCATTGTCCCCGACGCTTATGCCGCAGTCGCCGCGAATGACGCTGGGCTGGTAACAACGAATACTACTAACTTTGATGCGCTGCTGACAGAGGCTGCCGGTCAAGTTGAAACCATATTTGTAAACCACTTGCCAACAGGAAGCGTTACAATCAGCGGCGAAGTCATGCCAGGCGAAACGCTGACTGCAGCCAATTCTCTGGTTGATGTTGAAGGTGTTGGTACCATCAGTTATCAATGGCTGAGCAATGGTCTTGCAATTACCGATGCAACCCATGAAACGTATGCGTTAACTGCGGCTGATATTGGTAAAGCAATAACCGTGAAAGCAAGCTATACTGATGGTGCCGAGCATATTGAGAGTGTGAATAGTGACCCTACAGCACTGCTTCCCGATGCTCCTACAAGTTTATCGGATGTGGTAGTTGCTGCAGCCAGTCTTACTAACGATACAACACCAACCGTAGCCGTTGATTTGAGTGATAAAGTGTTTGAAGTTGGTGATATTATTCAAATTATTGACAGCAACCACAATAATGCTGTGGTAGGTAGTTACACGGTATCGGCTGAAGATGTTAGTGCAGGGATTACCATTAAAGACATTGAGCTACTTGTCGGGCTTATGGATGATGCTCATGCGTTGAAAGTGCAGTTAGTCGATGGCGCAGGTAATAGCGGGTTAAGCAGTAATGCAGTAACAACAGTAACAATCGATACAACACTTCCCGTTATCAGTCATCCTTGGTTCGAGTCAGGTGTTGTTACAGCTGCATTAGATGCTGTGCTTGAAACAGGCGACGAGCTCTATGGTTCTGTTGATGATGGTCAAACATGGGCAGATATTACGGGCAAGGTTACTGGGACAGCGGTCAATTGGGATGGGTTATCTGGCGCTGACCCTACAAAACTTCAGCTCAAAATTCAGGATGCGGCTGGCAACCAACATATTGATGATGTGCTGTCAGGTACTGGTGATGGATATGATCTTACAGGTACGATAACGTTCTGGAAAGGTGGTGCGGCAATTGCAGGAGTAACGACAGGTATTTCTGATACACTCGATTTTACATCTGGTACAGATGGAGCGTATTCATTTGCAGAACAAGCTCAAGATGATTACACGGTTACTGCTACTAAAGCTGCAACTGGTCTTAAGTCATATGTCAATTTGGCAGATGCGATTACTACACTTAAAATAGCATACCTCCCTTCTTCAGCGCTGAATACTGTCAATTTTGATGGATCTGCTGTATCGCCATATCAATATCTTGCTGCTGATGTTAATAAAAATGGAAAAGTTAATCTTGCAGATGCTATTATGGTTTTGAAATTTGCATTTTTACCTACCCCTCCACAACCATATGAGTGGGTTTTTGTACCAGATAGTGTTGGCAACTCTACCACAATGAACAAAGATCACGTTGTTTGGCCATCTGCTCCATCGGTAACACTTGACCACGATACTGAAGTAGATTTGATTGGTATTGTTCTTGGAGATGTAAACGGTAGCTGGCATGCATAGTTCTTTGAATACTAAAAGGCATATGTCACATGATTTTGCATACGACATATGCTTTTTAACAAATTTCTTTATTCATTAATCTTTATTTGTTAAACATTATGGCAGACATAAAACTTGTTTTGCGTTCAGTACCCACTGGCACTGGATATGAGATTCAAATTTGGGCAAGTTCACTTGTCGGGACATCTCCAGTTGATGGATTTTCATTATTTCTGCAATATGATCCATCGTTATCAACGTATGCTACCGTAGCAAAAGGGACAACTAATACATTATTACAAGCATTTGTTGACACATCTACGTCTGATGTTGTTCAAGTGGTATATAGTAGTACGGGTGATAGTTTAAACGTTACATCTACAGAAATCTTAGTTACTACAGTCAGTTTTAATAATGCTAATAGTGCTACCGATTTTGTTGGAAGTTTGACTAATAGTACCGTTGTGCAAAAACTTGATTCCAACTCAGGAGAACCTGTTGATTATGTTCTTGACACCCTGCCTACCATTGATACTGTTGAAGCGGAAGTCTCTCAAATTGCATTAACCGCAGAAACAGGAGCTGTAAGCGGATTTTTAAATGCAGGCGATACAGTAACGGCAACAGTTACCTTTAAAAAAGCGGTTACTGTAACGGGAACTCCTCATCTAACGTTAGATATTGGTGGAGTAAACCATGATGCAACCTATTCATCAGGTAGTGGCAGCACATCTCTTTTATTTACTTATACGGTACAGTCAGGTGATACCGATGCAAATGGAATTAGCATAGGAGCAAATGCGCTGGCATTAAATGGTGGAACTATAAAAGATAGCTCAAGTAATGATGCTGTTGTAACATCTTTATTGGTTGGTGATAATCCTTCTTACAAGGTTGATACTACAGCACCAACGGCTCCAACGTTAGCGCTTGCAACTGATGCGGGAAGCAGCAATAGCGATGGTGTTACCAATGTTGGTACGGTCAATGTTTCTGGTATTGAAGCCAATGCAACATGGGAGCACAGCACGAATGGTGGTACAGGCTGGACTGCTGGTACGGGAACAAGTTTTACGTTAGGAGCCGGAACGTATCCTGCTAATGATATTGAAGTTAAGCAAACCGATGTAGCCGGAAACGTTAGCAGTGAAGGTAAAATTACATCTCAAGTAGTTGTTGATACTATAGCACCAACTGTGAGTGGGGTAACGGATACTACAACGGCAAATGTTACTAAAGATGCTGTTATTTTTACCGTCACATTTACTGAAGCTGTTATCGGAAATGTAACGACCAATAGTTTTACTGCTATTAACGGTACCGTAACGAACGTAACTCATGGAAGTGGAAATACATATACAGTTACAGTAACCCCAACTGCAAATGTGGCTTCAGGTAATGTTGCACTAAGCCTTGTGGGTACAGGTCTTACCGATACAGCAGGAAATGCTATTATTAGTGCCGATTTAAGCTCATTGGATGCTCAAGGTATTGATACCCTTGCACCGGCAGCACCAACGGCTATTGCAGAACAAGCCTCAACTGATTTATCAGATAGCCTACTCAATAGTGCAGAAGCTGCAACTACAACTTTCCGTGTAGCATTGCCTTCAAGTGGCTTAGTGGGTGGCGATAGTATCGAGTTATTACTTGGCGGCACATCATTTTCCACACCGAAAACGGCAACCATAACCACGACTGAGATTGGTCAAGGATATGTTGATTTTACAGTAGCAAAAGCAGACCTTGGTTCAGATGGATCCAAAGCACTTACAGCTAAAATCACTGATGCCGCCGGAAACGTTGGCACTGCAAGTACAGCGTTAAACTTTACTCTTGATACCACAGCACCAGCCTTTTCACGAGGCACGGTTCAAGGTACAACGCTTACGTTGTACTATAATGAAGCGCTTGATGACACGAACATACCGGCAAAAACTGACTTTACTGTATCCAATAATACAGTTACCAATGTGGCTGTTAATTCGACAGCTAAAACCGTTACGTTAACTCTTGGGACGACCGTTGCTCCTGGTTCAACAATTCAAGTAACCTATACCGATCCAACGGGTGATGATGCTAATGCGATTCAAGATGCAGCCGGTAATGATGTAGCAACGTTGGGTCCTGTAAATGTATCAACAAATCCAACGGTTACTATTTCAGCCATTGGTGATGGTAATGTAAGTATGGGTGAGAATGCTACAGTAACCTTCACCTTTAGCGAAGCGCCTACCAATTTCACCGTTGACGATATTACAGCGCCTCATTTAACGTTGAGCAACTTTGCGGTTAGTCCAACAGATGCTAAAGTTTATACCGTTGATGTAACCCCTGATCAAGCAGGAGTAACTGCTACAGGTAATGTGTTAACGGTAAGTGATGATTGGCAAGCAGGCGGACTTGATCCGTTAGGAACAACTAATTCCGGTACGTATGATATTGACACTGTTGCTCCAACGGTGACAATTGTTGTAGCTGATACAGCCTTAAAAACAGGTGAAACATCATTGGTTACGATCACATTCAGTGAAGCAGTAACCGTATTTGATAACAATGATCTTTCAATAGCTAGTGGCATCTTGTCAACAGTAGCGTCAACTGATGGTGGCACAACGTGGACGGGAACATTGACCCCGACTGCTGATATTGAAGATACAACGAATGTTATCACGATTAATAAAACAGGAGTAACTGATGTAGCCGGTAATGCAGGGGTAGGTATAACCGATTCCAACAATTATGTAATTGATACCAAAGCCCCAACAGCAACTATTGTTGTAGCAGATACGGCATTAAAAGCAGGCGAAACAACGTTAGTCACAATAACCTTTAGTGAAGCAGTTACTGGTTTTGATAATAATGATCTGACAGTTGCAAATGGAACCTTAAGCAATGTTTCATCAACTGATGGAGGGTTAACATGGACAGCTACCTTAACACCCACAACATCAATTGAGGACACCACTAATGTAATTACGTTGGCTAATACAGGGGTAACAGATGCAGCCGGTAATGCCGGAGTTAGCACAACGGATTCCAACAATTATTTAATTGATACTCAAGCACCGGCAGCACCAGGGCTTGTTGCAGAGCCAGGCTCAACGGATTTGACTGATAACCTTTTAAACAGTGCAGAAGCAGCCACCACCACCTTCCGTGTTACATTGCCTACAAGTGGTTCTATGGCAGCAGTTGGCGATAGTGTTGAATTGTTGCTTGGTGGAGTGTCTTTTAGTACTGCTAATAAAGTAATGTTGGATGCAACCGTGGTTAATACTAACGGATATGTGGACTTTACGGTAGTAAAAGCGGACCTTGGTGCAGATGGAGCAAAAGCACTTACTGCTAAAATCACTGATGCAGCCGGAAACGTTAGTACTGCAAGTACAGCATTGAGCTTTGAACTTGATACCATTGCCCCGGCAAACTCAGCCTATGATGTTATAGCAACAACTACTGAAGTAACAGCTAAACTAATAGATGAGCTTGGTACAACAAATGATACCGTTTGGGCAAAAATTGATGCGGGAGCGTTTACAGATATTACTTTAACATCAGTTACTGGTACCGAAATTACATGGACTACGGCTGTGCCTGACAGCACAACCACACCGGTAACCATAACCATTGAAGTTCGTGATCAAGCCGGTAATGCAACATCAAGCATGGTTGTTCAGCAAGGTTCAACAAGTAAACAAACCACAACGATTATGGGGACAACAGCTCCACAAGCTCTTGTTGTGGAGGCAAATACCAATGCAGCACTGCTTACAGCTGTAGTTCCCGAAGGTGTAGGTCTTCTTTTTGAAACCATTCAAGACAATAATGATGCTGATTTAAATGATGCATTTGATACAGCATTTGAAGAGTTAAATGAAAACTTGTTTGATGTTACAGTTGTTCAAGACGCACTGAATGAATTTCTTGAGGATGTAACTAATGTTGTTATTCGTAATATCAGTTTTACTGGAGCCACCTCAATTTTAGGTGCTTTTGCTGAAGATGAATTAATCATTAAAGGCGATGGTACAGGAGATGAGGCATTAGTTATTGATGCAGCCAATCTTCCTGACGATGCTATACTTACGTTAGATGATGTTGATTTTGCTGTTATTGAAAGCGATACAGCTAAAACGTTATTTATTCGAGGTGGTGATGGTGATAACATTGTGTATGCAGGTGCAGGTTCTCAAGGTATATTCTTGAGTTCAGGTGATGATAAATTATCAGGAGGTTTAGGAAATGATACCGTTGCCTCAGATGGTGGTAATGACTCTCTTTACGGTGGCGCTGGCGATGATAGCGTTGTTGGTGGTATTGGGGATGACTACCTCTATGGCGAAGCTGATAACGATACGCTTGAAGGTGGCACAGGCAATGATACCGTGCACTTTAGCGGTAATCTTGCTGATTATTATGGTGGCATTACTTTCGATGGCACTAAATTCACGATTAAAGACATGAATCTATTAAATGGTGATGCTGGTACTGACACCGTTATAGATGTGGAGTTTTTCGAGTTCGCTGATCATACGAAAACAGAAGCTGATATGATCGCGCTAGCGAACAACCCTTACGTCGGCTCCCACGATGGTCTCGGCACCGAAGCCTCATTAGCCGGTGTATTAGCATTCAGCCTTATTGCATGGATGGTACTTTAATCCAAATGCGGCGGTGGTATGGCGCACAAACACCATAACCACCGCAGTGTCTTGATTTGTAACGTTAATGCTGAGCCGTACAACCTTGCGGCTCAGCATTTTTATTCTGAAGATTAGCTCTTCATCCATCCCGCCGCTTCATTACCGTTTCCTGTTATAATTTCTTATCTTAAAAGCTTATAAGCGTGTTACAACCATCGCGTCTTGACGTACCACTCTGTTGTGACCAAAAGCTGTCCCAAACAGTTAAAAACGGCTAAACACAGTCATACAAAAGATTATAGACTTATTTTAAAAAGAGTTAACGAATGAAAAAAAGTTCGACGAAACAGTTACTGATGAACAAAACCGGCGACGAAATACAGGTTGCACTGGTTGAAGAGGGTCGTCTGGCTGAATTGATTATTGAGCGCCCCGAAAGCCGGAGAAGCATTGGCGATATTTATCTCGGCAGAGTTCACAAAGTGGTTGAAGGGCTGAAAGCGGCTTTTGTTGACATTGGGCAGAAATCCGACGGATTCCTGCACTTCTCCGATGTTGGTACCACCAATGAAGATTATCGTGCACTGATTGAGGATGATGAAGATGACGATGAGAATGGCAATGGCAATGCAGATGATGGTGACGGCACTGATGAACCACCAACCGAATCCGCTGCCGATTCATCAGCTCCTTCAGCAGTAAAACAGCCCGCTCGCAGTGGCAGTAAAAAGCCAGCAGCCGAAGGTCAAGTGCCCCAGGTGCCGGGCGAAACGCGGCAATCCTACACGCAGATGATTGCCGGCAAACTCAAGCCCAACGACTCCATTCTTGTTCAGGTCATTAAAGAACCGATAAGCAGCAAAGGCTCACGCCTCACCTCCGACATTACCATTGCCGGCCGCTTTATGGTGCTGCTCCCTTTTGGTGGCGGTCAGGTTGCCGTCTCCCGCCGAGTAATTTCCCGCAAAGAGCGTTCACGCTTGAAAAAACTCGTGCGCTCCATGTTGCCCGAAGGCTTTGGCGCCATCATCCGCACCGTCGCTGAAGATCAGGAAGAGACGCTGCTTCAGCAAGACCTTGAAAAGCTGCTTGCCAAATGGAAGCAAATCGAAGAGATGCTGCAGAACGCAGAACCACCCCAGTTGATTTTTAAAGAGGACACCATTATATCAAGCGTTTTGCGCGATTCGCTCACTTCAGATGTGGCTGAAATTGTTGCAAACTCCCCAAGCATCCATAAAGAGACACTCAACTATATTGAGTGGGCAGCGCCGGAAATGGTGAAAAATGTTTCGCTCTATCAAGGCAAACTACCGCTCTTTGAAGGGTACGGCATAGCAAAAGATGTTGAATCGATCTTTTCGCGCAAAGTGTGGCTGAAATCGGGCGGTTACATTATTATCGAACATACCGAGGCGATGGTGGTGGTTGATGTGAACAGCGGGCGCTATGCAGCCAAACGTGAACAGGAGGAGAATTCGCTGAAGACGAACCTTGAGGCAGCGCGTGAGGTTGTGCGGCAGTTGCGCCTGCGCGATATCGGCGGCATTATTGTGGTCGATTTTATCGATATGCTCGATCAGAAAAATTCCAAAAAAGTCTATGACTCCATGAAAACCGAGTTGCGTAACGACCGCGCAAAATCGAACATTCTCCCAATGTCGGACTTCGGCATTATGCAGATTACCCGCGAGCGCATTCGCCCCAGCTTGATGCAGCGGATGGGCGATCAATGCCCCGCTTGTGGCGGTACCGGCGTTGTGCAGGCGCGCTTTACCACCATCAACCAGATTGAGCGCTGGTTGCGGAAGTTCGCGCTGCAACACCCCATGAAGTTCCAGCAGCTTGACCTCTACGTCAGCCCCACGGTAATTGAGCCGCTGCAGAACAGCGACTTGAAAACCGAGCTGAAGTGGTTTTTGCAGCACATGGTGTTTGTGCAGGTGAAACCGGATGAGAGCCTTCGCAGTGATGATTTCAGATTCTACAGCCGGAAAAACAATAAAGATATCACCGCTGAATATGGCGATATATAAAGCGTGCGTGCCGCATCGGCGGCGGCTCGTTTACAAAGGTAACGACACGTGCAATTTCTAACAGTAAAAGTTTACAAAGCGTTATGGGACAATATGATGCGTTGAAAGAGTCGGTACTCAGTTTCTCTACACTTGGCGCGGCAGAACTTTGGGAAATTCCTGAAGCGCGCGAAGTGTTTAACCATTTCAAGCAGTTACTGAACAATGGACTGGTGAGAGCTGCAGAAAAGTGCGGCGAGACGTGGATGGTGAACGCCTGGGTGAAGCAGGGGATTCTGCTCGGAATGCGCCTCGGCAAGCTGGAAAGCCATGTTGTATTGCTTGATGAGCATGGCGAGAACAAACTCACCTTTATCGATAAAGATACCTATCCACTGAAATCCATAACGCTTGAGAACAACGTACGCATTGTGCCCGGGGGCTCTTCCGTTCGCGACGGTTCCTACCTTGCGCCATCGGTGGTGATGATGCCGCCCGCTTATGTTAATGTTGGCGCGAATGTTGATGCGGGTACCATGATTGACTCGCACGCACTCGTTGGCAGTTGTGCGCAGGTTGGTAAAAAGGTGCACCTTTCAGCGGGAGTTCAGGTTGGCGGTGTGCTGGAGCCGATTGGAGCGATGCCGGTTATTATTGAGGATGAGGTGATGGTTGGCGGTAACTGTGGCATTTACGAAGGCACCATTGTGCGTGAACGGGCGGTTATTGGTACGGGCGTTATCCTCAACGGTTCAACGCCGGTGTATGACCTTGCACGCAATGCCATCTATCGCAAAACCGCCGAATCGCCGCTGGAGATTCCCGCTGGTGCAGTGGTGGTTGCCGGTTCACGACGGGCAAAGGGCGCGTTTGCTGAAGAGCACGGGCTCTCCATTTATACTCCGATGATTATCAAATATCGTGACGATCGTACCGATAGCGCAACGGCACTTGAAGAGGCGTTACGGTAAAGCGATGCGGCAAACCAGAGTGCATGGTATGTTGCTGATGCAGCGTCTCGCATTACGGCAGGGTCTGCAAGGCATGACCATAGCCCTGCTCTGTTTGATTTCCCTTTTTCCCCTTCCATCTGTTACCCTTGCGGCTGAACATGCTCCCGATCAGGAGTATTTCGAGATTCTCAAAAGCATTGATCTTTTGGGCGAGGTGTATAACGAAGTCTCTAAAAACTACGTTGATCCCGTCAATACCAGCGAGCTGATGTATGCTGGTATTGATGGTATGTTGCGCACCCTCGATCCCTACAGCGCTTTTCTTGATGTTGATGATTCCGAAGAGCTTGACGAGCAGACCAATGGGCAATATGTGGGTATTGGTATTACCATTGCCACGCTCAATGGCAAATTTTTCATTACCTCTGTAGCGACAGGTCATCCTGCGGCAAAAGCGGGAGTTAAGGTTGGCGATCACATTATCGCCATTAACAATAAAGAGATAACGAAGCTTTCATCGGATGAGGTGAAAACCCTGATTAAGGGTGCCACCGGAACCTCCATGACGCTCAAGCTTGAGCGCCAAGGTGTAAAACCATTGATGCTGACGCTCGTGCGAGAAGAGGTTCGCGTGAATACAGTGAGTTACTCCCGCTTGATTGATGGTGTTGGCTACATTGAGATGAAGAGCTTTGGCGCGCACTCCGCTGATGAACTGCGTGAAGCATTACAGGTGCTGCAGCAGCAGGCGCGTGAACGTCAACTGCCGCTGAAAGGGGTGGTGTTTGATCTCCGCAACAATCCTGGTGGTTTGCTCAATGCTGCGGTTGATGTTGCCTCGCTTTTTCTTCCAAAAGGGAGCGACGTTGTTTCCATTCGAGGTCGTGCGGCGGATGTTGTGAAATTGTACGTTACTGAGCGAGCACCGTTTGATGTTGCTCTGCCGATTGTTGTGCTGATGAACAGCCAGAGCGCCTCAGCTTCTGAAATTGTTGCCGGTGCACTGCAAGACCTTGACCGTGCGGTGATTCTTGGCGAACGTTCGTTTGGCAAAGGACTGGTGCAGTCGGTGGCGAAAATATCGTACGATAGTTCGCTGAAGTTAACGATTGCGAAATATTATACGCCATCAGGTCGCCTGATTCAGAAAGAGGTGAAGCGCGCAAGCGGTAAACGCAAGGTGCTTCCTGCCCCTCAGCCAGCGGATGCAGCGCAAGTTTTTACAACAAAAAATGGGCGAAAAGTATATGGTGGTGGCGGCATTCTGCCCGATATTATGGTGACCGATGCAACCATCTCGCCCTATCTTGACGAGCTTCGTAAAAAAGGCATGCTTTTTCTCTTTGCCCGCGACTATTGTGCCGCCTCTCCCAAAAAAGTTCCATCACTTGAACGAGAGCTGTTGATGGCATCGTTTCGCGACTTCCTTGGCAAACAATCGTTCACCTACACTACCGATGCGGAACGTCAGTTCAAGGCGCTGAAGGAGAGTATGGTATCGGCACCATCATTACCGGCAGATGAGCGAGTGAAGAGTTTCAATACCGTAGAAAAGACGATAGAGCTCTTGAAAGGGCAGGAGATTGCAACGGCTTCAGCAGAGGTTGCTGCAGCTCTTGATGTTGAAATTCTGCGTCATTACGATGAGCAGCAGGCGCGTCAAGCGGAGCTTGATGGTGACTTGGCTGTGAAACAAGCGGTTGCCCTGCTCTCCGATTCTGCCAAATATAACTCAACGCTTCAGCCGACGGGACTTGTTAAATGATCCTCGTTCAAACTCCTTGATTTTCCGGTGTGCACCGATGGCAATCATCAGATTACTGACGCTGAGCAGGCTCTCCGCCATGCCGTGCAGCAGGTCATCATGCGAAAGCGTTGGATAGCCTCTGACTTGGGTTGCAAGGTACATGCAGAAAATCGTTACCGAGATGAAGACCAGAACAAACCAGAATCCGGCAATCGTCAACCTTGAAAAGATAGTGTTGTCTCGACGATGGACGACCAGCAGCAGCACCAGAAAGGTGAGATAAACCACGCTTGAAATTTGCAGAATGGTATCGAAGATATCTGCACCGAGGTAAGATTGTGGTTTTCCTGCAATCATAATTGCGCCAATTGAGAGCATGGAGCCTCTCATGGTTGATGAGTTTCCGGTTGATTTCAACAGGTTGACAGTCGCAAGAAGAAGTGCCAAACTGCCAAAAACGTTGATGAGCTCCGACATATCGAGCAGCAGCGGAATGGCATCGGTGTTGATGTGGTATGCCAGCACAAAAAAGCTGCCACCCCAGTGCGGCAGCATGGCAAGACCAAAGAGGCGGATGTCGCGCCGTCCGGTTATCCTTCCATAGTGAAAGAGCAGCGCAGCCGCGATTCCCCATTCAAGGGCTGAGGAGATGTGGATAATCCAATTAGGCCATGAGAGCAGCATTCAGGAACCTTTGATGAGGTGATAGATATTTTTGCCAAAGATTTTCATCTGGACAGGCCAGGAGGCTGGGATCATCTTTTTATAGAGATAGGAGTCAAACGTGATGCGCTGGACATCATCGTCGGCGCATATCGCCACAAAGCTCTCCCGTAGTCGGTCGTTGCGGTAGTAGGCGGCTTGCAGCACTTCAAGGCCGAAAAATATTGGTGCGTAGAGTTTGCGGAACTCTTTTTCGTAATTGTGCAACGGTGCTCCGTTTTTGAGATGTTCAATCATAGCCAGTGCTCCAAGCTTTCCGGAGCGCATGGCGAAGAAGATTCCCTCACCATTTGCAGGTGTTACCAGCCCGGCAGCGTCACCGACAAGAATCGCCTTTTCCTGCGTGAAGGACTTGCGCGGTTTCATTGGAATTTTTGCTGCTTCGTCGAGATAAGGTTTGTCGGTAATGCCGATTTTTTCAACAAACCGCTTCTGCAACGCTTTGATATTGTGCTTGTTATCCTCCGTACCAGTACCTATGGCCAAGTGGTCGGCTTTGGGAAAAATCCATCCATAAAAGTCGGGCGACACTTCACCATCGAACCAGATTTCGACCATATTGCTGAACTTCTCGATTGAGGGCGTGTACTTGAATCGCTGCTGCATGGCAATCACCTTCAGCTCATTGGCAGGAAAATGCAGCGCATCTGCCGTTTTGGAGTTTGCTCCATCAGCTCCAATAATGCGTCTGGCGTGGAATGGAGCAACCTTGTCGTTCAGCGTTTTAAGAAGAAAACCATCGCCTTCCGGAGTGATGGAGGTTGCAAGCCCTTCCGCCACAACGGCACCAGCTCGCTCAGCTTCAACGCGCAGGTAGCGGTCAAATTTTTCGCGACGAACCATGCCGACGTAACCGTTGGGCATGTTCATAGCAATAACGCGACCTTTTGGTGATCGGGCTTTCATTCGTGAGAGCTTCTTTTCAACCAGTTCGGCAGGAATGTTGAACTCCTCAATCAAACCAAGCGGGATTGCTCCACCGCAAGGTTTGACGTTATCAAAGTTTCGCTCCAGCAGCAGTGTGGAAAAGCCAGCTTTCGCCAGAATGGCTGCCGCAACAGCTCCTGATGGACCACCACCTATAATAGCAACATCGTAATGCATCGTTTTACAATCAGATAAGTTTTGAGGCGATAAATTCACGAACTCTTGCTATGTCGATGCGCTCCTGCGTTGCGGTGTCACGGTAGCGCACGGTCACGGTCTGCTCCTCAAGCGTTTGGTGGTCAACGGTGATACAGAATGGCGTGCCGATTTCATCCTGCCGACGGTAGCGTTTGCCAATTGAACCAGCGTCGTCGTACTGAACGAGGAAGTTGGCAGAAAGTTCATCGCAAAGTGCGGCAGCTCGTTCGCCCATGCCGCCTTTTTTCATCAGCGGCAGCACGGCAGCTTTTACCGGTGCAACTTTTGGTGAGAGTTTCAGCACAACACGCTCGTCGCCGTCCACCGTATCTTCGGTGTAAGCATTGGCAAGCAGCGCAAGGAAGAGTCGGTCGCATCCGGCGGAGGTCTCCACCACGTAAGGGATATAGCGCTCGTTGGTGAGCTGGTCTATATACTCCATATTTTTGCCGGAGTACTCCTGATGCTGTTTTAAATCAAAATCGGTACGGGAGTGAATACCCTCAATCTCCTCAATCCCGAATGGGAACTCGAACTTGATGTCGTAGGCAAGGTCGGCATAGTGGGCAAGTTTGTCATGCTTGTACCAGTGCAGTTTCTCTTTGCTGATGCCAAGTGCGCTGGTGTACCATGCGAAGCGCTCTTCGCGCCATGCTTCAAACGCTTCAGCTTGAGTGCCGGGTTTTACAAAATATTGCATCTCCATCTGTTCAAACTCAACCATGCGGAAGATGAAGTTGCCTTTTACAATTTCGTTACGGAATGCTTTGCCGATTTGCGCAATACCGAACGGTACTTTCATGCGGGACGATTCTCGCACGTTGTGGAAGTTCACGAAAATGCCCTGCGCTGTTTCGGGGCGGAGATAGATGATGCTCGATTTATCGGCAAGTGCACCCATATTGCACTGGAACATCAGGTTAAACTGCCGAACCTCCGTCCAGTCGCCCGAACCGGTATCGGCGGCCTTGATCCCCTCCGCAATGATGAGGTCGTACAGTGCACGGTTTAAGTCGCCTGACGCTGACGCGGCTTCGTATGTTGCCTGTACGCGCTGGAGCGCCTCATCTTTTCCATCGCGACGAAGTTTTTCAATGTGGTTTTCAATCAGATGATCAGCACGGTAACGGCGCTTGGTGGTTCTGTCGTCAATCATCGGGTCGTTGAAGCTTGCCACATGCCCTGAAGCCTCCCAGACGCGCGGATTCATCATAATCGAGGCGTCAAGCCCTACAATATTCTGATGGCGACGTGTCATGGAGTTCCACCAGAGTTCTTTAATGTTGCGTTTCATTTCACTGCCGAGCGGTCCGTAATCGAAGCAGGATGAAAGCCCTTCATAAATCTCAGACGAGGGGAAAATAAAGCCGCGCCGTTTCGCCAGCGACACCAGCTTGTTCATCACTTTATCAGGAGAGAGATTGGCACTCTGTACCCGTTTTTGATCGGAATTACTCATCGTTCGTTCAGAATTGTGTGGTAAAATTGGTCTGGGATATCTGTTGAACAGGATAAAACATTGAATATAACAAAGCAAGAGGGATAACGTAGAGAAGCGAGTTACAGGCGCTTATTCACCGATGTGCCGGAGGGTTGCGTTGACAAAGAGATGATTGTAGAACGATTCATGTTGAAGACATCTTTCCGGTCACCCGATACTCCAAAATTCTCTACCGAACTTTCTACCGAACTTTTTACCGCACAACCGCACATCAATTGCTTTCTCGTGAAAAGATGCACCAACCATCAATTTCCACTCCTAACCGCCATAGAAATGTAAAAATACATGTTAATCAATCCCACTTTTAAACTGCTATTCTGAATGAAGGCTACCACCTCATCCGGAAAGAGCGCCAGCTTTTTGTTGTCATCCAGCGGGTTGCCCTTGCTGGAGCTGCCATGCTGGAGCGATTGAGTGTTCGACGTTTGATTCCTTGTGCATGGGGAGTAAGGTTGAGATGTTTGAAAGAGAATACGTACTACAGTACTTGCCAGTAACCGCCCTTTTTAGGTCCGATGCGTTTTAATTTATTTTTTTCCTGTAAGTTAGCGACCCTTTTTTCAGTTGCTCTCAATGAAATACCCAGGGTTTTTGCTAATGCGTGAAGAGTCATTTCAGGATCAAGTCTGAACTGTTCGAGAACAGGATTATCGATTTCTACCGAACCTTCTACCGAACCTTCAATTTTATTGTGGTGAACAATGGCGGTAAACAGACAACCATCATGATCATCGATAAAGTCAATGTTTGGCCATGCATCAATTGCCCGTTTGATTCCAGAACCAAGCCCCCGGTAGGGTAACAGCCCTTTTGCGACATAGGAGACCAGAATCGGATTACGGATATTGGAATTACCTGTTTTGATTTTGGCGACAGTCAGGTTGTTGGGCAGGTGCCCCGGACTGATAATTTCAATTCGGTTATCGAATAAAAACAGTCTGATTGGGGCGCTTACAAAATAATCGCGGTGCATCAGGGCATTAACCAGCAGCTCTTCAAAGACAATCGGCGGAATTTCAGGGGTTCCTGGCGCATTAATTCCCCGCCCGGCCTGCACCTTGTGCATATTTCGCATCAAAAAGGCCATCGCTCCCTCAAAAATGGCTCCTAAAGCTCCGGTAAAATCCTCAATATCCAGATACTCGCTCTGATGGATTTCATTGCCCGGAAAGCGAACCGCCTTTACCACAAATTGAGGAACAATCCATTCTGGTCTTTCGGCGAATAAAAGGACGCAAGCAAGATTCAGTGCTCCAGTGCCGGTAGCCAGATTCATATTTTGCAGAAGCTTTTTCAGCTCTTCGTTGGTGTCGGGATAGTCCTGTTGATAGGTTTTTTTAAGAAAATCCCTGAAACGAAGCTTATCGAGAGCCTCAATTCCTGCTTTTGCTGGAAGTTCATCAGCGTGAAACTGATTGGATATCTGAAACAGTCGTCGTAACTCTTCCTTTGTATTGACTCGTCGCTTGTCAGCACCACATTTGAGCCAGATTACACCGTTTTTATCGAAATAGGGTTTATCGATTCCTTTGGGTACGGTAAGAACAATGACAACATTTCGATTCTCAAGGAGAAGGTTTTCAGTCTGTACCGTAAGCGGACTACGTACCAGATTACTGGCGGCATTGCTGATAAGCTGGTTGATGCGCGAAACATCAATACTTTCAGTGTTCCGAATATCAGACTTGAACTGCCGGGTACCATCCTCTCCCGAAGCAACCAAA
>DYND01000014.1:21159-22991 GCA_020721255.1 Chlorobium chlorochromatii
GTTCCGAATATCAGACTTGAACTGCCGGGTACCATCCTCTCCCGAAGCAACCAAATCTATTAATTGTAAAAGGTTCATGGTAAGATTCCGTTATTGTTCAATGCAAAGAAACGCTTCCGGAACTCCGGCTGGCTATCCTGAACAAAGGTCACCACTTTATCGGGAAAGAGCGCCAGCTTCTTGTCGTACGCCAGCGGGTCGCCCTTGCTGTAGCCGCCATGCCGGAGCAGCGATTGCTCTATGGAGTGCTCGAAGTTGGATTCCTTGTGCATGGTTGAGCGGGTAAACAGGGTTGATGTTTTGGCCGGATTTCGCTCTTTTCAGTGAACGTTGATAGTTCTCTTTCAAGATCGTCTTATATTTTACAAGTAAAAAAAGAATTTCTCAGAGTATTTCAATTATCGAATCGGAAATGACGTTCGGTGACGTTTTATTATCATGAAAGGCGGGCCACCGCAAAACTTTATTTGGCTGGTTTCCGGCTATTATCTCTACCAAATCTTGCGCATCTGGCTGGCAGAGGCGAGTTGGGATTTGCCTGAATGATTGTTATTTTACCGCTAATTTGCTTTACTCAAACAGTTCCAACGGCTCAAGTTCGAGGAACTCCTGCCAGGGAATACCAGAATTCCCAACCAGCAGTACTTTGTACGGCTTGCATTGTTCCGCAAACGCAGCCATACCGGAAGAGTGCTGTGTGTGACCGCTTTTGATTTCAAGGCCGATTACTTTCCCTTTATGCTCTAAAACGAAATCTACCTCATGATTTCCCTGACGCCAGTAGAAAAGGTTTATGGCATCGGTGCGGATGTGGTTGAGGAGATGGGCGCCAATGGCCGACTCAACCCAGCGTCCCCATTGTGCAGGGTTCGATGCAATCTCTTGAAACGAGTGCTGCTGTTGGGCACTGATCAAGGCGGTGTTATGCACCTGAAATTTGGGAATGGATGCTCTGCGCCGCACTATTTCAGGGCTGTATTTTTCCAGTCCTGCCAATAATCCAGCGGTATCGAGCAGTTGCAGATAGTGGCTGAGCGTTGTTGTGTTGCCAGCGTCCTGAAGCTGGCCAAGAATTTTGGTGCAGGAGAGAATCTGGCCTGAATAACTGCATCCAAGCTCAAACAGTCGTTTCATCAGAACCGGTTTGTCAACGCGGGTCAGCATCAGAATATCTTTAGAGATGCTGGTTTCGATGAGTGAATCGGTGATGTAGCGCTGCCACCGCTGCTCATTGTCAATCAGTGTTGCGGCACCCGGATAGCCCCCAAACCAGACATACTGATTGGGAGTGAAGCCAAACGCCTCTTTCATTTCGCGATACGACCAGTGCCCGATGGAGATGGTTTCAAATCGACCTGCGAGTGATTCCGTCAACCCTTGTTGCAGCAACAGGCGCGATGAGCCGAGAAGCACCACTTTGAGGGTTTGCCGTTGTGCGGTATCACTGTCCCACTCCTTTTTTACTGCTTCGCTCCAATTGCTGATTTTCTGGATTTCATCGATGATAAGCACAGCCTCTTTCTGCTCTGACTGACGAAGCTTGATTCGTGCAACCTCCCATTGTTGGCTGATCCAGCTTGATTCTCCGAAAGCCGCAAGGTCTGCTGATGCGAAATGAACAGGTAGTTTCGTACCCTTAATGAACTGCAGGGCAAGGGTGGTTTTCCCCACTTGGCGAGGACCGTAGAGCACCTGAATGAATTGCCGTGGTTCCGACTCAATCCGTTGAGTCAGGACTTTTTTTTGAGCGCGCTCAATAATCATAATTGTTTTGCTCAACGTATTGAGTAATTTTACTCAATATAATGAACATGTTGTTTGAACGACAATTT
>DYND01000014.1:23091-26501 GCA_020721255.1 Chlorobium chlorochromatii
GACCGGAATTCGTGTAAGCTAACGCCCTACTCGGTGACCGGAATTCGTGTAAGCTGTCGGCTGCGAACCGGAAATTAAACTGATGCCCAAAAAACAGAATAAAGTGGTGAGCAGCATTTGAAAATAATGTTACCTCGCCATTCCGACCACGTCGCACACTGCGGTGGTCAGCAGATGAAGCTCTTCGTCATCCATGATGAAAGGTGGCATGAGGTAAACCAGTTTGCCGAAGGGGCGCACCCAGACGCCATGTTCGACGAATTTTCGTTGGATGACGGGCAAATTAACTGGTCGGCGAAGCTCAATAACGCCAATTGCGCCAAGGACGCGTACATCGGCAACGTAGGGTAAATCGCGGCAAGGCTCTAACCCTTGGCGAAGTGCGGATTCAATGCGAAGAATGGAGGCTTGCCAGTTGTAGCTTTGGAGCAGGCGGATGTTTGCGGAAGCGACAGCACAAGCGAGAGGATTTGCCATGAAGGTTGGTCCGTGCATGAAGAGGCCGGGCGTGCCGGAACAAATGACGTCGGCGACATTGTCGGTAGTGAGTGTGGCGGCAAGCGTTGTGTAGCCGCCGGTGAGCGCTTTGCCGAGGCAGAGAATATCGGGGACAACGGCGGCGTGTTCGAGCGCAAAGAGCTTGCCGGTGCGTCCGAAGCCGGTGGCAATTTCATCAAAAATCAGCAGCACATTGTACGTGTCGCAGAGTGCGCGCAGACGCTGGAGATAGTGTGGCGAGTAAAAGCGCATGCCGCCCGCACCTTGCACAATTGGTTCAACAATGACCGCGGCAATCTGTTCGTGATGGCGTTCAAGCTTCATGCGAAGATCGGCAATATCATCGTCGCTGCATGGCTCGTCAAAGCGGCAGACGGGCGCTTCGGCAAAGTATTGCTCGGTTATGGCGCCTTTGAAGAGTGAGTGCATACCTGTCACCGGATCGCAGACTGACATGGCGGCAAAGGTGTCGCCGTGATAGCCGGAGTGGAGGGCAAGCAGTCGTTTTTTCGATGATTGCCCAATCGCAGCCCAGTACTGGATGGCCATTTTGATAGCAACTTCAACAGCCACAGAACCTGAATCGCTGAAAAAGATCTTTTGCAACGGTTCAGGCGTGAGGGCAATCAACTGTTTCGCAAGCCTTACGGCAGGTTCGTGGGTAAGGCCGCCGAACATGACGTGGCTCATTTTTTGCAACTGCTCTATCATGGCGATATTCAGTACAGGATGGTTGTAGCCATGAATGGCTGCCCACCATGAGGACATACCGTCAATCAACCGCCGCCCGTCTTCAAGCAGCAGAAAAACATTATCAGCCTTCACGACCGGATAGACTGGTAACGGATTTGTTACAGAGGTGTAGGGGTGCCAGATGTGGTGGCGGTCGAAATCGAGATCAATGCTCATACAGTGCTGTTATCTATAAAAGGGGTGAAGAGTGCATAATGATGGATGAGAGTTGTTTGACTGCCTCTGCATCGAATATTCCGTTCCGAAGCTTAAATATTGGCGCGGAGTATCCCGCTTTTTTCAGGTAATGGATAATCACGCTGTGTGTATTATCAGCAATCATGGGTTCAATCTCTCCAACCATATTGTAGATAATGCCACGCAGCGCAATGCCACGTTTGGCACACGCTTCAATGGAGAGCAGGGTATGGTTGATGCTGCCGAGGCGCGGCGTGGTGACCAGCAGCAGGCTGTAGCCGGCGCTGGCGATGTAGTCGGCAAAGAGCAGATCGTGCGCGAGGGGCACCAGCAAACCGCCAACGCCCTCCATCAGCACCACCTCGTATTGTTTTTGCAGGGCGAATGTTGTTCGCCGAATCTGTATGAGATCAATCTCCTTCCCTTCCAGGCTGGCGGCAAGGTGCGGTGAGGCGGGAAAGCGGAAAACATAAGGGCACGTCAATCCCGCATGGTCAACATCCTGCACGTCAATATCCATCAGCCGACGATGTTCCAGAATATCCTCTGCAATACCGTTGCAGCCTGTCTGGACAATTTTCTGGGTGATGACCTTTCGACCTTGCTGGCGTAACGCTTTGGCAAGGAGACCGGTTGTATAGGTTTTGCCAACGCCGGTATCGATGGCTGAGATTGCGATGACACTCCCTTTCATAGCGTTCGTTTTTTCATGCAGCAGTACAGTGGATGGTAGGTGAGCGTGACGCCATTCGGGCAGGAGAAGCGCTCCCGATATTGTGCAATAAAGCGCGAATAGTGGCTTTTTGTCCATGCGTGCCGGCTGATGCCGTTTACGCCAGTCTGGCGGATGTGGTGCAGCACCGCTTCGGGCGAGCTGAAGATGAGTTGCCGCTTCTCCTCTTTGCTTTCAATCACCTCAAAATATTTTCCCGCAAGATGTTCCAGTTCCTCCAGCGAATGATAGTGCAGCCCTGTACCGGCAATCTCTGCAATTTCGTGCATGTTGGCTGTGCTGAAGCTGCTGAAGGCAAGCAGCCCCTCAGAGTTAAGATGATGTGCCATTCGGGCAAAAAAGCTATCGAGATGCTCAAGCCATTGCAGCGTAGCATTTGAGGCTACGAGATCAAGCGCCATCGGTAACGTTTCCAATTGCTCAATATCGCCAGCAAGAAAGTGAAATTCATTTATTGTTACACCATTTATCGTCAAACCCTCTTTCGCACAACGGTCAAGCTGGTTGCTCAAACAGAGGTGGCTCTCTTCAACAAGATCGTTTGCGTAGTAGCTCTCAACCATAAAGTGTTGCAGCAGTTCAGTCATGAATGCGCCAGAGCCCGCTCCCACTTCGAGCAGTCGAGGAAATACAGGACTCTTCACATTACGGGCAATCATCTCAGCAAGTGCTTGTGCCATCTGCTGCTGCACAACGGCGTGGTCGCTGTAGCTTTGCAGCCGATTGGCGAAGCGCTGGCGCACAAGCTGTTTGTTTATTTGCTGAGACATGCAAGCAGCTCCTGAATGGTGGTGAAGTGCAGAAAAGGGAAGTGCGGCATATTGGCGATGATGGTTTGCGGCGTTCCTTGCCATGCAGTTTTTTGCGATTGCAAAGGAAAGATGAGGTCGCGTTCACCAAGAATGGCGTGGCTGTAGCGCCAGTTGCCGGTTCCTGTTTTTCTCGTCCACAAAGAGGCTTGTAATCGTTCGAGCTCCTGCTGCTGATCGTTGGCGGAGCGAATGGGCGCGATGGTGGTGAAGAGCGCAAGCGCTTCGTTGCTGCCGCACATCCGGCGGTTGAAGCGGTGGCGATTTTCCTCTGACCAGCTTGAGAGTGTCGCCTGAAAAACCTCTGCACGAATGCCTTTTTCAGCATCAATCGGGTATAGCGTACCGTTGATGGCAAGTGCCTGTTCTATTGGCGGCAGCGGGATCTGCTGCGCTGCCCAGACACCGAATGACCACGCAATCAGCCGTCGCTGCTTGTA
>DYND01000014.1:26601-34546 GCA_020721255.1 Chlorobium chlorochromatii
GAGCGAAGCGAAATGCGGATGCGTGCGCTTTTTTCGGGTACGGTTGGCGGGCGTACCGGCATGCAGAGCAGACCAGCTTCCCGCAGTTTGGCGGCAAGGGCTAACGCACTTTCATTGCTGCCGGTAATGATGGGCACAATGTGGCTTGCGCCCGGCACATCAAAACCGCGCACCATCAGTTCACGGCGCAATAGTGCGGCATGTTGCAGAAGCATTTCGCGGTCGCGCTGCATTGCGCTTTGTCGCGCAAGCGTCCGCAAGCTCCAGCCAAGCACAATGGGCGGCAGCGCGGTGGTGAAAATGACGGAGCGCATGGTGTTTATGAGATACTCTTTAACGAGCGAGTTCATGACGGCGTAAGCTCCGGTTGAGGCTAACGCTTTGCCGAAGGTGCCGGTGATGATGTCGATTTCCTGTACCGTGCTGGTGATTTCGCACAGTCCGAGTCCTCGCGCTCCAAAGACGCCAACGCCGTGGGCTTCATCAACAATCAGCAATGCGCCATACTTCTCCTTTAATGCAACGAGCCGGGCAAGGTCGGCAAGGTCGCCATCCATACTGAAGACTGATTCGGTGACGATAAATATCTGGCGATAGCGGCCAGCAGCACCGGCAAGCAGCTCTTCGAGATGGTCGTAGTCGCAATGGCGGTAGCGTTGCCATGGCGCTTCGGCAATTTTCATGCCGTCAATAATACTTGCGTGGTTCAGCCGGTCGCTCAGTACCAGGTCGTGACGTCCGCTCAGTGCGGGAAGCATACCGATATTGGCGTGATAGCCGCTGTTGAACACGAGTGCCGCTTCGCGCCCGTAGAGCGCCGCAAGGGCGTTTTCAAGGTGTTCATAAAGCGGATGGTTGCCGGTCAGCAAGCGGGAGGATGAGCTGGTCATGGAATAATCCATGTCGCGGAACTCCTGCATGTACTCGGCAAGCATCGCCTTATCGTCGCCCAGACCGAGATAGTCGTTCGATGAGAGGTTCAGGAGCAACGTTCCGTTCATCTCGATATATTTGCCATTGCGGGCAGTGATGTTCGGAAGCTGGCGATATCGTCCCTGGTCTTTCAGTACAGCCAATTCCTGCGCTATCAGGTTGTATAATGGTGTCATCACGCTCTCTCAGTTAAAGCCGGCTATCTGGCCGGCAAAGCGGCGGTCGTCGGCAATATCGCGTCCGCGTGTGGTCAAGTAGCCACCCGTCAAGTAGCCGTTTGCGCCCGAAAGCAGCAAAAGACCCTGAAAATCCTTCATAATCGTTTCCCGCCCAGCCGCAAATTTGATGATTTTATACGGATGCACAAGGCGGCAGATCGCGAAGGTTTTCACAATATCTGCCACAGAGATCGGCTCTTTTCCTGCAAGCGGAGTGCCATCAATCGGCACGAGAATGTTCAGCGGAATAACGGTGACATCAAGCTCCTGCAATGTAAAAATCATGGCAATACGCTCTTGCATGGTTTCACCAACACCAAGAATACCGCCGCAACAGACCGCAATATTGTGCTTTCGCAGCAGCTTGATGGTCAGAATTCGCTCCTCGGCGGTGTGCGTGTCGGCAATTAACTCACGATACCGGTCGGGTGCGACCTGAATGTTGATGTTGTAATGTGCAATACCGTGTTCTGCAAGAGCGGCCGCCGGCGCTTCGCCGAGTACGCCAAGCGAGGCACAGACATTGAGCGTTGGCAGTTCGGCGTGCAGCTTGTCAATCATGCCAAGCAGCCGTTGAAACTCTGGCGTTATTGTTTTATAGCCGTAACCGCTGGTGACGATGCCGAAATGCGATACGCCCTCAGCGACACAGTTACGCGCCTCAATCAGTACCGATTCATCGTTTGCCAGATCATACACTTCGATACTTGCATTGTTGTGGCGGGATTGTGCGCAAAATCTGCAATTTTCGCCACATACGCCCGATTTTGCGTTCATAATCGAGCATGCGTGGAGTGTTTCCGCCTTGTTGGCATAACGGTTTTTCACCTTGTGCGCCAGCGACGCAAGGTCAAGCACAAGTTCACCGGGCAGTTCAGCAAGTTCGTACGCTTCTGCCTGGCTTATCGGGTTGCCAGTTTCAAGCACACGATACGCAGCAGCTATATTTGGATGAAGTGTTGTTGATTGCATATACTTTTTATCAATATTTTTTACGTTTTCCGCAGATTTGCCTCACCAGAGGAGATGAGTATTATTGCACTGTCATCATTCTGAAGTTGCAATTCACCTCCTGGTGCAATGCCGGTGACGATGCCGTTCACGTGCTGGTTCCTCTGATCGATAGTGACTCGCTTCGACTGAAGCATCGAATATTTTTCGAGATAAGGCAGAATAAAGCCAAGATCATTCTGGAGCAACCATTCGTTATACAACGGCTCGAACTGGTTTAGTACAGTGGCAAGAAGTTCCGGTCGTGAACACTGTTTCCCGCTTTCCAGCAAAAGCGATGTTGCAATTTTCTCCAACTCCGCCGGCATTTCGTGCTGATTGACATTTATCCCGATACCGACCACAACGAAATGTGTCAGATCAGGTTCTGACTGCATTTCGCAGAGAACTCCGCAGAGCTTTTTGCCATTCACCAGAATATCGTTTGGCCACTTGATCATTGGCGCAAGTTCGGGAGATAGTGCATGCAGTGCCCGATGAATGGCAACAGCAACGAGCAGCGTCAGTTGTGGAACACGGATTGATGGTACTGCAGGTCTCAAAATCAGAGAAAAATAGAGATTGAGATCAGGTGGAGAGACCCATGTGCGCCCCATGCGTCCACGTCCAGCGCTTTGGGAGTCAGCGACGACAATGCTGCCTTCCGGCGCACCTTCGCCAGCAAGAGCTTTTGCCAGGAGATTGGTCGATGTGGCAACCCTATGATAGTGGAGCTGATTGCCGAAGCGTTGGCAGTTTAGCAAGGGTTGAACTTCTGCTTGAATTGGTCGCCCTGTCATTGCCCCCAGCCGGTAGCCTTTTCCGGTGATGGCTTCAATCTGATAGCCGTCATTCCGCAGCAGACGTATATGCTTCCACACAGCGCTTCTGGTAATACCGAATTCGTGGCTGAGTATTTCGCCCGACAGAAAATGGGGATCTGTTGCAAGGCGCGTGAGTATCAGGGAGGTAATGTCGTTCATAATCCAAACAGTGAACGTCGAAATAATGGCCGCATGTCAACCTGAATGTAGCTGGCGGTTGACAGCTTTGCAAACAAAATTCCTCTCCAGCCGATATTTGGCTTATTTCATGGATGCCATTGCGGACGCTTCATAATTTTTTCGATAGATCTGCAATCCCTGGAAAATACCATAAGCGATTTTGGTTTGTTCTTGTCGATCGCGAAGGATCATTTCCTCTTCGGGATTGGATATATATCCGACTTCAACCAGCGCACTTGGCATGGAGGGCGTCCAGAGCACCATAAATCCAGCCTGCCGAACGCCGCGAGCACGTTGTGCTGCTTGACGGCGTTCGACAGGTTTGAGAATATCTTGCGCAAGTGTTGTTGATTGCCTGGCAAAAGCGCTTTGCGCCATGCTGCTCATAATGAGATGCTCTTCGGTAAATCCTTTGTACTGCGTTTGGTAATCAACCTCTTGACGGATAACGGCGTTTTCAAACAGAGCGACATCAAGCGCGTCTTTATTTTTGCCGGTACCGAGAATATAGACTTCGGAACCACGGGCACTTTTGTTCGGGCTGGCATTGCAATGCACGCTGATAAAGAGTTTGCCGCCATTGCGATTAGCAATTTTACCACGTTCATGCAAAGGAATAAAGGTATCGTCTTTGCGCGTGAAAATTACTCGAACATCAGGCCATTTCTGTTCGATAAACATTCCCAGATCGTGCACAATGTTCAATACCACATCTTTTTCGCGTGTGCCATTTCCACCGATAGCGCCCGGGTCTTTGCCGCCATGTCCGGCATCGAGTACAATAGTGTTGAGCTTCCACTTTGCTACATCGCGACTCAGCACTTGCGCAATCTGCTGTTCTTTCTCTTTTAAGCGAATTCCCTCTACATCAGCATTGCTACGGATATAGAGCTCGTAGCTGTTTTTTTTCTTGTTGTATTGATAATCAACCGAGTTGATAGTAAATGCCTGATTATCAAGCTCAATGGTGAATTGTGAGCCAGTGCCCGGAAAATATTTTGGGGTGATTGCCCGCACCATTCCGCTGCTGTACCGTTTAGACAGTGCTGTGCTCTTGCAGAACGCGTTGGCAATAGAGAAGTAGGTGTAGCCTTGAGCATCTGGCTTCAGCAGTGATGCCTGGGCTGCCGGACCAGAGGCTAAGAGTTCAATAATGGCACCATTTGCACGCGATTCCACCTTGATGTCATTAATCACTGTTTGTTCAATACGTTGCGATGCTTCGCCTTCGTTACCGTTACGTGGCTCTTCATTCTTTATAAGCCCGATGGCTGCTACTGATTCTACAACGTCTTTCGCTTTGAGCGATGCTGTTATTCTGCCGGTTGCCGCATTATACTCAACAGGTCGATTAAGCCAGAGTGTAAAGAGCCGGCACCCTTGATTGATGGGGAGGTAGATTCTCGACTGTTTTGCCAGTGGCGTTGATGATAACTGGATAATACGGTCAGGTACATCACCATGACGTGATGTAACGCGAACGAAGTGGTTGCCGTTGCTGATAGCGCAGAGTGTTGCGCTTTTGCCGAGGGATTCTTCAAGTATTAATCCTTCAGCAGTCTGGCGAAAGGTGATGCGCAACGCTCGCGCCATTGATTCCATATCCACCATGAGTGTTTTGCCATTTTTCATGGTGAGTACTCTGATGGTGTAGCTGTGATTATTGCCTTTGCTGACCGCAACAGGTACAGCGCCCATGCCTGTTAACTTTGCGGGTGCGGCAAAAAGATTGCTGTACGAGATGAGCAGAAGAGGTAACAGAAGAACGGTGAAAAACGAGAAACGGCGGTGAAGAGCGGCATGAAGCATGAGTGACATCCGAAAAATACAATTCGTTTTTTTGTGTTATTGCCCCAATAATAATAAATAATTCATTTTGCGCTGTGATTAAAAGCGCTTTTTCGAGATGTTTCACAGATACGTTTCTTTTGTCCGTATTAGATTGATAGTATGGTAAAATTTGTTTTTTGCTGTTCAACGGCTATCTTTTTCAAAATTTTCTCGTTAACGCTCTTCTTATCCAGACTGATTCATGGCACAAAAATCGTTTACTTTATCAGCCAGAAACAGGACACTGATTGTTGTTGAATCCCCTTCAAAGGCAAAAACAATCAATAAATATCTTGGCGACAAGTACGCGGTCTTTGCATCGGTCGGGCACATTAAGGATCTTCCTAAAAAAGAGATAGGGCTCGATTTCGACAGCCATTATGAGCCGCGATATGAAATTATTCCCGGCAAAGAGAAGGTTGTCCGGCAGTTAAAGAAGCTTGCGGCTGAAGCGAGCGACATTCTGATTGCGACTGACCCTGACCGCGAGGGTGAGGCAATTGCGTGGCATATTGCTAACGAAATCAGTGAAGCAAAAGCGCCGGTTGCCAGAGTTCTTTTTAACGAAATTACTAAAAAGGCGATTATTGAGGCGATTCAAGCGCCTCGGCAGATCAATACGCATCTTGTGCGCTCACAGCAGACACGTCAAGGGCTCGATAAAATTGTTGGCTATAAAATCAGTCCATTTTTGTGGAACGTTGTGCTTCGCGGTCTTTCGGCAGGTCGTGTACAATCGGTTGCGCTACGGCTGATTTGTGAGCGTGAAGCTGAGATTGTCCGCTTCATTGTGCAGGAGTATTGGACGATTGCTGCCGATTTTGTGACTGCCGGCAAGGAGTCATTCCGTACAAGGCTTGTCCGTTTCGATGGCGAAAAGCCGGAGATTACTACGCAGGCTCAAGCTGAGGCAATTGCCGCACAGGCTCGCTTAGCGACGTACAGTGTCCGCGAAATTGTGCCTCGTGTGCAGCAGCGCAAGCAGCCGTTACCATTTACTACATCCCTTTTGCAACAGGCAGCGTCAAATCAGCTTGGTTTTGGTTCGCAGCGCACCATGCGCATTGCTCAGCAGCTTTACGAAGGCATTGAGCTTGGCGCGGAGGGTGCTACGGGTCTTATCACTTATATGAGAACCGATTCAACCCGCATTGGTCCTGAAGCGGTTGCTGAAGCGGGGACGTATATTGAGAAGCAATTCGGCAAAGAGTATATCGGCATCAGTGGTTCTGCCAAGCAAGGTAAAAATGCGCAGGATGCCCATGAAGCGATACGCCCAACCTCTGTGATGAAAAAGCCGGAGCAATTGAGACCCTATCTTACGCCTGATCAATTTAAACTGTACGAGCTGATCTGGAAGCGTTTTCTTGCTGCCATGATGGCACCTGCTAAAATTGAGCAGACGCGTGTTGATGTTGAGGATACGACCGGTAAGTTTCTTTTCAGAGCAACCGGCAGCAGGGTTCTGTTTCCTGGATTTATGCGAGTCTATGATGATCAGCGTGAGCTTGATTACGAAGCGCAGACCTCTACAAAGGAGGATGTCGAGAAAGAGCAGAATGTGAAATTGCCTGAGAAGTTGCTGGTAAACGATGCTCTTGCGTTGTCGGATCTCGATCAGAAGCAGAGCTTTACCCGTCCACCAGCTCGTTACAGCGAAGCGACACTCGTGAAGGATCTCGACCATTTCGGGATTGGGCGTCCATCGACTTATGCCTCAATTTTTTCGACGTTGCAGGATCGTGGTTATGTGGAGCTTGAGAAGAAAAAGATTGCACCAACGGAGCTTGGCAAGGATGTTTCGCTGATTCTTGTGGCGAATTTCCCGAATCTGTTTGATGTTGGGTTTACTGCTTTTATGGAGGATGAGCTCGACAAGGTGGCCAGCGGGGATGACGATTATGAAAAGGTGCTTGATAAATTCTACAAGCCGCTTGAAGCGACGCTCACCTTGCGAAAAAAAGAGCCGCTGATTCCGCAGAACAGCGAGGCGCAACTCTGTGAAAAATGCGGTGTTGGGCACATGACGGTGAAGTGGACAGGAAGTGGCAAATTTTATGGATGTTCAGCGTATCCCAAATGCAAAAACATCAAAGCCATCAGCACGAATAAGGAGAAACCGGCAGATACCGGTATTCTCTGCCCTTCATGCAAAGAGGGCCACATGCTGTTGCGCAAAGGTCGGCTTGGTCCGTTCCTCGCCTGCTCCAACTATCCAAAGTGCAATACACTCCTCAATCTCAGTAAGCAGCGCCATATTGAGCCGATGAAAATACCGCCGGTCGTGACGGATATTCTTTGCCCGAAGTGCGGTTCACCACTCTACCTCCGCAGTGGCAAACGTGGTTTATGGCTCGGTTGTTCGAAGTTTCCGAAATGCCGAGGGCGACTTGCATGGAGTACGCTTGAGGAGAGTGCCCAGCAGCGGTGGGAGGCGGTGATGGCCGATCACCAGAAAGCGCATCCGCCGGTTTTTCTTGTTATGGCAGATGGTCAGCCGGTTTCAATGACGACCGCTGTGGATGATATTATTCTGAAGGCTGAGGCTGCAGGGCTGGTTTTCGCGGTTGAGAGTGCTGTGCCTGAGTAGGGGTGGGGCTTGAACACGATTTATGGTATTTAAGGATGGACAGGATTTGTGTGTTGCCGGGTGGCTGAGCGGAGTCGAAAGCAAATACGCCGGACACCGAGGCGTGCTCATAAACGGATAGATACTCCCCAAAAACCAACATTTTTTACCCTAACGATAGGCTGTAATATTGCTTTACAATTTGAAAGCCCTGCATTTATTCTGTATATTGTACGCATTTTAAGGTGTGATTATACAGTGTATGACAGAGATTCAACTCATTCAAGATCGGTATGACGACTATGATAGCCCATGGAAAGAGGCTATTGAGCACTACTTCCCTGAATTCATGGAATTTTACTTTGTAAAAGCTTTTGCAATGATTGATTGGTCAAAAGAGT
>DYND01000002.1:0-48611 GCA_020721255.1 Chlorobium chlorochromatii
CCGTAGCTCAACTGGATAGAGTATCTGACTACGAATCAGACGGTTAGAGGTTCGACTCCTCTCGGGTGCACGATGGATTATTGAGGAGTGGCCAAATTGGTAAGGCTCCTGATTCTGGATCAGGCAATGTGCAGGTTCGAGTCCTGCCTCCTCAACAAAGTTTCACAGCAAAAAAAGACACAGACCTGTTGTTTGTGTCTTTTTTTTTGCCCGGTCATCCCATCGCGCTTTTTATATTTTCTGGTCATTTTGTTTTCAATGAATTGATGTATTATTTCGCACCATTTTCAAGACCACTCTATTTGTTAAAAAACGGTAACTCCTGAATGTTGGTATGAAATTCCTTTTAAAACGGGCTTTGATTGTACTGTTTTGTGTCAGTGCCGCAGTTGCAACTGGGTTTTCAAGCCTTGGTATATTGCTCTCTTTGTATGCTGATGAACCACAACAAGCTGATGTTATTGTTGTTTTGGGTGGTGATAAAGGTTTGCGTGTACGAAAGGGCGGAGAGCTGTATAATGCAGGTTATGCATCACGAGTTCTGTTGACCGGTATTGATAAACGCTACTACCGTCCTTGGAGGTCTAACTGGCGCGAACGAAGTATGCTCAAGATGGGTGTTCCTAAACGCGCTATTCTTGTTGATACGGCATCGAAAACAAGCTGGGAAGAGGCGATTAATACTGCAAAAATAATGGATAAAAAAGGATGGAGACGTGCAATTATTGTTAGTGATCCGCCGCATCTGCTTCGTCTGCAACTGACATGGAGTAAGGTGTTTCGAGGTTCCTCAAAGGAGTTTCTGCTGGTACCAACAAAACCAGCTTGGTGGAATCACTTCTTGTGGTGGAAAAATCCAAAGAGCTATCAGTTCGTTATCAGTGAAATCAAGAAAAACCTTTTTTATATGTTTGGGCATTATGGTTGGTTTCCTTTTCTGACCATTTGACTCATTTTCGACTGGTTTTCCAACTCTTGATGTGTTACCGGACGACGCCTTTGCTGTTACAAAACAGTATCGTCCGGTTTCACAATGAATAAGTGTTTTCCCTATTCCAAAAGCCGTTATGCTCCTGCCATCATAGCTTTAACATCAGCCTCAACCGATTCAATCGGTTTGATGCCAAAGGCCTGAACCAATACGGCTGCAATGTTTGGTGTCAAGAATTCTGGCAACGTTGGTCCGAGGCGAATGCCTTTCACTCCAAGATAAAGCAAGGCAAGCAGAACGGTTACCGCTTTCTGTTCGTACCATGCAATATCAAAAGAGATGGGTAGATCGTTGATATCCTCAAGTCCAAAGACCTCTTTCAGTTTCAAGGCAATCACCGCAAGAGAATAGGAATCGTTGCATTGCCCAGCGTCGAGTACACGAGGAATACCACCGATATCGCCAAGCTCAAGCTTGTTATAGCGATACTTTGCGCATCCGGCAGTAAGAATAATCGTGTCGTTCGGCAAGGCGGCAGCCACGTCGGTATAGTAACGGCGTGAAGCGTGGCGACCATCGCAGCCAGCCATGACCACAAAGCGCTTGATGGCGCCAGATTTAACAGCATCAACAACTTTGTCGGCAAGCGCAAGCACTTGGTTGTGCGCAAAACCGCCAACAATCTGCCCATTTTCAAGCTCAACAGGTGGCTTGCAGGTTTTTGCCAAGGCAACAAGTGCGGAGAAATCTTTTTGACCACCCTCTGCTCTTGCAGGAATATGTTTCAGTCCTGGATAACCAGCCATGCCGGTCGTGAACATCCGGTTGCGATACGCTTCGCGAACAGGAACAATACAGTTGGTTGTCATGAGAATTGGACCGTTGAAAGACTCAAACTCCTTGTCCTGTGACCACCATGAACCGCCATAATTACCCACAAAGTGTGAATATTTCTTGAAAGCGGGATAGTAGTGTGCTGGCAACATTTCGCAATGCGTATAAACATCAACGCCTGTTCCCTCCGTCTGCTTCAACAACTCTTCCATGTCGCGCAAGTCGTGACCTGAAATGAGGATACCAGGATTATTGCCGACACCAGTTTTCACCATGGTAATTTCCGGGTGGCCGTAGGTTGTGGTATTTGCTTTGTCAAGCAATGCCATTGCCTTAACCGCAATAGCGCCGGTCTCCAGCGTGAGCGCAGTCAGCTCATCAACAGAGAGTTCTTTAGTCAACGCTGCAAGCCCTTTGACGTAAAAAGTGTAAATATCATCATCATGGTAGCCGAGCACAGCGGCATGATCGGTATAAGCTGCAAGCCCTTTGATGCCGTAGAGGACGAGGCTTTTCAGCGAGCGAAGATCCTCATTTTCACTGAGGCTTTCTATACCAACCAAGAGAGCTTTTGCAAGGAAATCATCCTTGGCAGTACCATTCCACTGTGCTGCATCGTGCGCGGGTTTGCAAGCAAGTTTGCTGTTCAGTTCATCGCGCATGGCAAGTGTTTTGATGATTTGATCCACAATGGCATCCTCATCAAAATTGGTATTGGTAACAGTCACAAACAGCGATTCGCTGATGAGTTGACCAACTGTTCTCGCAACGGCTCCAGTCTGTTGCTCCGCCGCAAGTGCCAGCCCTTCGGTGGCATAAACCAGTACATCCTGAAGCTTTGCAGTCCGCTCATCCTTTCCGCAAACGCCTCTTGCCTTGCATCCGGTACCGTGAATGCTCTCCTGGCATTGATTACATGACATTCCCATTGTTAATCTCCTGTTTTGTTGTTGTTGTTATTCGGAGATAGTTGTTGTGCGGCACTCCTGTCTTCCTTCGCCCCAACAACATCACCTTTTTTTTCTCGTAATAAAGCTCTGTTTACATAAGCGGTGCGCAACATCCAGAGGTTCTTTGGTTTTCTTGTAATAATTTCGCTGAAATCTTCGAGTGCACCTTCAAGATCACCGATTTCAATGCGTGCCATGCCACGGTTTCCATAAGCGTTAACGGCTTCACGGTAACGAAGACCAAGTTTGAGCGCCATCGTGTAGTCGCTGACGGCACCCGCAAAACCTCCGCAACTGCCACGGTCATTGCCTCGGTTGTACCACGCTTCCGCATTGTCGGGATGTTCCAGAATAATCCGGCTGATCTCACACTCCGTTCCGCGATAACCACCCATCGCATCCTTCAGCATTTCATTTGTTACTTTTTGCTATTAAAAAATCTTTCCCCAATCAAACCTCCATCATTCTAAACCCACTCTTCCGATAACACATCACCCTGTACTCCGATTACCACCTTTTTTACGGGCACTTTGCGCGATGCTTTTCGAAGCGCAGCATCCACTATTGCCATCAAACCGCCGCAACAGGGGACTTCCATAATCGTCACGGTAATCGTATTGAGTCGTGCCATATCAATCATTGCAACAAGCTTTTCCACATAAATCTCCATGTTGGAATCGAGCTTTGGGCAGGCAATGGCCAGACTTTTTCCTCGCATAAAGGATCCGTGGAAATCGCCAACAGCAAAAGCGGTGCAATCGGCAGCAAGTAAAAGATCGGAGCTATGGAAGTACGAGGCTTCTGGCGATACGAGATGGAGCTGAATTGGCCATTGGCGCAACGCGCTTGGTACAGAGTCGATGGGAGCCGTTGCAACAGCACTTTGTTTTTGGCTGAAATCCATCGGACGGCTTCCCGGGCAACCGCCACTATGATGATGTGCGGCAATCACATTCGCACCAGCCGGTACAATGTTTTGCTCCATTACGCGTTTTTCATCATAAGGCTCCGCATCACGGGTTTCAATTTTCATAGCGCCGGTGGGGCAATGGCCAACGCAAGAACCCAGACCATCGCAAAAAAGATCGCTGATGAGACGAGCTTTTCCATCAATCACCAGCAACGCGCCTTCGGGGCATCCCGGAATACAGTCACCGCAGCCAGTACACTTTTTCTCATCTATCGAAATAATTGCTCGTTTCATGTTCTCTTCCTTTTATCTTTTTTAACTGATATTAAATTTATATCAGTTATATTCAAATTTTTTTAGTCACGGTTTTGCCGAAGCGCTCTTGTAACTCTCGTTACCTGCTGGTTTTGCGCTCTTTGCGGCAGTTAATTTGCCAAGCAGCCCACCAATGGTGATTTTTTGAAACTCGTCGTTAACCACTTGTTCAATCCGCATAATTTCATGACGAAGGACGCAGTGCGACCGATTAGCACAAATCTGCTTGCGAAACATGCACTCCGATACTTGTACCTCTCCCTGAAAAATCTCCATAACCTGTTTGACCGAAATCTCATCAGGATCTTTTTCAAGCATAAAGCCACCTTGCACACCCTCTTTCGAGGTAATCAATCCGTGGCGAATCATCTCCTGCAACACACCGCGAAGGAATTGATACGGTATATCCTGTTCTGCTGAAATCGTTTTTGTCGAGACGTAATTCCCTTTTTTTGCTGCAAGCATTAACAGTGCCCGTATTGCGTAATCCGTTTTTTTAGTCAGTACTTTCATGGTGGTTCTTAATTGACATCAATTTAGTATCAGTTTTGATGAAAACAAAACTTTTTTGCAAAAATTTTGTTTGTGAAGTTGAGAAAAAGAGAGGGGAGTGCCGGCGAGCGGATGTGTGTATGGTATCACTTCTCTTTTTTTGTAGCAGGCGTGATGTTTACAGGTTTGCAGAGGTAACTCTTTTTTGTTGCCACTCGTGCACATTTGCAGCAGAGATATTTTGGTTCAGCAACAATGGCTGCAAGCTCGTTGAAGTGCTCTTCAATGTCGCTCTTCTCTATCTTGCACAATGGTTTTTTGATGTTGTTTTTTTTCATGGTGTGTAAGGTGATGATGGAGTTCTGTATTCCGATAACATACTCGAATTCCAAATTGAGTACAACTGCTTGATAACTTCGGAAAACATTTTCATTCAACATCTTTTTATATTAGGCTCATAACGCATATATAAAAAACCTTGTGCGTCTCATCCACAAACATAACTGTATTATGAAAATTCTATCAATCGATGGTGGCGGCATTCGTGGCATTATCCCTGGTGTCGTACTTGTAGCCCTTGAACAGAAGTTGCAGGAAATGTCGGGTAATCCTGCCATGCGCCTTGCGGATGTCTTTGATATGATGGCTGGTACCAGCACAGGTGGTATTCTTGCCTGCCTCTATCTCTGCCCTGACAAAGCGAGTGGCAGACCGAAATTTTCTGCACAGGAGGCGGTTGACCTCTATTTTGAGCATGGGCGTTCTATTTTTGAGGCATCAAGTGCCAAACGCCTCCAGTCGCTGGATGGATTGCGTGATGAAAAATATTCCGCTCATGCTCTTGAAAAGACATTGAGCACCTATTTTGGTGATCTCACCTTGGGCGACATGTTGAAACCCTGCATGATTACCGCGTACGATATTGAACGTCGCCAAGCTCACTTTTTTACCAGTAAGGATGTTGCCAGTAAAGGAGCCGGATGGGATTTTTATTTGCGTGATGTTGCTCGCGCAACCTCTGCTGCCCCAACCTATTTTGAACCAGCCCGCATTACCTCACTTGATCAAAGTATCTATCCGTTGGTTGATGGTGCCATGTTTGCAAACAATCCCACAATGTGCGCCTGCATTGAGGCGTTTACCAGTAAGGCAGGCGTGACGGTGAAGGATTTGCAGGTGCTTTCTCTTGGAACTGGCGATACTGATCAGGCGTATGACTATAAAGAGGCAAAGGATTGGGGAAAAGTGGGATGGATAGTTCCAGCACTTGATATTATGATGTCAGGCGTTGCAGAGACGGTTGATTTTCAGTTGCAGCAGCTTTTCAGCAGTGTTGGATGTTCCTCACAATATATGCGGTTACAGGCGGCATTGAAAGATTTTGCAATGGTAGATCGTGATCTTGATAATGCATCAAAAACCAATATGCAGGAGCTGAAGCATGTCGGGGAATCGTTAGCTGCAAGTGCTGACGGTCAATTAACCGATTTTGCTGCCATGCTGCTTGGGAAGTGATTACTCTTGATACTGGATACTTTTTTATCGAATGAAAATTCTTGAATATACCGACCTTGATACCTCCATCATCAAGGCAAGCTATCGCAAGGTGGTGGACGCGATTGCCCGCAATGACTTCCGTGCAGCACAGGTAAAAAAGCTCGTCAATCTCACGCATGGAAAGTTTTACCGCGCGAAACTTGACGCATCAAACCGACTGCTTTTTACGCTGGTGCGCAACGGCGATGAAGTGTGTGCCTTGATGCTTGAGGTAATTACAGGTCACAATTACGATAAGTCACGTTTTCTACGTGGCGCCATTATCGATGAATCGCGGATTCCCGATGTGGATGCCGCTGAGGTTGCTGGAGAGGCTGTGCCGTTGCGCTATCTCCATCCTGAACACACAGCGATTCACCTGCTCGATAAACCCATTTCATTTGATGATACGCAAGAGTCTGTCTATCGGCAGAAGCCACCGCTGATTATTGTCGGCAGCGCAGGCAGCGGTAAAACTGCACTGATGCTTGAAAAAATGAAACATGCTGAAGGCGAAGTGCTCTATGTGACACACTCCATGTATCTGGCGCAGAGTGCCCGTAACATTTATTATTCGAACGGCTTTGAACATAATGCGCAGGAGGCGCAGTTTCTCTCCTACCGCGAATTTGTGGAGTCGATTCGAGTGCCTGACGGGAGGGAAGCAACATGGCGCGATTTCTCAAGCTGGTTCGCACGCATGAAAAACTCGTTCAAGGGCATTGAGGCGCATCAGGCGTTTGAGGAGATTCGCGGTGTCATTACCGCTGGCGACAGTGGAGTGCTCAGCCGTGAAGAGTATCAGCAGCTTGGTGTACGCCAATCGATTTTTGCGGAACTGCAGCGCAAGACACTCTACGATCTTTTTGAAAAATATCAACAATGGCTTGTTGATTCCTCCCTGTTCGATCTTAATCTTGTGGCGCACGAGTGGGCGAGGTGGGTGAGTGCTCCACGCTACGATTTTGTGGTGATTGATGAGGTGCAGGATTTGACGGTGGCGCAGCTATCATTGATACTTAAAACACTCAAAAAGGCTGGACATTTTCTACTCTGTGGGGATTCCAACCAGATTGTTCATCCTAACTTTTTTGCATGGAATCAAGTTAAAACGCTCTTCTGGCGCGATCCAAAACTTGCCGGGCAACAGCAGTTACGTGTGCTGACTGCAAATTTTCGTAACGGCATGGAGGCGACACGCGTTGCCAACCAACTGCTGAAAATTAAACATCAACGTTTTGGCTCCATTGATCGCGAGAGTAATTTTCTTGTACAAGCGATTGGCGGTGAAGAGGGTCAAGTTGTGCTGATGGCGGATACTGATGCGGTAAAACGCGAGTTCGATAAACAGACGAAGCAATCCACGCGCTTTGCTGTGCTGGTGATGCGCGATGAGGACAAGATCGAGGCTCGCAAGCATTTCGCCACGCCGTTGCTCTTCTCCATTCACGAGGCGAAAGGGCTGGAGTATGAAAATATAGTGCTCTTTCGTTTCGTTTCAAGCCATCGTCAAGAGTTTAACGACATTGTTAATGGCGTTGCAAAAGATGATCTCTCGCTGGAGATGCTTGAGTATCGGCGGGCAAAAGAGAAGGGTGATAAGTCGCTTGAAGTCTATAAATTTTTTGTCAATGCACTCTATGTTGCGTTGACCCGAGCAATCAAAAACATCTATCTCATTGAGTCGGATATCAGTCACCGACTCTTTACGTTGCTTGACCTTGCCAGTTCCGGTAAAATCAATGTTGAAAGTCAAGAATCGACGCGAGAAGAGTGGCAGAAAGAGGCACGCAAACTCGAGCTGCAAGGCAAACAGGAGCAGGCAGAAGCTATTCGTCGCGATATTCTTAAAGAGATTCCACCACCATGGCCGATTTTCGATGAAGATCGTCTTCGCGAAACGATCATAAAAGTATTCCGCGACAACGTGCCCGGCAACAAAGCAAAGCTGCAGTTGTACGAATATGCAACCTGCCACGAAGAGCACACGCTTGCCGTCCGTCTTTCCGAAGATGCTCAATTTGAGCCTCGTGGACTTTTCACCGACCATCTCGACACCATTGGAAGAAAAAGCTATCTCAGCTACTTTACGTCCCAGACAAAACCGATTCTGAAGCAGTGCGATCAATATGGCACAGATCATCGGCTGCCGATGAACCAGACGCCGTTGATGGCTGCTGCCACAGCGGGAAATATTGCATTGACTGAGGCGCTGCTCGAACGCGGTGCTGACCCGCAGAAGTGCGATCATTATGGCTATAATGCGCTGCACTGGGCAATGCGCAAGGCATTCCGCCATCCCGATTATGCACGAAAACACTTTGCATCACTCTACGAATTGCTTGCTCCCGCCTCGGTTGACGTCAATACCGGCGAACGCATGGTACGCCTTGATCGCCACCTGTCGGAGTACGTTCTGTTTCAGACGTTGTGGGTGCTGTTTAAACCCTATTTTTCTCGAATGAATCGCTACACCCATGCAGCATTTGATACACAGGCGATTATGGAAGTATGGGAAAATATGCCTGCCAACGTCGTTACGCCAGATCGCAAGCGGCGCCAATATATTTCAAGCGTACTCGCACGCAATGAATTCTCTCGCGACTACGCCTACAATCGTGAGCTTTTTGAGCGGGTGACCCAAGGGTGGTATCAGTTCAATCCAAAACTCTCGGTGCGCGCCACTGACCCCGAAAGCGTTCAGACGTGGATTCCCATTTTCCAAGCGCTCAATTTGCCTCTCATTCACGAATTCGCAAACGAATACAAGATGATAGAGGCTGAGCACTACTTGAAAAGTGCGGGCATGAAAATACCATCACCATCCATCAGCGGTATGGAGTCCAGAAATCGCATGATGGCATTGATACAAAACATTGAGAGGGAGCGTGCAGGAGCTCTCCTGTATCAGCAGAAACAAAAGGAGCTTGCACGAAAGCAACTTCGCGCAAAGCAAAATGCCGCAAAATTGAAAGAAATAAAAAAACAGCAGATGTTAGCTGAAAAGCAGGCAAAACTCCAAGCACTTGACAATGCAAAACGCCAGAAAGAGGAGCGACTGGAACAATTAAAACAATCGCAACTCGGTTTGGATTTTTGATGTGAACGCATACCTGTAAACATAAGTAACAGGAGAGATTGCATAGATGACGCAAGCAGAAGATATATGGAATTTTCTGTTAGTAATACAACCGGAATCATTGTAAATTTAAAACGATTAGCCTAACTTTATTTAATTATAGTATTCTTTTTCAATAACTTAATTACGGTTAAAATAATGAACAAATTAACATCATCAGTTAAAACACTTGCTATTCCCGGCATGTTATTACTCGGTGCCTGCTGCACGGTACAACCGGTTGCTGTTAAACCTGCACCTGCACCTGTTGTTGCGCCTAAGCCTGTTGTTGTTCCTCCGAAGCCGGTGGTGGTTGCACCACCACCGGCCCCAGTAGTTGTTCCAAAGCCAGTTCCGGTTGTTGTTCCAAAACCAGTTGTGGTTGTACCACCATCTTATAACGACATCTTCTTTGATTTCGATAAAGCAGATATCCGCACCAGTGAGACGGTACAGCTCGATAAAATTGCTGCCTGGATGAAAGCCAATCCAAACAAGACAATTGCAATTGAGGCGCATAGCGATATGAAAGGTTCAAATGCCTACAACATTGCACTTGGTCAGCGTCGTGCCAATGCGGCTAAGGAATATTTTGTTAAACAGCATGGCGTTGATGCTTCGCGTATCAAAGCAGTCAGCTACGGTAAGGAGAAACCATTTGTTGGTGAAACTGGCGACCAGTCACTCAACCGTCGTGTTCATGTCGTGTTTGAATAAACATTGATTGGTGAACAAGGCTTAACAACCTTGCTCATTGCTTTTTTATCACCCAGTCACATCATTGTTGTGGCTGGGTGATTGCATTTTCAGGCAATGGAGACGTGCTGTGCGGCGCGACGATATAATCAAGCAGTACAGAATATTCGTTACGGCTTAATGAGGCGCAGGAATTCGCTTCTGGTCGATGGTGAGGTGATAAACTGCCCCGACATGGCCGAAGTGGAGGTGACGGAGTTCAGCTTTTCAACGCCACGCATTACCATGCAGAGGTGCCTTGCTTCGATAACAACAGCAACACCTTTCGGATTCAACACATTCTGTATGGCATCACGAATCTGCTGAGTAAGCCGCTCCTGTACCTGAAGGCGGCGGGCAAAAACCTCAACCACGCGTGCGAGTTTCGACAATCCCACAATTTTACCGTCAGGTATGTAGGCAATGTGCGCTTTGCCAAAAAAGGGCAGCATGTGGTGTTCGCACATCGAAAAAAGGTCGATATCCTTTACTAACACCATCTCGTCATAGGCTTCGGTAAAGAGCGCTTTTTTCAGCAGCTCTTCAGGATCTTGATTATATCCCTTTGTCAAAAAGCGCAGCGACTTGGCAACGCGTTCCGGTGTTTTTATCAACCCTTCGCGTTCCGGATCTTCGCCAAGTGCGCCAAGCATGGTGTACACTGCCTCCGACAAGTTTGCCATAACCTGCGGTTCAGTTTCCGGTAACGCTGAGCACTCTTCGTCATCATCACAGCAGCAGCCTCTGCCTGATGGAAGAGTGGTATTATTCTCCGCGATAGCGGACAGAGTTTTTTCCTGTTTCATAAATAATTACTTCGTGGAGCGCCAGCTCCTGGTTATTGGTAGTCGTTTTCAATCGTTGTTCGAGAATATCCCAAATCAGCACAGCAAGAACTTCGGTGGTTGGCACGCAATCTTTCAATTCCGGCACATCGTAGTTGAGATGCTTGTGGTCGAATCGTTCCGTTATCTCCTCTTCCAGAATAACTTTAAGCGCTTTGAGGTCAAACAGGAAACCCGTGTTACGGTCAACAATACCGCTGAGCGTAATTTCGAGCATATAATTGTGCCCATGCCCATAAAGATTGCTGCATTTGCCGTAAATTTCGAGGTTTTCTTGCTCTGTACAATTCGGATTGAAGAGTCGGTGAGCAGCGTTAAACTCAATTTTGCGTGAAACGTAAACTTTTCGAGGTTTCTGCAAAAGATTATTCATAAAACAGCGTCATAAGTGATTTACAGGTGTGCCATCTGCTTCGCCAAGCGACGCAGCAGTAATCATGCAGATTGCAGCAATGTTTTCGATTTACCAAACCTGTGCTGGTGGCTATAAGTTTCAAGGGATGAATTTTGTGAGATTGTACAGCTCGATGGTGGGGAATGCGGGGAAATTTGGTTAGCATTGGGGTGGGGATGTTACAAGTGGTGAAAACAATGACAGCCATTTCTAATACAGAGAAGTAGATGGAAAAAGTATAATCATGAATAAATACGAGATTCCTGAATACCTGTTTGCCTACATGCTTCAAAAGTTTAACCATACGTCTGCTCAAGTACACTGTGATAACGAAAAACACAACAAATGAATAACAAACGAAGACCGAGCTTTTTCACACTTCCGATCCTCATCGGTGTGTTGCTGCCGCTGCTTTTATGGGGGTGTGGTGCGAAGAACGATGGCGGCAAAGATCCGCGAAAAAAAGAGCAACCAACCTTGTCCGTCGCAACAATACAGCGGGGTGATGCCACCGTAGCAACCAAATATGCGGCTTTGCTTGAAGGTAAGGTGAATGTTGAAATTCGACCACAGGTTGATGGCACACTTCAACACATTTATGTTGACGAAGGCGCATTCGTTAAAGCAGGTCAACCGCTTTTTAAGATTGACGATCAGGTTTACCGCGAGCAGTATAACAGCGCATTAGCTGCCCAACATGCGGCAGATGCACGGCTGGTGGCCGCCAAGATTGAGGTGGAGAAACTGGTGCCGCTGGTGAAGAATAATGTCGTCTCCGATATTCAGCTTAAAGTGGCGCAGGCAAATTATCAGGTAGCACAAGCAGCAGTTGAGCAGGCGAGGGCGGCAACCCGTTCAGCCTCGGTCAGTTTAAGTTACACCATTATCAAAGCACCGGTGAGTGGCTATATCGGCAAAATCCCCTTCAGAGTCGGGAGCCTTGTCACAAAAAATCAGGCAGGATGGTTAACGCTGCTGAGCGATGTCAGCGATGTTTATGCTTCGTTCAGCATCAGCGAGCTTGACTACATCCGCTTCAAAAAGCAGTATGCTGGTACATCAATGCAGGAGACGCTCCATCACGTACCACCAGTATCGCTCATGCTTGCTGATGGCAGTCGTTATAGCGAACAAGGCTCGCTTATCACAGTCAGCGGTCAGTTTGACGAGGCAACCGGATCGGTGCGGGTACGTGCAGTATTTCCAAATCGACAAGGGTTGTTACGTTCTGGCAATACCGGCACGGTGGTAATGGAGTCGGTATATCGCAATATGGTGATGGTACCGCAAGCATCAACGGTAGAGTTACAGGATAAAGTCTTTGTTTATCTACTCGGGGAGGGCAACAAGGTCAAAAAGCAGGTCATTACCATTGCCGCCAAAACTGATGAAAGTTATGTCGTCAGTTCCGGGATTAAAGAGGGTGATACCATGGTGCTCTTTGGTGTCGATAAATTGCAGGATGGTGCCGTGATTAAGCCGGTCAGGAGTGCGCCAGTTGCAAAGACAACCCCAAAATGAGCTAAATGATCTAAACGAAACTCTTTATGTTTGAACGATTTATTTCCAGACCAGTTCTCGCAACGGTTATCTCAATAATTCTGGTGATTCTTGGTCTTGTCGGCATGAACCAGTTATCGGTAACGCGCTTCCCCGATATCGCTCCGCCAAGTGTTTCCGTTACAGCAAGTTACACTGGAGCAAGCGCTGAAACGGTTGGCCGAGCCGTAGCGCCACCGCTCGAAGAGGCGATTAACGGCGTTGAGAACATGACCTACATGACCTCCACCTCCTCCAATGACGGCTCACTCAACATCACGGTTTTTTTTAAGCAGGGAACCAACGCCGATCAAGCAGCGGTGAATGTGCAAAACCGTGTAGCACAGGCAACCAGCCGATTGCCTGCGGAGGTGAACCAGATTGGTGTAAGCATTGTAAAACGGCAGAACAGCCAGATTATGATGATCAATCTGGCAAGCAGCAAAAAACAGTACGATCAAATTTTTCTGCAGAACTATGCCAAAATCAATCTCGTCGATGATTTATCGAGAGTCCCGGGCGTTGGTCAGGTTTCAGTCTATGGTAACCTTGATTATTCGATGCGTATCTGGTTACGCCCAAAACAGATGTCTGCGTATAAGGTGACGCCGCAAGAGGTTGCAGCGGCCATTCAGAGTCAGAATCTTGAGGCTGCTCCAGGTTCATTTGGCGAGAACGGCGCCCAGGCAATGCAGTATGTCATGAAGTACAAGGGCAAAAATCGCTATCCGGGTGACTATGAAACTATGGTCATTCGTGCCAATCCCGACGGCTCACTGCTCCGCCTTGGCGATATCGCCCGCGTTGAGTTTGGCGCTTACCGCTACACCGTCAACACCAAAGCCAATGGCGCTCCAGCCGTCGTGCTTGCGGTCTATCAAGCTCCTGGTTCAAATGCCAATAAAGTTGAAATTGGATTGCGCAAAGTACTTGAAAAAGTCTCAGCATCTTTCCCTGATGGCATCACCTACGGGATTCCCTTCAGCTCAAAAAAGGTGGTTGATGAGTCTATAGAGCAGGTTATTCACACCCTGATCGAAGCGTTTCTGCTGGTTTTTTTAGTGGTATTCATCTTTCTGCAGGATTTACGTTCAACGCTCATTCCTGCCATTGCTGTACCAGTGGCCATTATCGGCACCTTTTTCTTTATGAATCTTTTCGGCTTTTCCATCAATGTACTCACGCTTTTCGGTCTCGTTTTAGCGATTGGCATTGTGGTGGACGATGCTATTGTGGTGGTTGAGGCGGTTCATGCCAAAATGGAACAGAAGCGCTACCCAGCCAAAGTTGCTACAGTTTCGGCCATGCGTGAAATCACGAAAGCCATTGTTACCATTACGTTGGTGATGTCCTCCGTTTTTCTGCCAGTAGGTTTTCTTGAAGGCTCAACGGGCGTTTTTTATCGGCAGTTTGCTTTTACCCTTGCTATCGCTATCCTCATTTCTGCCGTCAACGCCTTGACGCTGAGTCCTGCGTTATGTGCTCTCTTTTTAACGAATCTGCACAATCCTGATGGCACAGCTCATCACCATAAACTCAAACGATTTGGTGCTTTTGGAGAGCGCTTTTTTACCAGTTTTAACGTCAGCTTTGAGGCACTGAAACGTAAATATCTCGGTTCGCTGGTTTTTCTTATCCGTCACAAACGCGTAACGTTTACTGCACTTGGCTTGGTGATGGCCATTTCGTTCTGGATGTTCAAAACCATGCCAACCGGCTTTATTCCCGATGAGGATAACGGAGTGGTGATTGTATCGGTCACGCTGCCGCCGGGCGCGTCGCTGATGCGTACACAAGTGGCAATGGACAACGCTGCCGCAACAATGCGCACACTGCCTGAGGTGAAAAAGGTGCTTTCAATCGCAGGCATCAACATTCTCACCCGAAGCTCATCGCCATCATCAGGGCTTCTTTTTATTCAGATGAAAGACCACAAAGAGCGTGGTCGCGATGGTCATATCAAAAAAGTGCTGGCAACAATCTCCAAAAAGTTGAGTAATCGCGAAGGAGCGTTTTTTGCTCTTGCGCAGCCAACCGTACCTGGTTTCAGTACGGTCGGTGGACTTGAGTTTGTGCTGCAGGATCGCAGCGGTGGTGACCTCGAAAAGTTTGGTACAATATCGAAAGAGTTTCTCGATGCGTTGATGCAGCGCCCTGAAATCGGGTTTGCCTTCACCAATTTCAAGGCGACCTATCCACAGTATGAGCTTGAGGTTGATAATGCCAAAGCGGGTCAGCTTGGCGTCAATGTTAAAGAGCTGATGAGCGTATTGCAAGCTTATTACGGCAGTATGCAGGCATCGGATTTCAACCGTTTCGGCAAATATTACCGTGTGGTTATGCAAGCCGAGCCAACCGACCGAACTGAGCCATCATCTCTCAACGGTGTTTTTGTAAAGAACTCCCGAGGCGACATGGTACCAGTTGCTTCAGTCATATCCTTGAAACGGGTCTATGGCACGGAGTCGGTTGACCACTTCAATCTTTTCAACGCCATCTCCATCAATGCGGTCGTAAAGCCGGGCTTCAGTACCGGCCAAGCCATCAAGGCGGTTGAAGAGGTTTCGCAGAGTATGCTACCGGCAGGCTACACCTACGACTGGAAAGGTCAAAGCCGCGAAGAGATTGAATCGACAGGCGGGTTGCTCTTTATTTTCCTTCTCTCTATTGTCTTTGTCTATTTCCTGCTCGCGGCGCTTTACGAAAGCTATCTATTGCCATTAGCAGTCATGCTCTCTATCCCGACCGGGTTGCTCGGTGTTTTTCTCGGCATCAAGCTTGCCGGTATTGAGAACAATATTTACGTGCAGGTTGCCGTTATCATGCTGATTGGCTTGCTGGCAAAGAATGCCATTCTGATTGTTGAATTTGCCCTTCAGCGGAGAGTTGCCGGAAGTTCGCTCTCTGCGGCAGCGATTGAAGGGGCAAAGGCGCGGCTTCGCCCTATTTTGATGACCTCGCTGGCTTTTATCGCTGGTCTCTTGCCGCTGCTCTTTGTCAGTGGGCCTGCCGCTCAAGGCAACCACTCCATTGGTGCAGCGGCTATCGGTGGCATGTTGGTTGGTATGGTGCTCGGTATTTTTGTGGTGCCGGTGCTCTTTGTCACCTTCCAGTATCTGCAAGAGCGCATTACCGGCAAGGCAACACCCATTGTTGAAGCGGGAGATCTGCTGGACGAAGTACTGCGTCAAGAGACTGAAAAGCAACGACAACTATCTTGATGATGTAAAAACAGTTATGAAAAAAGAACAACTCATTATCCGTTCAAGCACCATCAGTGCCCTCTGTATCACCCTTGCGGCGTGCGGTACTCCCCGCGAATCGCTGCAATCTGAACGTGTATTTCCTGCCAATTATCGTGGTGCGTCACCAGTCGCCTCGGCACCTGCGGATAGCGTGATTGCGCAACTGCCGTATCGGACTTTTTTTGCCGATGAAACACTGTGTACGCTGATAGATTCGGCGGTCGCAAATAACATCGATCTGCAAATAGCCATCAAAAATATCGACATTGCTCAGCAGACCATCGATGTGGCCAAACTTGCTCTCCTGCCACCTTTGACTCTTACGGTTCAGGATATCCGCAACTACTCCTCCGATAATGGTGTGCAAAAGACACCACAAGAGTATAGCGCCGCCATCTCAACATCGTGGGAACTCGATATTTGGGGAAAGATTCGCAGCAAAAAAAAGTCAGCGCTTGCAACCTATCTGAAAACGCAGGAAGCCGCTAAAGCAGTACGAACCCGCTTGGTGGCAGATGTTGCATCAGGCTATTACAATCTCTTGATGCTCGATGCGCAACTTGCCGTTTCAAAGAAAAATCTTGCGCTTGCAAATACGACGTTGCAGATGATGCAATTGCAATATACTGCTGGTCAAGTGAACGATCTTGCCATCAAGCAACAAGAGGCAGCACGGCAGTCGATAGCGGGATCGATTCCACTTATTGAACAGAACATTGCATTGCAGGAAAATGCGTTAAGTATCCTGTGCGGTAAAATGCCTGACGCAATTCAGCGCGGCACCTCACTTTTTACCATGAAAGTTGGTGATAATCTCTCCGTCGGAATTCCTGCAGCCATGCTGCAAAACCGAGCAGATGTGCGTGCCGCAGAACTCGCTGTTCGAGCTGCGAATGCCGACGTTGATGACGCGGGTGCAGCATTTTATCCTTCGTTTACCATTACCGCGCAAACAGGCCTGAGTGCTCTGAAATCGAGTAACTGGTTTATTATCCCCGGTTCAATTTTCAACATGGTGCAAGGCGCCATTGTTCAACCCATCTTTCAGCGTGGGCAGATACAAGCTAACTACAAGCAAACCTCCATTAAACGCGATCAAGCGGAACTCACCTTCAAGCAATCAATGCTGAAAGCTGTCGCTGAAGTTTCCGATGCTCTTGTACGGCTTGAGAAGATAAAAGCGCAAGAGGTTATAGCGGAGGAGCGAGTTGCTACTTTACAGCGGGCGGTCACCAATGCAGGGATGCTCTTTCAAAGCGGGCTGGCGACGTATCTGGAGGTGATTGTGGTGCAGAGCAATGCGCTTGCTGCGGAGCTCACGCTTGGCGATCTGCGTCGCCAGCGGCTGTCGGCGACGGCTGAGCTTTATCGTTCGGTTGGGGGTGGATGGCGGTAGGCGGTCGTGTTGGGGGAAGCTACGTAACATCATAGCCCAAGTTCACTGTGAGAACCGAGTCTAACCAGTTCGAGACCGTTGTCGTTGGTTTTGCGATATATCAAAATCAAGTCAGGCTTGAGGTGGCAATCACGGCATCCAGCTAATTGCCCAACAAGCGCATGATCAACGGTATTGGGTGGCAAAGCCTTGTCTGCTGCAAGAAGGTTCACGATTACAGTAACAAGCGCATCAAGTTTTTTCCCGTGTACGCCTGATTTCTCCCTGCGATAGTCACGTTTAAAATTTAATCTTCCTCATTCAACTCCTGTATTAAATCCTCGATAGAATCGTACTGTTTTAACCCTCCACGACGGCACTCTTCTATCGCTTCTATCGTCCCGGCATTCGGGATAAGTGGTTCAAAGGGCAATGCTTTTTCAGCAACCACCCTTTTCAACATCAATCTTATGGCATCGGACAATGAAAGTCCTATTGTGGCCAGTATAGCAGAAGCCTCAGCTTTCGTTACGGCATCAATTCTTGCTCTTACAACTGTATTTTCTATCATAATTATACTCTCCTTTTATAGCTACAATGTAGCTCGATTTGGAGCCGAACGCAATGATTGTTTTGTTATCGCTGTTTTTTTGCATGTAGTGCCTTGAAGCCGTTGTACTATACGAAAACTTATATCATAATTTGAAGCGATAACTCTATCCTGTTGTGATGGTGCTGCTCTGTGTCACTATGTTTCGATACGCCGACCAGCGAGTACGCCTCGATACGCGCTTCGCGCTACTCGGCGACCGGCGATTTGGGGTTGTAGACTGGACGTTGAGTAGCGCGAAGCGCGTATCGAAACGACTGCGGAAAAGGTATATTGAAATGTATATAAATCCTTATGTCAACAACACAACCAAAAGTAATCGTACTGTTTTAACCCTCCACGATGGCACTCTTCTATCGCTTCTATTGTCCCTGCATTCGGGATAAGCGGTTCAAAGGCCAATGCTTTTTCAGCAACCACCCTTTTCAACATCAATCTTATCGCATCGGACAATGAAAGTCCTATTGTGGCCAGTATAGAGGACGCCTCCGCTTTCGTTACGGCATCAATTCTTGCTCTAACAATTGTATTTTCCTTTTATCGCTACAATGTAGCCCAACTTGGAGCAGGACGTAATGATTGTTTTGTTATCGCTGAAAATTTAATATTGTTCGACAGTGATCAGAAGTTGTTCACTATTTGTTCTCAGACAATAGCTTAAAGACAAGAAGGAGTTCGTTAACGCAGGCTTAGGAAGGTGTGGACAATAAAGGACTCGAACCTTTGACCTCTCGCGTGTGAGGCGAACGCTCTAACCAACTGAGCTAATTGTCCAAAATTTTCAGCCGTAGTATAGAACTTGAGCGCCATTTTTGCAACGTTAAAAAGCGTTATTTATTAAAATCTTAAGGAGTGGCAACATGGATGGAGTGAATCAGGTCGTTGAGTTAAAGAGGTGCGCTCGTAGAGTGCATGGTATCCATCGTTTCCGAACATTGCTGGCGATAGTGCTTCTCTTGCTTATGCCCCGCAATTTCGCTGTAGCCGGTGACGCTGTAGAGAAAGCGGGAGATGTGCTGCAAGTGGTTCTGCCAATGACCGGTGCTGGCTTGGCGATTGCAAAGCACGATCGCGAAGGAGTAACACAACTGGTAAAGTCGGGGGCACTTGCTACGATTGTAACCATGGGAATGAAATATACCATTCCAGCAACTCGTCCAGATGGCGGCGGCCACTCCTTTCCTTCACGCCATGCCGCCACCTCTTTTGCATCAGCAGAGTTTATTCGTGAACGTTATGGCTGGAATTATGGTATTCCTGCTTATGTAGTCGCTTCGTTTGTCGGCTACAGTCGCGTTGAGGTAAAACGGCACTATACCCGCGATGTGATTGCTGGTGCAGTGATTGGCATCGGGAGCAGTCTGCTCTTTACAGAACCACAAAAAGGATGGAATGTACACCCCGAACTTGCCAGCTCATCCTATGGAATAAGCCTCTCGCGACGCTGGTAAACACTATTTTAACATCATAACGCAATGGAAAAGCAAACAGTGAAATACAACCCTTTATCGCCTGATGAAGAACGGGTGATTGTGCATAAAGGAACAGAACGACCGGGCAGCGGCGAATATTATCTCAATAAAGCAGATGGAACTTATCTCTGCCGGCGATGCGATGCTCCGCTGTTTTATTCATCCGCTAAATTTGATTCAGGTACTGGCTGGCCAAGCTTCGACGATGCTATTGATGGCGCAGTCCGTCAAGTGCCCGATGCTGATGGTCGGCGCACGGAAATTGTGTGTGCAACGTGTGGTGCTCATCTCGGGCATGTGTTTTTCAGGGAGATGTTAACCACAAAAAATGTACGCCATTGCGTCAACTCGCTCTCGCTCAGTTTTTTGCCGTCAGCGCTGGCAAAGGCAGCAGCGCAACGTGCAATTTTTGCCGGAGGATGCTTTTGGGGTGTTGAGTACCATTTTGGTCGTCTCAAGGGTGTACTTTCCGCCACATCGGGTTATATTGGCGGATCAGTTGATCATCCCACATACAAGCAGGTGTGCAGCGGTAAAACAGGGCATGCCGAAGCGGTAGCGGTGGACTTTGATCCTGAACAGGTGAGCTACGAAACGCTTGCGAAACTCTTTTTTGAAATTCACGATCCGACACAGGTCAATAGGCAAGGGCCTGATGTTGGTACGCAATATCGTTCCGCTGTCTTTTATCTTGATGAGACTCAGAAAAAGATTGCTGAAGCATTACTTGATGAACTGCGCCGTAAAGGGTATCGTGTAGCTACAAGCGTTGAAAAGGCTGGAACCTTCTGGAAAGCAGAAGATTATCATCAGGATTATTACAAGAAAACAGGTCATCACCCCTATTGTCACATCTATCAAAAGCGTTTTTAAAGTTGGAGATACAGCGCTGTCATAGCAAGCGAGAAGTTGGCACCGTTTTGGAACAAGTTCGTCAGCCCGCATTTTCTCTCACATCTTTCTGTCGAGTATGATAAGTGGCTACGATTTGGTGTCGTTGTGGAGGGAATACAAAAAGATTGACAGTGGTCAAATTGCCGTTGATATCAACATTGGCGATTACCGTGGTTATGTGGCGGGCGTGTGCGATGTGTGTAACCGCTGGATATTTACCACTCCAGAGGGAACAACGCAAGGGCAGGTGTGCGCTGTAGTGGGCAAGTGGCTGGAAAATCATCCCCACCGATGGCACGAATCAGCCATGCTGCTGGTGATTTGCGCGTTACAGGAAGCGTTTCCCTATCAGCGAAAAAAACGACAACGAATGTGGTTGAGTGTTCTTTTGGTTGACAAAGTGAAAGACATGTTCAAATGAAAAGAACAACGTTACTTGTAAATGCAATAACGTTTTTAGTCAGATTGATCACAAACAGTTCAAGCAATTGCTGGATTAACGCTTGTTGGTTGTCAAGCTGCCCTGCAATTTCAGCAGGGCAGCGCAAGGGTGACATCATACTACTTTTTATCGCCAAAGGTGGCAACCAATCCCTTTATCAACTCCTCTTTTTCTGTGGCGTTCAGCTTAGCTTCGGGATGTGCTGGCAGGTAGATGAACATCGGCATTTTGCCAGATCGTACCGTTTCAGCAGCTTCATCGCCTTCATTTTTTTCAGCGCGTCCCCATTCCGAAACATTAAATTTTTTACGTCCCAAATTGACATCAACCTGTGTCAGCCACGATACCGGTGCAATTGAGCTGTACCAAGGCCAGACGGTGTTATTCGAGTGGCAATCTTTGCAGGCGCGATTAAACAGCTCCTGCGTTCGCGGGGTGTCCCACTGCACATCGCCTGTGATGGGTGGATTGTCGTGGTTTCGACCATAGGGAATAATCTGGATAGCCGCAAAGAGAAGAGCGGCGCCTGCTAATAATTTTAATGGTTTCATGAGAAGTTTCTTGTTGAGGGTTAATGAAGTCATTAAAACACAACACCCCGCGAGAAATATTCTGCGAGGTGTTGGTGGGTGAAACAAATAGAATCGGGCATTTCAGCAGGAAGAGCAAGCTCAGGCAACGGCAAGAGCTTCCTGTACTTTCTGTGCTGCATCGCGCAACCCTTTTGCCGCAATAAGATTTAAGCCTGAAGCGGCAAGCATCTCTTGGGCGAGCGGCGCATTGGTGCCCTCAAGGCGCACAATCACCGGCAAGTGAAGATCGATCTTTTTGGCAGCTTCAATAATACCAGCAGCAACACGGTCGCAACGGACAATACCACCGAAAATGTTGACTAAAATTGCACGGACGTTTTTGTCGCCCATAATAATTTTGAAACCCTCTTCAACCGTCTGCGGGCTTGCCGTGCCACCAACATCAAGGAAGTTTGCAGGTTTGCCACCAGCAAGCTGAATCATGTCCATGGTACCCATTGCAAGTCCGGCACCATTTACCATGCAGCCAACATTACCATCAAGACGAATGTAGTTGAGGTTTGATTTTGATGCTTCAACTTCAAACGGATCCTCTTCATGGATATCGCGCAGTTCAATAAAATCTTTGTGGCGATAGAGTGCGTTATCATCGAAATTGATTTTTGCATCAAGCGCAAGTACTTTCCCCTCTTTGGTGATCACCAGCGGATTAATCTCTGCAAGTGATGCATCAATAGCGGTATATGCTTTGTAGAGTGACGTGATGAAATTAACTGCGTTGCGGAACTGGTCGCCCTCAAGTTTCAGGAAAAAAGCTGCTTCGCGAGCTTGGAAGCCTTGCATACCAAAAAGCGGATCAATCTGGATTTTCAAAAGACGTTCAGGAGTCTCTTCCGCCACCTTCTCAATCTCCATTCCGCCTTCAGTTGAAACCATCAGTACATTACGTGAGGTCGAGCGATCAAGCGTTATGCCAACGTAAAACTCTTTCTCAATATTCATTCCCTCTTCAACAAGCAATCGTCTCACCTCTTTGCCCTCTGGACCAGTCTGGTGTGTCACAAGTGTTGCGCCAATCATTGCTGAAGCAATTTCAAATGCCTCTTCGGGAGATTTTGCGAGTTTAACACCCCCAGCTTTTCCTCTGCCGCCAGCATGAATCTGAGCTTTTACCACCACAACAGGCGATCCTGTTTCCTCAAAAAGCTGCTCAGCCGCCTGTTTTGCTTCATCAGGTGAATGAGCTACAATTCCTTTTGGTACGGCAACCCCGAATTTTCTCAGGATATCCTTACCTTGATATTCATGAATGTTCATATTTTTTCATCTTGGGTTACTGACGATACTTTGCGCACATCACGGAGGGAATAGAAAGATTGCGCAATAAGATAGAGTATAACGAAAATTACGATTACAGCACAACCTCTGCTCGCCATTTCGCTATTAATAAATGAGAAGAGATGCCCAACTCCGTGGCTGAGGTTTTTGTGTGGTTGTGCGACGGTTATTTTTTTGACATACTGTATCAGCCTGGTTTATCTGTTGATATATTTTACACTATGCTTGAATGGTTCTCATCAATACCGCGTCTTGAGCTGGCACAACCGTGGTGGTTACTGCTCTTGCTGCCGTTCATTATTATCGTGCGGTTAAGAGCGCATCGTGAGCGACAAGGGGTTCCTGCTCTCTTTTTTCCCGATTTGGAACGTCTGAAAAATTCAGGATTTGAGGCACCGCAATGGGCACGCTTACTGCCGCAGCGTCTGCGCAGGCTGGTGTTGCTGTTTATGGTTGTTGCACTTACTGAACCGCGTTTCCTGTTTCGCCAGAGTGAAGCCGAGGCGCAGGGAATTGATGTGGTACTTGCGCTTGATATTTCGGAGTCGATGCAGCAGCGCGCTGTTTCCGGTCAAAGTCGCCTCGATGCTGCTCGTGAGGTTGCCCGCACGTTTGTGCTGCGCCGTAACAGCGATCGTATCGGGCTTGTGGTTTTTCGGGGAGAAGGGTACACTCAGTGCCCCTTAACGCTCGATCACAATGTGCTTGCGTTGTTGCTTGATCATCTTTCGCCAACGGTTATTAATGATGATGGTACCGCAATCGGTTCTGCAATTCTTATTGCGGTGAACCGCCTCAAAGCTGCAGAGTCGTTGCGTAAAGTGATTATTTTGATTACTGATGGCGAAAATAATGCGGGTGAGGTTAGTCCATCAACAGCAGCAACGCTTGCTGCACGCGAGGGTGTTCGTATTTATGCTATCAACGCCGGTTTTAAAACTGTGGATGATCAATCGGAATCCACGGTAGAAATTGGTAATAGTATGCTAAATACCGTACCAAACACCGTGGAGTCGTTACAACATATTGCTGAAATGACAGGAGGAGATTATTTCAAGGTCGAGGATGCTGCCGCTTTAGAGAAGAGCATTCGAACGATTGATCAGCAGGAGAAGAATCGCCATTCTGGCGTGGTGATGGAGCAGCGTTCCGGGCTTTTTGCCACTATCGTTCTTGCGGCTCTTGTGCTTCTTCTGTTGGAAGCTGTATTGTCGAATACGCGCTTGTTGCGAATACCGTAAATTGTTGAAAATAAGAGTTTTGTGTGTACTCCACTATTGTGTGTAGAAATGCGTTATTATGTGTATTACCTGGCTTGATCATGCGGGATATCTGTTTTTGCTGATTCCACTTATGGTGCTGCTTGGCTATGGTTTTGTGCGCGAATTTGCAATGCGAGAGCTGCTTGTAGCAAAATCTGTTGCAGATGCCATGATGCCGCGTTTGCGCGGTCGGGTGGTTTTTCTGAAAAAATTGCTTGTCTTTTTAGGCGTTGCTTCGTTACTGATAGCCTTTACAGGACCGTGCTTATGCCGTGGAAACAAGCCGGTATTGCGTAATGGCGCCGATGTGGTTTTTGTGCTTGATATTTCACGCAGTATGTTAGCGCAAGATGTTTCGCCCAATCGTCTTGGTCAGGCGAAACAGGAGATTATCCGCATCAGCCATGCCGTGCGTGACGGGCGACGTGCCACGCTGCTTTTTGCTGGATCGCCGCTGGTGCAGTGCCCGTTAACGAGCGATCAAGCAGCATTTGATGCACTACTTGGTATGGCTTCACCCGAGCTTATTGAGGAACAGGGAACAGCCTTTCGTCCCGCACTGCAACTTGCGGAGGAGCTTCTTAATCCTGAAGCTGAAAGTCGCCTTGCCGCAGAGGTGAAAGGGGAGAAGATTGTCGTCCTTGTAAGTGATGGTGAAGATCATGCAGGAAATGCTCGTGCAGCGGCTCAGCAATTGAAAAAAGAGGGAATTACTCTTATGGTGATAGGAATTGGTGGTACTCAACCGGTTGTTATTCCCACAAAAGGAGGTTTACCCAAACGTGATGAGCGTGGTCGTGTGGTCATGAGCAGTTTCAGAGCTGAAACGTTGCAATCAATGGTGCGTGATGCCGGTGGCGTTTATTTCCGAAGTAGAGCAGAACATACTGCTGCTGCAGAGGTGGCCAAAGCGATTAACCGTATGGCAGCAGCCTCCCGCTGGGTGATGGAGCCTGCCGAGCGTGAACCCATTGCGCACTATTTTCTTTTGGCGGCGTTTGTGTTTCTGATTGCTGAAATGCTGGTAGTAAAAAGTGTAGCACGAGTGCAATAATTTTATCATTATGTTGTTTTACTGTAAGAGCGTATGAACTTTTCTTGCTGAAAAAATTGTTACATTATTTACTCTTGTTAAGGGTCAGTTTCAAAAAGTAATGGTTCACAAAAACAGAATAACTCATTATGGAACAGCAGAATAGCGGTAAAAAGCCACTCGACTCTCTTGAACGTGCAAAGCTGGGACTCAAGGTATTCAGCTTGCCGTTTGCTGAAGCTGAAGAGGTGATTGATGATTATGTGAGTGGCGGTGATTATGATCCCGATTCTGTGGAGCTTTTCAAGGATCAGCTTGATACGCAACGCCATATTCAGGAAAAAAGTGTTGAGCTGATTTCGACTGGTGCTGAAATTATCAAGCTTGTGGTGGGTGCTTTGGTGAAAAGTATGCCTGAATCCATAAGTGATAATACTTCTCGTTCGTGAATTGAATTAATCCATGCTAAACTCTTGAATCCATGCAGTTTGATCCGAACAAATTTACCCTGAAAGCTCAAGAGGCGCTTCAGGCGGCATCCACACTCGCCGGCAGCCGTCAGCATCAGCAGGTAGAGCCGGAGCATCTGCTCTACGCCATGCTCGACGATAAAAGCAGTATTGCTGTTCAGATAGCGCAGAAGCTCGAAGCCTCTGCAGATATGCTCCAGGCAGCGCTTGATCGTGAAATTGAGCGACTGCCTCGTGTTACCGGCGCGTCTGCTTCGGGGCAGTATCTCTCACAGAATCTTGGCAAGGTGTTTGATGTGGCGCTGAAAGAGGCAGAGAATCTCAAGGATGATTATATCAGTTCCGAGCATCTGCTGATTGCTTTGAGCGAAGCTGGTGTTGCCGTGTCGCGTCTGTTACGCGATGCTGGCTTCAGTCGCGATGCAATACTCAAGGTGCTCACCACTGTTCGCGGTACGCAACGCGTCACCAGCCAGAACGCTGAAGAGACCTACAACTCACTGAAAAAATATTCACGCAATCTGAACGATCAGGTTCGCAAAGGCAAGCTCGATCCCGTTATCGGGCGCGATGATGAAATTCGCCGCGTTTTGCAGATTCTCAGTCGTCGCACCAAGAACAACCCAGTGCTTATCGGTGAACCCGGCGTTGGCAAAACCGCGATTGTCGAAGGAATTGCTCAACGCATTGTTGCTGGCGATGTGCCTGAAAACTTGAAAAGCAAGCAGATTGCAGCACTGGATATTGCGCAGCTTGTAGCCGGAGCGAAGTTTCGCGGAGAGTTTGAAGAGCGCCTGAAAGCTGTTGTCAAAGAGGTTCAGTCTGCCGATGGCGAGATTATTCTCTTTATTGACGAGCTCCATCTGCTTGTAGGAGCAGGCTCCGCAGAAGGTTCAATGGATGCTGCCAATATTCTCAAGCCAGCACTTGCCCGTGGTGAACTGCGCTGTATCGGAGCAACGACGCTCGACGAATATCGCAAGCATATCGAAAAAGATGCTGCCCTTGAACGCCGTTTTCAAACGGTTGTAGTCGATCAGCCAAGTGTGGAAGACACGGTTTCTATCTTACGTGGTTTAAAAGAGAAATACGAAATCCATCACGGCGTGCGCATTAAGGATGCCGCTCTTGTGGCTGCTGCTGAGCTCTCGAACCGCTACATTGCCGATCGTTTTCTACCCGATAAAGCCATCGATCTGATAGACGAAGCATCATCGCGTCTCCGGCTTGAAATCGACAGCAGTCCGGAAGAGCTTGATCGGATAAACCGAGAAATTCGTCGTCTCGAAATTGAGCGTGAAGCGCTGAAACGCGAGCTTGAAGTTGGGGTATAGATACCGAGAATTTCATATAATAAAATGAATGATGATGCGTAGGGGCGTATAGCCATACGCCCCTACTTTTGTTGCCAATAGAAATGATGGCTAATTTTGTACATTCAACCTTATTAAGCAATAACCTGTACCTTACTCTGTATGTTTATTGCAAATATTCAATTCGATCAATACAAGAATACGGTAAGCCGATGATTATGAAGATGATGAAAGTGTTTGCGCTGCTGTTTATGTTCGCAAGTTCGTTTGTTTCCGTTGCTCAAGCGGGGTGGGATCCTTCAGCAGAGGATCGGGCAAAGGCGTCAGTTGAGTCATTCAAGGTAAGTGCTCCATGGCTTTCTCGCTATTTTGAGAGTGCTTATGGTTATGCAGTGTTTCCTGATGTTTTTAAAGGTGGTTTTTTTCTGGTCGGTGGGGGGCATGGCAAAGGCTTTGTGTATGAACAGGGTGCTCTTGTCGGGCGCTCTTCAATCACCCAAGTGAATGTTGGTCCTCAACTTGGCGGGCAATCGTTTTCCGAAATAGTTTTTTTCCGTGGTCAGCAGGAGCTTGAGACGTTTAAGAAAGGTAATTTTGAGTTTAATGCTCAAGTTGCAGCTATTGTGGTAACGGCGGCAATGTCAACCAATACGGATTATTCCAATGGTGTAGCGGTTTTTATACTTCCAAAAGCTGGTGTGATGGCCGAAGCAACTGTTGGCGGGCAGAAGTTCTCCTATAATCCGTTCTGATAAGTTTTTTTCTATCATAAAAACATCGTTAAGACGCTGTTTTTTAATAAGGATAATTTTTGCGATGAAGTATGAATTAGTGATCGGCCTTGAGGTTCATTGTCAGCTCAATACCGTGAGCAAGGCTTTTTGCGGTTGCTCGGCACAGTTTGGTAAACATGCCAATACCAATGTCTGTCCTGTTTGTCTTGCTCTTCCTGGTGCGCTGCCAGTGCTGAATCGTCGGGTGGTTGAAGATGCTGTAAAGCTTGGACTTGCAACTGGTTGCAGTATTGCGCCGCATTCGGTGCTTGCCCGTAAAAACTACTTTTATCCCGATCTGCCAAAAGGCTACCAGATTTCGCAGTTTGAGGAGCCAATATGTAACGAGGGGCATCTCGTTATTGATGCTGGTGAAGGTGAAAAAGATATCCGGCTGATCAGGATTCACATCGAAGAGGATGCCGGTAAGTCGATTCATGATATTGGCGAAGAGACCTATATCGATCTCAACCGAAGCGGTGTTCCGCTGCTTGAAATTGTGAGCTATCCCGATATTCGCACTTCAAAAGAGGCATCAGCCTATCTCCAGAAGTTGCGTCAGATTGTAAAATATCTCGGTATTTCGGATGGCAATATGGAGGAGGGAAGTCTTCGTTGTGATGCCAACGTATCCCTGCGTCCGTCAGGCGCAACGGAGTATGGCACGCGAACTGAAATCAAGAATATGAACTCCTTCAAAAACGTTGAAAAAGCTATTGAATTTGAGGCTGAGCGCCACAGAGAGATTCTCGACAATGGTGGTGTGATTATTCAAGAGACGCGGTTGTGGGATGCTGACAAGGTTGAGACCCGATCTATGCGCGGCAAGGAGTTTGCTCACGATTATCGTTATTTCCCTGATCCCGATCTGGTACCAGTGCTTGTTGACGAAGAGATGATTGAACGTCTGCGCCTGGAGTTGCCAGAATTCCCGGAAGTGCGTGCAGAACGGTTTACTCGCGATTACGCTATTCCGGCGTATGATGCAGCGGTATTGACGGTTGAACGTGAGGTTGCCGATTATTTTGAGGAGACCGTCAGGATTTCGGGTGATGCAAAGACGTCGTCGAACTGGGTGATGGGCGAGGTGATGCGGACGCTGAAAGAGAAATATATCGATATTGCTGAATTTACGATTCGGCCTGATCGCCTTGGTGGCTTGATACGGCTTATTGGTGAAAGTGTTATCAGCAATACCATCGCCAAGCAGGTTTTTGAAATTATGCTTACCGACACTGCAACTCCAGCGGCAATTGTTGAGCGTGATGGGCTTGCGCAGGTGTCGGATACTGGTGCAATTGATGCGGTTGTACAGGAAATTATCGATGCAAATCCCGGTCAGCTTGCGGCATATCGTGGTGGTAAAACCAAGCTGCTGGGATTTTTTGTGGGTCAGTGCATGAGCCGTATGAAGGGCAAAGCAAACCCGCAAATGGTGAACGACGTGTTGTTAAAGAAGCTTCAAGCGTAGTACGGTGCTTCAAGCTTCGCTGTCGAACAAATCTTTAATGCGCGGTGTTTCGGGCAAGTTTTTTTCAAGTTCAGGATTGATAACTTCAATTTTTTTGCGGACATCCTGAAGACGTTTTTTGCAGGTTTCGGCAACGTTCAGCCCCTCTTCATAGAGACTTATAGAACCTTCAAGTCCTGTTTCAGGATTTTCGATGATGCTGGTAATCTCTTCAAGCCGCGAAAGCAGCTCTTCAATTGAAGGAGTTCCAGAGGTTTTTTTTGCGTGCGATGCTGCCATGAGTTGTTCAGAAGTTTTGAGTATTGTGATGATTATTTTTCAAGGTAGGTTTTCAAGGTAGGTAAAGCGATAGATTATTCAAAAGGCAGGTGTGTGAGTGAAGTTTGTTGATAGTGCATCAATTTTTGTTCAAGCCGGAGACGGCGGTAAAGGGTGTGTAAGTTTTCGCCGAGAGAAGTATGTGCCAAAAGGTGGTCCTGATGGTGGTGATGGCGGGTGTGGGGGGCATGTGTGGTTGCGAACCAATCCGCAGTTGACGACACTGCTCGATTTTAAGTATAAAAATAAATATATCGCTGTTCGTGGTGTGCATGGTCAAGGGGCGCGCAAAACAGGCAGAGATGGTGCTGATATTGTGATTGATGTGCCGTGTGGTACCATTGTCAGAAATGCTGAGACTCAGGAGATTATTGCTGATTTGACGGGCGAAGATCAGGAGTTGTTGATCGCTAAAGGTGGTAAAGGCGGGCGTGGTAATCAGCACTTTGCGACGCCAACACGTCAGGCGCCACGTTTTGCAGAACCCGGTCAGAACGGTGAATCACTGACGCTCCAAATGGAGTTGAAGCTTATGGCTGATGTTGGTCTGGTTGGTTTTCCCAATGCTGGTAAATCAACACTTATTTCCGTTATCAGTGCGGCAAAGCCCAAAATTGCCGATTATCCCTTTACAACGTTGGTACCGAATCTTGGCATTGTGCGTTATGAGGAGTACAAATCGTTTGTCATGGCTGATATTCCTGGCATTATTGAGGGGGCGGCTGAAGGAAAAGGGCTTGGGTTGCAGTTTCTCCGCCATATTGAACGCACCAAAATTCTTGCAATTCTGATTGCTGCCGATTCACCCGATATCGCTCTTGAGTATCAGACGCTGCTTGGTGAGCTTGCGAAATTCGACGAAGGTTTGCTCCAAAAACCACGCATGGTGGTTATTACAAAAATGGATATAGCATCTGAAGATATTGAAATTCCTGCTCTTGAAACATCTTTGGCGGTATTGCCTATTTCAGCGGTTTCCGGGCAAGGCATCAAAGAGCTGAAGGATGAGCTGTGGCGTGAGGTTTCAGGGCGTATCAGAACTGCAGAACAAGAAGAGGAAGGAATTGGATAATGCAACAGATGGAACCCTTTGTCAGATATGCGCGTCTTAATGATGCTGAGGCTATTGCTGCTCTTACTGCTGAGTATGCCAGCCAAGGCATAATGTTAGAGCGTTCCACTGACAATATTGTTGAGAATATTCGTAACTTTTTTGTTGCGGAATATACTGGCGAGGTGATTGGATGCTGTGCTATTGCATTCTATACCGAGAAACTTGCTGAAATACGTTCGCTGGCTGTTTTCAACCGATATAAACGACAGGGAATCGGGCGTTTGTTAGTGGAAAAGGCGGAGGCGATTTTACATGAAGAGGGTGTTTGCGAAGTGTTTGTTCTTACCTTAAGTCGTGAATTTTTCAGCCGGCTGGGCTATATCGATATTAGAAAAGAGTATTTTCCACAGAAGATATGGAAAGATTGCACTCACTGCCCGAAATTGATGGCATGCGATGAGATAGCAATGGTGAAAATCTTGTAAATCATTGAAAAAAGGACAAGAGCCTCGTGATTGTTAAGGACGTTGTTGTGAAAAACAGGGCTGGGCTGCATACCAGACCTGCGGCTGCGGTGGTTAAACTTGCCTCCCGCTTCAAATCCGATTTTTTTATCGAAATGCAGGGTACGCAAATCAATGCAAAATCCATTATTGGCGTCATGAGCCTTGCCGCGCCAAAAGGTACGAAGTTGAGACTCAAGCTTGAAGGCGAAGACGCCGAGGAGGCAGCCCGTCAGTTGGTGGCATTTTTTGATCAGGGTTTTGGAGAAGTGTAGTTTTGCGTATTGCGTTAATATCTCCTTTTTTCCCTTTGAAGGGAGGTATAGCCCGTTTCAGCGGACTTCTGGAAGAAGCTTTGTGCAAACAAGGTCATGATGTTATTGCGGTGCCTTTCAAGGCACTTTATCCCAATGTAATTACAAAGAGTAGCCATGTATCAGTGCAGCAAAGCGCACAGCTTGTGCTGTACAATCCTTTTTCCTGGCAAGAAACTATCTATCGTCTGAAATTGCTGAAGCCAGATGTCCTGCTTGTTGCTTATTGGACAGGCCTGATGGCACCTCTCTGTTTTGTGCTTCGTCGTTTTACCGGCATCCCAATGGTGGTGTTGCTTCACAACCTCTCTTCTCACGAATCCTTTTTTTTTGAACCGATCATGCAGCGTCTGCTTGCCACGTCCGCTGACGGTTTCCTGACCCTTTCGGAAGCGGTTTCCCGACAGGTGAGTGCTGCCATTCCGGATATTCCCCGGCGAACACTTTTTCATCCAGCCTATGAACCTGAAGGGCAGCGCTCTTCGTCGGATGAGGCTCGCAAAGCGCTCAATCTGGATGCTCAGGTTCCAGTGTTGCTTTTTTTTGGTTACGTTCGTCACTACAAAGGTCTCGATAGAATGCTTCATGCCATTCCAGCACTGTTGCATCGTGAGCCTTCCCTTCGCCTTATTGTCGCAGGTCAGTTTTACGAGAACATCGATCGTTATCGCCAACTTGCCGAAAAACTTGATATCAGCAAAAATGTCGATTTCTATCCCGGCTATGTTGCTGCAGAGCGGACGCCGCTCTTTTTTGCGGCGGCTGATGCTGTGGTGCTGCCTTATCGCAGTGCAACGCAGTCGGGCGTGGTGCAGCTTGCTTACGGTCATGGTGTGCCGGTCATCGTCACGCCGGTGGGAGCATTGCCGGAGATGGTGCGTCATGGCGAGACCGGTTGGATTGCGCGTGATGTGTCGCCGGAAGGTTTGGCCGAGGTGGTTGGAGAGTTTCTGGATGGACGGGAGCATTGCGCCTCCATGCGTCCGGCAATTGAGGCTTTTCGGCGGACATGTTCATGGGAGAGTTTTGCCGCGTCAGCAGGAAGTTTTCTTGAAACTATTGCAGCAGATCGGTGATGATGTCGCCCGTGATTTGCATGGTGGTACTCAACTGGAACGGTGCCGGGGAGACAATTGCCTGTCTTGAGTCACTTGCTCCACTTCTGTCGCACGAGTGCCGAGTGCTTGTGGTGGATAATGGCTCAACGGATGGTTCTCCTGAGAAAATTCGCCAACGCTTTCCCGCAGTCGAGCAGCTTCGCTTGCCCAAAAACATCGGTTATGCAGCGGGGAATAATGCCGGCTTCCGGCGTGTTCTGGAAATGCAGGCTGAGTTCGTCATTTTTTTGAATAACGACACCGTTGTTGATGCCGGTTTTTGTGCCCCACTTATCGAAACACTACGTTGTCAGCCGTCCGTTGGTATTGCCGTACCAAAAATTTTCTACTGGGATCATCCGGATATTCTTTGGTATGCGGGAGGCATTGTCAACGTAGCAACCGGCTTGATCTGCCATGTCGGGCTCCGGCAGAAAGATGCTCCGAAGTATAGCTGCCCAAGATCGACCGGCTATGCAACCGGTTGCTGTTTTGCCATGCGCTGCCGCGATTTTGCGGAGGTTGGCGGGTTTGATGAGAATTTTGCAATGTACGCTGAAGATGTCGATCTCTCTCTTCGTGTGCGAGCATTGGGCAAGCGTATCGAGTACGTTCCTTCATCAAAAATCTGGCACAAGGTGTCGGCATCGTTTGCGGGTCATCCATTCCAAAAGTTCGTGAAAAAAAGTGCAGGTGCGTTGCGTCTTTTCAAAAAGCATGGTGCATGGCGCGGCATAGCGCTCTACATTTTTCTGTTGCCCTCGCGTCTTTTCGGCAGTGTGCTGACGTACTATCGGGGAGGGCGATGAAAAATAGATGCAGAACCATCATTGACAGTACCTATCTCAATGATCCCGCTCACCGTATTCGCTGGAAGAGAACGCTCGAATTTTTGAGAGGTTCCTCGCTCTCCGGCGCATTGCCCGGCGGGCTTGATGTGGGCGATCGAACGCCCTTTACTGCATTGCTGGAGCAGCAGTTTGGTTGTCCATTTACGAACACAGCGGTTGATCTCGACATTGAACCGCTTTCAGGTTCATTTCGTGTGGTAACGGCTTTTGAGGTGCTGGAGCATCTTTATAATCCGCTGCACGCTTTGCTTGAAATCAAGCGGATTCTTGCAGTGGCTGATGCGCGTCTTTTTCTCTCCATGCCGCTCCGGAAACCATCATACCTTGCCAGTCATGACCATTTTCATGAAATGACACGCAGTGAGGCGCTCTCGCTCTTCAATCGTGCAGGTTTTGCGGTTGTGCGCAGCGCAGAGTTTCGTATCCGTGAGCCGTTGTTTTATCTTACTGGAGTTAAGCCGCTGTTGCGGGCATGGTATGAAAAAGTGCAGATCTATGAACTTGCCGTCCGATAGGGGAGCCACCCGCAGCCCGATTAGCCACGTTAGCCTGTTCAGGCTTGTCTGGTTTTCCGAAATACAGTGGGATTTTCTTTCTACCCGCAAACAGCGGCTCTTGGCGCGTTTTTCCGACAATTGGCGCATTCTCTTTATTGAACCTTTTGCGCTTGGGCGAAGCCACCATTGGGTTCCGGTTCGGCGTGGAAATGTTTGGGTGGTCACGATTCCGTTTTTGAAGAGCGTTCCATTTTCAATTGCTCGCCTGCTCAATATTCCGATGCTTCGCTTGCTTTTCTCTCTGCCTGGCATTGCGCTGATGCTCTTTTGGGTGACGCTGCTGGGGTTTGGCTTCTCCAATCGAATTATCGGTTTGAGTAATCCCTATTGGGGAAAGGTGGCATCGCGTCTGCCGTGCTGCTTCCGCTTTTATGATGCCAATGACGATCATCTTGCCTTTCCCGGAACTCCCGTATGGCTGAAGAGCCGGCTCGATAGCTATCTCGCACAGGCGCAGCTCATCTTCAGCGTAAGCCATGAGTTGACCAGTCGGGTAAGTGTGGCGCCGGGTGTTCGCATTGTCGAACTCGGTAATGGCGTAGAATTCAGCCATTTTGCAACTCCTCGTTTACAAAAGCCTGCGCCTCTTGCTGTGCTCAATGGCACCATTCTCGGTTATGCCGGTGCGATGGATTGGCTTGATATTCCATTGCTTGCTGCTACAGCTCGCAGGTTTCCGGAGTATCATATTGTGCTGATTGGCCCCGCTTATGAGCATGAGTGGTGGCAAAAACAGTCTGCCATCAATACATTACCAAACGTCCATTATTTCGGGAAGATAGCCTATTCGGAGCTTCCCGCGTGGGTGCAGCACTTCGATCTGGCGCTGATGCCGCTTCTCTCGAACACATTGAAAGAGGTTTCGCATCCGAATAAGCTCTACGAATATACTGCCGCCGGTGTACCTGTGCTCTCTATGAACTATTGCAGTGCAGTGGAGCGGGCGCGGGAGGTGGTGCATGTTGCCTCGTCGCACAACGAGTTTCTGCGCATGGTGCCCGAAGCTCTTGTCGACCGGCGGATTGAGGCGCGGCAGGCATTTGCCCAACAGCACAGTTGGGATTCACTTGCGGTCACGATGGAGCAGGAGTTGAGGAGCGCTTTTATGGAGAGATGTCCGTGAATCGCAATGCAGTCATAGCCGGTCAGGCCGGATTCTCCTTTGCCGGATTTCTCTTCGGTCAGGTGGCGCGGTTTGGCTATAACCTTGTTGTTGCCCGGTTGCTCGGAGTTGACGCTCTCGGAGTGTATGCGCTTGCCATTGCGGTTATCCAGATTTCGGAGGTGCTTGCCATTGCCGGTCTCGATTCCGGTCTCCTGCGTTTTGTCAGTCTCTACAGTCACGATCCTCTCCGTCAGAGGGGCACGATTGGTTTTGCCCTTAAAACTGCGCTCGCTCTCTCGCTCGTTGTGGCGCTTCTGCTGTTGCTTTTTTCAGACCAGATCGCTTCGCTGCTCAACGGCAGTCGCCTGCTGCAGCTTACGCTCTGCTGCTATGCGGCGGCGATTCCCTTCAACGTGGCAACCGTGCTTTTTGGTCATGCGATGCAGGGCTTTCAGCAGCTCAAGCCGAAAATTATTGCCACACAGATACTCAGTCCGCTGCTTTTGCTCTTGCTGACGCTGCTTCTCCGTTACACTTCCGGCCATGATGCCGCTCTCTTTTTATCCTTTGTGCTGGCAGGCATCGGGGCATTCTTCTGGATTCGCCCTCGCCTTGCAGCCATCACCGGGGTTCTCCCGTCGGATATACTGCATGCCCGCACGGATAAGGTTATGATGGTTTATGCCCTACCCTTCATGGCAGTTTCGCTCCTGAGCATGATGAGCCACTGGCTCGATGTGATGATGCTTGGCATGCTCACCGATACCGCAACGGTTGGTCTCTACCACCCTGCCGCAAGAACGGCGGGACTCATCCGCTCAGTGCTGCTCGCTTTTGCCGGTATTGCTGCCCCGATGATTGCCGATTTGCACGCCAAAAGCCAGAATGCGGAGATAGGTCGAATCTACAAAATGGTGACACGCTGGATTGTCATGGTTGTCATTCCGCCAGCAATTCTCTTCATGGCGCTTCCCGAACCGGTGCTCTCGGTCTTCGGCGCCCGATTTGCGGCAGGAGGAGCTACCGCGCTGCTTCTCTTGACTGTCGCCTCTTTCCTGCAAGCGACCTTTGGCCTCTCGGCAACGGTGCTTGCCATGACCGGCTATGCGCGCCTCAGCCTCCTCAACGCTCTTGGCGCTCTCGGTTTGCAGGTGGCGCTGAACCTTCTTCTGATTCCCCGCATGGGGCTGAACGGTGCTGCTCTTGCAACACTGCTGCTTTTTTTGCTGCTCTCCGCTCTTCGGCTTGGCGAAATACAACGCCTGCTGAAGATTCACCCGTTTGGCAAGGCGCTCTGGAAACCTGTGGTTGCGGGATTATCTGGGGCGTTGCTGCTTTTGGCTACACGAGAGTGGCTCCTTACTTTACCAACTTTTACAGGGCTTACGGTGGGAGCACTGATGGTGGTATGCAGTTACGTTGTTATCCTGCTCTTGCTGAAGTTGGAAGAGGATGAAAGAGAGATTATTTTAAAGTACATGCCTTTTTTTGACAAGGAACTAAAGCGATAACGCTGTGAAAAAAAAGATTCTTTTATTGATTACGTTTTTTAGCGGCTATACGCTTCTGGTGCTGCTGCTTTTTTATCCGCTCGTTTTTCAGTCGAATGTTCTTATCGCGCCCGACTCGCTCATTCCCCAGGCCTCAACCATGGCGCTCGACAAACTTCAGGCTGAAACCGGCACTTATCCGCTCTGGCAGCCGTGGCTCTTTTCGGGAATGCCGACCGTAGAAGCGTTCAGCTATCTCAGCGGGCTCTATTATCCTAATGTTTTTTTCAACCTCTTCCATACCGATGGCATTGTGCTGCAACTGCTTCATCTTGCTTTTGCAGGTTTGGGCGTTTTCCTCTTTTTGCACGGCTATCGCCTGACTACTTTTGCGGCAGTTTTTGGCGGGGCGATTTTCATGCTCAACCCCTACATGAGTGCCATGCTGGTGCATGGTCATGGCAGCCAGCTTATGACGGCGGCGTACATGCCGTGGATGTTGTGGGGCACCATGCGCCTTATGCAGCGTGGCGGGCTTGCTGATGCAGGCATTCTTGCACTTATTGCAGGTTTTCAGTTACAGCGGTCGCATGTGCAGATTGCCTACTACTCGTGGATGCTGCTGTTGCTTTTTGTGCTTTTTTTCTTTTTCTCGCTCCGTGATGTGCCATCCATTAATGGTCTTACAAAGGGCAGCAAGAGCCTTAACACCGTTCGTTGTCTCTCACTTCTGCTCGTTGCGCTTGGGTGTGGTGTCGCCATGTCGGCATCGATCTACCTTCCTGCTTCCGAGTATGCTGCATTTTCAGTGAGAGGAATGGCTGCACAAGGTGGTGCCTCATCGTGGGAGTACGCCACGCTCTGGTCATTGCATCCGCTGGAATTGTTCACCTTTATTGTGCCGGGCAGTTTCGGTTTTGGTGGCGTTACGTACTGGGGCTTTATGCCATTTACCGATTTTCCGAACTATGCAGGTATTGTGGTGTTGCTGCTTGCTGTTTCGGGCATTGTGATGCGCCTAAAAGAGCCGATTATATGGTTTGCTCTTACGGCTACGCTGCTTGCTTTGCTGCTCTCATTCGGGCGCTTTTTCAGCCCTGTGTTTGATCTTTTTTACCACTTTGCGCCGCTCTTCAGCCGCTTCAGGGTGCCGTCGATGGCGCTCATCATGCTTTATCTTATGGTGTCGTTCCTTGCCGCAATCGGGATGCACGACCTGCTTCATCGTCAGTCTGCAAAGCTGCCCAAACCAGCCAAACTGCTCAAACTGCTCAAAATTGGCGCACTTTTCATTGCCGTCATCTTAATTTTCTCTCTGCTGTTTGAAGAACCCGTCGAAAGCTTTTTCCACTTGCTTTTCCCTGATCCATCGGTTGAGAGTTTTGATCTCGCCTTTATGGTCAATAAGCTTCGCTGGGAACAGCTTATCCACAGCCTCTGGATAGTGCTGCTTCTCGCCGCGTTTTTCGCCGGTGTTCTGTGGTTGTACATGACGAAGAAGCTTTCTCTCATAGTCTCTGCTGGGCTCCTGATGCTTCTTGCTCTGGGTGATCTTCTTTGGATTGACATGCAGATTATCTACCCATCCGCCGATGCACTGCGTTCGCCGCTCTATGCCGATAGGCATAAGGTGGAACAAGCCTTTCAGCCGGATGCCATCACCCGCTACCTTGCGGCACAGAAAAAACCATTCAGAGTCTATCCTGCCGGTACTCTTTTTGCGGAGAACAAATTTGCCCTGTTTGGCATTGAATCTGTCGGTGGGTATCATCCCGCAAAGCTCAAGATTTATGAGGAGTTTCTTGCAAAAACCGAGAACCTTTCCAGCATCAACGCACTCCGAATGCTCAACGTTGGTTACATTGTCAGTCCTATGCTGCTCAATCATCCGGCACTTGAACTCGCAACAACAGGCACGTTGCAACTCGTCAGTGGCCCGATTACGGCGCATGTGTATCGTCTGCAGGGAAGCGCTCCACGCGCATGGTTTGCCAGCCGGGTAACGGGCGCACAAGGCAGCCGCACGTTTGCTGAAGCAACGGTAACGTCGCTTGAGGCAAAAGCTGAAGCGATGGATATTAAGGTTGCCACGTCAGGCGAAGCATTTCTTGTAGTGAGCGAGCTGTATTATCCGCTTCGGTGGAAGGTGAAGATTGATGGCCACGATGCTTCAATGGTGAAAGTGAACGGGCTTATGCGTGGAGTTGTTGTGCCCTCAGGCAGCCGTGAAGTCCGATTTTATTACGATCGGAGTAGTTTCGATGTCGGTCGTAACATTTCGCTTGCGGCTTTTGTTGTCGCATTGCTGATGGTTGGCGGAGGAGTGAGCTGGTCGTTGTTGATAAAGTCAGGGGAGTCGCGGATTCCGCGTGGGTACCACTAAAAAATCAGTTTCCACAACAAAACAAATGCTCAGCCTCTGAACACTCTTGCATGCTCAAGCCAAGTCGTCTGGCACAAACTTTCCATTCCTTCACCACCGAGCACACCTCATGGACAATGCGTCCAGCACGTGCGCTATTCATCCTATAATATCCGGCAGTTGCAATCGCTACCTGAAAATCCGGCATGCGGTTATAGAGATCAAGTGACAACACGTGCTCAGCTTTCCTGAAGGAGGGATTCATGTCGAAAGCGGGTGCCAATCGCCATCCTGAAGGAGTGCGGATGAAGCCGTGATTGCGCAGATGGTCATCGCGGTTTGCTGTGGCGATGTTGAACACCACTCTGGTGAACAGCTCTTCAAGGTCACGGATGATGTGGTCAGCTTCACCGTAGGTTGAAAGAAATTCTGCCAGCTCCAGATAACTGGCATCATCGCTGTCAGTATGGTGAAGCATGGTCATTGCCGAGGCAAAAAAACGGCGTTGATTTCTGGTTCGGTCAAATCGCTTCACCAGAAAAGTGTGGCAGCCTTTACCAATCTGCATGAGGCGAGCCTCGGGAACGGTAATATGGCATTGCTGTGCCAGCTCATGCAGCAGCTTTTCCCAGAGGGCAACATCGTAGTCATCATCAGCAGAGGGGAATTTGGCAATCCAGAGTGCGCCATCCTCATCAATCAGATTGGCTTTGGGACGAGCGCCGCCAAGTGACGATCCGGGGGCAACAAGAACCCTCAGCCACTCTTTGATTTTACCGAGGTCATCCTGCTTTTTTTTTGTCAACTCAAAAGCCACCTCTTGCAACTCAGCAATTTTTGCTACCGGTGGAGCAGATAACGCCTCGTTGGCCAGATAGAGCGATTCCCCGGGTCTGCTGAAGCGCAAGGCGCCCATGCGCGTGCAGTCCTGAACTCCCAACAGGAAATCCCAAGGGTCAAGCGTTCTCGGTGTACGTTCCTCCTCTTTTGCCTCAATCGCTTCCCTCCGTTTCATAAGGAGTTGACCCCAACGATCGGGACATGAATCCATGAAGACTCCAAAATTGGAGCCTCTTGGAAAGAAGTTGCCCGACGAGAGGTCAAGCTCCGGATCAAGTGGAAATGCGTTGACCTGCTTGAGCCATGCTGGTTCATACACAAAACGGATAGTCCCCCGATCCCCACGTGAGAGTGTCCCGATCTGTTGAAGCGGCCCGAACGCCGGGTCGTCAAGCCACACCCGGAGCTGCTCCTCTTCACGCTTCGCCATCACTCGCTCCTGCTGGCGCTTTTTTACGAGGAGCCCTTCTTCGTTGGGGAAGCGATTCGTCCTGCAGGCGACGGCCCAAAGCGTCCTCTTTGGCGATCAACGACAAATCCCCAAGCAATCCGAGGACGCGAAGCACCTGGACGTAGAAGCCGACAGCGACCGACGGGTCACCATTCTCAATTTTATAGAGCGTTGGACGTGAAAGGTTTGCTCTGGTACAGACTGTCTCCATGGAAAAACGGCGACGAAGCCTCGCATCTCTGAGACGTTGCCCCAGAGTTTCCATCTCTTTCGCCGAAGCGGGGTATAGTGCTGTTACTCTGCTTGTCATAACGATAACCTTTGTTTTCATTATAGCAAGAATTTGTAAATTATAATAACGATTATGTCACCTTTCCCATTCAGCAACAAGTTTTAAGTGGAGCGTGGAATTTCTGCCTAAAGGCGGTCATTATGGCTGAGGATGAGCAGAACTGTTTCATTTTTGTAAACTTGTCTATGAAGCAGTAGATTAAGCACATCGAAACGTTAGGGCGTTGTATCGGAATTATATCATCGTTGTATGAAATTATTTTTAAGGCTTGTTCGCTATCTCCTGCCTTCAAAAGGGAAGATTGTGCTTGTTATTATTGTCAGTATTATCTCTTCTCTTCTTGGTGTGGTTTCTATTTACTCGGTTCTTCCTCTGCTCAACGCTGTCTTTAATGCCGATAAAAGTATCGTTTCTTCTCAGAATTCAACTACGATTTCTTTCGAAAATGCAAAATCAGTAAGTAATGATAAAGCAAAAGCATTGGATTTTGCCAGCGTTGATACTGACAAGCTGAAAGCCACAGCTACAGAGAAGTTTACCACTCTTTTTCAAGCTGAAACAAAAGAGAAAACTCTTTTAAATATCTGTCTTTTTCTCATTGCCTCTTTTGCCGTTAAAAACCTTTTTGTTTATTTGAACGGTCAAATCATTTTTCGGATACAAACGAAAACAGCAAAAAAACTTCGTGATGATGTTTTCAGTAATATCATTGAAATGCATCTCGATTATTTCAACAAGAACCGTGTTGGCAACTTGATGAATCTCGTCTATAACGATGTTCAGGCTGTAAATAATGCTGTCAGTTCCACTTTTGTAAATTTTTTACAAAATCCATTTGCAATTGTTGTATATGTCACCGTGCTTTTTGTTTTAAGTTGGAAGCTTACCTTGTTTGCATCGGCGATATCTCTTTTCATCTTATTGATTATTCGCATTATTGGGCAAAAGGTTAAGGGATATGCCGCAAGTTTTCGGAGTAAAATGGGGGATATGAATGCGGTTCTACAGGAAAAATTCAGTGGAATTAAAGTCATTAAATCAAGTGCTTTTGAAAATGTTGAACGAGCTAAATTTCAAGCTTTTACAAGTGAGTTTCGGAATCTTGATATACGGATCGCTGGTTTAAGTAATCTTATTGGACCGCTTAATGAAACGTTACTCGTATCAGCTATTGCGTTTGTTCTCTGGTTTGGTGGATTGCAGGTTTTTGACGGAAAAATGACATCGTCAGAATTAATTCTTTTTGCTTTTACACTGTATTCAACAATGGGTCCCATAAAGAAATTTGGAGAGGTGAGTAATCAATTGGCGGTGGGAATGGTTTCTGCTGAACGTCTTTTTGAGTTGCTTGACTCGGCTCCAGATATTCAAAATGGCAAGCAGTCCATTTCCGGGTTTAAGCATCATATTCGTTTTGAAGATGTTTGTTTTAAATACAATAAGGATTCCACTGCTTCAAATGTGCTTGATCATGTCTCTTTTGAAATTCAAAAGGGTGAAATGGTAGCACTTGTGGGGCAGTCTGGTTCTGGTAAATCCACAACTGTTGACTTGCTTTTGCGTTTTTACGATGTCGATTCTGGTCGTATTACCATTGATGGAATTGATATTCGCGAGTATGATTTCAAGCAATTACGAAGCATGATTGGGGTGGTGAGTCAAGAGGTTATTCTCTTTAACGATACCATCAAAGCTAATATTGCTTATGGTACTCATGAAGAAATAGCTGCTGATCGGGTAATAACTGCAGCTAAGATGGCAAATGCTCATCAGTTCATTGAAGAAAAACCAGAGCAATACGAGACCTTGATTGGCGACAGAGGAATGCAGCTCTCTGGAGGTCAGCGTCAGCGATTAGCTATTGCTCGGGCAATGGTCAAAAATCCAGAATTATTGATTTTTGACGAAGCTACGAGTGCTCTTGATAATGAGTCAGAAAAAGTTGTACAGCAGGCAATTGATCATGCGCTTGAAAATCGTACGGCGCTTGTGGTTGCTCATCGGCTCTCTACAGTCCGCAATGCTGATCGGATTATTTTAATGGATCGAGGCAGAGCTGCTGAATCAGGTAATCACAAAGAGTTGCTCGAACAGGGTGGTTTGTACAAGCATCTGTATGATATTCAGTTTGCAGGCAAAGAGGGTTAACTCAACGAAGAGTTTTTTACAGATAGATGATAGATGAGCTGTTTTTTTTGACATCTGACCATGATATTTGATGTGTTAACGTATGTTGCTCTACAATTATTAGGTTTTTTTGCACGGCTGATGAGCTGGCGTGTTGCACGGCGTGTAGCGGCTCTTTTTGGTGATGTTATACATCATATTGTTGGACTTCGGCGGGAAGTTGTATATAAAAATATTGGAGCTACTTTTCCTGAAAAAACAGCGGATCAAATTCACAATATCGCTATTCAGGTATATAGAAATGTAGCAGTTACTTTTTTTGATGTTCTTCGTTTTCCGCTTATAAAAAACCGTGACGATGTTGCATCACTCATTGAAATAAATCCTGAGTTATATTTTCGAGGAACGGATAATGGTTCTAAGGGGGCTGTGGTTGTTTCAGCTCATTATGGAAATTGGGAGCTTATGGCTTTTGCTTTTGGTATGCTGGTTAAACCGATCACTATTATTGTTAAGCCTTTGAGTAATGGCATCATTGATCGAAGTATGAATAAGTTTCGTACGATGTTCGGGAATCGTATTGTGTACGATTATCAGGCTGTTCGCGAAGGGCTGAGGCTACTATCTGATGGTGGAGTGTTAGCTCTTCTTGCTGATCAGTCGGATCCGAGTGGCGCCTATTTTGGAGAGTTTCTTGGCAGGAAAGCAACATTGTTTCATGGCGCAGCGTTTTTTGCGCTCAAAGCCAAGGTTCCGCTTTTCGTTGGAATTTGCAGAAGAAGCATTGATGGAAGATATAAGGTTGATATTCATGAAATAGAGAGTTCAGATTTAACGTTTTGTAAAAAGGATATAGTTCTTCTTTCCTTGCGTTATACTCGAATTATTGAAGATTATATACGTCGTTGGCCAGAGGAGTGGTTTTGGCTGCACAATCGTTGGAAAAACGGTGGTGATGGTGAATGTGTTGTGGAAAAAGCGGATACTACAAAAGAGCGCAAATGAAGATTTGTTTAGTTTGTGATACCCGATTGCCAGCTAAAAAATATGGCGGAACTGAGCGTGTTGTTGCGTGGCTGGTTATGGAGTTTATAAAAATGGGGCATACCGTTGTCTTGGTTTCGCCAACCGGAACTTCTCTTCAAGGAGCGCTTTGCATACCTGCTGATACGTATGAACAAGCGTTACGCGCAATTCCTCGAGATGCTGCTATCGTTCATTTTCACTCTTGGTCACCACCCTCTGATTTTGAATTACCGTGGCTCTATACCTTGCATGGCAATGCGTCGGGTGGTTCAGTATTGCCAGCAAATACTGTTTTTATCAGTGCAAATCATGCTGCGCGGCATCAAGGAAAGTTGTTCGTTTATAATGGAGTTAATCCTGAAGAGTTTGTTTTTAGAGAGCAGAAAAAAGATTATTTGCTTTTTCTTGCATTAATCAGAAGAAAAGTCAAAGGGGCTGAACGAGCTATAAAGCTGGCGCGTCGGTATGGACTGCCCACCCTGTTTGCCGGAGGTTCACGCTTGGATTTAATCAAAGCTGGAGGATTATTGGAGAGCGTTCATCCATTGATAACATTTGTTGGTAAAGTGAGTGGGAGTACAAAAGCTGAATATTTTTCAAATGCCAGAGCATTGCTTTTTCCCATTGATTGGGAGGAGCCATTTGGTCTTGTACTGATTGAATCGTTACTGTCAGGCACGCCTGTTATTGCAACACCTCGCGGTTCTGTTCCTGAGCTGATTCCTTCAAATGTCGGTGCACTTTTTACTGACGATAATATGTTTCCTGATGCGCTTGAAAGAGCTTTTTCCTGTTCTCCGAAAGATTGTCGCGATTGGGCTATTACTTATTTTTCCTCTGCGGTGTGCGCTGCGAATTATCTCAATCTGTATGAGCGTATAGCGAGTGGCGAAAACGTTTTTGCTGTATGAACAAACGCACTCCGCAACGTATCCTCATCATCGTACAACGCTCGAATGGCGATGTTTTCCTTAGTTCACCACTAATCGAGGCGCTTTTCTTAGCCTATGGCAATCCGCACATCGATCTGCTGGTTAACAGCGATACGCTGCCGATTGCCCGGATGTTACCGTATATCGTTGACATTCATCAGTTTACCTACAATAGGGACGGAGTGCGGGGAACCCAGACTTCAGAGCTGCTGAAAACGATTTTCCGCCGTTACGATTTGAGTATCAATCTTACAGCGAGCGATCGCTCAGTGCTGTTCGCTCTCGCTGCCGGACGAAAAACTGTCAGCGCGGTTGAGCATGACAGGAAAAAATCGTGGTGGAAACGTTTGTTGCTTTCGGCGCATTACGATTTCGATTCAAGCCGGCACATTATCGAGAACAACACGGCAGCTCTCGACTTGTTAGGCATTGGCTTCGGAAAACCAACGGTTCGATCTTATTTTTCTGCGACTGCGGACAAAAGTGTTGGTAAGATGTTGGAGGATCGCGGCATTTGCAATTTTATGATTGTTCATCCTGGTGCGCAGTACGACTACAAGGTCTATCCAGAAAAACTCCGGAATGAGCTGCTCGAACGACTTGATAGTCTTGGCGTGCCATTGGTTGTTACAGGCTCGAAGAGCGCGCTCGATCTGGAGATTAAACGGAGGCTTCCGAAGTTTGCCAATGTTCACGATTTTATCGGTTTGACCAGCATGGAGGAGCTGATTGCCCTCAGTGAGCGATCGATTGCCTATATTGGGGCTGATACGCTGACCATGCACATTGCTGCTTCGCAGAATCGGCGCATTTTCGCTATTTATGGCCCAACCATTCTCAGCATGTGGTCACCATGGTGCAATGAGCTTCGCACGGGTACCCGCACGAACAAGCCAGTGCAGACCTATGGGAATGTTACTATCTTTCAGGCGGATATGCCTTGCGTTGCTTGCGGTAAGGCGGGTTGCGACGACCATCATGGTGTAAGCGAGTGTCTTTTCAATATCGATCCCCATATCATTTTTAACGAAATCCGCGAGTGGCTAACAACATATCGGTAACCATCCTTACCAAAAATTCAGGAGCTTATCTTTTTGAGTGTTTGAGTGCTCTTGATGCCTTCGCTGAGGTGGTGATTGTTGATACTGGATCGACTGATGACACCATCGCCATTGCTTTGGGATTCAATAACGTGAAACTCTACGAGCACCCGTTTATCGGGTTTGGTCCGATGAAGAATATTGCGGTTGATAAATCCTCGAACGACTGGATTTTATCGGTTGACAGCGATGAGGTAGCGACGCCGGAGCTGGTGAGCGAAATACTGAACCTCACGCTTGATTGTCATATTGTTTACGTCATAGGTCGCGATAACCATTATCACCGAAGGCTGATTCGTGGCTGCGGCTGGGATAATGATAGGGTTGAACGTTTATTTAACCGTCAAAGTACTCGATACGACAGCAAACAAGTTCATGAGGGCTTGATAATGACGAGCAATTTGAAAACTGAATTATTGTCGGGCAAGCTGAAGCATTATCCTTACGACAATGCTTCGCAGCTTCTTCAGAAAATGCAGCATTACTCAACGCTCTGGGCTGATGAGCATCATGGACGAAAACAAGCGTCGCCTTTCAAAGCTTTGCTGTTTGGAGTGCTTACTTTTTTGAAATCTTACCTGCTCAAAAAAGGGTGGCGATACGGTTATGAAGGGTTGCTGATATCGGTTTCAAATGCAAACGGGGTTTTTTATAAATACATCAAGCTTTATGAAGCCGAAAAAGAGCATAGCCTGTAGCCTCGTTATCACGACCTACAATTCACCAGAAGCGCTTGATCTCGTTCTTCGGAGCGCACTTGCGCAATCAGAGCCGCCTTCCGAAATCATTGTTGCTGATGATGGGAGTACGAACGATACTGCAATGCTTATTGAAGAATACCAGGTGACCTCGACAATATCGGTGGCTCATGTGTGGCAGGAAGATCTTGGTTTTCGAGCTGCAGCTTCAAGGAACAGGGCGATTGCGGTGGCAAAGGGTAATTATGTGGTGATTGTTGATGGGGATATGCTGTTGCACCATGATTTCATCAAAGATCATAAACAGATGGCGCTTGAAGGAACGTTTATCCAAGGATCAAGAGTGTTGCTATCGCAAGAGTATGCTACACTACGGATTTCTACGAAAAATATTTCAGTTTCGCTATATGAAAAAGGGTTTGAAAATCGTAAAAATGCCTTGCGTTTTCCGCTTCTTTCACGGCTGTTAGCGTTGAAAAGTAGGTCACTTGCTGGTATAAGAAGTTGCAACATGTCGTTTTTCAGGAACGACTGCATTCGTGTCAATGGCTTCAATGAAGATTTTGTAGGGTGGGGGCGGGAAGATAGTGAATTTGCTGTGCGGCTTATCAACAGCGGGATTTTACGGCGTAATGTAAGGTTCAGCGCTCTTGCCTGTCATCTTGGACATCCTGATAATCCGAGGCAGTCGCTTCCCGACAATGACCTGATACTTGAGCAGGCTATTGCCGGGAAGCTGACTACATGCCAGAATGGTATCGATAAGTATCTGATAAATAAATAAGTATGATGATAAGCGCCTTTACCTTTATCAAAAACGGAATGATACTTGGTTTTCCATTCAGGGAATCGATTCGTTCCGTGCTGCCGATTGTCGATGAATTTGTCGTCAATGTTGGCGAAAGCGATGATGATACTCTTGATAAGATCAAGGATATTGGCGATCCAAAAATAAGGATCATCCAGTCTAACTGGAACGATAAGATGCGGGTCGGTGGCTATGTGTATGGCCAGCAGAAAATGATTGCACAATTCAACTGTACGGGGGATTGGGCATTTTATCTTGAGGGAGACGAAATTGTGCATGAGGAGGATCTGCAAAAAATCGTTGATGCTTGCCGAAAGCATTTGCCCGATGAGCGTGTTGAAGCGCTGACGTTCAACTACTACCATTTCTATGGCAATGCGAACAGTTATCTCGATTCGCCCGCATGGTATCGGCGGGAGGCGAGGATTATCCGCAATTCACTACGCTCTTATGCGCCCGATGGGTTGTATTGGCACGTGCTTACCAGTAAAAGCAAGATTGCCCGCTATCCGAATGCCTCCCACACCGGTGCATCAATCTACCACTACGGGTGGGTTCGGAGCGAGGAGGAGATGAACCGAAAATCGGAACACGTGCAGAAGTATTGGAACAAGAACCATAAGCGGATTGACTACGGAGAGATTGATCAGCAGATTATTCGTCTGTTTACCGGTTCTCATCCCTCAATTATACGTGAATGGCTTCCGACAGAAGCAGGCGTTTTTCAGGCAAATTCCAATCATGTTCTCACTCGTCGGGAGAAAAAGCATCGACTCATGTTGCATCTCGAACGCTGGTTTGGGCTGGAACTGAGTAAAAAACATTTCATTACCATAAAGCCGTGATTGGAGCACTTTTCCGGTTTAGATAACGAAAAACCGTTGTCTGAGCGTTGTCGAAGGCGGTGCCGGTGAACCATATATTTTGTGTTTATGAACTCCTCTATTGTTTTACTTCCTAATTGGATAGGAGATATGCTCCTTGCTCTTTCCGTTGTGATGCGGTTGCCCGAAAGTCGCAGGACGCAGACAACGCTGCTCGTTCCTAAGCAGATGAGTGGTTTGGTGAGAATGTTGTGCGATTTGCCAGTGATTGAGTATGGTCGCAGTGATGCAGAAGAACGCAAGCGGACTGTTGAAGCTGTGCATCGAGGTGGATTTCAGACCATCTATCTGTTGCCATTTTCGTTTTCTTCGGCATGGTTTGCGATGAAAACTGGTATTCCCATTAGACGGGGGTTGTCGCGAGAAATGAGGCGCTTTCTGTTGACAGATCCGTTACCAAAAGATGTTGTTAATGTGAATAATGAAAAGTTGCACCACATTACTCAAGAATATGCTGAAATTCTCAATACATCTTTTTCTTCCCCTGAAGAGTGGAATGGTATAACTGTTACTCCAGATAAGAATCATATTGGCTCGATTGTTTACTGCCCTGGTGCATCGTATGGACCTGCCAAGAAATGGCCTCATTTTCCTGCATTGGCATTGCTCCAAAAGCCTCATCATATTGTTGTACTCGGATCGAGCGAAGATAGCGAATCGGCGCAGGAGATAGTGCGCATGGCTCCCGACAGGGTGTTGGATTTGACCGGTAAAACGTCGCTGCAGGAGGTTACTTCTATTATGTCAAGTGCTCGTGCCGTCGTCTCAAACGATTCCGGTTTGATGCATCTTGCTGCTTATATCGGCACACCAGTCATCGGTCTTTTTGGTTCGACCAGTCCAGTATGGACACGTCCTATCGGTAGAAATAGCATTGCGCTCAATGTCCCTGAGCCGTGTGCACCATGTTTCGATAAAACGTGCCGCTATAAGCATTACCGCTGTCTGGAAAATATTACTCCGAATGCTGTT
>DYND01000002.1:48711-83438 GCA_020721255.1 Chlorobium chlorochromatii
AACGTGCCGCTATAAGCATTACCGCTGTCTGGAAAATATTACTCCGAATGCTGTTGCTGTGGCAATGGAACAGTTGCTGGTTATGCGATTAGATGGAAGCACTTTAGTGAGACGATTTGAAATATCGCATTTTTCTGAATAATAATCCAAGCCAATATTTTCTTATAAACTCAAGTTTTGATGCCCATGATAATTTGTATCCTTCCGATTTTGGAACATACCAACTATTCAAACCAGTTCTTAGTATAATCTGATATCCGTTTGAGACCATGTGATTATGCTTTTGATGATTAATGACATGATCCTCAAGCAATATCAGCTTGGGTTTCCATTTGCGTAAGTCAAACCCCTTGAACATCTCCATTTCATGTCCCTCGATGTCTATAGATATGAAATCGAAACCCGACTCTACTTCATTTTCTTCCAGAATTGAATCCAATGTTTTGCAAGTGACATCAATTGATTCCTTACTGACAGTGCCAAGGGCTATTGGATTGGAATTTAAAGTGGAGTGACCACCCGCCAAAATCAGTTTCAACACCTTGTTATGATTAGATGGTGCAGAACAGGCATATTGGATAACTTTGCCGGTTCTTTGCTCTTTTAAAAGTTTAACATAATGCGGAATGGGCTCTAGCAAAAGGCCATGCCATCCAATTTTATCGAGGTGATATGTTTGAGATTCAATGATGGGTTCATTTGCTCCAATATCAACATAAAAACCTTTTGGCTTATTATTGAAAATTTTTCTAACTAATTCCTGCTCATAATCATGAGAAATTTTAAACTGATGAATGTATTTGTTTTGAAAATCAACAGTCTTCATATTGATTGTTATAGGCTTGTTATTATAAATATTATGACGCATTTTTATTCATACTTTTGGTAAAGTATGGCACTGAAAAAGATGAACAACATTGTTGTATAGTGTCCGAGCAGGTAACTATCGCTAAGCATGATTACTGCAAACAAGATTGGAAGAGCGAGACCAAAATGTTTTTGTAGCGGTATGTTTGATTGCTGAGAAATTCTGATTTGTGCATAAAGAATTGACAGAAGTGATGTAAGACCTATTACACCGAATTGTACTAATTCAAGCACATACATATTGTGAGGCTGTACTGTGGCGAACAGAGTTGGTGTATTACGTTGATTAACTTTTGCGTACTCTTGGCTGAAATCGCCAGTGCCGACGCCAAATAGTGGATTTTCACGGATAATATCCAGGGAGTTCATGGTAAATGCTATTCTAAGACCTACCGAGGTGTTTTCTCCATTCCCATAGTGTTCGATTTCTGAAATGGCAAGATTGACTCTTGCCTTAAAAGTATTGCTGACATTATAGGTTGTGAAAATGAGTAGTGGAAGAGCAATGACTGCGACAGTGAGGGCGCGAAGCAGGTTTTTGCTGAAGTACTGAAAGATGACAATGACAATCATGACAAAGAAACTCACCTGTCCAGCCCTTCCATTGATTATGAACATATTGATTGACAGTACAACGGCTATGATTGCGGCAAATATTTTTCTTTTATTGTCTGCAGTCGGATCAAGTAGCAGGTAAAAAAGCGAAATATAGATTGCAATAGTCAGAAAAGGGGCGTAAGAAATGCGCCCCATGAATACAAGCGGGTCGCCATTGCCGATCATAAACTTGCTTGGAGGGATGATGTTGAGCCACATGAGAAAAGAGAGGGCTGCACTTATCAGCATGGCTGCCATGAATGCCCCAATAGCTCTTTCAGTGGACTTTCTGGTGAAAACCATCATAAAGATTGGTAACAGCAGTAGAAGCGATTCCTTGGCGATAACCTGTATGCCGGATGTAACGTCATTTGTCCAAAGTAGCCCAATGAGATGCAGTAGCCAGAATACGAGTATTGTCTTGACTAAAATATTATTGCGTAGCTTGTCAATATCATTTCTGAAATTAGTCTGCATCAGCCACAGTAAAACTATCAGCAAGGCTATGATGTTGGCAAGTGCGACCGATAGAGGTAATACTAAGCCGAAGGCAATGAGGAATAGTGGGTTTAGCTTATGAAGCTTTGTTATAAAGTTGTCTCTTGGCGTCAGGGTGTTTATAATATTCATTTCAATTGTTTGGTTTTAGTCAAGGCATGTGTTCTGGTAGCCTTTGTTTTATTGTCTTTCAATTTGAGTAAAATGTGCTAAAATATAACCACTTTACGTTCAAATTAATCGTTCATATCAATTTTCGGCGTCTGTTGCTGGATTGAGAAGCCATCCACCAACGCCCACCACTCGCCCGAAGCTCTCTGATGAGGATCAACGGTATGCATTCCGGCGTTGTTCCAGCCTTCATTGCCTGGATGTACCACAGGCTTTTCCGACGACAGCTCTTCGCAATAGCTGGTTGCTGTCAGCTCGGTTATTCTGAATGCCCAGACTTTCGTGCCGTAGTTCGGAATTTCATCTTGTGCATACCGGTAAATAGCTCCATTGTAAAGCGTTACTTTTCCTCCAGGGCGAGCGAAATGGGGGCTGTTGGGCACTACAGGACTTTTCGGGTGTTCTTTCCACTGTCCGGTCAAGGTTTCAGAAGTGAACAGGTGGAGGTTTTTTGACTTGCCAGCATAACTGAAAAGGTACCAGCGATTGTTGTAGTGAAGAATTGATGGATCAACCGTTGCAGCAAAGCGATCTTTGCCTTTGATAAGGGTGGCACACTATGCTGCCACTCATCAGGAAAATGTGTTGCCCGATACAGTTGAATGCCGCCCGATCCCATACATTCAGGAATCATGTAATACTCTCCATCTACCATAAAAATATAGGGATAAGAGAGGTGAAAACGTTCTCTGAGAATAACCTTGCGATACTCCCATTGCAGACCATTCTGGCTGAAGGCGTATGCAATTTCCCCAGTATTTCTTTTGTCATTCAATACCTCAAAAAAGAGATAATAGCCAGCCTCGTTTTGTATCATAAATGGATCAGCAACAAAACGGGCAGAGATATCGGTGACCTCTTGTGCGGTCAACACTGGGTTTGTAATGCCTTTGGGCGGAAACAGCTCAATCGGTGATTTTCCTTCGTAGATGCCGATTGCCCATGTTTCTTTGCTTCGTCGCTGAACCTTTTTTTTACAATGTTTTCTGTAGCGGGCTATGATGAGCAGCAGGGCAGCAATGGCTGGAAGGCTGATGAGTAATGTGGTTATGATCATGATGCCGTTTCATTGGCTTGTGCTGCGAGTATTTCCAGCATCTGTTTCAGTGCAGCAGATACTTCGATTGGTTCAATATCAATAATATCGGGTGTTTGCGATACAATCACCTTTTGCAATGTGCTCAAAGGTCCAAACTGGGTACGATCAGCAAGATATTCTCTATAGAGCGCTATCAGCGGGGTGTCGGAGCAAGCGGCAATATGCACCAGTGAGGTGTCGGGGGTTATCAGGAGTTTCAGCTTTTTAACAATTTCGCCGACCTCATAAAGATTGCGCGTTGAGGGAGATGGTATGATGTTGTTATTTGGTTGTTCAAGTTGTTTTTTGTTTTCAATGTCCTGAGGTGAAGATAAGATGATAAACTGCTCGTCAGGAAACGCTTGTATCAATTCCGACCATTGTTGCGGTGTCCGGTGCCCGCCAATGTGGCCGGCACTGATGTTGATGCCAATATATTTGCCTTGCGGCAGTGTGTTCAGGAACGATGCAGTTTCTGGTGAGACCGGCATTGCTGGTAAATATGGCTTGTGTTGATACTCTGCTCTGTTTACTCCGAGGAAATCAAGAAGAGCAAGATTTTTTACTGATTCATGGGTGTCAGGCTCAAGGCTGATAAGATGATCAAAAAGACCTTCATGATTTCTGTTGAAATGCCCAACTTTATGGGTGGCACGTATAAGTGTTGATTGCAAAAGAAAATGTGTTGATGGATGATCTTTTGGGTTAAAGAGTACATCAAATTTTTTGGAGAGAATGCCGTTGACATAGCGGCGCATGTTTCTTTTGGCGTGATATACTCCTGCAACATTCTGGTCGGCGCTGAAAAAATTTAAAATAATCCGACTGAACGCAACAATGTAGATCGAAAGGTCGGGATATGCTTTGCGCAGGCTGCCTATAAGGGGCGTCAGCAGAATACAATCGCCATAGCACTCCCGCGCAAGAATCACAATGCTTTTGGGCGGAGCAAGAAGATGTGGTTTCGGTTGCCTCCGTTTTCCGATATACTGGAGAGCGTTTGCAAAGCGTTGTCGGAAGCGGGTATGATCTTTTTTCGATGCCATGCCTTGAATGAGAATGCTTTATTATTTTGTTAATTCTTGAATGAGAAGCTCATACTGATTTACGACTTTCTGCAGGGCAAATTTATCTTCCACAACTTTTCGCGCTGCTTTGCCGATCTGTTTATAATCAGATTGCAGTAATCTGATTATGCCTTCAGCAAGTGCGTTGCTGTTATCGGGCGGTACAATAATTCCTGATGTGTTATTCTCTATAATGTCAACCAATCCACAGCCTGATGTTGCGACAACAGGTTTGCTGACCGCCATGGATTCCAGTGCACTCATCGACATACCCTCTTCGGGTGATGGCACAATCGTTATGTCAACATTGGCAAGTATTTCAGGAATATCTTTTCTGAATCCTGTGAAGAGTACTTGTTCAGAGATGCCAAGCTTTCTTGTCAACTCCTGGAGCTTCTTTTCAATACCGCCAGTTCCAACGATTAAAAATTGGATAGAACCGATTATCTCAATTATTTTCGGGATTGCTTCAATAAAACATTCCAGCCCTTTATTTTCGTCCAGCCTGCTTATCACTGCTGCGACGTATTGAAAAGATCTCTCATGTTCTGGTCCTGTTGTTTTGCTGTCGAAATGGCTCAGCTCTATTCCGTCATAAATTACCGTAATTTTGTTAGTAGGAATTGTAAAATCTGAAATAAGCTCACGTTTTATTTTATCAGAAACAGCAATAATCCTATCAACAAGATTGTGGTAAAGTATTTTATTGATATGTCTTTTCAGCCCTTTTTTTCTGTATGGCACGTTGCGAGTCAGAATAACTTTTCTCTGTGTCAGCCTTGCAGCCAATGATGATATCCAATAAAATTTGGGAGAACATATCTCTATAAGATCAATCTTGTTTTCTTTTATTAATCGGATGATTTTTGGAACTGCAAACAGATTGATATCTGATTTTGGATTTATAGTGAAGAGTGTTATCTCCTCTTTGGGAAGACGTAATGAAAGTCCGCTCTCAGGTAAACAGCATACGGTTACGTTGTGCTTACGTTGTTGCAGCTCTTTGCTGTACAACAGAATTCTATTTGCTCCGCCCGACCATCGCGGTGTGGCGTCAAATATCATGATATTCATCTATCAAAGCCCTTGATATGGAGCTTAACAAGAGGATTTTTCTCTGTTATCAAAATAAATATAGGTCGTTTAACGTATTAAAATTGTCTATTTCTCTCATCAGCTTTTATGGTGTTTTCGGAAGAGATTGTTTGGTCAAATTCGTTTGTTTTTTCCCTTACCAATACCTATCTGTTTGATAAAACCTTAATGTAGCGACAGAAAGATAAAATATCACATTCCCAGAGATTCATTGTAACGGATAATTTTCAATGCAGACCATCCCTTTTTCCGATTCTTTTTTCGCAAAGCGTCCCTCATTCGCTTTCAATACGTTGCTTTTGCTCGCACTGATGGTGCTTTATCCACTTGCGGGTGCCGCACTCTTCTCGCTTGTTGCCGGTGAGCTTCAGTTGAGCGAGCTGCTCTCAAATCCCGACAGTCGTCTGGTTCCGATGTTGCGCATAATTCAGTCGATCGGGCAAATTGTTGTGCTTGCTCTGCCCGTGCTGCTGCTTGCTGCATGGCATACGCGGAGCAAACAGCCATTTGCGCGCAATAGTCTGGCGTTCCTTGGCATCCGTGCCCAATTCGATTTTGGTACTGCAGTATTGGCCGTTGCAGGTATTTTTCTGCTACAACCGTTGCTCTATACCATTACCTCATTGCAGGATAGCTACCTTTGGCCATCACTTGGCAAGGCAGGGGCTGAGGTTGTGCGGCAGCGTGAAGCAATGGAAGGGTTGATTACAGCGTTGGCTCACGTGGGTTCCATATCGGAATTTTTTCAGGTTGCCTTTGTCCTTGCTGTTACGCCGGCTGTTTGCGAAGAGCTGTTGTTTCGTGGTTACATTCAGCAGAATTATACACGCTCAATCTCATCCGGTAATGCTGTTTTCTGGACAGGCTGTGTTTTTGCTTTTTTTCATTTGAGTGCAGCAAATCTTTTGCCTCTTGCTTTGCTTGGCTGGTATATTGGCTATATTTATAGCAGAACAGGCAATCTGGCATTCTCGATTGTTGCGCATCTGGCTAATAATCTTGCAGCTTTACTTGCACTTATGCTGGGTTATGATCAGAATGCAGTGTCGGCATTGCAGGTGCACTCTTTCGCGGTTACTCCTGTGTGGTGGCTTCTTGTTTTTTTGTCTCTTTTGCTGTTTGTTATGGTTGTTCGGCGTTTTGCGGCAGTGCAAACATCGACTCGTGATGATGTTTAAAATATCCCTATGATACGTTGTTAAATAGTGAAGTATGGGCAAGCTTTTGAGTGTTAATTTGTTGCAGCGAGTTGTGGTGGCTCTGGTTGGTATTCCTCTCTTATTATGGGCGATCTGGGTTGGTGGGTTGGTTTTTTTTGCACTGGTTTTGGTTCTTGCACTTTTTGCAGTGTCCGAGTTTCACCACCTCGCCGCGCAGAAAGCTCATCCTCCACAATTGTGGGCTGGGTTATTGATCACCTTACTCTTCCAGCTTAACGGATACTGGCATTACGCTGAAGCTTGGGAGCTGCTGCTTGTTGTTGTTCTGCTGCTGATGGTGATGGAGTTGTTTGTCAAAGAGGGCTCACCACTGCTCAATCTTGGTTCTTTTCTGACTGGTCTTCTCTATGTTAACCTCTCATTTTTCAGTCTTTTACGCCTTCGTTTCGATGCGCCTGATAATCAAGGCCAGGTTATGGTTTTTCTTCTTTTTTTCTGTGTGTGGGCGGCTGATATTTTCGCCTATTTCGGCGGAAGCATGCTTGGCGGAAAATTTATTCATCGCCGATTATTTGCCCGCCTGAGCCCTAACAAAACATGGGAAGGCTTTTTGGCCGGGTTGTTTGGCAGCACATTTATGGCAATACTGTACAGTAATGGTGTGCCGCAACTCTCTTTTACAACAGCGATGGCAACCGGAATGCTGATTGGAATTGCAAGTCCAGTGGGCGATCTTGTTGAATCCATGTTCAAGCGTGATGCCGGCGTTAAAGATTCGTCCAGCTTGATTCCCGGACACGGTGGGGTGCTCGACCGTTTTGATACCATATTGTTCGTTGCACCATTGATCTATTTTATGGCCTTTTATCACTAAGCACGCATCATGCAGGGTATCTTAGTAGCGCAATGGAAGACAAATGTTTTTTATATTAGAGCAAGAATTTTATAAGCAGAGGAGACTCATTCGTCTGCGGGCGAATTAATTGCGAGAGGTTGCCATTATGAAAATTGAAAGCCTTCTTTCGGAAAGCTATATCGTTTTAAATCTTGAGCTTTCGTTAAAAAGTCAGGTGATCGACAAAATGCTCTCCATTGTGGGCAATCATCCAGGAGTGGCGGATATTGGCAAGCTTCGAACAGACGTACTGAAGCGCGAGCAGGATATGTCCACCGGTATTGGTAAAACACTTGCTCTTCCTCATGCAAAAAGTTCAGGTGTAAGCCATCCTGTTATGGCGTTTGCCACACTGATGAATCCGATTGATTTTAATGCAATTGATCATGAACCTGTAAAAATTATCTTTCTTCTGGCTACTCCCGAAGAGATGCTCGCCGAACATTTAAAGCTTCTCGGCCGTATTACACGCCTTGCAGGACGTGAGGATGTGCGGCAGAAACTTCTGCAGGCAACTTCTCCTGACGAGGTTATTGCTTTGTTCAGGGAAGAAGAAAAAGACTTTCCGCATATATAAAGAGTACTATGTTATACTACCAGTCAGTTAAAGGTACCAGAGATATTTTTCCAGAAGAGGTTGTCAGGTGGCACTATGTCGAAGAGGTTGTGCGTCGCCATGCTTTTTTGTATGGTTTTCGCGAAATCCGTGTGCCTGTGTTTGAGTACACCGATCTGTTTCAGAGAGGAATTGGCGCAACGACTGATATTGTTGGCAAGGAGATGTTTTCGTTCCAACCTGATCCTCAAGGTCGTTCAATGACGTTGCGCCCTGAAATGACAGCAGGCGTTATGCGTGCCGCATTGCAGAAAAATCTTTTGTCGCTGGCACCTGTTCATAAGCTCTTCTATATTGGTGAACTATTTCGCAAAGAGAGACCGCAGGCCGGCCGGCAGCGCCAGTTTACGCAGTTTGGTGCAGAGCTGCTTGGCGCTTCATCTCCAGCAGCCGTTGCTGAGGTGATTACTTTGATGATGCAGGTTTTTGAGGCGCTTGGCTTGAAAAATCTGAAACTTCGTATCAATACCCTTGGCGATACCGATGACCGGTTGCGCTACCGCGAAGCATTACAATCCTATTTTGCACCGTTTCATGCTACTCTGGATGAAGCATCGAAAGAGCGACTCGAAAAAAATCCGCTGAGAATTCTTGATTCGAAAAATCCGGCAATGCAGGAATTGGTTGCCGGCGCTCCCAAGTTGTACGATTATCTTAAAGCTTCATCATTGCAGGAGTTTGAAAAGGTGCTTTTGTATCTTGGAGAGCGAAATATTGCCTATGATATCGACCACCGGCTTGTGCGAGGGCTTGATTATTACTGCCATACAGCATTTGAAGTGACAAGTGCAGAGCTTGGTGCTCAGGATGCAATTGGCGGCGGTGGACGTTACGATGCTCTTGCCCGTGAGCTTGGTAACTCGGCAGATATTCCCGCTGTGGGTTTTGCTGTTGGTATGGAGCGACTGCTTATCACCATGGAAAAGCAAGGACTGTTTGGGGCAATTCCTGTAAAGTCGCCATTGGTTTATCTTGTTGTGCAGCAGCAGGAGCTGGCAGATCACGCTATGCAGCTTGCCTGGCAATTGCGTCAGGCAGGTGTCAGCAGCGAGATTGATTTGGCGGCACGCAGTATGAAAGCACAGATGCGTGAAGCCAATAGGATGCAAGCATCATTTGCGTTGTTTATTGGTGCAACTGAATATGCAACAGGGAGTTATGCACTGAAAAATCTTGCAACTTCTGAGCAGATAACCTTGACGTTTGATGAGGTGCTGCATTTTTTGCAGGAACACTCCGCAAGGCAGTTGCTTGACTGATGTCGTGTTATTGCCATAACGTCACCATTTACGGCAAGTTTGACTGTTGCTTATGTAATCAAGCGCTCGCTGTGCTTGAACCTCTTCAGGATTCGCTGCACTTCAATCTGGAACAAATTGATATTACCGGTAATATCAATTTGCTTGTTGAATTTGGGGAATATATCCCAGTTGTTTTTGTTGATGGTGTTCATGTCTTTAATTATCGAGTAAACGAAAATCGCCTCAAGGAACTGTTGCGCTGATGCTGAAATTTTTTCTTCTGCTTGTGATTATTTTTCTTGCCATGCGTCTTGGTGTGCGCTTGGTCATGAGCTTGTTCCGTAGCGGAGTTTTTTTTCTCAATGGAAGCAGGAGTGACAGGAAAGACTCGTCATCCTCCAGGCGATCGTCACGAGAGGTGGACGAGGCGGAGTATGAGGTGATTGAGAGTCATTTGCAAGATAAAGAGCGTGGTGTTGAGTAAGGTGTTTTGCTCTTCACCAGTTTTTTTGTACATTGGCAGCGCTTGATTCTGGAGCAGTCAGGTTATATGAAAGTGAAGTGGGGTCTCCCCACTTTTTTGTTTTCTGTAAAAGTTTGTACGAGGTATCCATGCAAGAGCGCATTCGCAATTGTGTTCTCACTATTATTGCAGAATCTGCAGGGACAAGGGGCGAAGGCGCTTACCTTGTTGATGTTTCGGTAAGAGGCAAAAGGAGCCAGCGTAAAATTGAGGTGCTGATGGATGACGATAGTGGTATTCGAATTCAGCAGTGCGCATGGTTCAGCCGACGGCTCCGCGAAAAAATTGAGGGTGATGATGATCTGCTGGAGCAGGTTGGTGAAAATTTTGACATTATGGTCTCCTCTCCCGGTCTTGGTGAGCCAATTCTAATACCACGGCAGTATCGCCGCCATATAGGCAAACTGTTGCGTGTCAAGTATCATGATGCTGTTGGAGTTGAGGCGGAGTTGGACGGTCATCTTCAAGAGGCGCATCTTTCGGAAACCGAACGTTCTTCATTGCTCATTGCCCCAGTAAGGAACAGTAAAAAGGGCACAAAATCGGCAATCGAAGCAGTGACACTCTATCTGGATCACATTATCAGTGCTGTGCCTGAAGCGGAGTTATAGCATATTTTTACGGGTTATCGAGAAATTTTCTTTTATAAATGCACAATCGATAAAAAGAGATGGTCAAAAAGAAGATCAAGGATGAGGGGCAAGACAGAAGGGTGCAGATTGCCGGCGCATTTGGCGAAATTGAGCAGTCACGAATCTTTCTGGATAAACGCACCGAAGTTGCGGCTGTAAAAATGGATATTGCTGATCTTCTTAAAGATATTATCCAGAAGCAGCTTCGCAAAGATTATGACCCTGAGGTTGATGCGAACATCTTTATTAATCCGGAGCGTGGCGATTTTGAGGTCTATATTCTTAAAACCGTTGTTCAAGAGGTTGATATAGAAAGCATTGAAATTTCTCTTGATGAGGTGAGGAAAATAGATGATTCACTTGAGGTTGGCGATGTGTATGAGGAAGGTCCGATTAAACTTGATGATTATCTGAGCCGTAAATCGATTCAGATTATTAAACAATCGGTGCAGAAGAAGGTTCGTGATCTTGAGCGAATGGTGGTGTACGAAGAGTGCCTCGAAAAAGTTGGTGAAATTGTAGCCGGTGAGGTGTATCAGATTCGTTCAAATGAGGTTATTTTTACCTACAATACCTCGAAAGATCATCGTGTTGAGCTGGTGTTGCCAAAGGCTGAGATGATGAAAAAGGATAATCCCCGTCGTATGCCGAGGATGAAACTGTACGTGAAACGTATTGAGCGCGAAAAAACTAAAGTCAAGCTCGATGACGGGAGCATGGTTGAGCGTGATAAGTCGGATGGTGGTATGAAGGTGATTGTTTCGCGTGTTGATGATCGCTTTCTGTACAAGCTTTTTGAACATGAGGTGCCTGAAATTCTTGATGGTCTTATTGTTATCAAAGCGATTGCACGTGTACCAGGCGAACGTGCCAAGGTTGCTGTTGAGTCAACCAGCGCTCGTATTGACCCTGTTGGAGCTACTGTTGGTTATCGCGGTAAACGAATTCAAAGCATTGTTAAAGAGTTGAACAATGAAAATATTGATGTGATCTATTACGCTGATGAGCCGCAGATTTATATTTCACGCGCCATGCAGCCCGCAAAGATTGATCCATTGACGATTCATGCTGATATCAAAACTCGTAAAGCAAGAGTGATGCTGAAGCCTGATCAAATTAAATATGCTATCGGCAAAAATGGGAACAATATTCATCTTGCCGAAAAGCTGACAGGGTACGAAATTGATGTCTATCGTGATGTTATCGATAAATCAACTGAAGATCCTACAGATATTGATATTATTTCTTTCCGTGAAGAGTTTGGTGATGATATGCTCTATCAGCTTCTTGATGCGGGGCTTGATACGGCTAAAAAAGTACTGAAAGCGGGCATTGAGGAGATTGAAACAGCGCTGCTTGGTTCCCCCAAAGCGGAAGAGCAGACGGTGTTTGGCAAGAGCTATAAGACAGCAGTTAAACCACGAGAGCGTAAGGTGACTGATGAGGAGAAACGTTACTGGAAAAAGATTGCGGAAAATATTTATAAAACCGTGAAAGAGCAGTTTACGGATGCGGATCTGGAGGGTCTTTTTGATGATGAGATCGATTCGGAAGCTGATGATGCGGTGATTGATAACGCCTGAACATCATTTTGAGCTAGTGGTGCAGGTGTGGTTGGGGTGAACATTGAGATAGAGAGTAAAGAGTTTATAAATCCAGAGGAGGATGTAATGGCCCTTGAGGACATGGAAAAGAGATATCGTATCAGTGATATAGCCAGAGAGCTGCAGGTCAGTCCGCAGGAAGTATTACTTTTTGTCAAGCAGGAAGGTGTCAAGGTGGCATCGACATCCTCTATGGTGAATGAAGAGACACATGAGCTGATTTTTGGTCACTTCAGTGTCGAGAAAAAGATGGTTGATGAAACCAAAAAAATACGAGCGGAAAAAGAGAAGCGTTTGTCGAGGCTTGAGGAACAATCCCGCAAAACCTATGAAAAAGAGCAGCACTTGAGCGAAACGCTAAGCCCGCATCCTATGCCGGCTCCACCAGCGGTCGTTTTGTTTGCAGAACCTGTTGCTATACCATCTCCAGAGCCGTCAGTTGTTGTGCCGCCAGTTACCTTTATCGCCCATGAGGTTGTTGCTGTTACAGACCCGGTTTTACCGTCAATTACCGAAATTCCGGTAGAGCCAGAAACGGTTGCATCGGTTACCGAGACTCCCTTGGAGGTTGTTGTTCCCCAAGTTGTGGAATCTTCTGTTGAGTCATCTGTTGAGTTTTCAGTTGAGCCGGTCGTGGAAATTGTTGAGCCTGTAGAGCCGATTGCTGTGGTTGAGCCAGTTGTTGTTGCGGAGCATGTTGTCGTTCCTGTTGCTTCTGTTGAACCAGTCGTTTCCATTGAGCTGCCTGATGAAGCCGTGTCGGAAGTCTTTGAAGTGTCTGAAATGTCTGATGATAATAACCCTCTGCAAGAGGTAGAGCCAGTTGTCCTTGAGGTTATTGAGGAGCCAGATCCTAAAAAAGAGGAGCCTTCCGTGAATGAGCATTTAGTCTCGTTTGCTGCTCCACAGATGATGGGTGGCTTGACGGTACTTGGGACTCTTGATATGCAGGCCGGCAGGAGCAAGAAGAATCGCAAAAAGAATTTCAAGGAGCAGGCAGATGCATTGAAGGATGAGTTTGTTCCTAAGATTGCGGCAGTGATACTCCAGGAGGAGGATAAGGCTGTTGTTAAAAAGCCAGTAAAAGCTGTTGCTGAGGTTAAAGCAAAAGATCCCCTTGCAACTGATAGTGCGGCTCTTAAAAAGAAAAAAGCGAAGAAGAAAAAGAAGGTAGAGGTTGACGACAAGGTTATTGCTGCTAATATCCAGAAAACCATCAGCGTTATTGACGATCGCAGCAGTACAGGGTCGCGCCAGAAATTCCGTAAGCAGCGCCGTAATGAGCGTGAGCGCGAGCATGAGGAGGATGAGGCATTGCGTGAGTCACAGCGTATGATTGTGCGTGTGACGGAGTACGCTTCACCGCATGAGCTTGCTGAACTCATGGGTATTACCGCAAAGGATATTATCCAGAAGTGCTTTATGCTTGGCAAGTTTGTTACCATCAACCAGCGCCTTGATAAAGAGTCGATTGAGCTTATTGCTCTTGAATTTGGTTTTGAGGCAGAGTTTATTTCTGAAATTGAGGCAACGGCCGTGATCGTCGAAGATGATGCGGCAGAGGATTTGCTGACTCGTCCGCCAGTGGTAACGATTATGGGCCATGTTGATCACGGTAAAACATCGCTGCTCGACCATATTCGCAGTAGCAAAGTGGTTGCCGGTGAATCGGGTGGTATTACGCAGCATATCGGTGCTTATGAAGTGACGGTTGATGGTAACCGTAAAATTACCTTTCTTGATACTCCTGGTCACGAAGCATTTACCGCGATGCGTGCTCGCGGTGCTCAGGTAACGGATATTGTTATTCTCGTTGTTGCGGCTGATGACAGTGTTATGCCGCAGACTGTAGAGGCAATCAACCATGCTAAAGCGGCTGGTGTTCCAATTGTTGTGGCACTGAACAAAATCGATAAGCCTGAAGCTAATCCTGAGAAAATTAAAACCCAGCTCTCTGAAGCAGGGGTGCTTATTGAAGAGTGGGGAGGCGCTTATCAGTGTCAGGAGATTTCTGCAAAGAAGGGTATTGGTATTGTTGAACTGATGGAGAAAGTGCTGACCGAAGCTGAAATTCGTGAGCTGAAGGGCAACTATTCCAAAGATATTCTTGCAAGCGGCATTATTGTTGAATCCGAACTCGATAAAGGCAAAGGTGTTATTTCGACGGTTCTTGTGCAGCGTGGTATTCTTAAAGTTGGCGATCCTTTTGTTGCCGGAAATACAATGGGCAAGGTTCGTGCTCTCATGGATGAACGCGGCAAAAGGATCCCTTTTGCCTATCCATCACAGCCGGTGCGTGTTCTTGGTTTTGAAGATTTACCCCAGTCCGGTGATACCATAACGGTTATGGCTTCCGATAGAGAAGCTCGCGATCTTGCACAGAAGCGCCAGGTTATTCGCCGTGAGCACGACTTCCGCCGCAGTACTCGTGTCAAGCTCGATAGTATTGCCCGTCAGATTAAAGAGGGTTTGATGAAAGAGTTAAGCGTTATTATCAAAGCCGATACCGACGGTTCAATTCAGGCTCTTGCCGATGGATTGATGAAAATCCAGAATGATGAGGTCAAAGTACAGCTTATCCATCAGGGCGTTGGTCAGATTACTGAAACTGATGTCTTGCTTGCAGCAGCTTCCGATGCCATCATTATCGGTTTCCGCGTTCGTCCAAACGTGAACGCCAAAAAGCTTGCTGAGAAGGAAGATCTTGACGTTCGTTTCTACAGCGTTATTTACCATGTACTTGAGGATGTTGAAAAAGCACTCGAAGGTATGCTCTCTCCTGAACTGCATGAAGAGAGTCTTGGTTCGCTTGAAATTCGCCAGATTTTCAGAGTGCCAAAGGTTGGCAATGTTGGCGGTTGCTATATGCTTGAAGGTAAGATGTTCCGTGACTCGAAAGTTCGTCTTCTGCGCGATGGTGTGCAGATTTATGAAGGTCAGCTTGCAGCACTCCGTCGTTTTAAAGATGATGTGAAAGAGGTTGATGCTGGCTACGAGTGTGGTATGAGCCTGAAAAATTATGACGATTTCAAGGTTGGCGATATTGTTGAGGCCTACAAAATTGTTGAGAAGAAACGAAAACTTTGAACCGTTTATTGTTGAGTCATGTCGATACGTACTGATAGAGTTGCATCACTGCTGCAACATGAACTTGGAGCAATTCTCCAGAAAGAACTACCGAGAAGCGGTCCGATAGTGACGGTGGTCGATGTGAAGATTACGCCAGATTTAAGCATCGCGCGCTTTTACTTTTCCATTATTGGTTCAGATGAGGAGCGCATTGCTGCAATGGAGGGATTGAAGGAGAGAAATAAAAGTCTCCGAAAAATTCTTTCTACCAAAATCCGTCATCATTTCCGGCGTATTCCTGAACTTGAATTTTATGAAGATCACCTCTATGAGCGTGCTTGCAGAATTGAGCAGCTCTTGAGTCAGGTGATAAAAGATCCTGCCCCAACCGATGAACAGTGAGGTCTTTTGTCAAACGTGTGCATTGAAGAACATGGTAATGGAGACGCACTCCTTTCGCAGGGTGATTTTCTCCTGATTGATAAGCCGCTTGACTGGACATCGTTTGATGTTGTCGCTAAAGTGCGAAATACCTATCGCCGTAGCGGTTTGAAGCGCAAGGTAGGGCATTGCGGTACGCTTGATCCTAAAGCAACGGGTTTGCTGATTCTCGCGACAGGTCGCAAAACCAAGCAGATTGCGACGCTTGAGGCACTTGACAAAGTGTATGATGGCGCTATCAAGCTTGGTGCCATGACCGACAGCCACGACACTGAATCCCCGGAATATGGTCAGTGCCAGATTGAACACTTGACTGAAAATGAAATTTTGCTTACTGCGTCACGTTTTATTGGTACCCATCAGCAGCAACCACCCATGCACTCCGCCGCGTGGCATAATGGTAAACGCCTTTATGAACATGCTCGCAAAGGTGTTGTTATCAAAGAGCGGAAATCGAAAGAGATTGTTATTCATCGGTTCGAGATTACTTGCATAGAACTTCCCTTGGTTCATTTTGTGCTTCACGTTTCCAAAGGAACCTATATCCGTTCTATTGCGCATGATTTTGGGGTGGCGCTGGGCGTTGGTGGCTATCTTGCCTCACTTCGCCGAATCTCCATTGGTGAGTGGGAGCTCTCTGCGGCTAAAACTGTGGGTGAAACGGTTGAGGGTATTCTTCAGAACGCATCAAACACCGCTGCAGGTGAAGGGAGCTGAGAACTGCTATGCGCGTTATTGAGTACGATAATGGAGTTGTGTACTCTTACGGTTCACGAATTCCTCTGGCTTTTTCGCCTGAACCATCAGCCGTAACTGTAGGTTCCTATGATGGTCTTCATCGTGGGCACCGCCAGATTATTGCAAAGATGATGGATGTTGCTGCAGCTCGTCATCTGAGAAGTGTGATGGTGACTTTTGAGCCACACCCGCGATTGGTACTCAAGGGTGATGTTGCCGGTCCACTGGGTTTATTGACCACACTTGATGAAAAAATAGAGCTTCTCGCTGATACTGGTGTTGATATGCTTGTGGTGATTCGGTTTACTCCAGAATTTTCTTTGCGCAGTTCTGATGATTTTATTCGCAATGTGCTGGTTGGGTTGTTTGGTGCAAAAAGTATTATTGTTGGCTATGATCATGCCTTTGGGCGTGACCGACGTGGGAGCCGCAAGACGCTTGAACGGCTTGGGCAAGAACTTGATGTTGTTGTTGATGTTGTAGAAGCCGTTTCCATCGGCGATGAGCATTTTTCCAGTACTCAAATACGAAGGCTGCTTGCCAGTGGTTGCATTGAAGAGGCGAATCATGCTCTTGGGTCAGCGTATATGATTACAGGTACCGTTGTTGATGGCGAAAAGCGGGGGCGCCACATTGGGTTTCCTACGGTTAACCTGAAGCTCTCTGATTCACACAAATTGTTGCCATGTTCAGGTGTTTACTGTGCGCACACGGTTATTGAGGGTGTTGCCTGTAAAGCGTTGATGAATATTGGTGTCCGACCGACAGTTTCATCGTCAGGCATTATCTCCCTTGAAGCGCATCTGTTAGGGTATAGTGGTGATCTTTATGGTGCGCTGATGCGTTTTACGCTGCATCGATTTTTGCGGGAAGAGGAGCAATTTCCGACACTTGATGAGCTGAAAACCCAACTTGAAAAAGACAAAAAAACGGTAGAGTTGTATTGTTAATAATATTATATTCCAGACCAATCAATTTATCATATAATAATTGAAGAGATATGAGTTTGACAAAAGAGTCTAAAGTTGAAGTTATCACGCAGTTTGGCGCTTCTGATAAGAATACTGGAAAATCAGAGGTTCAGGTTGCACTCTATACCCGCAGAATTACTGAACTTACCGGTCATTTGCAGCAGCATCCCAAAGATAAGCATTCCCGTCGTGGTTTGCTCATGCTGGTTGCAAAACGTAAAAAAATGCTTAATTACGTTAAAAACGTTGATATCAATCGTTACCGCAAAGTGATTGCTGAGCTTGAACTCCGCAAGTAATCGCCGTTAGGTTGCCTGATCTCTGCAGGGTATGTGCCCTGCAGGTTATCTTTTTAACAGAAACGCACCAACAAAACAGCTATGTTGGAAAGTATGACCGGATATGGCAGTGCCGAAGCCGTTGAAAGTGGTATTCGCACACTTGTCGAGTTACGATCAGTCAATAATCGATTCGCCGAAATAAGTGTCAAGCTTCCTCGTCAATTACTCTCCTATGAGCTTGAAGTTCGTGAGTCAATTCGTGCTCATTTCCAGAGAGGAAAAATATCTGCCTATATTCAATTGCAGATTGATGATGAGCAGCCTGTTTCTGTCAGTATCAATGTCGCTAAAGTACAAGCTTACAAAGCCTTGCTTGACACTGTCAAGCGTGAAGCCAATATTGATGCGCCTCTGCAGCTTGAGCATATTTTAAGATTTCCCGATCTTTTTGATAATGGAACGAATGCGCTCGACACTGCCGGGCAGAGCTGGCCATTTGTCAAAACGCTTCTGTTTGACGCTCTTGCCCGTCTGAAAGCTATGCGGCGCAAAGAGGGTGAGGAGCTCTCTATCGATTTCAGAGCACGTATTGCCGGTATTGAGGATATGCTCAGCAGCATTACACTGCTTGCCGCCGATAATCTTGACACGGTACGAAAGCGTCTTACTGCCAAGGTTGAGGCTGTAGCAGGCAAGGATATTGCGTATAGTCGCGATCGTCTTGAGATGGAGCTGGTGCTTGCTGCCGACAGGCTTGATATTACCGAAGAGTTGACTCGTTTTGCCAGTCACAACAAATTCTTTCTTGAAGAGCTTTGCAATGAAGAGAGTGGTTCCGGTCGAAAATTAAATTTTTTGTTGCAAGAGCAGTTGCGCGAAGCTAATACTATTGCTTCAAAATCGCAAAATGCTACGATTTCACAGAAAATTGTACAGGTTAAAGAGGAGCTTGAAAAGATACGGGAACAACTGCAAAATATTGAGTAGCCTCATGGTTGAAAAGCAGCAGCAAGGGAAGTTGATTGTTTTTTCAGCACCATCAGGTACAGGTAAGTCCACTATTGCCAACATTGTGCTTGAACGTTTACCACATCTCAAATTTTCCGTATCAGCGACGACTCGCCAGAAAAGAGAGGGGGAGCAAGAGGGTGTCAACTACTATTTTCTTTGCCAAGAAGAATTTGAGCAAACCATTCAGTCTGGCGGTTTTATTGAATATGAGTTTTTTTTTGGTAACTATTATGGTACACTGTTTGATAAGACGTATCAAGCCATTCATGAAGGTCGCGATATGTTGCTTGATCTGGATGTGAAAGGTGCCCTGAATCTGAAAAAACTTTTTCCTGCTAATTCATTACTTATCTTTATACAACCGCCAAGTATGGAGGTGTTACAGGAGAGGCTGAAAAGTCGCAAGAGTGAAGATGAAAACAGTTTGAATATTCGCCTTCAGCGAGCTCAATCAGAGATCGAATATGCGTCTCAATTTGATGAAGTGGTTGTGAACGATACTCTGCATGATGCAGTGGATGCTGTTATGGCAATTATCACCAGATTTCTTTCAATAACGTAAAATAACGAGCAATGCCGGTTAACCCAGTTGACTTGAATAAATTAAGAAGCGCACACTCCAATTTGTATGAAACCGTTGTTGCTATTTCAAAAAAGGCAAAAAAGTTGCATGATGAAGAGCGGACGGAAATTGAAGATAAGCTGCTTCCGTATAAAGAGATGATTCGTAATCCGAGCAGTGAATCGGAGTCGGATAAAGTTTTTCCAGAACAGATTGCTATCAGTCTGGAATTTGAGGTGCGTGAAAAATCATCACATAAAGCTGTTGCGGACTATTTTGACCGACAGTATGATTACGTCCTTGAAAAGCCGGTAGAGAAAAAGGTTGTGCACACTGAAGATGATGATGAAACTGACGGGGATTAATCAGATTACCCTTCGTGTCAACGATCTGCGGCAGGCAGAATCGTTTTATTGCGATATACTCGGCATTCCACTCGACCATCGTGTGGGTGCCAATATTGTGTATCTGCGTCTTTATTCGGATATCCTTGTGCTGGTAAAGGCTGAAACCACAGCCTCGGTCGAAGCTCGTGATATAAGAGTGGATCATTTTGGTTTTCGGCTTCCCTCAAATGCAGAGGTTGATACTGCTGCTCATTATCTTGTGGAGCAAGGAGTTCATCTGGTTACTCGCCCTGCTAATCGACGTGAAGGTCGTGCTTTTTTTGTTATGGATCCCGATGGTAATTTAATTGAGTTTTATTCCATGAACGATAAAGGGATTACTCTTACCGATGCAGATATCGATACGTCCTCACCGCAAGTGAGTGTTATTGGTCAAGATCACCGGAGAAGCGAAGAGCAATTCCCAAATATCCCTAAAAAAACTCGTCGTTCACGAAAGTGACTTTTCGCATTTTCGTAAAACCTCTTCAGCTTCACAGAGTTGTTCTGGAGTATTAATGCCAAGAATTTCATTCGCATTCTCAGTTTTAAAGGCACTTACGGTAGCACCTCTTGCAAAACAGAGAGCGAAAACGTCGGTAAGATAGTACTCTTGCTGGGCGTTATTCGTGGTAATGTTACTTAGCGCATCAAACAGCAGTGTTGCATTGAAGACATAGACACCTGAATTAATCTCCTTAACGGCGCGTTCTTGCTCAGAAGCATCTTTTTGTTCAACAATTTTCAGCACTTGGTTGCTGCTCGTATCACGCATAACTCTTCCATATCCTGCAGGGTCATCAAGTTCGGCTGTGAGTACGGTTGCAACCGATGAACTTGTTCGATGGAGGGCGATCAACTGTTCCAGCGTTTTAACCTGAACGAGTGGAGCATCTCCTGAAAGAATAAGGATATCACCATTAAAATCGTGAAGCTGTGCTTCGGTTTGCATGACCGCATGCCCTGTGCCTAATTGTGGTTCCTGCAATGCAATGTCAATCTTGAATCGTGCAGTGGCATTTTTAACAAGTTCTGCCTGATGACCAACAACCAGTACAATTTTTGCCGGATTCAGTGCCTGTGCTGTTTCAAGAACGTAGTCAATAAGAGGGTGCCCGTTTGCTTGATGCAGCACTTTTGGAAGAGCTGACTGCATTCTTGTGCCTTTGCCGGCGGCCATAATGATGACTGCAAGTGCCATGGATGAACGTTTATTCTTTCTGTTTTAGTTTATCAGGAGAGAAGCTTTGTCTCTTCCCCGACGTAATGCCGACTTTTTGGGTTGTTGTGTTTGTCCACAATCAGTACCATCGGTTTAAAGTCGCGTGCTTCATTTTCCTCAATGACGGCAAAGGTCATGATGATGATTTCATCACCCGGCAATGCGCACCGAGCAGCCGCACCATTAAGTTGAATTTCGCGTGAGCCATGAGCGCCTTTAATGATGTAGGTTTCAAAGCGTTCGCCGTTGTTATTGTTAACCACGAGTACTTTTTCATTCGGGATCATATTGGCTATCTCCAGCAGTTCATTATCAATAGTGATACTGCCTTCATATTCGAGATCGCCACTGGTGACGATAGCATTGTGAATTTTTGATTTTAAGACGTGTAATTTCATGCACAAACCTGCTTCATTATTGTTGTATAAATGCCTCTCCGCTACCTCGAAAAATTCGATATTTTTTCAGTGACTGATCACTTTCAAAACCTTCGCCGCGAATAGTCTCATTGTTTCTGGTGATGGTAACCAATCGATGGGAACGTATCATTTTGTCGCTGGCACTTCGTTTGACGTACTCACTGGTGATCACGGTACCATCATTTGTCGACCTCATCACCACATTGCCCATTGCTTCAATATCCTGATTATCGTGAATAACAGCTTTTTCTGCGGTTATTCTGGTTGTCGCTTGCCCATGCTGATCAAAAAGTGTCACAGTGATTCCACCATCGAGATGATGCTGGCTGCCCTTTCTGGTTTTGTACTCTGCCTGGTGCGCTGCCTGTACAACTCCTTTATGAATCCCGGCCTCGGTAAAATCCACCTTGACCTGCCAGCTCTCTTGAAGCAGACTATCGAGGGCTGCAGTATCGTTTTGGGCAAAACGGCGAGCCTTTACGGGTTCGCCGCATCCCATGATAATCATCACCAAGAGATTGAGATAAAAAAAAGCAGCTTTTCTCACGCTTATCGGGCTATGGGGAGCTGCTTACTTGAGATTCAATTTATCGAGCACTTTGAAAGTGATATCATTGTCAGGAGTGACATAAATAGCACTGTTCTTTTCAAGTACGAGAGTTACGCCTTCATTTTCCGCAATTGCCTGTACGGCAGTCAACACTTTCTGGCGGATGGGTACCAGGAGTTCCTGCTGTTTCTTTTCCATAGTGCCACCGCGGCCAAAGTTCTCCTGCTGATATTTTTCAACCGCCTTTGCTTTTGCATTTAACTCTTTTTCTCTCTGATCTCTTACTGTTTTGCTTAACGATCCTGCCTGCTGACGATAGGTTGCAACTGATTTTTGCAGCTCTTGATTCAGGCGGTCAAGCTCTTTTTCCAGCGGAGCTGATGCTGTTTGTAATGCAGCTTCAGCTTTCTTGGTTTCAGGCAGCATTTGCAGAATTTTCCCTGAATCGACAACACTTACTTTCGTTGCCTGTTCTGTTGCCGCAAACGATTGTGGCGTACTCAATACTAAACCTAAAGCAGCAGCCGAGATGATACGGCGTGTCTTGGTCATAAATTCTTTTTTGAGAACCATTATTATTTTCGGTTAAAGTTATAAGCTTTTATATGAGTATTTGAGGCACGTTAAGTGCGAGAATGTTTTGTTTCTGCTTTAATTGACTGTCAAAGGTAATAATTCCTTGATAAAAAACTACACAAAGCACGAGAAGCTCTCTTTTACTACAATGAGCTTGCATATATGCTGCAGTGGTGTTCGTGCAACGTGTTCAATGATACGGAATTCTTGTGTCGCACTTCTCTATATCCCGATTTTCACCCGCAAGGTTTTGCCGGTTACACTGTTTTTCGTTGGAAAAACTGCCCAGGCTGTTGCACAATAGCGTTCTTGAATTCCAGCTCAAACAGATGCACAAGAAGTGTAGAAATATCAGTTGATGAGGCTTGTGCAAGTGCATCGATGTGGATCGGTTCTCTGCCCATGCACTTGATGATACTTTTTTCGATGGTTGAGAGCGTTTCGTCCTCGATGGTATCCTCCGCAGGCGAGTTGCCTGCATGGCGTTTGGTGAGCGGCGCGCCAAGTTCGCTGATAATATCTTCAGCGCTCATAACTGCTTTTGCCTGGCCTTGTTGAATCAGCTTGTTCGTACCGCGTGATGTTCGGGAAAAAATACTGCCGGGTACGGCAAAGACTTCACGATTTTGTTCCAGCGCTGTTGCTGCGGTGATGAGAGATCCCCCTTTACTATCCGATTCAACAACAAGTGTGCCTGATGAAATACCCGATATGATACGGTTTCGTTTCGGAAATTTTCCGGGTGTGAGCGTTGAGCCAAGCAACTCTTCGGAGATAAGTGCACCCCGTTCGAGAATTTTTGGCCACACCTTGCCTTGAGGATCGGTATAGATGGTGTCGATGCCGCTTGCCAGCACGGCAACGGTAATGCCGCCATGTTCACAAGTGGCAGTGTGTGCAGCCATGTCGATGCCGTACGCCATACCGCTGAATATGGCAATCCCGTTGTTTACCAACTCTTTGCACAGTTGAGAGGTTGCCTGTTTGCCATATTGCGACGCATATCGTGTACCGACGACTGCCAGGGCTGGCATACCTATTGGGGGAAGTGTACCGCGCACAAAAATGCAGGGCGGCGGATCATAAATTTCCCGCAACAGTACCGGATAGTCAGGGTCGAGCAGGGTGACCATTGTGGCGTTATATCGGGCAAGACCGGCAATTTGCTCATCAACCGATTGTTGTGCACTTTCGAGTGTTGCGGGATGATGAAAAAAGTGGTGAATCTGCCGCGCAAGTGATTCTCCAATACCGGAAATTTTCATCAAATCATCAACGCCCGCGTATGGGATTGCGGTTACATCTGCAAAAGCATTGATCATCGCTTTGATTCTTGCTGGTCCGATGCCGGGCACAAGAGTCAAGAGAAGCATCAGATGCTTCTGTTTCGTGGTAGCAGGTGTCATTTCGATGAGCCGCCTTAGAAGTCGCGCTTCATCAACATATTGGCAAAGCCTTTGAGATAGTCGCGCCCATCGGCGTGTGGCATATTGTCGAGCGCGGATAATGCTTCTTCAGTATTTTTGTTGATGAGTGCCGCAGTTTCATCAAGCACGCCACTGCGTTCAAAAATAGCTTTAACATCGGGCACTCTCTCGGCACCAATGCCTTTATTGGCTATGATAGAGGTCAAGAGGTCGTGGTCAGCACCTGAACTCAGTTCGAGTGAACGAAGAAGCAGATAGGTTTTTTTACCGTTGATGATATCGCCACCAGCCATTTTTCCGGATTTACCATCTTCAGCCATAATATCAAGGTAGTCATCTTGAATCTGGAAGGCTTGACCAATTTTTTCACCAAAGAGTATCAGACTGCTCAGTTGTTCGTCCGTGGCATTTCCTGCTACGCCTCCTGCTTCAAGTGCGGCTGAAATGAGACGGCCGGTTTTCTTGGCAATCATGTCGAGATAGTCAGCAATGGTAGCGTTGTGTTTCTCTTCAAGCTCCATATCAAGCGCCTGTCCTTCGCAAATGGTGATGTTGGCATGATTCAGAATATGTACCAGCTCAGCATGGCGGTGGCTTTTTGCCTGCAGGGCAAGTTCATAAGCATAAGCAATCATCATGTCTCCAGTCAGAATGGCAGCGCTGATATTCCATTTTTTATGAACCGTGGTTCTGCCGTGGCGAAGTTCAGCCTGATCCATAATGTCGTCGTGAATCAGGGTGAAGTTGTGCAGAATTTCAACGGCAAGCGCAACGTTCAGTGCCGAATCCGATTCGCCAGACACCGCTTCAGAAGCAAGCAGTGTGAGGAAAGGGCGAATACGCTTTCCCTTGCCTTCAAGAATGTATCGTGCTGGTGCATAAAGCGTTACAGGACGTTCGCTGTCGAAACATTTTCCGAGCGCATCATTGATTTTTTCGTGGTAAAGTCGATACTTTTTTTCAACAAGTTCCTGTGTGATAAGCATAGTCATGATGAAATCGGTCAATGTTTAGTGAGAAGTCGTTTATTTCTAAGTTCCTCAATGGTTGTTGCTCCGCAGAGGAACATAACGGCTTTAAGGTCGTTAAGCCATGTGGTGATGGTGTGTTCAAGTGTGCCTTCATGCAATGCTTTGAGCATGGAGCGTGCCGAAGCGGCCAGTTGTGCGCCAAGTGCCAGCGATACCGCAATGTCGATGCCACTTTGCATGCCGCCTGAAGCGATAATTTCAGCATCACGAAATTCAGGATGTTCAGTCTTCAACTGCTTTATATCGATAAGGCACTCTGCAGTAGGAATGCCCCAGTTCAGTAGCGTGTCGAGCGCTTGCGGGCTGAATCGGTTTTCAGTGCCAAATTGGCGTGCATATCGAATTTCCTCAACTTTCTGCCAACTGATTCCTCCGGCACCGGCGACATCAATCACGCTTACACCGGCCTCAAGGAGTTGGCGGGCAACCGTTGCCGAAATACCGCATCCAACCTCTTTAACAATAACCGGAACCGTGATGATGTTCGTGAGTGTGGCAAGTTGATTAAGCACACGGCGGAAATCGGTGTTGCCTTCCGGTTGGAAAAGCTCCTGTGCCGCATTCAAATGAACAATCAATCCATCAGCTTCAAGCAGGTCGAGCATCATGCGAATGTCGCTTTCGCTTAACCCTTGAGCAACTTCCGGTGCTCCAATGTTGGCAAAAATCTGGATAGTGGGGGCGTATTTGCGGGTAACCGCAAAGCTTTCGCGGTGCGATGAATTTTCGAGCGCCTGCCGCATACTGCCAACACCAAGCGGAATATTGAAGTGTTCGGCTGTTTCGGCAAGATGCTGGTTGAGCGTCGCTGCGTCGCTGTATCCGCCAGTCATAGAGGAAATCATCAGCGGAGCGCCAATGCTCTTACCAAGAAATGTGGTGGAGAGGTCGATGTCAGAGAACGATACTTCGGGCAGCGCGTTGTGCTCAAACTCGAATTGCTCCAAGCCAGTGGTTTTGCGGTTAAAGGCAACATCTCCGTGCAGGCAAATCTCGACGTGGTTCTGTTTGCGCTCTATTGTTGTAGTATCTCCACTGTTGCTCATGCCGCTTTACGGGAAGGTTCCTTGAAGAGGATTGGTTGCTTTGTCAAAAATGGTGTAACATACTAAAAATATTCCATATTCATGAGCATACAATAGCAAGAGGCGTTATCACCAGGCGAACTTACGGCATTTTCTCCTATGCACTTGCTTCGCCTTGTTGCTGCCTGTTGTGGGGAGATGCTTTGCCGCACCTGAAAATATGGTTACTTTCTTTCAGTGGTAAGAAGCGTACTGTAACAAAAGGCTTGTTGCTTATTTACAACCCTTGAAAAACTTTGCCGCAAAACGAAGATACATTGAGAGAATATTCTTAAGACTCATGAATATAAAGCCGATAAAAATATAGTAATGCATGATGTCAGAAAATAAAGTATGCCGACTCTGGAAATTCCTGACCTTTTGTGATTCATGGAAAAACTGTGATACCTCATCTATTGACGATATATCTTCTTCATGGTTTCAACGAAGAAGCAAATTGCAAGGTAATTCACAGGAATATGAACTCTTTTTAACTCAACTGAAAAGAGAACATGCAATAGAGACTGGGATTGTTGAGCGAATGTATGATCTTGATAAAGGTATTACTGAAACCTTTATTAAGGAAGGTTTTGTTCAATCATATATTAGTCATGGGGACACTAATGTTCCTATTCCCAAATTGATCAGTCACTTAAAAGACCATTTAGATGCGGTTGACTTTATTTTTTCTAGAGTAAAAGAAAACAGAGCATTAACAGTGAGTTTTGTAAAGGAGTTACATTCATTGGTTACGCAACATCAAGACTCTACTGATGGTAAAGATCAATTTGGAGGTAAAATACAACTTCAATTATTAAGAGGAAAATTTAAAGAACGAGAGAATAATCCATCAAGAGATGATGGTACTATAATAATGTACTGTCCACCGGAGCATGTTGATGCTGAAATGGATAATCTTATTTTACTGTATAACCAAGCAGTTTCAAGTACTGTTCATCCAATTATTAATGCAGCATGGTTTCATAATGCTTTTACAACAATTCATCCTTTTCAAGACGGAAATGGCAGGGTTGCTCGTCTCTTGTCAAGCCTTATCCTCATCAAGAATGGTTTTTTCCCATTTACAGTATTAAGGGAAGAAGCGAAAGTAAAGTATATTAATGCGCTTGAGTCAGCAGATAATGGAGAACCAAAAAAACTTGTTGATTATTTTATTGAAGTACAAAAGCGGAACATAGAAAAAGCGCTGAATATTAAAGATGTTACAAGTACATCATTTGATGAAGTGACAGATATCTTTTCTCAAAAGATTACTTCATGGAATAAGAGAAAAGACGATGAAAAAATAAAAATGTTATCTGAAAACAGGACGACGGTTTTTACTTATTGTGAAACATATTTAAATGAAGCATTAACTTCACTACAAGAGAAGCTCAGTGGTAATGTGGATATTTCAATTTACTCCTATAGGCCAAATGATAATTCAAAATCTCACTATTATTTTGGTCAAATTATTAAGTATGCCAAAAAGTACGATTACTATTTTAATCGAAGTCTTCCAAATGCCTTGATTCTTTTCAGAATTGATTTATCTACACAAAAGTCTTATCAACTTGGAATTACCATTCATCATTATGGGTATGAAGAAAACACCTTGGCTATTGGTGCTTTCTTACAGTTTTTAAGTTCTGATTCAGAAAAAGAGAGGATTGATACTGCGTTACCACTCGATATAAAACCACATGTTATCTCTATTGATAAACTTATAGAATTAAAAGAGAAAAATATTCGACGCTACTTGGAAGATGTTCTCACCTTGACATTAGCTCAAATAGCGAGTGAGATATGTTGAGAACACTGCTCGAAACATGATTAAGGTTTCACCCCACCATCTCCGCGCTATGCTGTAACTCCCACATCCGGCGATAAAGCCCATTCTCAGCCATCAACTCGCCATGCACACCCTGTTCCACAATCCGCCCCTTTTCAAGCACAAGAATCCGGTCATACTGCTCCATAGCGTGTAAGCGATGAGTGATGGTAATCACCGTTTTGCCGGCACTAATGGCGTTCAGCGTCTCCGTAACCTCTCTCTCCGTTACGCCGTCGAGGTTGGCGGTTGCTTCGTCGAGAATCATGATGGGGGCATTTTGCAGGAGCACGCGGGCAATGGCGATGCGCTGCCTTTCGCCGCCGCTGAGCTTCATGCCGTGCTGTCCGCACCATTCGTCGAGCTGTGCGGTAAAGCTGCCAAGTCCGGCAGCGGTTAGTGCAGCTTTCAATTGGTTGTCGTCCGCTTCTGGCGCGGCAAGTCGCAGGTTTTCGCGGATGGTTTCTGCAAAGAGGTAGGTTTTTTGTGAGACGAGGGCGATGTTGCGCCGCAGCTCTTCGGGGTTGAAGCGGCTGATGTTCTCTCCGCCGATGGTTATCTCCCCTTCGCTGCTGTTCCAGAAGCGCATGAAGAGCGAAGTGATGGTTGATTTGCCTGCACCGCTTGGCCCAACAATTGCAATATGCTGACCGGGAAGAATGGTGAAAGAGAGTCGGTCGAGCGCTTTTTTGGGGCTTTCAGGGTAGCTGAAGCTGAGCTGTTCCACTCGGATGGTTTGATCGGTCGGGAAGGGGAGTGGGGTGGTTGGCGCAACAGTTTCTGGCTTGGCATCGAGGATTTCAAAGAGGCGCTCTCCAGCGTGCTGGTCGGCTTCGAGATGTTTGATGGTGGCTGGCAGCGGGAGCAATGGCTCAAAGGAGGCCATGACAGCGAGGGTGACAACGGTGAGTGCAATACCATTGATGCTGCCGCTCGAGAGTGATGGCATGAGTGCCCAGATGATAGCGATCAGTGCGCCGTTCATCAGCAGACCGGTGAGCGATTCGTGCATTCCGTCAATGATGGCATTTTTTCGCTGAAGCTGGAGTTTGCCGTGTTCCTCGTTTTGCATTTCTGCAAGATGTCTGGGCAGTTGTCCGTACAATTGAAGTTCTCCAATTCCCTGGAAAAAGTCGAGCGCAAGCACTTGCTGTTCACTCTTATGCTCCATTATCCCGACAGCAATTCCACGACTCAACTGCTTGGTAAGGAGTGGAACGCCAATACCGGCAAGGGCGTGGAAGAACAGAATCAGCAGCGCAGCTTCGCTTGAGTACACACCGAGCAGAAACCACATCAGTGCTGATACCAGCAGTGCGGTGAGTGGTGGACCGAGCACTCTCGTGTAGATATTTTCCAGACTCTGGATGTCGTCCACTACCCGTTGCAGCAGGTCGCCGCTTTTGAAGTGCATCAGGCGTGCTGGCGCAAGTGGTTCAATGGCGTCGTAAAACCAGAGGCGCAGTTTTGCAAGAATCTTGAAGGTGATGTTGTGGGAGATAAGTCGCTCGATATAACGGAACACGCCACGGGCAAGGCCGAAAAAGCGCACCCCCACAATGCCAAGTTCAAGGGTAGCCAGCGGTGGTTGCAGGGCAGCTTTGGCAATCAGGTAAGCAGAGGTCATCAGCAGTCCAATCCCGCTGCCGGTTGTTGCAAAGCCGATAAGGGCCGCAAGTGCCATCCACCAGAAGTAGGGTTTTACAAGCCCAATGAGTCTCAATAAGGTTTTCATAAGGCGTTCTCCTGTTGCAGCAGCAATACGTCGCGGTAAAAACCTCCAGCCGCCAGCAGCTCATCGTGCGTGCCGCATTGGGCTATTTTCCCTTGACTGACGACAATAATCTGTTCGGAGGATCGTATGCTTTTCAGTCGGTGGGCAATCATAATCGTGGTTCTCCCTTGCATCAGCTCTTGTATGGAATTGCGCAACATTGCTTCAAGTTCAGGGTCGGTGTGCGAGGTTGGTTCGTCGAGAACGAGCAGCGGAGCATTTTTCAGGAATGCGCGCGCAAGTGCCACGCGTTGTGCTTCGCCGCCGCTCAGCCGAGCTCCCTCTTCGCCGAGAACGGTATCGAGCCCTTGTGGCAATTGGCTGACCAGATTGGTCAACCCAGTTTTTTGCAGTGCGACCGCCATTTCATCCGCCGAAGCCTCTGGCCTCGCAAGCAGGATATTCTCCCGAAGTGTGGCGTTGAAGAGGTAGGGATGTTGTGGAACCCATGAAATCTGTTTTTGCCATGCATCAAGTGGCATGGCGTGAATGGGCTTGTCATCAACGGTAATGCTCCCTTTGTCGGGCTCCTGAAAACGGAGGAGCAGGTTGATCAGCGTACTTTTTCCAGAACCGCTTGGTCCGATGATCGCGGTTGTTTTACCCGAAGGAATGGTGATGGTGATGTTTTCAAGCGCGGGCTCCTGGCTGCCCGGATAAGTATAGGTAACATTATTACAATGAATTGGTCGTTCTCCAACACTCTCGTTCATGGTGAATCCTGCTGGTTGCAGCCTTGCTGGAGCTTTCTGATCCAGAATCGCGAAAATCTCTTTTGACGCGCTGACACCTTCCATTCCTGCATGAAATTTTGTGCCAAGCTGGCGCAACGGCAGGTAGAAATCGGGCGTCAGAAGCAACACAAAGAGTGCAAGCTGAAAGGTAATTTCCCCGGTCATAAGGCGTAACCCAATCCCAACAGCAATGATAGCCATTCCGATAGTGCCCACAAGCTCCAGCGTCAGCGACGAGAGAAACGCAATTTTTAACACACGTAGCGTTGCATGACGGAATGTTTCTCCCGCCTCCTCAAGAGCGTTGTGTTGCCGTTGGCTTTGCGCAAAAAGTTTCAGTGTTGGCAACCCTTGCAGCACATCAAGAAAGTAGCCACTCATGCGGCTCATCGTTTTCCATTGCTTCTCCGTCATAGCGCTTGCCGATTTTCCAATCACTATCATAAATATCGGGATAAGCGGCGCGCTGAACAGCAGTATTGTTCCGGAAATTGGATCTCTTGGTAGAATGGTGCCCGCAATCAGCAACGGCGTAAAGAGTGCAAAAAATATCTGCGGGATGTATTGGCTGTAGTAAGCGTCGAGCGATTCAACACCCTTGAGCAATGTGGTGCTGAGTCGTCCGCTTTGCACTGATTTTGTATAAAGTGGTCCGAGTGCCGCAACGGTGCCGATGAGCCGGGTAAAAAGTTTTTCGCGGATGATAAGCGTTCCACGATTCGCCTCGGTGTGCGAGAACCAGTTCAAAGCCATACGCAGCAAACTGAAGAGCGCAAACAGTGCAAGCGGTATCAGCAGTTTTTCTATACCACTTTTCTCGATAAAAGCGCCGTTAATGATTCGACTGAGGAAATACGCCTGGGCTATAAGCATTACTGAAGCAAGTATGCCGGCGCTGATTGATGCAAGAAATGGCGTTCGTTCTTCTTTAAGCAGTTGAAAAAGACGCCGGTCAATATTCATGGTTCATAGTGTTCGTTGTTCGTAGAGAAACTGGAGATAGTGTACAGAATAAATGAGTTGTATGCAATTGCCTGCAGTGTATGTGCTGAACTTCAAACTTGCATGCGATTTGTTTGAAAAGTGTTGAATTGCAGGTGCCCAACCTGTACATTATTGCTCATCGACACTATGAATGTTAAAGAACGCTAAAGGGAAAAACAATGCAGAAAGAGACAATTACTATACTTGGATGCGGCTGGCTTGGGTTGCCGCTTGCAGAGGCTTTCGTCAAACAGGGCTATTCAGTCAAAGGTTCAACTACCCATGAGGATAAGCTTGAAACGTTACGCGATGCGGGCGTGGAGCCATATCTGGTTCGCCTTGAGCCCGAAATGACAGGCGACGATATTGTTGCTTTTCTCCAGAGCGATATCCTTATTGTTAATATACCACCCAAACGCCACGAAGATCTTGCAGAGTACCACATCGAGCAATTCTCGTCGCTGATTGATGCACTTGGTCAGTCGCCGGTGCGCTCGGTGCTGATGGTCAGCTCCACCTCGGTTTATCCGTCGCTGAACCGCGAAGTGAAGGAAGAGGATGCCGTTGAACCTGAATCGCCATCGGGGCAGGCTTTGCTGCTTGTTGAAGAGATGCTGATGCAGGAGAGCGGTTTCGATACCACTGTTGTGCGTTTTGGAGGGCTTGTTGGGTACGACCGTAATCCCGAGCGATATCTTACGGCTTTGCAGGAGATTACCAATCCTGACCAGCCGATGAACCTCATCCATCGTGACGATTGCATCAACATTATAACTGAAATTATCCGCCTGCAGCAGTGGGGCGAAGTGTTCAACGCCTGCGCACCGCATCATATCCTGCGTCGCGACTATTACGGCAAAGCGGCTTCAGCGGCAGGTATGTCGCCACTCCCAATTGTACCATCTGACGCACCAGCTCCTTTTAAAGTCGTGAACAGCGAGAAACTGGTAAATGCGCTGGGATACACGTTTTTGCATCCAGATCCGGTTGGGTGAGGGGTTTTGAGCTCTAACTTGTTCTATGGTTAAACGTTAAGGTATTATAATAGAATGGCGTGTGGCGGAAAAAACCAAAAAAGACAACGACAATGAATATCAGAACTCTCGCACACCTTACTCACAATTATTATGAAATCAACAGAGAAGAACGAAATTACGCCGCGATATTATTTGCGGCACTTTGTCAACCCGGAAATGCTGAGTTATTTTTAAAGACTTGTGGCTTTGCGGTGGAACCGGGTCCTGATTTTGGCATTTATTTCGAGTATGCTTATCTCCGAGATCTTTGGAGTAAGATTGAAGATGAGGAAATTAAAAAGGACATTATTCGTCAGCATTTGACAATAAATGGAATCGATGAAATTCTGAAGCTGCCAGTTGTCGAGATCAATCGGAAATTTGGTGTTGGAGGACAACCTTCTGAGCACTTTGTGCAATATCCTGGAAAATGGTCTATTGTGAAGTACAACAAAAACTTTCAGGATAACGATGATTTTCTGAAGGTTTGCAGGTTTAAATGGTCATTTAATATTAAGCCAGACATTGTTATACATCTGGACAAAGATCATGCTATCTGCATCGAAGCAAAATATGAATCAGGTGAAGGTTCATATCCTTCCTCAGATATTGAGAAGGCGATATTCAAGGAGCGAGGGAAGGAGTGTGTAGGGCAAATGGAACTGCAAAAATACATGATGGAGGAGCTTTTAGGTGTCAAGACTGATTTTATGTTTCTGGTTTTCAAGAAAGAGAAGAGTGAGACTCACAAAATCTTGAGTTGGGCGGAAGCGTTTGGAAGTCTGAATATGAGCGATATGCCATCATTTGCTACTGAAATGGCAAAAAGAATTTCATCATGAGGGTTTGTCGAATACGTCATTTAATCTGATTCAGGCAATGCCATGTATCGAGATGTAAAAATGATAAAACCGTTAGACGACTATCGGATATAAATAATCTATCTCTTTTATCAGGTACAAAATGAGGTGTCTTTATGACGACAATCCAATACCTTGAAGAGCAAGTCAAACAACTGACACTCCTTGAACGGCAAGAGTTTCGTAAGTGGTTCTTAGAATGGGATACCGACGATTGGGATTATCAGATTGAGCAAGATGCGCAGGCTGGTAAGCTTGATGCTTTTGCTGCCGAAGCCCTTGCAGAATACAATGCGTGGGCGGGCGGAAGAGGTTGAATCTCGCTTTGATGCTTTTGACTGTGGTGAGCTCAAAGAGTCACCTGTGGAAGATGTTTTTGCGAGACTCAATCAAAGATGAAGATTTTCCTTCAGCTTTCTGTGCGTACCGAGTAGTCCCTCCATCAGCGCTATAATGCGCTGACGTGGTATCCACTGCACTTGCTGATGGCTGGGGAGCCTTAAACCCTGGTCATCCAGTCATCCATGCAGGTAATCCCACCATCTTCATATGTCCAGATAATTTTCTGATAAGTGAATGAGACATGCTCGCGCTCTTTATGAGCTACGTTTTCAGGGTACATATTGTTCAGCATCTCCATCCTGATATCGGAAATATTGGCATTGATCAGTTGTATGGTAAAAAATTGTTTCTCAATACCGGTTGACGATGAGGGGCGCCAGAATCGCAGTGTCCATTTCTTCAGGTTTTCATTTGTAATCAGGGTATTCATCAACAGCGGCGTTGCCTTATCAATTTCCTTGGTAAGAGTAAGCACTTTGTGCTGACGTTGACCGGTTGGTAAGCCAGTATTAGTGTCCCGAGGGGATAACACTTCATGGTTGAAAGCAATCACCATAATGGAATCTTCGCGACCCTTTTGAGTGACAGAACCCTTGATGACTCCAGATTTTTGGCCTTCCAACCTCAAATAAGCATTCAATGCCATAATAAGCCTCCTGTTCTATTGAATCGTTTGTTTATTACGGAATAATAGTGATTAACAATCACACTTGATGTGTGTTTACCTATCATCAATCAACATTTTCTAACGTCAATCTGCTAATTTTAATGGGCAATCATCATGATTTCAATAGTCCAATTTCATCCGACGATAGTGAGGGGTGCCCGCGGGTGATTTGCACCAATGCCAGACACCCTGTATTTTTCAACAGGGCATCAAGCACTGGAGCTGTCAGTTAATCAACAAACCTTCGCAAGCCTCGCCCTCTTCGAGAGCATCAAGAATCTCGTCAATTTTCTCTTCGCTGTCAATCTCGCCATACCAGAAGCTTTCAGGATAGACAACAAGTACCGGCCCTTTTTCGCAAAGGTTCAGGCAGCCAGTTGCCGATACGGTAACGTCGGTCATGCCGCGGTCAGAGAGCTCACTTTCGATGTAGGGAATCAGGCTGAGCGACTCCTTTTTGTGGCAGATCCCCTGTGGTGTGCCCTGTGCACGAAAACTTGCACAGACCAGAATGTGATGTTTTGGTTTATCCATGGTTATTTCTCTATAGTTAATTATTGTTGTAAAAACTATTAATTATTTCGTGTGTCGTCTTGACCCCTGATTCCTGTGATTTCCGGATTTATCATGTAATCAAGGTTCAAGACTTTTCATCCAACATTCAGTCATTACCCGCATCCGCCTCCTGTTCCAGAACAGCTTGACCCGCAGGCGTGAATCTGGCTGC
>DYND01000002.1:83538-98978 GCA_020721255.1 Chlorobium chlorochromatii
CCGCATCCGCCTCCTGTTCCAGAACAGCTTGACCCGCAGGCGTGAATCTGGCTGCTTTTCATAAGGTGTTTCAGATCCTGTCCGGTAAAGACACCGTTGACGGCGTCTTCAATAACGCCTTCAATCACCAGGACTTCAATACCATGAGCTTTGAGCACTTTTTTTGGTGAATCACCAGCGCCGTTCACAAGCACCGTACGGCAATCGTGCAGCAGGTCAGCTAATGCTTCCCAACGCTGTTGCCCTCCTCCGCCGGGCGGTGCAATTCTCGAATCGACCAGACAGCACTCTCCGTTGCCATCTATACCGTAAATCAAAAAACGATCCGCTTCACCGAGATGCTGGTTTATCAGCACGCCTTCAATACTGCTGACGGCAATGTATGGGCGGCACTCTGCCGGATTTTTGGGCATTGCTGCAGCTTCTGCCAGCTTCTGCATCATCTCCTCCGTGTTGATTTCGCCGATAATGCCAACCGCATCGGCACGGCAACGAGCGCAATGTTTCATTTGTGGCAGAAATGCACTTGTCGCCTGCTGAATTTCTGTTACCAACTCGGCCGATGGCTCGTCAATGTTTTCAAAAACCGTCTCTTTGGTGTTGTAGTAGGGGAGACAGTTCAGAATGTCTGCACCTAATTGTGCCACTTTCGAGGCAACAGCGATAACGTGTGTATCATTCACCCCGGGAATGATAATGGAGTTTACCTTGGCGGTGACGCCTACCTCTTTCAACCGTTTGAGTGCCTCAAGCTGGTTCTTGATCAGCAGTTTAGCCGCCTCAATACCGCGATACATTTTCTTGTTATAGCGAACCCAAGCGTAAATCTCCGCACCAATTTCAGGATCAATGGCGTTAATGGTGATGGTAACGTGGCTCACTTGTAACGTGGCAAGCTCGTCAATATAGGGAAGCAAGTCGAGCCCGTTGGTTGCCAAGCAGAGCAACATCTCTGGATATTTTTCCCGAACGAGCCGCAGCGTTTCCATCGTTTCATCCGGGTTGGCAAATGGATCTCCCGGACCGGCAATACCAACAACGGCAATGTTCGGCGACAGAACCATCGCCTGATCGAGATAGTAGAGGGCCTGCTGAGGCGACAGTACCTTGCTGGTAACGCCAGGTCTGTTTTCGTTCATGCAGTCGAATTTACGGCTGCAATAGTTGCACTGAATATTGCACTTCGGCGCAACAGGGAGGTGGATGCGCCCGAACGTGTGGCGTGAGGCATCGTTAAAACAGGGGTGGTTTGCGATTTTCAGTGTCATAGTCTCCTCCCTTTACATATAAGTATAGCCGATTGATGAAGCATTCTGCCGTTGTTCGATAACGGTGTTGACAATCCGGTCAAAGAGTTCCAGCGTTCCACGGTAGCCAAGGTGGTGCATCCGTTGCCCGCCAAAGCGGTCGTGAATCGGGAAGCCGAGGCGGAGCAGCGGTATGCTGTTCTTTTTCGACATGGTGAATCCTTTGCTGTTGCCGATAAGAAAATCGGGTTGGAGTATTTTCGACTCCTCTTCGATATCGACAAAGTCAACACCATCACGCACGTTTATACCAAGTTCATCCATATCGGGCACAAGTTCAGCAATCCGTTTTTTCAGCAGTCCACTTTTGCCGCCCGAGGCGCAGAGTACTGGCACCATGCCAATTTCACGCAAGAAGGCGGTCATGGCAATAACCAGATCCTCTTCGCCGTAAATGATTACTTTTTTCTCAAAAACATATTTATGGCCATCGGCATAAGCGTCAACCAGCCTACGGCGTTCATCTTCATATTTTTCAGCTCTTTTTGCACCTGTCACCGTTTCGAGCAGGCTGAAAAATTTGTCACTCCCTTTAATGCCAATCGGCAGAGGCATGCGGTAAGCCGGAATGCCGAACATGACATCGAGGTGCTCCGCTGCTGATTTTGAGGCTTCAATGGTTGAGCCGAACTCAATGCTTGCCATTGCACTTGCCGCCGATGCAATAGCGATTGCAGGGGTGCCGCCCGGTGGAATGCGGTGATATTCACCCCACGGACCACCGTCCATTGTTTGAGAGTAGTCGGGTAACACCATAACCGGCATACCAAAATCAACAAAAATCTCTTTCAAATGGCGCAGGTCAGCCGGTGAAACCATGTTCGGGAAAAGGTTGATCATTCGCTGCTTTACAGCTTTCTCTGCCAACGCTTTCACCGTTGCATGAACCGCCGCATGAAAGCCGTCAATGTGGCTGCCCTGATAGCTTGGTGTTGACGCATGGATAATAATCGGCATGGGCGAGCCGTTTTTGAACTCCTTTTTATACTCCCGCAAAATACCGGGCACATCATCACCAATGGTTTCGCTCAGGCAAGTGGTCGCCACGCCGATAACCTCTGGCTTGTACTGATCACTGACGTTTTTTAGCCCGAGCTTCAAGTTATGGCTCCCGCCAAACACAGCAGTCTCTTCATTGAAGTTTGACGATGCAATATCAATCGGTTCCTTATAATGGCTTATTAAATAACGACGTATATAGGTTGCACACCCTTGTGAACCGTGCAGGAACGGCACACAATTCTCTATTCCGCGAAAAGCAAGGCATGCACCGAGTGGGTTGCAGAGCTTGCAGGCGTTCTGGGTTGCGGCTTTTGCGTGTTCATGTTTCATAGCGAGCCTCCTTTTCTTGGAGCGAACTGCCATACCGGACTCATGACCGATTGGTAAACCTCCAGTGCAAAATTGTACATGCCGATAAATCCGGCGAGCGGTATTTTCCGCTCATGGTTGTGGTCGCAAAAGGCGACACCGAGCTTGAAGGCGATAGGTCTCTCTTTAACACCGCCGATAAGCAGGTCGGCCTCTTTTTCAAGAATAAATTTCGAGAGTTCAACAGGGTTTGAATCGTCCACAATCACCGTGCCCTCATCGCACATCTCTTTCAGTCTGGCATAATCGTCCTTGTTGCCTGTCTGCGATCCGGCGAGCACAACGGACATGCCGATTGAACGCAGTGCTTTTATGAGCGAAAAAGTCTTGAATGCGCCACCAACATAGATGGCTGCCTTTTTACCTTGTAACGCTTTCTTGAATTTCTGGAGCGAAGGGTAAAGCGTTTTTACCTCTTCACTTACAATCCGCTTTGCTGCTTCCATGATCTCCGGGCGATCAGGAAAATGTACGGCGACATCGTAGAGCGATTTGGACATATCCTCAATGCCGAAGTAAGAGACGCGGATGTAGGGAATTCCGTATTTCTCTTCCATCTCTTTTGCCAGCCAAGTCATCGATCCTGAGCATTGTACCACATTGAGCGATGCGCCATGTGCGCGCCGTACAGCGTCAATCCGGCCATCGCCAGTCATGGTGGCAACCACTTCAATGCCCATCTTTTCGTAATATTCGCGGATAATCCACGCTTCACCGGCAAGGTTGAATTCACCGAGAATGTTGATGCTGTATTTGCTGATACCATCGGTCGATCCCGTTCCTATCAGCTTCATCAGGGCAAGGCAGGCAGCTTTATAGCCATCCTTTTTGGTGCCCTTAAAACCTTCCGAATGTACCGGAAGCACCGGAATACCAGTCTCTTTAGCTACCTTTTTGCAAACAGCGTCAATATCGTCGCCAATCAATCCTACAATACAGGTTGAGTAGATAAATGCTGCTTTTGGCTGGTATTGATCAATAAGCTCAATCAGTGACCGGTAGAGCTTTTTTTCACCGCCATACACCACATCCATCTCCTGCAAGTCTGTGGAAAAGCTCAAACGGTGCAGCTCAGGCCCCGAAGAGACGGCACCACGAATATCCCAAGTATATGCAGCACACCCGATAGGTCCATGAACCAGATGAATGGCATCGGCAACGGGATAAAGCACCACACGGGAGCCGCAAAAGACGCATGCTCGCTGACTTACCGATCCAGAAAGGCTGGTGGTATCGCAGGCGATATCAGCCTGAGCTACACCACTTTTCTTTTCTAAAACCTGTCTCTCTCTTCCCTCAAGAATACCAATCTGTTCCATAGCCGTAATCCTTATAAATTTCTTAGTACCATATCAAACGCTTCCCTGCCAACCACCCCTCCCTTCGGGCAACCCTCCTTTAAAAGGAGGGGAATTTGTGAAGCTGCAATACATCGGCAACTACTCTCCCCCTGTTAAGGGGGAGTCCCCGAAGGGGGAGGGGGTTATCAACAAACTTATTCCCATCCGTTCATTACATCACCAGCTCAAACTTCTCCTCAAGCGCATCACGATCTTGACGATCCATCAGCACATTGAGAATTTTTTCGAGCAATCTCAGGCTGCCGTTGTACCCGATGTTCGGGAAGTAGCTGTGCCCGATACGGTCGAGAATCGGGAACCCAAAACGTATAAACGGAATATCTTCGTCCCGAGCCATGTACTTACCGTAGGTGTTGCCAATCAATAAATCAACAGGCTCGTTTTTCATCCACTGGTGCAGCAAAAACATGTCTGCGCCAAGTCCGCTCTTGAATTTTGTTTCAGGCGACCTTTTCTCAAGCATTACGCGCATCTCCTTGTCAAAGCGCTGACCTGGTGTACCACTGACGATGTGCACTGGCTTCATGCTCAGGTCGAGCAGAAATTCGGTGAGTGGCAGAAGCTGGTCGGGATCGCCGAAAAGCGCTACTCTCTTGCCGTGCAGGTACTGTTCCATATCTGCCATCACATCCACCAAGCGACCTCTCTCAGCCGTAATTTCATCGGGCACTTCAATTTTAGCCATCTTGCTGATTGCCATAATGAAGCGGTCTGTGGCACTGAGTCCAATCGGGATGTCGAGCGTTTCAAACGGTACTTTGCATTTCTTTTCCAGCGCAATTGCCGCTGGTTCAGCGCTGATGCTGCCAAGCGCGAATGACGCGAGGCTGTCGCCACTGCTTTTCAGCTCTGCGACGGTTGTGCCACCTTTCGGGTAAAAAACATGCTTACCCGTTTGCGGAGCATCAAGCACATCCGATGTGTCAGGGAAGAGCACAATGTTAATACCCATTTCCTTGGCAAGCCGCTTGATTTCGCGCATATCCGAAGGCTCCATCCATCCAGCAATCATGTTGTACTGACTCTTTTTCTCGCCTGTAGATTCAGCAAACTGGTTTGCCATTCCTGCTACCATGTTGGCGTAACCGGTGACGTGTGAACCTACAAAGCTTGGTGTGCTTGCGTAAATCACATACTTCCCGTCAGGAATCTTGCCATCGTCACTTGCCTTTTTGGTGATCTGCTGCAAGTCGTCACCAATCGTTTCGCTGAGGCACGTTGAGTGCACCGCAATAATATCCGGGTCGTACACCGCGAAGATAGTATCGATAGCGGCGAGCAGGTTTGCCTGGCCACCGAATACCGAAGCACCTTCGGTGAAAGAACTTGTTGCCGCCATAACAGGCTCTTTGTAGTGGCGGGTAAGGGTGCTGCGATGGTAAGAGCAGCACCCCTGTGAGCCATGGCTGTGAGGCAGACAGCCATGAATACCGAGCGCAGCATACATGGCGCCGATCGGCTGGCAGGTCTTTGCCGGGTTGATCGTCAGCCCTTCACGCTCTTTAACCTCTTTTGATGTGTGTCTTAATAGCATAATTTCAATAGTCTCCGTTTTCCATCATTACTGTGTCACGTAGCTGGCTGCAAGTCCTGTACTTTTCTTTTCCCACGGTGCTTTGATAAGCTTCCATACTGGATTGTTGACCATACGATCAATATCTTTATAGAAGTTTACTGCGCCTTCAAAGCCGGTATAAGGTCCGCCGTAATCGTAGCTGTGAAGCTGTTTGAGCGGAATACCCATCTTCTGTACCACATACTTCTCTTTAATACCGGCGCAGAAAATATCCGGCTTGTAGATCTCAATCAGCTTTTCAGATTCGTAGTGGCTGAGGTCATCAACAACCAGTGACTTTTTGGTCATCTGCTTCATCATTCCTTCGTAGCCATTGATTTCAAGCCCTTTCTCTTTTAACTCAGCAAGCTCAGCTTCTGTTTTTCTCTGTTTGTAGAGTTCAGGATCGGCAACCACTTTCAGCTCTTCAATGTTCTTGCTGTCAGCATCTACCTTGATGCCTGGAAGCACTTGACGCCCTTCATAGTCGTCGCGGTGCGCAAACTCATAGCCTGCAGCAACTGTTGTCATACCAAGCTCGCTGAACAGATCCTGATAATGGTGAGCGCGAGAACCACCAACAAAGAGCATGGCAGTTTTGCCTTTCGTTCTTGGCAGAATCTCCGCTACAGCCGCTTTTACTTTTGGCATCTCTTCGGAAATGACCGCTTCAATACGTGCTTTCAACCCCTCATCACCAAAGTACTCGCCAATTTTCCGCAATGATTTTGCGGTTGACTCAGCGCCTACAAAGTTGATCTTCATCCACGGAATACCATATTTCGTCTCCATCATGTCGCCCATGTAGTTGATGGAGCGGTGACAGAGAATAACGTTGAGATCGGCTGTGTGAGAGTTTTCAATTGCACCAACCGTCGAGTTGCCACTGAATGAAGCAACCAGAGTGATGCCAACTCTCTTGAAAATGCGCTCAATTTCAAACGCATCGCCGCCAATGTTATACTCACCAAGCAGGTTCAGCTTGAACTGACCCTCTTTTACCTCGTTGTTGCGACCAACCATGTGTTTGAAAACACCGTTGTTAGCAATGTGGTGACCTGCTGACTGGCTGACGCCTCTGTACCCTTCGCAACTGAAGCCGAAAACGTTACAATCTCCAAACTTCTCCTTCATCTCTCTTGCTGCGGCGTGTACATCATCACCAATCAACCCGACCGGACAGGTCGAAAAGATTGCGATTGATGTTGGGTGGAAGAGGTCATAAGCTTCCTGAATAGCAATCTTTAACTTCTTTTCACCACCGAAAACAATGTTTTCTTCCTGCATGTCAGTTGAAAAGCAGTAAGGAATATAGTTCGCATCTTCAGGCGATTCTGGTCTTGTCTGGTTCCGACGTGTAAGCCATGCGTAAAAACTGCACCCGATTGGACCGTGCACAATGTTGACGATATCGCGTGTAGGTCCAAGAACCACACCTTTACAGCCGGCATAAGAGCATCCACGCTGGGTGATGATTCCCGGAACGGTACGCACGTTGGCCTGTACTTCGGGAATAGTGTCAGGATCGTTAATGATAATGGACTTCGACCTTTTCTTGGCCACCTTCGCCGGGTATTTTTCTATCAGCTCCTCCCTCACTTGGGCTGGATCTGGAATAATTTTGTTTGCCTCCATGGAAATTTCTCCGTTTACACCTTTTAATGTGATCGTTAGTTCAGCGCAACATCGCCCTCTTCACCTGTTCTGACCCTGATGGTTTCGATAATCGGTGTTACGAAAATCTTGCCATCACCGTGGGTGCCGGTTTGATTGGTTTTGATAATGGTGTCAATTGCTTTTTTGCACAGCTCATCGGGCACCACAACAGTCACAATTCTTTTGGAAACCAGGCGAGGGGCACCTCCGAGCTGGGCAATTGCTTCCGGGTGCCCGGCTTCTGCTCCCTGAAGAATATCAGAGTGAACTTGCCCCTTTCCTCGTCCCATCACTCGCCCGGTAGCGGTGAATGCCGGTATTCCTGCATCGACAAGAGCCTTTTTTGTCGCATTCACCTTATTCATGCGTATAACTGCAATAATTTCTTTCATTTAAGCCTCCTTCGCTGGAAGCAATGGATCTATCTCGCGTTCGCCGGTACTTATGGTGTAAACCTCTTCGACGGCTGAAACAAAGATTTTTCCATCACCGAATTTTCCATCTTTACCTGATTTTGCATTCTCGAGAATTGCCCTGATAACAAAATCTTTGTCACCATTAGGAACCACCATAAAGAGCATCTCTTTCGGGATTTCATCATAAACAACGTCTTCAACCTGAAGACCACGTTGCTTGCCACGTCCGACAACCGAGATTTTTGTTACAGCCGGAAAACCGGCGTCTAACAAACCTTGCATAACATCATACACCTTTTCTGGTCTGACGATTGTTCTGATCATTAACATAGCCTTGTACTCCTTTTTTTAGTTAGCGATACCAAATTCAATGAGAAGTGCTTCCAACTCTTCAATTTCGAGTGGCTTTGGAATAACAAACATCTTGTTATCGTGAATTTTCTGTGCAAGAGCGCGATATTCATCGGCCTGCTCGTGCGTTGGATCATACTCGATAACAGTCTTTCTGTTGATCTCAGCACGCTGTACAAAGTTGTTGCGTGGCACGAAATGAATCATCTGGGTGCCGATTTTTTTCGCAAGTTCTTCAATCATCTGGCGTTCGTTGTCAACATTACGGCTGTTGCAGATAAGGCCACCAAGTCTTACTCCGCCGGCATCAGCATATTTCAGAATACCTTTGCAAATGTTGTTAGCAGCGTACATTGCCATCATTTCACCAGAGCAGACAATGTAGATCTCTTCAGCTTTTCCATCGCGGATCGGCATAGCAAATCCTCCGCACACAACGTCACCAAGAACATCGTAAAAAACATAGTCGAGTTCCCATTCGTCATCAAAAGCTCCAAGCTGTTCGAGGAGGTTTACCGAGGTGATAATACCGCGACCTGCGCAGCCTACGCCAGGCTCAGGACCACCTGATTCGGTGCAGCGGGTGTTTCTGTACCCAGGTTTAATGATATCTTCAAGTTCAACTTCTTCACCCTCCTCACGAAGTGTGTCGAGAACCGTTTTCTGCTGAAGTCCACCAAGGAGCAGACGGGTAGAGTCAGCTTTTGGGTCACAGCCAATAACCATCACTTTCTTGCCCATTTCAGCAAGGCCGGCAACCGTGTTTTGCGTGGTGGTTGACTTGCCGATACCACCTTTTCCATAAATAGCTACTTTTCTCATAGTTGTGCATTTTTTAGGTTTTGACAGCTTATCTCATAAACTATTCAGGAGATTGTGATCTTTCGTCTGAATAATTATGCTTTTATTGAGCAAAAGGCGTGCCAAACCAAGCTTTTTAAAAAAGTTTTTTTGTAAACAAAGAAGGGGAGATAGGTAAGTCTTTATTATATAAAGGTTAAAGGTGTGTGGTGGCGTTGGTTGATCCGATTCCCCCTCGTGATTTTTTCACTCTCTCACGATATGAACCCTGCTTTTTTGGCTACAATTATGTTGGATAAATACAAAAGCTACATTTTTGTATGGTTATACATCCGGGCGTAGAAATGCAGCGGAACGTTATGAAAATCCTATGAAATCGAACCTTGTAATTTGCTTGATAGAGAGTGATATATGTATAATCTCCATATCATTCATTTGTGGATTGTCGAATCCTGATGCAGGCTGAAAAACATCTTTTTGCAAACACCGCGATTCTGGGCAGGTTTCTCAGAAACGGGGCATCCGGAATCGGATGCAGAGTGGTAAACCAGAATAACCGTTTGAGACATGGCTCTCGCTTTTGATTTCGGGACTTGCAACAGCGTAGTCGCACGCTGGAACGAAGCCCTGAACAACATAGAGACTCCCGACCTGCCGAACCTCGGGATACTCTATCCGCAGCGGGGATCGGAGCCTGCAAGGGTTATTCCCTCTGTCATTCATTTTGCGGAGGAGAGCGCTCTCCTTGTCGGCAGCCAGGTTGACGCAGCGGGAGTAGTCAATCATCCGGGAACATTCAGGTGGCTGAAAATGGATATGCTTCGCAACGGTGGAGCCAATCGCGGGCGGCGCGTCAATGGCAGGGTTATCTACCCCCGCCATGCAGCAGACGAACTCGTTGATCGCATCCTGATGTTTGTGCGCGGCTATTTCGGCGACATCGACGAGGAGATTGTGCTGACCGTCCCTGTGGAAGCCTTCGATCACTATATCGACTGGCTTCGCGAAGCGGCGATAAAACGGTTTCCGGGCGGGATCACCTTTATCGACGAAGCAACCGCCTGTATGCTTGGTTACATCGATATGGTTCTCGACCGCGAATCCTACTGCATTGTAGATTTCGGCGGAGGTACCCTCGATGTTTCGGTAGTTCGTACCGATCTGCTGCGTGCCGGACATGCCAAATGCCGAATACTGGGCAGGGCTGGCGAGGAGATCGGCGGGATTATGATCGATAACTGGCTGCTGGAACATATCCAGAAAGAGGAGGGGCTCGCCGATGACGATATTGCCTCAATCGGCCCATCCCTGCTCGAAGCGATTGAGGGGGCGAAAATAGCCATATCGAACGGCAGCGAGCAAGCCTCCTTTAGCCGGTATAACGATGTTACCGGCAGACTCATCGATGTCACGCTCACTTCAGCCACACTGAAGGAGGCTCTTGAAAAAAAACGGGAGCCGGACAGGAACAACCTCTACCAGCACATCATCCGCACGCTCGATCGCGCTCTCGATCAGGCACGCGACAGGTCAGGCATCCGCAAGGAGGAGCTGAAAGGGATTTTTCTTGTCGGAGGAAGCAGCCTGCTGCCGGGCATTGAGGAGAAAATCCGTGAGTTCTTTCCCCTCAGCGACGTTCATGCCGGCAATCCCTTCGAAGCCATTGCCAGAGGGGCATGCCGCTACTCCGGCGGCATCTTCGACCAGACGCTGACTCACGATTACTGTCTGCGCAGTTGGAACCGGGAACTTCGGGATTTTGAACTGGTTCCCGTTGTTCCACGCGGAACTCCTTACCCGACCGGGAAACCGGTGTGCAGCAAGTATATCAAGGCTGCCTCGGACTATCAGGATACGCTCGGACTGGTCATTTATGAGCGCTCGTCAATGAGCCGCCCCCTGATCACCTATGTCAACGGGGCCGACGGCTTGCGTCCGGTACGGGAAGGGGAGCGGGAGGAGAGTCGGCATAAGCCGCTCAATCCCGAAGACAGCGAGTTCATCCATGCCGTACCACACTGCCGTTCCGGTGAGCGGCGCTTTATTGCAGGGTTCGGGGTGGACAGCAACCGCCGCCTCACGCTCTGGCTGCGGGATACGGAAGAGAACAATAGTTCCTACATTCTGTTGCGGGACGGCTCGCGACTTCCGTTGCCGGTAACCGATCTGCCGGTAGTGAAACTGTAACGGTACAACCCAATAACTTAACGCAGCATGGCCTGGCTCGACGAACTCAAACTCAATGTTGACGCGCGTGTAGCCGTCATACACCTCGCAACCATCGACGAAGAGGATGCCCTGCGCACGCTTTCCGGCTGGTCGCAATCAGGCGAGTGGCCTGAAGGAATGGGGCTCATCACATGGGATGTTGGAGACCAGTTCCGGCATCTGCGAGAACCTGCGGCGACCTTCAGCAAGCTGGCGGCCACCCCGGAAACGGTGCTCGACATCATCGACGACTACAAGGGCTCCGCAACATTCGTGCTCAAAGACTTTCACCATTTCTGGGAGCACAGTCGCAAGGTTTCGCGCATGTTGCGGAACCTCGCATCTCGTCTTCCTTTCCGCAGCGAAACGGTGAACATTATCATCACAAGCCCCCAGCTTGCGCTTCCCGTCGAACTCCGTCACGACATTCCAACCATCGATGTCGGAAAGCCCGACGGCAAACAGATACAGGAACTGCTCGATCGGGAAACCCGCTCAACGCGGGCGCTCGATAACGCCACGCACGGTTTGCGCGAACGTCTGGTCGAAAGCGCGCTCGGTCTTTCCATAGTCGAAGCGGGGAGAGCGTTTCGCAAAGCCATTGTGGTTGCCGGAGGCCATGAGCTTGACGAAAGGAGCGTCCGGCAGGTGCTGAACGAAAAACGGCACATCATCCGTGAAAGCGGCGCTCTCGAACTCTATCCCTATACCGGATCCATGAACAACGTTGGCGGACTTGGAGCACTGAAAGCGTGGCTCGACGAGCGTCAGGAGGCGTTCAGCCAGGATGCGCGAGAGTATGGACTCAGCATGCCGAAGGGGGTGGCTCTTATCGGGATTCCCGGAACCGGAAAAAGCCTCTGTGCAAAAGTAACCGCAGGCCACTGGGGGATGACGCTGCTGCGAATGGATGTCGGCGCCATCTTCAGCGGTCTCTTGGGGTCGAGCGAACAGAATATTCGCGAAGCCATCCGTATTGCCGAGGTTATCGCGCCCTGCGTGCTCTGGGTTGACGAGATCGAAAAAGCCTTTGCCGGCTCCATGGGCGACAGCGGCACGGCAAGCAGGGTCTTTGCCACCTTTCTTACCTGGATGCAGGAAAAAACAGCTCCGGTATTTGTATTCGCCACCGCCAACAATGTCCGGCGGCTTCCCCCTGAACTCCTGCGCAAAGGTCGGTTTGATGAGGTCTTTTTCCTCGATCTTCCTACCCACGGCGAGCGGATAAAGATACTCGAAGTCCATCTCAGGGAGCGCGGCTATACCATGCTCTCGCAACGGTTCAACCTTGGCGCGGTCGCATCGGCAACGGAGGGGTTTGTCGGTGCCGAACTGCAGGCGCTGGTCAACGATGCCATGTTTCCCGCATTCCGCGACCATCGCCGGGAACTGGAAACAGAGGATCTGCTCAACGCAGCCGCAGAGATGGTTCCTCTCTCGGCATCGCATCAGGAGCATATCGAACAGTTGAGGACTATGGTCTTAAACGGACAGGCGCGCAACGCCTCTGACGACCGGAATGCTTTGTCAGCCTCATTGAAAACCGGAGATAACAGCGCACTATGAATACACCAACCTATAACGAAATCCTTACGGAACTCAGAAGACTCGCGCTCTGTCCATCCGGCGGCGAGCTGCCTCCGGTCGTCGTCAACGAACAGGATGGATCCCCGATGGTGCTTGTTCCCGCAGGCAGTTTCACTATGGGAGACGATCTCGATAAGGAGAGCCTGCAGCACACCGTCTCTCTTGAAGCGTTTTACATTTCGGTTTATGCCGTCACCAATCGCCAGTACCGGGCTTTTGTGCAGGCAACTGGCCATCGGCCTCCCAACATCGGCGCAAGGATAGACTCGCTTTCGGTCTGGCATGAAGATGGCTGCCCCGCAGAGTTCGACGATTACCCGGTTGTGCTGATCAACTGGGACGACGCGGATGCCTATGCCCGGTGGGCGGGATGCCGGTTGCCCACGGAAGCTGAGTGGGAAAAGGCGGCACGCGGTCCTGAAGGATATGTCTATCCGTGGGGAGACCGGTGGGATGAAAACAACTGCCGGCACAGGAACAACCGCGGCGCGGATTCGGTCGCGCCGGTTTACGCTTATCCCGAAGGGGTTTCGGGTTATGGCACCTGGAACCAGAGCGGCAATGTTATGGAGTGGTGTTCTGTCTGGCACGACGAAATGGATTCTGGGAATACTTCCAGCGGTGAAGATGCTCTCCGACAGGAACGTGGTGGCTGCTGGCGTTATCCGGATAAGTTCGCTTTTCGTTGTTCGCAGCGTTCGTTTGTGGTTTCCAAAGCGGTTAACGATTTCCGGGGTTTTCGGATGGTGTTGCCGGTGGAGGTGGGGGCGTGAGGATCGGAAATAGGGGGTGGCGGGGCATTTCCCTGTTCCCGTGCAGGAGACTTTCGTACATGCCAGGCGAAACGGATCGTGATTCGGTGTCCACCTGAGCATGCATAAGAAAGAGATTGAGATAAATAGTTTTGAAATATATTTGTACTTTACAAATTGAAAAGTTGGCGCTAGCTTGCAAAAAGTGTAAAAACATGCACTCGATCATGCCAAAATCAACAAACCAGTAACGCTTCATTGGTTCCGGCACTCTTATGCAACACATTTACTGGAAGCGGGAACTGATCTTCGATACATACAAGAGCTCTTAGGGCATAAGAGCAGTAAGACGACGGAAATCTATACCCATGTATGCGAACAGAGTTTACTAAAAATTTCCAGCCCCTTTGATAATTTGTAAAAAATATTATTCACCTCGAAGGTGTATAAAGCATGACAGAATAGCTGGCTTTATACACCTTTTGGTGGGATAAGGTGCATAGATAAAGGAGTTAGCTGTGATTTTAAAAAGACCGTGAACCAGACAAACAACATAATCGGACAGATATTTAGGTGGACATTTTTTATTCCACTTGCTGCGACAATTTATATTGTTTCAAAACTCTGTCTGTCTTGGACATTTTATTTCATAAGTAGCAATATGGTGGAAGACATTAATTCTGTGGACGACTATGGCGGTCATTACTTTTTAGGACCTTTGTTTGTTTTTTTAAGAGAAGCATTTGCTGTTGGATTTGGTGTTTACTCTGGTGTGTATCTCGCACCAAAGCACAAGAAAGTTGTATTTACTTTCTTTATTTTCCTTTGGATATTATTCCTGTTACTCATTTCATTTGCTATCGGACTGACATTTTTCCGAATGGAATGGACAACTGAAAAACTATTGCGGAACTTGACCGAAATAGTTGCACAACTAATTGGAATAGTAATAGCTGGGATATTCATTTGGAAAGAACAAAAACAAATTGAAGAGCAAAACTTATTCCGACTATGAAATTTTAGATAACTAATAATTTAATTCAAATAAATATGGACAATCCAATCGTGAAAATTCTGCGTTTTCTTATCTTTTTCCCAATTTGCTTTATTGCAATGGCAATTGTCAATTGGGGTCTTGGACACTTGCTAATTTGGTTTATAGGTTTAAGCAAGTTTTGGTTCATCGTAGTAATTCTTTTCTTCGGTGGAACAATTTGGGGACTATTTAAAATGTTGGCATCTCTACTTGTAATGTTAGCAGCATACATTTCTCCAATCAAGTGGCTTGGAACTTTAACAATTTCCATCCTTGCATTAATTAATGGTGGCATTTTAGGTTATAATCTTTGGACTTTAAAAGAAGATTATTCAGGCTGGGAAACTTTCGGTGCAGTGGTTGCGACACTACTTGTATTAGAACTAACATTTGCATTAATATATGGAGCAGCAGCAGCAAGTGAAGAACATTACTAAACCAATTCTTAAAATTTTATTGACGGTATTATTTCTATGCTGTTTACTTGATATGCCTTATGGGTTTTTTCAATTGGTTCGTTTTGTTGGTATGACGGGCTTTATTATTCTCGCATACCTTGACAAAGAGAAAGAAGACAAAACCATAATGATAATTTGGATTTGTTCCGCTGTTCTAATTAACCCAATTTTTAAAATAGCACTTGGTAGGACAATTTGGAACATTGTTGACATTATTTGGAGTATTGTTTTGTTGACGACATTAATAATTGAATACAATGCTGACAGAAGGAAAAACCACAGCTAACAGCACCTACACGCAAGCAGGGGTTTCGTGCTTCGTAGGACAGGAAAGTGCTAAAAATAAAGTTCAGTTCTTCGTAGGAAGTTCAGTGCTAAAAATCCCTGCCTGCGTGTAGCTGCAAAACGTTGAGCGTCAGTTTAGACAATCAGCACTCAAAAACAAAAAATTAATCGACAATGGCATTCAGATACACCGTAACACATTATTCATTCAGAGAACCTAAAGCAATTTCAGAATATGAATCACTACCGTCCAACTATAAGTCAAATAAATTCAATTGGTTACAGTGGCGGTTCTC
>DYND01000015.1:0-26510 GCA_020721255.1 Chlorobium chlorochromatii
TGTCAAAACAAGCGCACTTGCCTGATGTTTGTCTTCGTCTCAAAAGAAGTGCATATTTATTCTGTAAGAACTTTGCGGTATAACGCTTTACAATGTTTGATCAGTGACGTTTCTGTTGTAGAGGTCTTTGGCGAAACAAAACAAGATACGCCATGTTGTTGATGAACCTTCTCAATCTCTCTCTGCCGTTCACCAATCCGGTGTTACAGTTTTCGCTGTTACTGCTTATCATTCTTTTTGCGCCTGTTCTCCTCAGCCGTCTCAGAATTCCAAGCCTTATCAGCCTCATTTTTGCCGGCGCTGCCATAGGTCCTTTCGGATTTAATTTACTGTTGCGCGACAGCAGTATCATTCTCTTCGGAACCGTCGGCTTACTCTATATTATGTTCCTTGCCGGCTTAGAGATTGATGTTGCTGATTTCCGTAAAAACAGTGCCAAAAGCATTCTTTTTGGATTTTATACGTTTTTTATATCACTCTCGTTCGGTACGCTTGTAGGACTCTACGTATTGCACTTTACTCTACTCTCATCAGTGCTGATTGGCAGTATTTTTGCCTCGCACACGCTCATTATCTATCCCGTTATCAGCAAGCTCGGTATTACGAAAAACAAAGCGGTCAACATTGCGCTTGGTGGCACAATTATTACTGATACGCTTGCCCTTTTAGTGCTTGCCATTGTAGCAGGCACTGCAAATGGTGAAATAATGAGTGACTTCTGGCTGCGATTGATTGTGGGTATCACGCTCTTCAGCCTGGTGGTACTGCTGTTGTTCCCTATAATTGCACGCTGGTTTTTCAAGCGATTTGACGACAGCGTTTTACAGTACCTGTTTGTGCTGGCAATGGTCTTTTTCAGTGGATTTCTTGCTGAAGCCGCTGGCGTTGAGGCAATTATAGGCGCATTCCTCGGCGGACTTGCGCTGAACCAGCTCATTCCACGCACCTCAGCGCTGATGAACCGAATCAAGTTTGTCGGCAACGCCATCTTCATTCCATTCTTTCTGATTGGTGTTGGCATGCTTATTGATATCCGCGCCTTCTTTAAAGATTATGAAAGCATGAAGGTTGCCGCAGTTATTACACTTGCCGCGACCATCGCAAAATATCTTTCAGCATGGATAACCCAGAAGCTTTTTGGCTTTTCGCTTGATCAACGGCGACTGATTTTTGGTCTTATCAGCGCTCACGCTGCTGTTGCGCTTGCTACTGTGCTGATTGGTTACAACACCACAATTGGCTACACCATCACAGGCGAGCCCATCCGGCTGCTTGGCGAGAGTGTTTTAAATGGCACGATTCTCTTTATTCTGGTAACCTGTACGCTTGCGACGGTGATTGGTGAGAAAGGCGCACACAATATTGCCCGCAGTGAAGCGGCTGATGATGTTGCCGAACAAGGGCTTACGCCTCATAAAGAGCGCATTTTGATTCATACGGATGATCTTGCCACCGTTGATGAGCTGGTCAATCTCAGTGTAACAATGACGAGCGATAAAACACCCAGCGATATTTATGCAATGCACGTTGCCGATAACAGCCTGCCTGATGATATGGCGGAAAAGTACGCCGAGAAGGTGCTTGAAAAAGCGGTGATTACCGCCTCTTCAACCGATAAGGATTTGACGGGATTGCTTCGCTACGACAACAATATCACCAATGGCATTTCCGGTGTTATCAGAGAACAAAAAATTACTGATCTGATTTTAGGGTTACATCACAAAAACCCTCTCACGGATGATGTTATCGACAACCATCAAGATAGTATTCTCGGGCGCTGTAATGTGACCACACTGATTTACAAATCAGTCCAGCCGTTAGCCACCATCAAGCGCACGATAGCAGTAATTCCTGAAAACGCAGAGCATGAAATCGGATTTTCGCTCTGGCTCTTGCGCATTATCAACATGACTCGCAACACCGGCAGTAAACTGGTGATTTATGCTTCACAAAAAACAATTTCCTCATTGCAGGAGAGTGCCCTCAAACTGATTGCCAACGTCGAGTATAAGGTCTTTAAAGAGTGGGATAATTTCTGGGCGCTATCGAATGTGGTGAAAAGTAATGACAACCTCATTGTAGTGATGAGCCGGAAACATCACCACTCATATCATACAAAAATGGCGAAGCTTCCTGCCTATCTGAATAAGTATTTTCAGCAGAACAGTTTTATTCTGATCTATCCCGTTCAGACTTTTATCCCTGAAGAGAGTGTAGAAGATATTCTGGTGCCGCCAGTTAAAACCAGCATCATCAATCTCGACAGAGTTAAAACCGTATTCAAAAAGGTTTATAAACGCAAATAATACTTCCCGATCAGCAAATGCGGGGCAACTGTTCCCCAAGCGGTAGATCGATAATTCGACGCGAACCAAACGCTGTACGCATAACCACCATGCCATGATGATCGTCAACCACTGAGCCAATCATCACGGCATCCCGCCCAAGGGCGAAGCTGCGCATCACGTCGAGAACGTGCTGAGCTTCATCGAGTGCCACAACCACAACAAGCTTCCCCTCGTTCGCCACATGCAGAGGATCGATACCGAGCAATTCGCAGGCGCCTCGCACGTCGGGCTTGACAGGAATAGCCGTTTCGTGAATTTCTATTCCGATAGATGAGGAGCTTGCCAGCTCGTTCAGCGTTGCCGCCACACCTCCCCTCGTCGGGTCACGCATGGCGTGCATTGCCCCAGGCGCAACATCAAGCATGGCGGCAATCATGTCGTTGAGCGCTGCACAATCGCTTGTGATCCGCGACTGAAATGAGAGCCCTTCGCGCGAGGTCATAATCGCCATTCCGTGATCGCCGACGGTTCCTGAAAGAATAATGCTGTCACCCGGTTTCAGATTACGACAGGAGAGATGCACGTTTTCCCGGATAACACCGATTCCCGAAGTATTGATAAAAATCCGGTCGCACTGCCCTTTGCCCACCACTTTGGTGTCGCCAGTCACCATCATTACCCCTGCTCGCCTCGCCGCTTCAGCCATGCTTTTAACGATGGTTTCGAGCTCCGCCAGTGGGAGCCCTTCTTCAAGCACGAAACCAGCACTGAGATAGAGCGGCGTTGCGCCACCCACTGCCAGATCGTTGACTGTGCCGTTGACGGCAAGTTCGCCAATATTCCCGCCCGGGAAAAAGACCGGACTCACCACGTACGTATCGGTGGTAAAGGCAATGCGGCCTGGCGGCAAATCAAGCTTCGCCTGATCATCAAGCAAATCGAGAAATGCATTATGGAGATGCGGCATAAACACTCGCTGCATAAGCGCTTGCGACAAACGCCCACCAGCGCCATGCGCCATCTGGATGGTTTCATGCTGCATAATCGGTGTTGGACAAATCATATAATTTTGAATGTTGGATTATGAATTCTGAATGATTTGCAGGATTTTTGGATGAACAGGATTTTCTTGTCTGAACCGTGATTTGCTTGATTGTTGGATTGGCTTGATTTTTTCTCAGGTGTGAATTGCATTTCAGTGCCATAACAAGAACGGATGCCGAAGAGCACCTCGATACATCGGTCGCCGAGTAGCGCGAAGCGCGTATCGAGGCGCTCAGTAATCAAGGTAAAATATCGCAACAACCATCCCAAGTTAATAAGCGTCGTTGCAACATCCGGCAAATACGTCTGCGGGTTGCTCTTCGTTAAATCGCGATAGATGCCCAACGATTCGCGGTAGCCAGACGACGCACCGGAATAATCATTTTGCAAATCTTGCAATACCGACAGATTGTTCAGCGTCTTTGCCCGTTCATCATTGCTGGATGCCAATGAGAGTGCTTTGCAATAGAGCTGTTCCGCCTGTTGAAAGTGATTGAGAAACTGGTGAAACTTTGCTGCTGCAAAGTATGTGTTAGCGTCTGGATTGATCTCTATGGCCTCATCAAACTGCCGTGCTGCACTTTCAAAATCAAATTTGAGTTGAAGCAGTTCTGCTTTTAAGAGAAAAGTATCTGCCAGCTTTTTCTGCTCATGCTGCCACTCTATTTTTTTTGCCTGAAGCTTGGTATCATCAAGTACCACAAGCGCCTGTTCCAGATTGCCATTTATAAAGAGCCCAAACGCCTCTTGATAGAAGACGCTGGTTTGCAACATATCCTTGTTATTAAATTCCTGCAAAAGAGCGCTAATTCTATTTTCAAGCATCGCCTTCTCATGTTCTGCTTGTTGAAGTTCATGTTGCAGTTGAACCCTTTCGGCATCAGCAAAGCGCTCAATTTTCTCTTTGTCAGTCAATCGACCATACAATCAAGCAATCTGCTCATCTTGTTTTCTGGTGAATTGCTCAATAAAGGCGGTAATTGCCACAATTGTTGTCTGCCCATTCGCGTCCTGAAGCACCAGATTGTTATTGCCCTCAATACTGATATGATTCCACTTCCAATCCATAACTACATTACGTATTAGATAGTTAGCCTTGCTTTATCTTGTTATGATCTCCCTTAATACTGGCTGTATTATGCACGACATTATCATGTTTTGTGCTTTGACCTCCCTGAATAACCTGATTGCTATTGCCTTTAATACGCGCCTTATTTTTAACAATTGCACGAGTAAACGGATTAAAAGCCGCAATGAGCGATAAAAGCAGCCCCGCAATAAACTGTATGTTGGAATCTTTCATCCACGAAGGCCATTGCGCAATACTGACCATCAGCAGCGGTGCAATCATCCAGAGCAGGAGAAAAACCGCAGCCATCATGACTAATTGAATCAGAAATTGTTTCATTGCACTCGGCATGTGAGAATTTCCATAATGTTCAGCAGCAACAATATAGCTGTAGCAGCAATATAATTTTGTCTTGAACCTTGATTTGCAGGATTTTTGGATTGGCTTGATTTTTTCTGTCTGTTTATTGTGATATTTCGCCTCGGTCACTGAGCGCCTCGATACGCGCTTCGCGCTACTCGGCGACCGATGTATCGAGGTGCTCGCGGCATTCAGCACTCAATAACGATAATACCCGACAAAGCCACAGCCAACATCGACACTCTTACTGAAAAAGAGTTTTTAAACCACAGAATGCAATATGAGCCAGGGTGAAATAATAATTTTGTACTTTTCATTATCGCAATAAAAAAGAGAAAATGCTGAAATTGAACTTTCATTCGTTCATTGCCACCAACCAAACACGGAGTTCAACTGAAATGGCTATTTTGACAGTCGAGATACCCGACGATGTAAAAAAACGTTGTGAGAGTCTTTTTATTGGTCATACCATCGAAGAGATGCTTGCGCAGCTATTAGAAGAAGCCTTGGAACAGGAGTCTGTGCATCGCCGTACCAAGGCGGCTGTTGACCGGCTGTTGACTCGGAGAGCTGCAACAAAACCAGTCAGTGCTGAAAGCATTCAGACTGCCCGTTTGGCAGGACGGTCATGAACCATTATGTATTGGATGCGAGCGTGATTGTGAAATGGCTGATTCCCGAAAATCCCGACGAACATAACGTTGATGAGGCTTTGGCTTTGCTCTCCGCTTTGCGGGAAGGCACAATAGTTGTTTGGCAACCTTGCCATTGGTTAGCCGAAATTGCGGCAGTGGGGGTGCGCCTGAAGCCAGACACGATTACGGATGATATTGCAGATTTACAGGAATTAGGCATCGTTTCTGTGACCGAACCCCAAGCATTATGGAATATCGCCTGTTCTCTGGCGATTCGCCTTAACCACCATCTTTTCGATACCCTTTACCATGCCGTGGCTTTGCATTCAGGTGCGTTGTTGATAACCGCTGATGAGCAGTATTTTCGAAAAGCTAAAGAGATTGGGAATATAAAATTGCTGGCAGATTATCAGTTAGTGTAGCACAAATACGTTTGCGACATTAAGGTCAACCATCCCCACAACAAGAATGCCTCGATACATCGGTCGCCGAGTAGCGCGAAGCGCGTATCGAGGCGTTCAGTAACCAAGTCAAAATATCGCAACAACCAGACCAAAAAATCCTGCCCATCCTGTGATTCAGCCAATCACAGTTCAAGGCAACCCATATTTGTAATAAGCTGCACACGCCCCTTCGGATGAGACCATAGTAGCGCCGAGCGGATGCTCTGGTGTGCACTCTTTCGCAAAAGCGGAACAGGCATCAGGCTTGAGTATGCCCTGCAACACGCTGCCACTCATGCAAAGTGGCGACTCTTGAGCACAGATATTGGTAACGTTAAAGCGCTGTTCAGCATTGTACGAGGCAAACTCTTCGCGAAGCCCAAGGCCACTTTCGGGAATAATGCCAATCCCGCGCCACGGACGGTCAATCACTTCAAAAACTTTTGAGATTATGTCCTGCGCCCACGGATTCCCCTCACGACTGACGACGCGACCATAGCGATTCACCACATCCGCCTTGCCCTCTTCCAGCAATTCGACGGTTTTGAGAATCCCCGCAAGCAGGTCAACCGGCTCAAAGCCGGTAGGCACAATCGGCACGTGAAATTCGCGAGCTACCGGCTCATACTCCGCATAGCCCATCACCGCACAGACATGCCCTGCTGCAAGAAAACCCTGCACACGATTATCGGGTGAAGAGAGAATTGCCCGCATGGCTGGCGGCACCATCACCTGGCTCACCAGAACGCTGAAATTCTCTACTCCTTCGCGAGCTGCCTGCCAAACCGCCATAGCATTAGCCGGAGCTGTTGTCTCAAATCCGACAGCGAAAAAGACCACCTCTTTCGATGGATTATCGCGGGCAATCTGCAACGCATCAAGCGGCGAAAACACAATGCGAACATCACCACCTGCACTGCGCACCATAAAGAGATCGCGCGACGAACCAGGCACACGCAGCATATCGCCAAAGCTCGTAAAAATCACCTCTTTGCGTGAAGCAATAACGAGTGCTCGCTCAATAGACTCAAGCGGTGTCACGCAAACCGGACAGCCCGGACCGTGCACCAGTTCGATGGTATCCGGCAGCAGTTGATCAATGCCGTTACGGATAATGGAGTGCGTCTGGCCACCGCATATCTCCATGATCGTCCAATGCCGCGTGGTTATTCTGCGAATCTCGTCAAACAACGTTTGCGCAAGCTGAGGATCGCGGTATTCATCAATGTATTTCATAGAGTGCCGGCGTTACAACGATTCAAGTGCAGGCGGCTCTTCATCAGGCTCAAAAGCTCCGCTCTCTATCAGCTCCTGCCAAAGCTTCAAGCTCTCTCCGGCCTCCTCTTCATCAATAATTTTCAGCGCAAAGCCCGCATGAACAATGGTGTACTGACCAACGTGAATGTCGGGAACATATTCAAGGCAAGCTCTTGTCTTTGAACCATTCACGTCAATAATGCCCATTTTGAGCCCATTTTCCGTGGTGAGTTCAAGAAGTTTTCCAGGTATAGCGAGGCACATAAGATGTTGATTTTATAGATTCCATGGTTCAAGACAAAAAATGGCGCCCAATCACCGCTTGCCCGAGCGACAGCCCACCATCATTCGATGGAACATGCGCATGAGTGAGCACGTTGTAACCAGATTGCTGAAGTTCATGTAATAAGGTAATAAAGAGAAGTTCATTCTGGAAGACTCCGCCACTGAGTGCTACGGTAGTCACTCCTGTGGCTTTGGAGGCTTTTTCGATAATGTTGCGGAAACAGGCAACAAGTGTGCGGTGAAATCTCTGGCTGATTTTCGTGGTGGAGATTCCATGTTGCAGCGCTGCAACAATATCCTGAATCATGGGTGAAAAGCACATCACCCATCGGTCGTTCTCTTCACGCAGTTCGTAACGAAACGCTTTATCACCGACAACTCCCCCTGCCGCGTGCATCAGTGCAATAGCAGCTTCGCCCTCATAGGTGATCTCGCTGCGCAGATTGAGGAGTGCGGCAACGGCATCGAACAGGCGGCCACAGCTTGAGGTTTCCACAATATTAACCTGCTTATTGAGCAGCTCAAGAACTTGATCGATATTCTTTCCGCGCATGAACGGCAGATCGGGCAAATTGGGCAAATTGGCGCAACAGCGATGAAGATAGCCAAGCGCCAGGCGCCAAGGCTGCATTACTGCGGCATCACCACCGGGCATAGGCATAAGCTCGATAGACGCAAAACGCTCCACGCCAGCAGCATCGCCAATAAGCACCTCGCCACCCCAAATCGTCCCATCAGTGCCGTAGCCTGTTCCATCAAGGATAAGCCCTATTGCCGGTTCATCAACTCTGTTTTCTGCAAGGCAGGCAACCAGATGAGCGTGATGATGCTGTACACCAAGCGTCGGAATCTGCTGACGCTCTGCCCATTGCGTGGTCATGTAGGCAGGATGAAGGTCGTGCACAATCAGCTCCGGCGTGGCCTGAAAAAGGTGCTGCAAGTGGGCGACAACCTGCTCGAAATGGCGGTATGCCTCAAAATTTTTCATGTCACCGATATGCTGACTCAGCAGCGCATGTGTGCCCTTCAGCAGCGTCACCGTGTTTTTAAGCTCTCCTCCTACACCCAGAACGAGTGGACCACTCGTGCTGAGCATTATCGGCGCTGGCACATAGCCACGGCTGCGCCTGATTTGGCGAAGAGTACCGGTAAGGTGGATGGTAACAGAATCGTCGCATTTGAGATAAATTGGGCGGTTGTGAAGCAGAACTGCATCCGCAATACCCGTGAGGCGTGAGAGCGCTTCATCATTCTCATTGACAATCGGCTCCTCGCTGAAATTGGCGCTGGTCATCACCAGCACATCGAGACCATTGTCAAAAAGCAACGTATGCAGCGGTGTATAAGGCAGCATAACGCCAAGGCGACTGTTCTCCGGTGCTACCGATGGCGCCAGGATAGAGCTGTGCCCTTTTTTCAGGAGCACAATGGGCGCTTCCGGTGAAGTGAGTGCGTCACGTTCACCTTTGTTCACCTCGCAAAGACTTTCGACAACTTCCAGGTTGCGCATCATCACCGCAAAGGGTTTCGCCTCACGCCCTTTGCGCTCTCGCAGCCGCTGTACCGCTGCTTCGTTGCGGGCATCCACCGCCAAGTGAAAACCACCGAGCCCCTTCAATGCAACAATCATCCCTTTTTCGAGAAGTACCACACTCTCTGTAATTGCATCACCCGCCAGCGACTTACCCGCAGAATCAAGCAACAGAAGCGAGGGACCGCACACCGCACATGCGTTAGGCTGCGCATGAAAACGGCGATCAAGCGGATGGTGATACTCGCTTTTGCACTCCGGGCATAAGGTGAAGCTGTGCATGGAGGTTGATGGACGGTCATAGGGCAATCGCCCGACAATGGTATAACGTGGGCCACAATTTGTGCAGTTGATAAAGGGATAGCGATAGCGCCGATTTGCAGGATCGAGCAGTTCGCGGCGGCAATCATCGCATAAGGCGATATCGGGTGGTATCAAGGTCTCAACCTCAGCGCCTGCCGTCGAATCTTCGATGACAAAGCCCACAACATCAGCATCAGCATCAAGCACACGATCCTCGATTGCTTCGATACGGGCAAGTGGCGGAAGCTCGCTTTGCAAGGCAGAACGAAAGCTGTCGAGAAGCGCCGCCGTCCCCTGAACCTCAATCACCACACCGGATGCGGTGTTACGAATAAACCCTTTCAGCTCGAACCTGACAGCGAGACGATACGCAAACGGTCGAAACCCGACACCCTGCACCATCCCGTTGACCAGCAGACGGCGCCGTGTTTCATACTGAATGCTCAAGAGTGCGACACTCTTTTTTCGAGCCACTCCTGCCACACAGCAAGACCCTCGCCGGTTGTTGCCGACACCTCAAACCATTCGAGATTATGGCTTACCCGCATGGCATTTTCGCGACACTTTGCCACATCAAACTCTACATAAGGCAGCAAATCGATCTTATTCAGAATGCAGATATCTGCCTCATGAAACATAGTCGGGTACTTCAGCGGCTTGTCGTCGCCCTCCGTCACGCTGATAATCACCACTTTCAGCGCTTCACCAAGGTCAAACAACGCCGGACAGACAAGATTGCCGACATTCTCAATGCAGAGCAACGAGTTATCCTGCAAATCAAGCTCCTTCATTGCAAGGTTGACCATTGATGCATCGAGATGGCAGCCCGAACCGGTATTGATCTGAATAACCGGCACACCAAGTGCGTGAATACGGTCCGCATCATTGGTAGTCTGCTGGTCGCCCTCAATCACCGCCACCGGAAAACGCTGCTGCAAAGCAGGGATTATCTTTTCAAGGAGTGAGGTTTTGCCCGAACCCGGCGAACTGAGAAAATTGAGCACGAAAATATTCCGAGCCTCAAAGTATCCACGGTTTCTTTCGGCAAAAAGATTGTTCTTTAAAAGCACATCCTGCTCCATCACCACCTTCCGACTACTTCCTTCATGGTGATGGTGATGATGCTTATGGTCATGCTCATGGTGCTCATCTCCATGCTCAACACTCCCCCCTGGCTTCCTCAACACCACACCGCCATCGCCCGAACAACCGCAGGTATCACACATTGCTTATTCTCCCTTTTCTTCAATAGTTATTGATTGAATCAGAAACTCCTCACCGGAGATAATTTTTATGCGAAGTGAACGACATTGGGGACACTCGGCATAATAAAAATTTACCGGAAACCTTTTGCCGCACTCACCACACTCACCAACGCCCTCTGGTTCCTCCACGGTAATCAGGGCATGTTCAGCAAGCGTTCCCTTTGCAGCAGCAGCAAAGCAAAACTTTAACGACTCGGGCTCAATACCCGCAAGCTTGCCGATTAAAAGATCGACTCCCGAAACCTTTGCAGCACCTTCCTCTCGCGCTTTTGCCACAATCGCCTCAACAATGGAAAGCGCAATACTCATTTCGTGCATAGCCGTAGGATGAAAACAATTTTTTATAACGTTTTATGCTTATCAAATATAAACAGATTCACCATGAAGAGCTTCACAATAACCCAGATTATCCGGCAAAAAAAGAGGATAAAAGCTTCTCTTTGAAGGGAGTTCATGATTTTCAATTTTTATTGTACATTTGGAGAAAATTTTTCCTGAAAAACCGCAAATAACAGCAAGATTTGAAACACCTTACAGGATTATGCAATATTCCGGCCAGCAATATCACCATGCTTCTCGATATGGCCGCTGGATTTAAACAAGAGTTGATTACCGACAATCCATCGTTTGAACCGACTCTTCGCAACAAACGCATTGCCCTTGTTTTTTTCGAGAACTCCACCCGCACCCGTTTTTCCTTTGAACTTGCTGCCCGCCACTTGAGTGCAAGTACGTTGAACTTTACGGCATCGTCAAGCAGTGTCAGTAAAGGCGAAACGCTGAGCGACACTATCAAAAACCTTGAGGCCATGCAGGTCGATGCTTTTGTACTGCGCCACCCGTCGTCTGGAGCTGCCGACCTGATTACGAGCATTACCTCGAAAAGCGTCATCAACGCTGGCGATGGCGCACATGAACACCCGACACAGGCGCTGCTCGATATGTTCACACTTCGCGAATATTTTGGCACAATTGCAGGACTTCGCGTTATTATTATAGGCGATGTACTGCACAGCCGTGTTGCCCGTTCCAATATTTACGGGCTGCTGACCGCCGGCGCTGAAGTGGGAATTTGCTGCCCGGTAACGCTCATGCCACCCGATGCCGATCGGCTGGGAATCACCCTGTTCACAAACCTCGATAACGCCATAGCCTGGGCAGACACCGCAATTGTGCTTCGCCTGCAACTTGAACGCGCAACCGGCGGCTATATTCCCTCGCTTGAGGAGTATTCCGTCCATTACGGCTTGACGGATGAGCGATTAGAACGGATGCAGAAACATCTTTTAGTGCTGCATCCTGGACCGATAAACCGCGAAATCGAAATATCGAACCATGTCGCTGACCGCATACAGCCGCCCGGTTATTCGAAAAGTGTGCTGCTTGAACAAGTCACCAATGGTGTTGCCATTCGCATGGCTGTGCTCAACACGTTACTTGCCCAAAACTGAATATTTGCTATAAAAAAAATCCGTCACCATTATGAAACATACTTGTCGTCTTGGCAGAACAATCCTGATTCTCGGAGCCGCACTTGTTATTTCCCATAACAATGGGGCAGCGGAACCGCTTGAAAGGTCAACAAGCCGAACAATTTTTACGCCACTGCTTGCCGATCCGCTGGAACCGAGAATCGCTGTATTGCCCGCACTGACCGAGCGCACGCTTCAGCTTGATATCGGTTCATCCGCTGATATTTATCAGAGCGATAGCAAGGATTTTGCTGTTGGTGTGGATTTTGGCACCTACTCACGGTTGAAACGATCGAGTGATTTCAAATTTCCAGTCGATGCTGTTGACTATCTTTTTGGTGTCAACACAAGCTGGAAGAAGCCGTTCCACAGCAATGCGCTGCCATTTGATACCTTCAGCGCCAAAGTGAGGCTCAGCCATATTTCAGCCCATTTTGAAGATGGGCACTACGATATCGATGCCAATCAATGGATAAGACCAGGCGACTGGAGTGGCACAATTCCTTTTGTATATAGCAGGGAATTTATCAACGTGGTTGTGGCTTTGAGTTCGCCAGATTCCCGAGTCTATGCTGGTTATCAGTACCTGTACCACACCATACCGGATGCTCTTAATCCACACAGTTTTCAAGCTGGTGTTGAGCTTGCAACATCAGGCAACACGTACATTGCAACCGATTTTAAACTCCTTCCACGATGGAAAGAGACGGAGAAAAAAACCAACGGATTCAGTGGCGTGTGGAACCTGCAGGCTGGTATGCGCCTGAACACCATCGGGTTAGAAAAAGTGCGCCTTACCTGCAACTACGCATCAGGCCTCAGCCGGCACGGCATGTACTTCTATCACCCCGAACACTTGACCACAGCCGGCATTATTATTGATATCTAAATTGACATCTAAATTCGATTGCGCTTATCAAGCAAAGAGTCCATGAAACAAACGTTTTCTACCAAAATGGAAAGAAAAAAATAGTAACATTTGTTAAAATCCGATTCCTTTTGTTATATTTTAAACTGTACGTTGGCTGTTTAACAACTAAAAAGTAAACAGTGATAAAATGGCAGTAAAAAAGCCGTTTCAAATGTTTGAAATGTTTTTCTTAATTAACACACACAACTAACGGAGAACAACACATGAAAAAAATGCTATCACTTGCTGCAATGTTTGCAGTTTTGTCATACGCAGCACCAGCTTCTGCAGAACTCAAAATCGGTGGAGAAGCCGCGATTCGTGCAAGAGGTGAGTTTAATGCCAATAGCCAAACGGACGATCTTAAATATCAGTACAGAATTCGTCTGAATACATCTGCAGATCTTGGCGAAGGTTACTTCTTCAAGGCAATGATGCAGAATGAAGATGTAGCTTCAGGCTGGACAACAGTAAGCACGACAACAACACTCAACGATGAAAAATATAATATTGAAGTTTCGAACTTCTATTTTGGTCGTAACCTAAAAGATTGCAGCTACAGTATTGGACGTCTTCCGTTGAACAGTTTCAACAATCCAATTTTTGATTTAGCAGCTTATGCTATACCGCAAATAACTGCTACATCAACAATTTATGCTGTTGATATTCCTTTTACAACGTATAACTTTGATCGTCTCTTTGGTGCAAATTACAGCCGCAAAATTGGCGATGGCACATTTAATGGTGCACTTTATGTTACAGACAACGGTTCTACGACCAATTCTGATGTTAACGGTGATGGACTCCTCAATGATGGCTATGGCTTACATTTGAGCTACAAAGCGACTGTTGGTGATGTAACTGTTGAACCACAGGCATTGCTTTCATTGACAGATATTAACAATACAGTTGCTCCGCAGACATTTGGTCTGAATGCAACTATTCCTTCGGGAAAATCAAAAATTGGTGTAAGCGCATTCTACACTATCTGCGACGATTCTGATGCAAATGTTGACTACAATGGCTACCTCGTAAGACTGAAAGGCGAGTCGGGCAATGCAATGGCATGGGTTGATTACAACGCAACCAGCGATGATGCTAATAAGGTTGACTACGATAACCTCTTTGTATGGGCACAGTACAAATTCAAAATGCATGAATCAGCTACTGGCACATTCTCGCTGACTCCGACAGTGCGCTATCGCGCGAGTGGATTGGATGGCACTGGTGCTGCTGCTGTTTCTACTGCCACAGGTCTTAAAGATAACTCACAGCTTCGTGCAGAGCTTTATGCAACGGTCACTTTCTAAGAAAGCTGCGTAAGCACAATCTTTTCATTTAAATAAAGCCGTAGATATCTGCGGCTTTATTTTTTATATTTAATAATTGTAAATTCCTCTTGTTTTTAATTTTGTTGGTTGTTTTCGGTAAATAACAATTGTTAACTTTAAGAAATTTACAGATATTAACGTCCATTCTTAACAGACCATAACTTCAATAATTTAAACACAACAGTGGTACTATGATTAGCATTAAAAAAATCATCTGCCCGGTTGATTTCTCGGAGCTGTCGCGCAAGTCGCTGCAATACGCCAATGAATTCGCCCGTCTCTCAGAGGGAAAGGTTTTTCTGGTCGGTGTTATTGAAAACGATCCTTCCATCAACTACTCTCATGGGCTTGAGAAAGAGCGTGCTGAAGAAGAGCAGAAACTCGTTGCCTTGATTGAAGAGGAGAACATGGAGGGCATTGTTGCCGATTACGTGATTTACGAGGGATTTGCTGAAGAGTGCATTCTCGACTACGCAAAACGTCAGGACGCTGATGTTATTATTATGGGCTCCCACGGTCGCCGTGGCTTAAAGCGCATGATTCTCGGCAGTGTTGCTGAACACGTTATCCGCCGCGCTCCGTGCCCGGTGCTTGTCGTCAAAGAGAACGAACACGAATTCATCAAGTAAGCCTTTTGGCAACAGTTTAACAGATTTTACTAACCATCAACGCACACTTTTATGGCAAAAAATGTCGCAGACAGTGGCCAAATCGAAGAGGTTTCCAGCACCCGGAGGGTTATTGCAGCCTCCTCGGTCGGAACACTCATCGAGTGGTATGACTTTTACATTTTCGGTACTCTTGCAAAAATCATTTCTGAACAGTTCTTTCCGAAAGACAACCCAACGGCAGCACTTCTTGCCACCCTGGCAACGTTTGCTGCCGGTTTTGTCGTTCGCCCTTTCGGCGCACTCTTCTTTGGTCGTCTTGGCGATCTTATCGGAAGAAAGTACACTTTTCTTGTCACGCTGGTCATTATGGGCGGCTCCACTTTCGCTATCGGTCTGGTTCCTGGCTACAAAACAATAGGATTTTTTGCTCCTGCTATTGTCTTTATTTTAAGGCTGTTACAAGGTCTTGCTCTGGGAGGTGAGTATGGCGGCGCAGCAACCTATGTGGCAGAGCATTCGCCGGACGGTCAGCGAGGCTTCTGGACAAGCTTTATCCAGACAACCGCAACGTTAGGCCTTTTCCTTGCACTCGGCGTTATTCTGATTGTCCGCCACACGCTCTCTGTTCCGGTCTTTGAAGATTGGGGATGGCGCATACCGTTCATCGTTTCAGCATTACTTGTTGGAGTATCAATCTTTATCCGCATGAAAATGTCGGAGTCTCCGATGTTTGCTAAAATGAAAAAAGAGGGAAAAACCTCTGCCAACCCTCTTGCTGAGAGCTTCAAGCAAAAAGATAACCTGAAAATGGTGCTTATCGCACTGTTAGGTGCAACTGCCGGTCAGGGTGTTGTATGGTACACTGGTCAGTTCTATGCACTCTCCTTCCTTCAGAATGCCTGTAACATCGAATTTGAGCAAAGCAACACTATTATTTTGATTGCACTTGCTGTTGCAACTCCTTTCTTTGTCGTCTTCGGTGCGCTTTCCGACAAAATTGGACGCAAGTACATTATGATGGCAGGTATGCTCATTGCCGTTCTTTCATACAAACCTCTTTATCAGATGATGTATGATAGTGCAAATCTGAAAAACAAAACTGAGGTTGTTGAAAGCACAACTGTTGAAACAAAAGAAGCGGTAAAAGATACCGACAATGTCATCACCACCGTGACGAATAAAACCTTCACTGATGGCACAACCTACAAAGAGACTGTGAAGCAAACTATTCCGCTTGACGCTGCTAAAAAAGCTGAACTTGCTGCTGCAGGCAAACTGAAGCCAGAGACCAAAAAATCTGTTATTCTGCCTCAGAGCCTGTTCTACAAAATGATTGGGATTGTTTTTATTCAGGTGATTTTTGTTACCATGGTATATGGTCCGATTGCTGCATTCCTTGTTGAGATTTTCCCAACCCGTATCCGCTACACCTCAATGTCTCTGCCTTACCATATCGGCAACGGCGTTTTTGGTGGTCTGGTTCCGCTTATCTCAACTCGTCTGGTTGAAGCTACTCGTCCTGCTGCCGGTCTGCCACCTGCCGACCCGCTTGCCGGACTCATGTACCCAATACTGATTGCCAGCGTAAGCTTCGTTATCGGTATGCTCTACATCTCAAACAAAACCAACAACATGGACGTTGAGTAACCAACAACCTTTTAATGTCAATCATTATGTCAGCAATTAAAAAGCTATTCGGGATTGTCTGGTCACTCATGGGTATTGGTATTATCCCACTGGTGATCATGCAGGCAATGAAAGAGATTGCCGCAAAACCCAGTGAAGAGAACTGGATTTTCTGGTCAATTGTTATCGTCGTTCTTATGCCGATCATCGCCTTCAGCCTCATTACTTTTGGCGTCTTTGCGCTCAAAGGTGAGTATGATGTGATTGAGTAAAGAGACGAACTGTTCTTTTTTGTCGAGTAAAAGCCGCATCTTTGGTGCGGCTTTTACTTTTTCCTGAAAAAGTGTGACTAACCGACCAGATAATGATGGAGAAACAGGATGAGCTTGAGGCTCGTTCCGACATAAAAAAAGTACTTGCTGAAAAGCTTGCTACACTACCGACTTCGCCCGGCGTTTACCAGTTTAAAAACGCAACAGGACGAGTTATTTATGTCGGCAAAGCAAAAAATCTCCGTAACAGGGTTCGCTCCTATTTCAGGAATGCGCAACAGCTCTTCGGCAAAACGCTGGTGCTGGTAACACACATTGAAGATTTCGAGGTCATTATCACTTCATCGGAGGTTGAAGCGCTCATTCTTGAAAATAACCTCATCAAGGATCTCAAGCCGCGCTACAACATTAACCTGAAAGACGATAAAACGTACCCTTATCTCGTCATTACCAACGAACCGTTTCCACGCATTCTCTTCTCACGTCATCGAAAAAAAGATGGCTCAACATGGTTTGGTCCCTATACCGAAGCTCGTCAGCTCCGTTCAATTCTTGATCTTATCGGCTCAATTTTTCCCGTGCGAAGCTGCAAATTTCGCTTGAGCGAGGAGAATATTGCCTCAAGAAAATACAAGGTATGCCTCGACTACCACATCCATAAATGCAAAGGAGCGTGTGAAGGCTTGCAGGTGGAAGAGGAATATCTGCAGATGATTGAAGAGATTATCCGCCTGCTCAAGGGAAAAACCTCAGCACTCATACGCTCACTCACGGAAACGATGCAGCGCTATGCAAGTGAACTGAAGTTTGAGCAAGCAGCCGAAATAAAAGCACAGCTCGAAAGCCTGAAACGCTACGCCGAACGGCAGAAGGTTGTAGCCGGAGACGGGCTTGATCGCGATGTTTTTGCTGTTGCCGCCGGAGAAGACGATGGCTGTTGCGTTGTGTTCAAAATTCGCGAAGGCAAACTGCTCGGCTCGCAACGTATCTACATGAACAACACTGAGAACGAAAACGTAGCCGGTTTGCAGCTTAAAGCGCTGGAGAAGTACTATCTCGAAACGCCGGATGTTGTGCCCGATGAAATTCTGTTGCAGGAATCGATAGGTGCCGATGAAGAGGAGATACTCCGTGCTTTTATTGCTGAAAAGGCGGAGAAGAAAAACATCCGGTTTGTTGTGCCACAAATTGGCGAAAAAGCACACTTGGTTGAGATGTGCCGCCAGAATGCTCGCCACCATCTCGAAGAGTATCTCATCCAGAAGCAAAAACGTGGTGAAGCGGTACGCGAGAACTTTGGTTTGACCGCGCTCAAAGAGCTGCTCCATTTACCAACCTTGCCGCAACGCATTGAGTGCTTCGACAACTCACACTTTCAAGGAACGGATTACGTCAGTTCAATGGTCTGCTTTGAGAAGGGAAAACCGAGAAAGTCCGATTACCGGAAATTCAAGCTCCGCACCTTTGAGGGTTCGGATGATTACGCCGCCATGAACGAGGTGCTTCAGCGACGATATGGCGGCTCACTTGCAGCAGAGCTTCCCTGGCCTGATCTTATTGTGGTTGATGGGGGCAAAGGGCAGGTCAACATCGCGTTTCAAACGCTGAATCAGCTTGGGCTCTCTATCCCTGTCATTGGGTTGGCAAAACGCATTGAGGAGATTTTTACACCGCACTCATCCGACCCCTTCAACCTGCCGAAAACGTCACCAGCGCTCAAGCTGCTTCAGCAACTGCGCGACGAAGCACACCGCTTTGCCATAACCTATCACCGTAAGCTGCGATCGGAGAGAACATTGCAAACCGAGCTGACCACGATTTCCGGTATTGGCGAAAAAACAGCCTTCAAGCTACTCGAAAAATTTGGTTCGATTGACGGTGTTGCGCAAGCTTCACTCCAAGAGCTGCAGGCTGTAACAAGCTCAAAAAACGCCGATGCCATCTACCGTTTTTACCATCCGTGACTGCGTCTCCTTGGCTTCTGCATATTTTTCTAACAAAATTCTGTTATATTTGAGTATGATAATTTGAGATTGTACGACAGAGAAACTCTTGATGACGCGTTTATGGATATGTTCGATTTTTTTGACGATAATCATCTGGAACCAATGAAATCGTCTGGAAAAGAGCTGCCTGACCTTGATGACCTTGATACACTATTCGATGCGGACGAACTGCTTGATCGTATCGCCCAGTATAATGAGGATGGGTTTCTGCTTGAGGCGCTTGCCGCAGCTCGCCGTCTTTCAGAAATTGCGCCATGTAACACTGAATCATGGTTTTTCCTCGGTAACAGCCTGACGCTGAATGGATATTTTGATGAGGCACTTGAAGCATTCCTTAAAGCGGTAGTCTTCAGCCCGTCTGATGGCGAAATGCGCCTGAACCTCGCCCTTGGTTACTTCAACGTCGGCAATTTTGAGCAAGCTCTTGAAGAGATGGAAGAGAGCATGATTGATCCCTCACTGGATAAGGAGTATCACTTTTATCGCGGCATTATTCTCCAGCGGCTTGAGCGCCATGAGGAGGCTGTGGCTGATTTTGATTATGCGCTGGAACTTGACGAAGAGTTTGCTGATGCCTGGTATGAACGTGGCTACTGCAAGGATGTGCTTGGTGAGCTTGAGGAGAGCACTGGATGTTACCGCAAGGCGGTTGATTTAGACCCGTACAACATTAACGCATGGTACAACAACGGGCTGGTGCTGAGCAAGATGAAGCATTACGATGATGCGCTTGACTCGTACGATTTTGCACTGGCTATTGCCGAGGATTTCAGTTCAGCATGGTACAACCGCGCCAACGTTCTGGCAATTACCGGGCGTCTTGAGGAAGCGGCTGAAAGCTACCTGAAAACGCTTGAGTACGATCCTGACGACATCAATGCACTGTACAATCTCGGTATAGCGTACGAAGAGCTTGAACGATATACTGATGCACTTCCCTGCTATCAACACTGTCTCGACATTAGCGATGACTTTGCTGACGCATGGTTTGCTATGGCTTGCTGCCACGAAGCACTTGATGAGTACGACAAGGCTTATCAGGCAACACTTGAAGCTCTAAAATGTTCCTCGGACAATATTGAATTTCTTCTGTTGAAAGCTGAAATTGAGTACAACCTCGACGAACTTGATCGCTCAATTGCCACATATCAGGATATTATTCTCCTTGAGTCGGATAACCCCCAGATTTGGGTTGATTTTGCTATTGTGCTGCGCGAAGCCGGCTTGATCAATTCATCCATGGACGCTCTGCACCAGTCATTAAAACTGCAGCCGCTCTCTGCTGATGCTCACTTTGAAATTGCTGCAACCTATTTTGCAATGGGCGATAAACTCAGCACACTCAAAGCGCTCAGCAAAGCTTTCAAAATTGATCCCGATAAAAAAGAGCTGTTTCAAAGCACATTTCCAGAACTTTATCAGCAGGATTCCGTCAGACGGATGCTCGGAATTTCATGATGCAAGCAACAAAAATTTTTGCGCTGCTCGGTCGCGCTGTTGACTATTCATACTCACCACTCATTCACAACACGGCGTTTGAGAAGCTGGGACTACCCTGCCACTACACGGTGTTCAACATTCCCTCTCCCGATCTCGTCGGCGATGCGCTGCAAGGCGCTAAAGCTCTTGGGTTGGGAGGATTCAGCGTTACTATTCCCTATAAGCAAACAGTGGTGCCTTTTCTTGATGAACTTTCGGAAGAGGCTGCAACCATACAGGCGGTCAATGTTATTGTGAATGACAATGGACGACTTATCGGGCACAATACGGATATTATCGGATTTGCGACTCCCCTTTTACCATATAAAGAGCGCATTGCAGGAAATCCGGTGGCGCTGTTTGGCGCAGGTGGCGCTGCACTGGCGGCAATTGAGGCGTTCAACCGCTATTTTGCACCGAGTGAGATTCTGCTGTTCGTGCGCGACACTGCAAAAGCGCATCGGCAGCTTGAGGAGAGCGGATACCGCAGCAAAACACCGATCACCATTATCGAGCAGCAGCATCTGGAGCGTATCCGCGATTGCTGTATTATTATTAATGCAACTCCACTTGGCACAAAAGGGAGAGAACGCGAGTGCATTCTACCCTTGAAGAGCGCTCTGCTGAATGCTGAGCAGATTGTTTATGATATGGTGTATAATCCTCTCGAAACAACCCTGCTGTACACCGCAAGCTGCGCTGGTGCAACAACCATATCGGGCATTGAAATGCTGCTTGGTCAGGCGGAACACGCATTTGCGTTATGGACAGGAATACCAATGCCAGTAGAAAGCGTCAGAACAAAAGTGCTGCAAGAAATTCAACAACAAGAGATATGATTTCATGAAATGGTTTTTCTCCCTGATTGTGTTCATTATTGCGGCGGATCAGTTCACGAAAAAGCTGGCTGTAGAGTTCCTGAAAAATAAAGCGCAAAGCATACCGATTATTTCCGATTTTTTCTCGTTTACCTATGCAGAAAACAGAGGCATTGCCTTTGGTCTTGAGTTAGCGCCACCGCTTGTGCTGCTTTTGTTGACCGGACTCATTACGGCTGCTGTGCTCTGGTATGTTATTGTATCGAAAAAACGCAGCACAATGTTTCTTGTGGCGTTCGCCCTCATTACAGGAGGCGGTATTGGCAATATGATTGATCGCATCATACTTGGCTATGTAGTGGATTTTATCTATTTCAATATTTATAATGGCTACATTTTCGGCAGTTATCTCTCGCTCTGGCCAATTTTCAATGTTGCTGATTCCGCCATCACTATTGGCGCTTCTCTGTTGCTTATTTTTCACAACACCATCTTCCCTGAGCAGCCTCAGGTAATAACTACTAATGTTCGTTGATACCCACTGCCATCTCTCGTTTCCAGACTTTGATGATGATCGAAACGAGGTTATTGCTCGCTTGAAAGAGGCTGGCGTCAGTATGCTGATTGATCCGGGTGTGGATGTACCGACAAGCAGAGCATCGATTGCGCTTGCCAGCGAATGGGACTTTATCTATGCCAATGTCGGGCTGCATCCGCACGAAGCAACAAAGCCGATTGCTGACAGTACGTTTGCAGAGCTGACTGCCCTTGCTGCAGCACCTAAAGTGGTTGCCATTGGTGAAATCGGGCTCGACTACCACTATGCCGACTACAACGCAGCGGCTCAGCAGAACGCCTTTCGTGAGATGCTGAAAATAGCACAACAACTCGATATGCCGGTTGTTATCCATTGCCGAGAAGCATGGGAAGATACGTTGCGCCTGCTTGACGAAGAGCGCCATTCCGCCATGCGTGGCGTTATGCACTGTTTTTCGGGCGATACTTCCATTGCCAGTGAGTGCATCAAAAGAGGCTTCAAGCTCTCCATTCCGGGCACCATCACCTATAAAAAATCACACTTGCCCGATGTTGTGAGAACCGTATCGCTGGATGATTTACTTACGGAAACTGATGCGCCCTACCTTGCACCAGTACCATGGCGAGGAAAACGGAACGAACCTGCCTACGTCCGCACCGTCACGGAAACCATTGCCATACTTCGAGAGATGCCGTTGGAAGAGACGGCAAGACGCATAGCAAACAATGCCACAACATTGTTTAACATACCGTTGCTGCGGATAACGCATCAAACAGCCAGAATTCAAAGGTGATAGTGCGCGATTGCCCTATTTTGAAATTCAAACAAACTTGCTTAGGTTGAGAGCCATTCACAACAGAAGCTGATAATCCGAAAAAGACCTTATGGAACAGAGCGTCAAGCCATCGAGCGAAGAGAATTTTCTTTATCTCGTTATGAAATATAAAAATGCGGTTATCGCTCTGCTGATAATTGCCCTCTCATTTGGAGCAGGAACGTTTTTCTGGATGCGTTATCAGAAAACACAAGAGAAAGAAGCGGCACTGCAGCTTTCAAGGATTGCGCCACTGCTTGATCAGGGAGACACCTATACCGCCATTCATGGTAAAGGCAACATTACCGGTTTGAAAAAAATCGCTGATGAATATGCCGGAAAATATATCGGCACGCCAAGTGGTAACATGGCGAATCTGCTGCTTGCCAACGCTTATTACTCCAGCAAAGAGTACGGCAAAGCTCTCCCTATTTTTAATGCTGTTGCAATTGCAAATAATGACCTTGCTGCTGCTGCGCTGGCTGGTGCCGGTGATTGCCTTTTTAATACCAAGCAGTTTAAGCAAGCTTCGGAGCACTATCGGGATGCTGCCAACAAAGCTGAGAACAGCGCCCTTAAAGCACAATATCTTGCGCAAGAAGCCAATAGCCATCGTCAGCTTCAAGAGCTGGCAAAAGCAAGCGAATTGTATAAAAAAATAGTTACAGAGTACCCGGGCTCAACGGGAGCTGCTTTAGCGCAGCGTGCACTCTGGCAAATTTCCGGTAACCTTTAATTAACAACCACGCAATCACATGCCTGAACAGTTTATTCTCAAAACCACACTTGGCGACATTACTATCAGCCTTTACGACGACACTCCACTGCATCGCGATAACTTTATCAAGCTCATTGGGGAAAAATATTACGACGGTATCCGATTTCATCGCGTTATCGAAGGCTTTATGATCCAGACCGGAGACCCGCTTTCCCGCTTTGAAGAGAAGCGCGCCATGCACGGCACCGGCGGTCCATCGGAGCGCATTCCTGCAGAGATCAAGCATCCGAACAAAAAAGGAACGCTCGCAGCAGCAAGAGACAACAATCCTCAGAAAGCCTCATCGGGCAGCCAGTTCTATATCAATCATAATGACAACGGCTTTCTTAATGGAGAGTACACTGTGTTTGGCATGGTGGAGTCGGGCATGGATGTGGTCGAAAAAATTGCAGTTGTCAAGACCGACCGCAACGACAATCCGCTTGACCCGGTCATCATCGAGACCATTGCTCCTGCAGCCAAGGATTGATAAATCACCATGGAGAGCATTGCATCCAATATTGAAGCAATACGGGAACAGATCAACGCTGCCTGCATTGATGCAGGCAGAGATCCCTCCAGTGTACGGCTGATAGCTGTTTCCAAAACCAAACCAGCCGAACTTGTCCGTGAGGCGTTCGATGCGGGGCAGATTGAGTTTGGCGAAAGCTACGTGCAGGAGTTTCTCGAAAAGTGCGATGACCCCCTGCTGGATCAGTGCCCGATTGAGTGGCATTTTATCGGGCACCTTCAGTCGAACAAAGTGCGCTCGATTATCGGTAAGGTGAGCTTTATTCACGGCATCGACAAGTTTTCGACGGCTGAAGAGCTTTCAAAACGGGCAGTGCAGCACAACCTGCATGTTGATTATCTGCTGGAGGTTAATACTTCTGGCGAAGCATCAAAGTATGGCATGTCTCCAGACGACGTCCTTTCGGAAGCTGCGGCACTTTTTCATCTCCCGAATATTACACTGCGCGGACTGATGACTATTGCCTCGTATGATAGCGTCGCTGCCCGACGCGAGTTCCGCCAGCTTCGTGAACTGCTCGACTCACTCAGGGCAATCGCACCTGACCCATCAAAACTTACTGAGCTCTCGATGGGCATGAGCGGCGATTTTGAAGAAGCCATTCACGAAGGAGCAACTATGATTCGTGTTGGCTCGGCAATTTTCGGCTGGCGCTGAACCATGACATATGCAATGCAATAACAATTTTACAATACTTTATCACGTAACCTTAACCTGTAAAACAACCCTACCATGATAGCACAGCAGGAAAAAATTCAGGAAGCCGTAGCCTTTATCAGAAAAAAAACATCCGCCGATTATCCTGTTGGAATCGTGCTGGGAACAGGCCTTGGGGCACTCGTTAAAGAGATTGATATCGAGTTTTCTCTCGACTACCGCGACATTCCGAACTTCCCCGTCTCCACTGTTGAGACACATCAGGGCAAACTGATTTTTGGTAAACTATCCGGCAAAAATGTTGTTGCCATGCAGGGACGCTTTCACTTCTATGAAGGCTACTCCATGCACCAGATTGTTTTTCCAATCAGAGTGATGAAACATCTCGGCGTTAAAACGCTCGGTATCACCAACGCCTGCGGCGGTTTGAACCCTGGTTTCAGCAAAGGCGATATTATGCTGATTGACGACCACATTAATCTGCTTGGAGGTAACCCACTGATTGGACCAAACGATACGGCGATTGGTTCTCGCTTCCCAGACCTTTGCGCACCATATTCACCACGCATTCTTGCGCTTGCCGAAGAGGTTGCACTGAACCAGAAGATTAAGGTACAGCGCGGAGTCTATGTTGCTCTCTCCGGTCCATGCCTTGAAACCCGTGCAGAATATCGCATGTTGCGCATCCTTGGCGCTGATGTTGTCGGTATGTCAACGGTACCAGAGGTAATTGCTGCCGTCCATCAAGGCACAGAGGTGTTCGGTATGTCCATCATTACCGACGAGTGTTTCCCTGACTGCCTGAAAGCGGTCAGCATTGAAGAGATTATTGAAGTTTCGAACCATGCCGAGCCAAAAATGACCTCAATTTTCAAAGCAATTGTTGCCAACCTTTAATCGCCTGAACCATATTATGATAGACGCTATATCATTTAAAGACAAGACGCTTCACTACATCGATCAGCGTTTTCTTCCACTTCAGGAGAAGTATGTTGCAACACAAGATTACAAAGAGGCTATTGAGGCAATCAAGACGCTTGCCGTTCGTGGTGCTCCGCTGATTGGCGTTGCTGCTGCTTACACCATCATGCTTGGCATCAACAGCTTCAATGGCACTAAAGAGGAGTTTCCCTCTTTTTTCAAATCGCTCGTTGCTGAAGTTGAAGCGTCACGCCCGACGGCAGTCAACCTCTTTTTTGCGGCTGCACGCATGAAAAAGGTGTATGATGAAAACTTTGAAGCCGACACTATCGAGGTGCTTTTTGCAAAAATGAACGAAGCCGCCAGCAAAATCCACGCTGATGAAATTGCAAACTGTGACGCAATGTCGCGCCACGGTGTTGATCAGATAAAGATTGACCTTGCTGAAATTCTGAAAACACGCAAGCTCAACGTGCTGACGCACTGTAACACAGGCACGCTTGCCTGCTGCGGAACCGGTTCAGCGCTTGGCGTTATCAGGCTTGCCTGGCAGGAGGGGCTGATTGAACGCGTTATTACCGCCGAGAGCCGTCCGCTGCTTCAGGGGCTTCGCCTCACTGCTTGGGAGCTTCAGCAGGATGGTATTCCGTTTGTCTCTATTTCCGACTCATCCTCAGCATTTTTGATGCAGCGAGGCATGATTGATTTTGGTATTGTCGGCGCCGACAGAATTGCGGCTAATGGCGACTCCGCCAACAAAATCGGCACTTGCGCTCACGCCATCAGCCTCTATCATCACAAACTTCCGTTTTATATTGCTGCACCAGTATCGACCATTGATATCACCATTCCTGATGGCACACATATCCCGATTGAAGAGCGCAACGCGGATGAGCTGAGAACAATTTTCGGCACACAGGTTGCCACCCCAACGACGCCAGTGTTGAACTACGCTTTCGACGTAACGCCATCGTACCTTATCCGTGGGATTATTACGGATAAAAAAGCGGTTGTTGGCAATTATGTTGAGGGACTTGCTGCGTTGATGTAGCGAGAGAGTATTAACATCGTCAGACATCAACGCGACCAGAACGGAGACTGGAGAGAGACATATCACCCCGCGACCAGAGCGGCATCACCATTAGAGCGGCATTAGTCATCACCATCAGCATAGGGCTTACACCCTATGCTGGGAAGATGGTCGCCCCTTCAGGGCTTGGAAGTTGTGGTGCTCTTTTGAGCCCTGAAGGGGCGACCGGCGGTTAGCGATGGGTGTCAGCCCATCG